>CAZESP010000049.1:0-36961 GCA_964515185.1 uncultured Alcaligenaceae bacterium
CGAACTGCCGTTTCACGCCTATAACTACAAGCATGGTTTGAGGAGGCCTAGCACCGTGGACAATTTGATACGTCCATTATCGCTGCGGCGTGACGGAGACGGGCTTCGGATCGCATGGTCCGATGGCATGGTCGGTCGTGTCTCGTTCCGCGCGTTGCGCGAGCATTGTCCGTGTGCGACTTGCAACGAACAACGTCAGCGTCCACCGAACCCGCTTCAGGTCTTGACGGAGCGTGAATTGCAGGCCGGACCGCCGACGCCGGTGGCGATGCCGGCGAGAGGCGCGTATGCTTATCAAATCGTCTGGAATGACGGGCATGATACCGGAATCTATCGACTCGAAATGCTCCGCCAATTGTGTCAACCGGTGCAACCCGATCAACCGGAAAACACGTAAACGATAGAGGAGATTCAACAATGCACCCGCCTGCCGGTCCTGCACGCGTCTCGCTTCCCGGAGTTCGCCATCTGATTGCCGTTGCGAGTGGTAAGGGCGGAGTCGGAAAATCGACCGTTGCCGCGAATTTGGCCGTCGCTTTTCAGATGCACGGTCAACGAGTCGGTCTGATGGATGCCGACATTTATGGCCCGAGTGTGCCGACCATGATGGGGCTTGGCCCTGTTGATCCTCAAACGACGGCGTTTCCTCTGGAAAAGTATGGGTTGAAGCTCATGTCAATGGGTTTCGTCCCGGACGCCGGCCGCGGCGTTCTCTGGCGAGGGCCGATGGTCGCAAAATACGTGACGATGTTCCTGATGCAGATTAACTGGGGCGAGTTGGATGTCTTGGTCATCGACATGCCGCCGGGCACGGGCGACGCGCAACTCAGCCTTTGTCAGACGGTGTTGCTCAGCGGCGCCATCATCGTGACGACACCGCAAGACGTGAGCCTTGTCGATGCTCAAAAGGCGCTGAATATGTTCACGGAACTCAGGTCGCCGGTCCTGGGCGTCATCGAGAACATGAGCTACTTCATCGGCGAGGATGGCAAGCGATACGAGATCTTCCGTCATGGTGGCGGACGCAAGCTCGCGGCGGCTGGAGGGGTCCCGTTTCTGGGCGAGATTCCCATCGACCCGCGAGTCGCGGAATGCGGCGATACGGGCGAACCCATCGTTCGTCGCTATCCTGATTCCCCTGTCGCAAAGGCCTACCTCGAATTGACGACCAGTCTTTCTCGCCGGCTCGCGGAGATGAAGGAGCCGGATGCGTTGCCGGAAGTGAGTCTCTGATGCGCTTCTGCAATCGCCAATTCTCCGTCTTCTGACGGAGTAATTCGTTGCTCCGTACAGGTAATGGCTCTTGGGGACGTCCAGTCGATGGATGGCTTCGAGAGCCGTTTTTGTTCGAGCTGCCTTCCATTGTCAGAGTGGCATTGACCCAATTCCCGCGACGGTTACGATTTGACGCTGTGACTGACGGCCGGTGCCTTCTTGTCAAGGGTTGAAGGATGAACTCGTTCCTCGCACCGTCGACGACCCGCCGCGATTCGCTCGCGATTCCTCGCAGTCGCCTAGACAATGAAGACTCACTCACCGATCAGTTACTCGACCTTTACCACCGCGAGATGTCGAGTGACCCAAATCCGTACTTGGCTCAACATGCGAATCCTGATTGGATTCGAGGCCACGTGCGGGTGTTTCAGTGGTATCGAGACTATCTGCCGGCCGGCGGCAAGGTACTTGATTGGGGCTGTCAACACGGGCCAGATTCATGTTTGATCCGGGCCGAGTTCGGCGACGCCATTGAATCGCATTCGTGCGACATAGTTCCACCCCATTGTTTTCCCGAATTCCGGGCTTTTTCGCGGACGAAGTACCTTCAACTGAATCACGATTACCGACTACCATACCCCGATCAGATGTTCGACGCCGTCGTCGCTTCGGGGGTCCTGGAACATGTGCCGATGGACTACGAGAGCCTCAAAGAGCTATTTCGGATCATGAAGCCCGGGGCGCGGCTCATCATCTCATATCTGCCGAACTGGCTCTCAAATCAGGAATTCAAACTTCGCACCGGCTGGAGCAGCGGCGGATTCCACCGTCGGCTGTATGGTAAGTCGGAAACGACTCAGCTTCTCAAACGCGCAGGGTTCTATCCGATTGTTCCGGTTCGCTATCAGATCATGTGTTCGGGACGGCGCATCGTGAGGTGGGTACGATCGGAAGAGTGGGCGCGTGCCATCGCGACAATGGTTGCAAAGGTGTTCCCAATGCCAATCTGGTTTAGCTCAACCCTGTGCGTAATTGCCGAGCGCGTCACCGTCATGTGAACGACGAAGAACTAGCCTCGCAGCTCCAAGGCGGCGGCGACGATGGCGTCGGACGTTAGCCCGTATTTCTTCAACAGCCCCTCGGGAGTGCCCGATTCGGCAAACGTGTCGTTGATGCCCACGAATCGCATCGGAACCGGGCATCGGCGAGCCACGGTCATGGCAACGACGCTCCCCAATCCGCCGTGAAGAAGGTGTTCTTCGGCAACGACAATGCGGCCCGTGTCCTTCGCAGCAGCCACAATGGCGGCCTCGTCGCACGGCTTCACGGTGTGCATGTCCAAGACGCGTGATTGAATCCCCTGCCCCGCGAGCTTCTCCGCCGCGTCCAAAGCCGGCGCCACGAGCAACCCGTTGGCAATGATCGTCAGATTCACGCCGTCTCGCAGTTGGTTGGCTTTCCCAAGTTGGAAATCGCATCCATTGGGATAGATGACGGGGACGTTTGGTCGACCTGCTCGCAGATAGGCCGGTGTGCGAATGCCGCCAAGCGCTTGGACGGCTCGTTCCGTCGAAGGCTCGTCAGCGGGGACCACAACTGTGAAATTCGGCAGACTACACGCCAAGCCCACATCTTCGATTCCCATTTGCGACGGGCCATCCTCGCCAATGGAAATGCCCGCGTGAGTGCCGACGACCTTGACGTCGAGATTGGGGAACGCCACCGACATGCGAAGCTGGTCATAGCTATTGCACATGACGAAAGCGGCGAAGCTGGCAAGCCAAGCCCGTTTGCCGCTACTGGCCAATCCGGCGGCGACGCCAACCATGTTGGATTCGGCGATGCCAACATTGAAGAATCGTTCCGGGAATCGCTTTGCAAACAACTCGGTACGCGTCGAATTATGCACATCCGCATCAACGACCACCAGATCACGCTGGGCTTCGCCGAGGTTTGCCAGCGCGATGCCAAAGGACTCGCGAACCGATTTCCCCATCTTAAAAGTCATCGCGGTAGTCTCGTCTGAGGTTGAACGGTCATCGCGGGATTCGCTAACCGGCAAACGAATCCAAGAACGCCAACGCCTGCTTTTCTTCCACGGCGGTCAGGGGCTTGCCGTGGTGGTTGGGATCGCTGCCGAGGAGCGATTGAATCGGATAGCCCTTGATCGTCCGTGCGACAATCGCGTGAGGTTTGCCGCGAGTCGTCGTCGCACGTTGCAGCGCCGCGGTAATCTCTTGGAGGTTATGGCCGTCGATCTCCTGTGCGGACCACCCGAACGCCTCGAATTTTGGAACGAGGGGTCGGAGATCGAGGACGTCTTTCGTTGCGCCTGTTTGTTGATATCCGTTTTGATCGATGATGGCGATGAGATTGTCGGTCTTGTACTTGCCGGCAGTCATGACCGCTTCCCAGACTTGGCCTTCCCCGACCTCGCCGTCGCCAAGCATGACAAACACGCGATAGGAGTAGTTGTCAACTCGGGCCGCCAAGGCATGGCCCAATCCGATCGATAGCCCCTGGCCGAGTGACCCCGTCGATGCCTCAATGCCCGCAAGCCGGCGCATGTTCGGATGACCTTCAAGGGGGCTGCCGAGTTTGCGCAAGGTCGCTAGCAATTCCGTCGAAAAATAGCCCGCCTCCGCAAGAAGGGCATACAGCAGCGGGGCGGCGTGACCCTTGCTCAAAATGAAGCGGTCTCGCCTCGGGTCGGTCGGGTTCTTGGGATCGTAGTTGAGGAAACCGCCGAAGAAAAGTGCCACGCCAATGTCGGCTGCCGAAAGCGAACTTGTGGGGTGCCCGCTTCCTGCTGCGGTGGTACTCGTGACAATGTGCCGGCGGATCGTCTTGAGGCGAACTTTGAGGTTTTCGAGCGAAGCCGTCACGTTCGGGTTCCTTGACAGCGAACAACGAAAAGGCGATCAACGGACCGTCCGCATTAACGTTGATGAAGATATGGCGCGCGGGACGAGTCGCAAGGGATCACACGTCGATTTCGCGTTGAATCCGGCCGGGGTGCCACGAGGCACGGCGATCATGGGGCCGGATAGCAGAGTCCACAACGTTAGGCAGGCAAACCATCGAAATCCCATTTGAGTTTCCTCCACGGTTTCGACGCGGTCGCCATAGCCCATTCGACGGTGAGATGTAAAGCCGGATCGCGCAAGAAAAAACCCGCGCCGGTGACGCCGGCGCGGGTGGGGAAGGGAGTCGGTTTACCATTTGGGGGAAACGGCAAACCGCTGCGATGAACGTATGCCCAGTCGAGGGGGATCAACCGGGCTTAGCGGCAGCCCGCGGGGGAGGCGGCGCTACCGAATCACAGGGGGAAACCAACCAACTCAAAGGATGCGGCTGTCCGAGCCTGTTCCGCAAACTCGGACATCCGCAACCGATTCCGGAGCGAACTCCGGGACCTCTTCTGCTCCAGCCCCGAGTCGTCCTTCAACGTAGCGACAAATTGTAGAGCAACGATCGTGCCAAACGGCCGCGGGTCGAGCAACTTCCTCGCCGCGCCTTTGTTTCCAGGCCTTTTCGCATTCCGAATCCGCGATGCTCCGGCCGTGCCGCGACCCCTGAAAGTAAAAACTACAACCCGAATGGCCAATCATTCAAAGGAGCGCGTAACGAAATTCAACGAATCAGCACCACGCGGACGTCGTTCACGTTGGTTTGGGTAAGGCCTGTTTTTTCTAGGTCGCCCGTCGCGTCGAAAAATCTGTAAGCATCATGGCGATCGAGGAAAGCCAAGGTTAACAGACCTTGTTGAGCGGCCCGCTCCAGAGTCGATTCTCCGGCGACGGCGCCGGCAGCGTCTGTCGGGCCGTCTTCACCGTCCGTCCCCGCGCTGAGGGCCACAACGCCTCGCATCCCAGATGGACCCAGTTTGGCAATCATCGCCAGAACGAATTCCTGATTGCGACCTCCCTTTCCGGGTGCCGGCCCGAGCGTCACTGTGGTTTCTCCGCCGATGAGAACGCACGCAGGGGGTGCCAGTGGTGAGTTCTCGCGACTGATTCCGCGAACAATTCCCGCCACACCGACGGCAATCTGACGACTTTCACCTTCAACAAAAGGCCCAAGATTGACGACGTTGTAGCCAAGTCGCCGAGCCGTTTCCGACGCGGCGCGAAGGGATCGAGAATTGTTGCCGATTAACTGATTGTTCACGTTGTCAGGCAGGTGCTTCACGGTTTCGGCGTGTTGTCCTGCGATCCCTGCCTCGAGGTAGCCAATCACGGCGGGCGGTATTTGGGAAGTGAGATCGTGGCGACGCAAAACGTCGAAGGCATCTGCGAAGGTCGTCGGGTCGGCCGCCGTGGGACCCGATGCGATGACATCCAACGGGTCACCGACGACGTCCGAAATGATAAGGCTGGTGAGCGACTTGCCTCGAAACGCTCGCGCCAGCCGGCCGCCCTTGATGCTCGAAAGGTGCTTGCGAACCGCATTCATCTCGTCGATAGTGGCTCCGCACCGGTGAAGCAATCGCGTGACGTGTTGCTTGTCTTCGAGCGAAATTCCGGCAACGGGACATGGCATCAACGCCGACCCACCACCAGAGATGAGACAAATGGCGTGATCGTCGGGGCCCGCGGAATCGAGCCAGCGGAGCATCTTTTTCGAGCCGTCAACGCCGGCGGCCGTCGGGTGGTTGCTCCCGGCTGGCCTTGCCGGATGCAGCACGATTCGTTGCAACGGGCGTTGAGTGCCTTCCGGGACGTTGACGATGCCAACCACTCTGTCAAGGCGATCATGGAGAGCCTCCTCAGCTCCCGCGGCCATCGCCGACCCTGCTTTGCCGCCACCGATGACGATGATCCGGTCCCCCGAGCGCAACGAGTCGTCCATGCCCCGGACGGCTTCGGCAACCAAAGGAGTCGGGTCGGCCGCCGCGAGCGCGGAATTCCAGATGGTCCGAGCATGGTTGCGCATTTCGCGTTCGGTGGAAGTCATCGGACATGGCCTCTTGTTGCATTGCCCCATATCGCTCATAGTGTAATCGTAAAACGATCCGTGAGGTGGCACCGATGGAGCGAGAAACGATTCCACTGTCAACGATCGCCCATGGTCGTAGCGGCGACAAGGGGAATCACGCCAACGTCGCCGTGATGGCCTACACTCGTGCCGGCTTTGAATGGCTCAGGGAGCATCTCACCGCCGATGTCGTGGCCGGATATTTTGCCCCGTTGGGGTTGTCGCGAGTGTCACGATTTGAAGCCGAGAATCTCCTGGCGTTGAACTTTCTTCTCTACGACGTCCTCGCGGGGGGCGCCAGTCTTTCGCTACGCAGCGACACACAAGGAAAAACGCTCGCACTGGCCTTGTTGCGGATGCCGATCGAAACGCCCATGAATCTAGAGGCGATGACGCGAAAGCCGCCGGAGAGTCTATGAGCGCACTCGTCTTGTATGAAAACCGCCGGCACGCCGCGGTGCTGACCATCAATCGCGCCGATAAGCGGAATGCCCTGAGTCGCGCGCTCATTACTGAACTGGGGCAGGCCGTCGATCGAGCGGCGAGTGACACTTCGGCTCGATGCGTCATACTCGCGGCTGCGGGGCCGGTGTTCTGTGCCGGCATGGACCTTGCCGAACTACGCGAAACGGTCGATTCACCGGGTGAATCGACGAAGATTTGGGACGACGCGGTTCGTCTGGCCTCGGTTTACGATCGACTTTACGGGTTGCCAAAACCGACGATCGCCGCGGTCCAGGGGCCGGCAGTCGCGGGCGGCGCCGGGCTGGTAACGGTCTGCGATCTTGCCGTGGCCGCGCCGGAGGCCCGCTTCGGATACCCCGAGGTTCGCCGAGGGCTGGTCGCTGCCATGGTCATGCCGCACTTGATGCGACACGTTGGTGAGCGCATGGCGCGTTTTCTCTTACTGACCGGTGAGTTGATCGACGCAAGTCAGGGAGCGGCGTCCGGACTCATCAATGAGGTTGTGCCGCGCGATCGATTATTCGAACGCGCGCTTGAGCTATCTCAACAAATTGCCGAAGGCGGACCGGAGGCGCTGGCATCAACCAAGGCGCTGTTGAAACAGTTTTCGCGACAAGCCGTTTCGATCGAGGAAACCGCCAAAGCGAGCGCGGCGCCCCGACTCGGCGCCGAATGTCGAGAAGGGTTGAAGGCGTTCTTCGATAAACGACCGGCTCCTTGGATGACCTGACCTGAGTCAACGAGGCTGGCAATTCAATTCGTCATCACGACTGAGCGCACATGGTCATTACGTCATGGCGACCGCCGCGACTCGAAACCGATCGGCTCATTCTGAGGCCGATCGACGAGAATGACGCAGCCTCGATTTTTGCCTATGCCGCCAGTGCGAATCTAACACGGTTCACGCTCTGGGATGCTCATCGGAGTCTCGATGACACCTTAACATTTGTCCGCGAATATACGTTTGCGAATTACCTTGAACAGGTGCCCGATCCGTTTGGCATTTGCCTCAAGGACGACGTTTCGCAAGTCGTGGGAACCATCGGTTGTCAGTGGGCGTCTCGTCCCAACCGAACGATGGAACTCGGTTATGTCCTGGCCGAGTGGCTTTGGGGGCGAGGATTGACGGTCGAGGCGTCGCGGGCCGTTATCAATTTCGTCTTCGCGGAATTCCCGGTTGAACGCATTCAGGCCCGGTGCATGTCACCCAACGAGAATAGCGCCCGCGTGATGCAGAAACTCGGTATGACCTTCGAGGGTGTCCTTCGTCGAAGCCTCTTTCATCGAGGCATCATGTGGGACATGCACCTCTATTCCGTGCTTCGCGAGGAGTGGTTCAAAAGCTGACTGAGACGCACGGATTATTCAGGCAACAATTTGAGTCTCACGAATCGTTCCTGACGCATCAAATTCGACGACCTTGCCGAGAATCCACTCGACGGGAGCCATTCGAGTACCTGTCGCCACATCGAGCATCACTTGAGCGAGATTCTCGCGAGTGAGGCGTCGAAGTCCGAGGTAGGACGTTGTAAGCCGAGGGTTGACTTCGATGACCCAGTCGTTGCCATCGTCGCCGAGAATCAGATCAACGCCCACATATCCGGTTACCCCAGTCAAGACGGCAATCGCTTTTTTCGCGATCGCCTCGGCACGCATAGCAAAGTCGCGGGGTAACGGCAACGAGCCGCCCAGATAGGTGTATCTACCGTCTGACGAAATGCGCTGATGAGCGGGGCAAAGCGGGATCGCGACGTTGGAGGCGCTGATAAAGGCGACGCTGGCTGCAATGCCGGGTAGCCATGGCTGAAGGATCATCGGCATCTGCCGACCGGATTCCGAATCGAGGTACTCGTACAGTTCCGGGCCGATCGTTTCGAAGCGTCGAGTATTAATGGACCCGGCTCCAAACCGAGGCTTGCAGATAATTGGGCCGTTGATGACGGGGATGGAACGACTTGAGGCGTCCCAAGTCGGCGGGGTAGGTACTCCGTCGCCGCTGAGAGCGCGGCATATCCGCAACTTGTCTGCGGCAAGGGCCACTGTCGCCGGCGACGGTCCAAGCAATCGCCCACCATTTCCAACCACCCATTCGCAACGCTCAAGCAGGATTCGATCAAATTCCGGTGCGATGATAACTGCCCAATCGGACTCGCGAACAACATCTCGAAATGTGCGAGGCTCGTGCGTGTCCGATAGCACGACGCGAATTGCCGGCGAAAACCCCGTTGTGTCGAAACCGGAAGCCAGCAGTGTGGTGACTTCGATACCGTCGATGGCGGCGAAGTCTTCGGTTAGCGCGGCGAGCATGGCCCGACCTTCCGCGCAAAGCGAAGCCGCCCCCGCATGGGCTGGGGCGGCACATGTAAACTCGTAGACGAAGACGCGGGTCATCGAGGATTGGTATATCGAGGCTGACCCAGCATCGACATCGGGTTGGCGAACCCGCTCACGGGCATGCCGGTGCCTGCCGGTCCCGAACCCATTGGGGGCGGCGTCATTGGGCCGCCGGGTCCGATGGGTTGAACCGGCACGTTGGGCATCATGGCAGGTTGCCCCAGGTTGCCCGCATCGGGAGCAATCCCATTCTCGACCGGGTGCATCATTGTCGGCGGCGTTTGAATGACGCGAGCCATCGACGGCATCCGGTTTGTCGCCTCGGATGCTGCCCGTTCGCGAAGGACCACGGCCGCTGTTCGCTCGCGCTCATGATCGACAGCCCGGCGTTGAGCCGCGACCGGCAACGGACCATCCGCAATGTGAACGTTGTCGTAAGACATGAGCGTCCCCTTCGCGAATTGGAATCCGGCCAAGGCTCCATTGTAGCTCGACACGGCCTGAAACTCCGCGGCGCGAGCCTCGACCTTGGTCCGTTGAGCGTTCAGAATCTGCTCCAGGAGTTGGTCGAGTTTGTTGGTCTGATCGCGCAATTGCTCCAGGGCCTTTCGTTGTTTCTCAGCCGCGCTTGCCTGGGCTTGCTGGGCGCGAATCAAACCTTGGAACTCGTAGAGTCGCTGATACTGCAAGGCCAGTTGGAACTCGGCCTTTCGTTCCTGGTCTTTCAGCGAGACGTAGCTGCGAGCCAAATTCAGCCTCGCGACACGCACAGCGGCATGGGCATCGCGGAAACCAATCGGAATATTCAACCGCAAGCCAAGCTGCCAAGAATTGAAGTCGTTGTTCGCGAGACTCGCCAAGGCGTTGTGCGGCTCGACATTGAGGGCGCCCGTTGTGGGATTAATGCCATTGGGCATGGTCTCCGAACCGTCAAGCCTCGTTCCGATGCCGTTGATATCGTAGTTGGCAACGAAACGCAGATCGGGTCGCAAGAAGTTCTTCTGAAGCATCACGTCTAGTTGTCGGAACTTCAGGTCCTGTCGCGCGATGTACAACTCGGGCCGATGAGAGTGGGCCTCGGCCAATGCTTGGCACCAATCCGGATTGAACGGTGCCAAGGACGGCGTATCACTGGGGACCAGCCGGCAACCATCTTCGATTGGCAGACCGAGCAGCAGTCGGAGTTGACGTTCTTTCTCGATGACGTCGGCCAACGCGCTGATGCGCTGGGCGCGGAACGACTCCAATTGTGCCCGAACGCGAGCTTCATCCTGATCGGCCAAGAACCCGACGCGTTTTCGGTCTTGCACAACCCGCCATAGATCGACGGCATCAATCAGGGCTTCGTCGCGTGCATGCAGGGTGCCGTAGCTTGCATAGAGATTCCAATATGCCACCTCGATATTGAGGAGCATGAAGTTGATGTTGCGCTCGAATTCGGCTCTCGATTGCTCCAACCGAATACGGGTGATCAGAATACCTTCGGTTCGGCCGCCAGAGGGTCGTAGACCCGCAACCGTGACGCTTCCCGGATGCGACGAAAGCAACTGGTTGACTTCGACGCCATAGTTTTGCAGCAACGGCTGCTCAAAACGGAACGTCACGCGAGGCCGGTACGACGGATTGATGACGGCGAATTGTGCCGGCGGCGAGCCGAGTTTGCTGTAATCCGTCGTGTAGCTGATGCCTGCCAAACCGCCAGTCGGTAACGGCTTGTAAATACCCAAATCCAGGTTCGCGATGTCGCCGTTTTGCAGATTCGAGAGGGCATTCTGAATCGCGTCGTCGCGCTTCGACCACGTCATGCTACTGATGAACTGAGCGTCGAATTTCGATAACGCCGACTCGATGTCCGCGCCGGTGATGGCCGGATCCAACGACAATACGCGTATCGAATCAATTGGGCCAACGAATCGGCCGTTGAACGTAATGAGCGCGTCATTTCCCGATCCCGGGAATTGCAGGTTCGTGCTGCCCGTATTACCCATTTCCAGAGCGATCGCGATGCACTCAGCCAAGGAGATATATCGCAGCTTTCGGTCGGGATTCTCCACGGTGGGTGGTGCCGGCGTATTTGAAGATGCCGGTACGATCGACGCCTGCGGATTCGACTCTAAGTCATCCGGCAGCTGTCCCTTCAACCCCACGTTGCGATAGTGGTGATAATCCGACTCGGAAATGAACAACTGCTGCTTGCAACCGGTTAGGGTGCTCGCAACGAGTGCCAGTCCGGCAATCCATTCTTTCCAACGCCGCATAGGTCGCCCCCGTCCCGATGAGCGATCCCGTCCACGACCCCCCGTTGGCGCGCGAAACCGCGCAACCGCGCCGTGGATTCTGTCGGGCATCTGACCAGTTCTATCGTCAATTAAAGCCGGGAAGTTAATAGCAATTATTCCGGCAGTAACGGGCGACCAACGAGGTCGGCGGAGAAAGTTGGGAAAAATCCTTCAAGTCAATGGTTGCCGCAACAGACGCCCTTTGAATGACTTAGAAAATACCACTGCCGTCAAATGGAGGAAACCACAGCCTCTAGCTTGACTTTGAAACGGCCAGCTAATACGATCATTTCAGATTAATAATTGATATGAGTTACAGAAATGACTACCTCAATCGATTGCTTTTCCGAGACTCAGGCAGTCATTCTAGACGCGGCGGAGGCCATTTTCGCTGAACGCGGAAAAGACGGGGCCTCGGTAAGTGAAATCCTGGCTCGTGCAGGCGTGAAAAATCGCGCGGCGGTCAACTATTACTTTCGTAGCAAGGATGAACTGTATCGGGCCGCCGTCTATCGCGCTCATCAATGTTGCATGAACGGCGCTGAATTCCCGAGTTGGCCGGACGGAACCGATCCCAAGCTCAAGCTCCGCGGGTTCATTCGAACGATGGTGGCTCGGATGATGCAGCCGTTGCGGCCCTCGGCGATGCAATTACTCATGAGGGAGATGGCTCAGCCAACAGAGACCGGTGTCGCGGTTGTGCGAGAGTATATTCAGCCCATTGCCTTTCAACTCCGCCAGATTCTCCTCGAATTGCTGTCGCCGGAAACGCCCGAGAGCCAGCTTTGGCTCGTCGGGTTCAGCATTATGGGTCAATGCCTTTACTGGCGTCAAAATCGTGCTGTGAGTGCGTTGTTGATGGGCGACGAGGCTTTCGGTCGCTTTGACGTGGATAGCGTGGCCAGTCATATCGAGGACTTTTCCGTCAACGCTCTTACCGGCCTCCAAGGCCAAACGGTGACGCGATGAAATGGGTTGCGTGGAAGATGTTGACGGGCGACCGAACGAAGTATCTCGGCATCATTTTCGGGATCGCGTTCGCGACACTGCTCATGTCGCAACAGGTGTCGATATTCGTCGGCATCATGGGGCGAACCGCCAGCCAAATCACTGACGTTCGCGATGCAGAAATCTGGGTGTTTGATGCTAAGGCCCGTTTCATCGACGAAGTCCCTCCGCTGACACGCATGGATTTGGTCCGCGTCCGCAGTGCGCCGGGAGTGGAATGGGCCGTCCCGCTCTACAAGGGCCAAGTGACCTGTCGGCTCGCCGATGGCAATTTCCGAAGCGTCATCATGTTCGGACTTGATGATGCCTCGCTCGTCGGCGCTCCTTCGGAAATGATCGCCGGGAATCTTGCGGACCTGCGGCTTCCGGGAGCGGTTGTCGTGGACAAAGCCGGTCACGGGTATATGTGGCCTGGCGAGCCGATCGAGATTGGCCGAACGTTTGAGATCAACGATCGTCGGGCCGTGCTTGTCGGAGTATGCAAAGTCTCCCCGCCGTTCACGACGTTGCCGGTTCTTTATACCCGCTATGGCGAGGCCTCGGGTTTCGTTCCGCACATTCGCAATCTCAGCAACTTCATTCTGGCGAAGGCCCGCGAGGGCGAGTCGATTGAAAACGTTTGCAAAGCGATCGAACTTCGAGCTAATACCGAGAACCGCCAGCTCGTGGCCCTGTCGCAGCAGCAGTTCTTTTGGAAAACGATCCGCTACTTTCTCGGATCAACGGGAATTCCGGTCAATTTCGGTATCACCATCGCGCTCGGATTCATTGTCGGCGTCGCCATCGCTGGTCAGACGTTTTACCTGTTCACCGTCGAAAACCTC
Organism: uncultured Alcaligenaceae bacterium; assembly: GCA_964515185.1. Taxonomy (GTDB): domain Bacteria; phylum Planctomycetota; class Planctomycetia; order Gemmatales; family Gemmataceae; genus CAZESP01. The sequence goes on from CAZESP010000049.1 coordinate 13,103, forward strand.
AAACAGTTCGGGGCGTTGAAGGCCATGGGCGTCTGCAACAGTCGGCTCATCGGAATGATCCTCCTCCAAGCGGGCATCGTTGGAACGATCGGCTATGGCATCGGCCTCGGTCTTACCGCAGCGTTTTTTGAGGTAACGGCAAAAATCCCTCACCTGGCGGGGCTTGGCCTTCCTTGGCAAGTGGCGGCCGGCGTCGGTGGATCCGTTCTCGTGATTGTCACAATTGCCAGTCTGATGAGTATGCGTCGTGTCCTGGTCCTCGAACCTGCCGTCGTGTTCCGATGATCGATTGCCTCGACGAGATTCGCTACGAATGCACAAGGCTCCAGGGGACTTTCTAATGTCCGCCGAAATGTCACCGAGACCCGTTCCCGATTTGGCTGTTCGCTGTTCGTCTCTGACCAAGGATTTTGGTGAGGGCGACGCGAAAGTGACCGCGTTGCGGGGCATTGATCTGGAGATTCAGTTCGGCGAGTTGACGCTGTTGGTCGGTCCGAGCGGCTGCGGAAAGACGACTCTGGTTTCCATCATCGCCGGTCTCCTCGAACCATCGGAGGGCAGCCTCGACGTTCTTGGGACGCCCATTGCACGCCTGCGTGGGCGTGACAAAGTTCGGTTTCGGGGAGCGAATGTCGGTTTCGTCTTCCAGCAATACAACTTGCTGCCGGCTCTGACCGCGGCGGAAAACGCCGCTATTCCGCTGATCATCGGCGGGATGCCACGAGCCAAGGCCGTGAGTCGGGCATGCGACGTGTTGGCTTCCGTCGGCATGGGCGAAAAACTGCGGGCGATGCCGAACCAACTTTCCGGCGGGCAACAACAGCGGGTCGCGATCGCTCGCGCGTTGGTTCACCAGCCGCGACTCCTCATTTGCGACGAGCCGACCGCCGCGCTGGACGCTCACTCCGGGCAGACCGTAATGGAACTCATCCGCCAAGTGGCCGTTCAGCCGAATCGTGCCGTCGTCGTCGTCACCCACGACAGCCGCATTTATCGCTTTGGCGACCGCATGGTCGAGATGAGCGATGGCTTGGTCGAACGCGTGCAGATTCTATCTGGTAACGACACCAATGCCTTGATCGAACAAGAAATGATCTCAACGAGTTGAGAATGAACGTCTCGGAGGTTCGCACATGATCCGGAAATACCTGCTCCCTCTTATTGGCTCAGCGATGTTCGTCTTTGCTGTGATTCACATGGTGAACGCTCAGCAATCGCTGCCAAAGTTGCCGCCGCCCGTGACCCCTCCGCGAGCGTCGTTCACCAACACCGTCGCCGGCGTCGGGATCATCGAGCCGGAGACCGAGAACATTAACATCGGCAGTCACTATCCGGGCGTGGTCAGTGACGTGTTCGTGAAAGTCGGCCAACCCACTCGCAAGGGCCATCGGCTATTCCAGATCGACGACCGTTCGCTCAAGGCGGAGCGGCAGACCCGACTCTCTGCGTTAGAATCCGCCAAGGCTCAGGTGCGCCGTCTGGAACAGATGCCGCGCCCGGAGGAATTACCTCCGGCCCGTGCCCGATTGTTGGAATCCGAAGAAAACCTGAAGGACCAACAGGATCAATACGATCGCATGGCTCGGCTCGCGGGCACCAATGCCATTGCGGACAGCGAACTGATCCGACGCAAGCAGGCCCTTCTCATCGCCAAGGCGCAGCGCGAACGTGCCAAGGCGGAACTGGCTCTACTTGAATCCGGTGCCTGGAAAGCGGACTTGGATATCGCGCGAGCTGCCGTCGAGCAAGCGAAGGCAGCCTTGCTCCAAACCGAGCAAGAACTGAAGCGGATGGTCGTCGAGTCGCCGGTCGATGGCAAGATTCTGCAAGTGAATCTACGGCCGGGTGAATTTGTCGGTGCGTCGCCAGGACAATCGCTGATCGTCCTGGGCGGTACGGGGCGTTTGCATGTTCGCGTGGATATTGATGAAAATGACATCCCTCGATATCGTTCCGGCATCTCGGGGCGCATCCGGCCTCGTGGAGGCGCTGAAACGGAATTGCCGATCAGTTTCGTGCGAGTGGAGCCTATGGTGATACCGAAGCGCTCGCTCTCGGGTGCCTCGACGGAGCGAGTCGATACGAGAGTGCTACAGGTTGTTTACGCTGTCGAGCGTAGCGATTCCCTGCTCTTCGTCGGCCAACAGGTGGACGTTTATTTTGATGCGTCGGAAGGACGCTAGGCGACGTCTCAAGATGCGTCACGGTGTTCGCCGTTCCTTGGCCGGGGCGGCGAACGCGTTTTTCGGCATGTCAAATTAGGGTCGGCAATTTCGATAGGCCCTGCCATAGTGACAGTTTTTGGGGCAACTGCGCGAAATCAAATCTCGCAAAACCTTTTATGGCTATATGTTGCGATACGAAGCTTGCTGGGGCACGCAATTTGCGTAGCCAATCGCTTCAACACGGGAGATTATATCGGCTGCGCTGGTCGCAGTGAGAGCAGCACCCAATACGGTGTCACCCCGAACGTCGCTTCTTGAAAGGAGATCTGCGGATGGGGGCGAAGCAACTCGCATTTAGTGACGAAGCTCGTCAGAAACTCCTTGCCGGTGTTAGCAAACTGGCCAAGGCTGTTCGTTCCACTCTCGGCCCTCGAGGTCGAAACGCAGTGCTGGATAAGGGCTGGGGAAGCCCAAACGTCACCAAGGACGGCGTTACGGTTGCTGAAGAAATCGAGTTGAAGGACCCATATGAGAACATGGGCGCTCAACTCGTGAAGGAAGCCGCTAGCAAGACCAGTGATGTCGCCGGAGACGGCACGACGACCGCGACGGTTCTTGCCGAGTTCATTTACCGCGAAGGCTTGAAGTCGATCGCTGCGGGCGCTGATCCAATGGCGCTGAAGCGAGGCATCGACCGGGGTGTCGAGGTCATGGTAGCCGAGCTTCATCGCCTTGCCGAGAAGATCGACGAGAAAGACAACAAAGAGATTACCGAAGTCGCCACGATTGCGGCGAACAACAACGCCGAGATCGGCCGGAAACTGGCCGAGGCCATGAAGCTCGTCGGCGCTTCCTCAGGCGTCATCACCATCGACGAGGGCCGGGCCGCCGACACCGAAGTCAACGTCGTGCAGGGGATGCAGTTTGATCGCGGATTCCTCTCGCCGCATTTCGTGACCAATCAGGAACAGGTTATCTGCGAACTGGAGAATCCTTACATCCTCATCTTTGAGGAGAAGATCTCCAATGTTAAGCACCTTGTTCCGTTGCTTGAGTGGATCCTCAAGAAGAACGAGCCTTTGTTGATCATTGCCGAGGATGTCGAAGGCGAGGCGTTGGCCACGCTCGTCTTGAACAAGTTGAATCCCAAGACCGGCCTGAAGATCTGCGCCGTTAAGGCGCCCGGTTACGGTGATCGGCGCAAGGCTATGCTCGAAGACATTGCCATCCTGACGGGCGGTAAGGCGATCTTCAAGGATCTGGGCGTTCAGCTTGACGCCACGCGGCCGGCCAGCGCGGCCGAGGCCCGAGAAGGGTTCAAGGTCGTCCCAACGATCGTTGACTACCTCGGTCGTTGCAAGAAGATCAAAGTCGATGCCGAAAATACGACGGTCACCGAGGGCATCGGCGACAAGCGAGCCGTGGACGGTCGCGCCGAACTGATTCGCCGCGAGATTGAAAAGACCGACAGCGAATACGATCGCGAGAAACTGCAAGAGAGGCTCGCGAAGCTGGCCGGTGGCATCGCGCAGATTAAGGTCGGCGGCGCCACCGAAACGCAGATGAAAGAACGCAAGGCGCTCTACGAAGACGCCCTGCATGCCACGCGAGCTGCACTTGCCGAAGGGATTGTTCCCGGTGGCGGCGTCGCCCTGCTCCATGCTCGGCGTTCCCTCGACAAGCTCGTCAAGGAACTCGACGGCGATGAGCGAATCGGCGCTGAGGTATTGCGACGGGCGGTCGAAATGCCCTGCCGCATGATCGCCGAAAACGCAGGCATCGACGGCACCGTTGTCGTGGCCCATATCCTCAAGGGCAAGGACAAGAACTACGGTTACGACGCCAACAAATTGGAATACACCGACCTGCGCAAGGCCGGTATCGTTGATCCGGTCAAGGTCACTCGCAGCGCTCTTCAAAATGCCGTCAGCGTCGCCACCTTGTTGCTGACGACCGAGTCGCTGGTTGCAGAAATCCCCGAGAAGAAGAAAGACGATCATCACGATCACCACCACCATGGCGGCGGCATGGAAGGCATGGGCGGCATGGGCGGCATGGGTGGCATGGGAATGATGTAAACCTGCCGCGTACGGCTGCCGTCGTCGATATGTTCATCGACGCCGGCGGCCGTTTCGTCAGACCGGCAAAGAGATTCTCTTTTAATCAAACGATAATCGATCTAAACGAGGAGCAACTGAGATGGCAAAGAAAGATGCCGAGCCGAAACTCGCGATTCGTCCGCTGGATGATCGGGTGGTCGTCGAACCGCTCGAGGCTGAAGAGAAGACCGCCGGCGGGATTCTTTTGCCGGATACCGCGAAGGAAAAGCCGCAGCGTGGCCGCGTACTCGCAGTGGGCCCGGGCAAGATCCGAGACGACGGCGGGCGGACGCCCGTGGCTGTCGTCGTCGGCGATGAAGTCCTTTACGGCCGCTATGCCGGCAATGACGTCGAAGTGAATGGCAAAGAAGTCAAGATTATGCGTGAAGGCGACCTGTTGGCAAAAGTGACCAAATAACAACCCCCGATTGGGTCACTTCGTCGAGAGACGCGACCGACAGCCATCGCTGTTAGTCGTTGAAAAGTCTCCGCGGGTGTGGCCGAGTCGTTTTTTCCCGGAGTTCTTCCACAAATGGCGAAACAACTGATTTATGCCGACGATGCTCGCAAGAAGCTTCTCGCGGGCGCTGACTTGTTGGCGAAGGCCGTCGGTGTCACGCTTGGCCCCACCGGCCGGAACGTCATCATCGACAAGTCCTTCGGCGGGCCGACGGTGACCAAAGACGGCGTCACCGTCTCTAAAGAAATCGATTTGCCCGATCCATTCGAGAACATGGGCGCGAAGCTCGTCAACGCCGTCGCGCAGAAGACGAGCGACGTCGCGGGTGACGGAACCACAACCGCAACGATCTTGGCGTTGGCGATCTACCAGGAAGGCCTGCGGAACATCACCGCCGGCGCGAATCCGATGGCCATTCAGCGAGGCATTGATCGTGCCGTCGCTGCTGCTACCGAACACCTCGAGACGCTGACCAAACGCCTTAGCCGCAAAGATGAAATGCGACAGGTCGCCGCCATTTCTGCCAATAACGACGATGCCATCGGCCGGCTGATGGCCGATGCCTTCGAGAAGGTCGGCAAGGACGGCGTCATCACCGTTGAAGAGGGAAAGACCTCCGAAACGACGTTGGAATTCGTCGAAGGTATGCAGTTCGATAAGGGCTACATCTCACCCTATTTCGTCACGGATCCGATGGAGATGAAGGCCGAATACGAAGATGCCTACATCCTGATCTACGAAAAGAAAATCTCAACGGTCCGCGACCTTTTGCCGTTACTGCAAAAGGTGTACTCGACGTCCCGTAAGCCGTTGCTGATTATTGCCGAGGACATCGAGAGTGAAGCTCTCGCAGTGCTCGTCGTGAACAAGTTGCAAACGGGTCTGCCGATCGTCGCGGTCAAGGCTCCCGGGTTCGGTGACCGGCGCAAGGCCATGCTCGGCGATATCGCCGTGTTGACCGGCGGCACCTTTATCAGTGAAGACCTTGGGATCAAGCTCGAAAACGTGGGCATCGAACACCTTGGTAAAGCCAAGAACATCGTTGTCGAGAAGGAAAACTGCACCATCATCAACGGTGCGGGAAAGAAAGACGCGATTCAGAAACGGGTCGAGCAGATTCGGGCCCAGATGGCCGCCACGGATAGCGAATACGACAAAGAGAAGTTCAGCGAGCGACTGGCGAAGCTGACCGGCGGCGTGGCCATTATCCGAGTCGGTGCCGCCACCGAGGCCGAGATGAAGCAGACCAAGGGGCGCGTCGAGGACGCATTGCATGCGACTCGCGCCGCAGTTGCGGAGGGTATCGTCGCCGGAGGCGGCGTGGCCTTGCTCCGATGCGTCGATATCGTGGAGAAACTCGCCGACAAGATGAAGGGCGACGAGCGCCTCGGTGCCGAGATTGTCGCTCGGGCGCTTTCCAAGCCGATTCGCACCATCGCCGAGAATACCGGCGCCGATCCCGCGGTCGTCGCCGATGAGGTTCGAACACGCGGCGAGAAGAATCCGAACATTGGCTACGACGCCAATACCTGTGACTACACCGACATGATCAAGGCCGGTATCATTGATCCGGTCAAGGTCACGCGGTCGGCGCTCGTGAACGCGGCCAGCATTGCCGGCTTGATGTTGACGACCGAAGTGATGGTCACCAAACTCGATGAAGATGAACCGCGCAACAAGGTTGTCGGCGCGATTCGGTGATAGAATGGACATACCAGCGGGGCGGTCGGGTAATGGGTGCGATGAAGTGCCCTTATCCGGCTGCCCCGTTGCACCGTCACGAGGTGGTCATGTCCGGCATCCAGGTTGATTATTACGAGATTCTCGGCGTGGCCCGCGAAGCCTCTGCCGATGAAATCAAGAAGGCGTACGATCGCCTTGCGTTGAAGCTCCACCCCGATCGCAATTTCGGCGACCCCGACGCTGCCGAGAAATTCAAGGTCTTGAATGAAGCGAACGATGTTCTGAGCGATCCCGACAAACGGGCGCGATACGACCGCTATGGCCACGCAGGATTGCAAGGTGGCGTCGGCCCGGCCGACGGTGCCCAGACAATTTTCGACATGATGCAGAATTTCGCCGATGCATTCTTCGGCGGCGGAAGCGGGCGCCGGCCTGCGGCCGGCGGACACGATCTCCAGATGGAGATTCCGATATCCCTCGACGAAGCTGCCAAGGGGAGTCGCAAGATCGTGACCGTCCCTCGCGACGAGTCGTGCCCCGAATGTCTGGGCAACGGCTGCAAGCGGGGGGCCAAGCCAAATCCGTGCAAACACTGCCACGGGCAAGGAGTGCGCGTCCATCGCCAAGGGTTTATCACCTTCCAGCAGACGTGCCCAAGCTGCCGCGGAAAAGGGCAATTTGTGAGCGATCCTTGTCATCTCTGTAGTGGTAATGGTCGCGTCGCCAGCGAACGAAAGTTAACGATCACGATTCCACCGGGAGTCGACACGGGAGTACAGATTCGCTATCCAGGCGAAGGCGAGCCGGGCGAACGCGGGGCGCCGGCGGGCGATTTCTACTGCCTCATCCGCGTGACGCCTCACCCGATCTTCCAACGGGATGGCAATAACCTGATTTGCCAAGTGCCAATTACTTATTGCCAGGCGGCACTTGGAGCCGAAATCGAGATTCCAACGCTTGATGGAATGATGAAATACTCACTGAAGCCCGGGTGCCAGAGCCATGATGTTGTGCGGGTCCCCGGCCAAGGGATGCCGACCCGACGCGGCTCGGCCCGTGGCGACTTGCTCGTGCAATTGGTCATTGAAACACCGACGACACTAACCCGCCGGCAGGAAGAGTTGTTGCGCGAATTCGCGGAGATTGAGCAGAAGATCGTCTCGCCCAAGCGGCGAAGCTTTTTCGACAAGATCCGCGACCTGTTCAAGTCCGAACCCGCGTGACCCGTTCCCGGACAGACGGAGGACCACGCCGATGAACAACCCAAGACCGAACCCAGAACCAGAAACCTCCCACGACGTGCCCGCGCCCAATCCGGGTGGAGCCGACGATGCCCTTCGACAACGGGTCGAAGCGGCGGAACGCCAGCGCGACGAATACCTGCAACTGCTTCGCCAAACGCAGGCCGATTTCGAGAACGCGAGACAGCGAGCGGCTCGGGAACGCGACGCGGAACGTAAATACTACGTTGGCCCGCTCGTTTCCGATCTGCTCCATGCTCTGGATAATCTGGATCGCGCCATCGCCACCGCCAAGCAGGCGGGGCAGAACGACCCGTTGGTCCAAGGTGTTGCCTTGGCTCAGAGTCAGATTCTCGATGCGTTCAAGCGCCACGGGATACGCCCAATCGACGCGCAGGACAAGCCGTTTGACCCGAATCTGCACGAGGCCGTCATGCAACAGCCATCGTCAGCCCACCCCGCCAACACGGTCCTGCACGTCTTGGAACAAGGCTACCTGATTCATGATCGCGTGCTTCGACCCTCGCGCGTCATCGTTTCAACAACGGAACATTTACCAATGTAGACCCTGGAGCAACCGCATATGCCGACTTATGACTATGTTTGCGATGCCTGTGGCCATGCCTTTGAAGAGATGCAAGGCTTCTCGGAGGCGCCGCTGAGGAAATGTCCGGCATGCAGCAAGAAAAAACTGCGACGGCTTCTCGGCACGGGCGCCGCCCTACTCTTCAAAGGCTCGGGATTTTACGAGACCGACTACCGCAGCGACTCCTACAAGGAGGCCGTTAAGGCTGATAGCGACAAGACGAAGGCGGCCGAACCGAAACCGGCCGAGGCCAAACCGGCCGCCACGCCGGCAAAGGCGCCAAAATCGGGCAAAGGGCAGGATTGATTTGCTTGCGTCATCTAGGAATGATCGAAAGTCTGAGACAGATGCAGCCGATGAATAGCTCGCACTGCCCTATTTGCGGGCGCGAGATGAAAGGGAATCCGGCTGAATGGCCCGAGTTTCCTTTCTGCGGTCCGCGTTGCCGGCAGATCGATCTGGGTCGGTGGCTGGGCGAGCAATACCGCATCGATCAGCACCATGTCGAGCCGCCCGGCTCCGACCCAGACCTTCCCCCCTGAACCGGCCCCCCTGGCCGATTTCATAATGGAGAGGCACAGCTCCCCCGGCTGTGCCTCTCTTTTTTTGGATCGATCGCGTAGAATTCGATTGGGAATGCGAAAAAGGGCTCGCCCGTTGCCTTTTTGGACGACATCGAACCACGCCCGAATTCGTGGGAGTCGTTGTCATGCGTTATCTCATCGACGGCTACAATCTGATGCACTATCTGGGGTTCACCCCTCGGCCGGGAGGCTATACGCTCGAACGCGCCCGGGTCCGCTTACTGGAGTGGCTTGCGGAAACGCATCGCGGCGACGCATCGTCGGTCGCTGTTGTTTTCGACGCTAAGAACGGGCGCAAGTCTCGCCGCGTTGACGAAAATGTCCAGGGCATTCGCGTCCTTTTCGCGGTCGGGCAACTCGCCGACGATCTTATCGAGTCGATGGTCCAGGCGGAAGCGGCGCCGCAGTCGCTCACCGTCGTTTCGAGTGATAGCCGGATTCGCGAGGCGGCGCGGCGTCGCGGATGCCTGTGTCGGACGAGTTCGGACTACGTCGAAGAAATGATGAGCTGCCGTTCAACTCCCGCAGCGCCACCACCTGCCGCTTCTGCTAAACCCGAGGGCGTCTCGGCGGTCGAACTGGAAGAGTGGCTTAAGGTGTTTGGCGCCGGTTGATCCGATGTCGCAGATCGGCGGGCAACCACTGAACCGCTCGAAGCCGGCCCATGACAAATGGCAACAATTGACCCTCCTCCCAGCGTAGGAGTGACTTGCCCGCCAAGACTCCTAGGTGCTGCATCAAGGTCCATGCCCTTTGTCGCGACGGGAGATTGCGCCAGAAGACTCGTTCTTCATTGCACGATTGCTGCTCCAAGAGCTGCCGGCGAGGCCGGCCGTGCGAACTGCCGACCCGATGCCAAACAACAGATCCGTCATCGTAGACGATTTGGCCCCCGGCATGGGTTAGTCGCAGCGAAAGGTCCACATCTTCAAAATAGCTTTTGAATGATTCGTCAAAGTAGCCGACGGCCCTAAGTCGGGAGTGGCGATAAAATGCGGCCGAAGCGCTGACGGCGGCGACCGATCCGGCCCTGAGGGACGCGGTGGCCAAACGCCGCCCATTGCCGATTTTGCGGGCGAAGCCTCCGGGGTGATACGAGTCTCCGGCACTGTCGATTCTTATTCCGCGACCCGTGATGGGCCACTGCAATACGAGTGGAGCCACGGCCACGATTTCAGGATCGTCAAAATGACGCAATGCCGCTTCCGCCCATCCCTGGGTGACTATTGTGTCGTCGTTGAGTACCTCGACGATTTCGCCGGCTGCGGATTCCAGTCCTCGATTGACCGCGACGCAAAAGCCGCGCTGTCGCCCAAGCCGGACAACTCGCACCGCCGGAAACATGGCTGCCACTCGCGAGGGTTGGCCCAACGGCGACCCGTCGTCAACGACAATAACCTCTGTTGCTGACGGCGCGTGACGAAGCACGCTTTCGAGGCACACTCGCAACAGGTCGGCTCGGTTAAAGCACGGGATGACAATCGATAGCCGGCACACGAGCCGCATCCTTTGTTGTGGGATCGAGCGACGGCAGAGGGTTGCCCCGTGCAACCTCGGCTGCCAAATGACGAAGTCGCTCCAATGATCGGACTGCCTTTTGATGGTCGCGGAGCCGATGCCATCGACGGCGTAACGTTGATTCAAGCCATATCAGGCTCGCGGTGAGTCGTGTGTGCCAGGCAGGCCAGTATTTCTCGGCGTAGTTCAGCAATGCGTGCCGTGTCATAAGCCTCGTGCGCGGCGGCACGGCCCGGTGATGAAGCGGGTGATGATGTGTGACCCGAATGGCAGGGTCCACGCTGACGGTCCAGCCCGCCTCCCAAACGCGGCGGCAGAAATCGACATCCTCGTAGTAAAGGAAAAAGCTCGGATCGAACCCGCCCACGGTCTGCATGACCTGTCGCCGGACAAGCAATCCACAACCGGTGACCCAAGGTACATGGCCGGGCTTGGTGACAGCGCGGCACTTTCGTCGCGAGCGCGGCTTGAGCAGTCCGGCGAGCGTCATCCAGAACGTGGGAAACTCCCCACAGGAAGGTTGGCGGCGGCCATTTGGGTCGCGAAGCCCCAGGCCGATGACGCCGTTGTTTGAAGGCGCTGTCCGAATCCGATCAAGGAGTTGTTCGATTAGATCAGGTGAGACCGATACGTCCGGGTTGAGCAGCAAATACCAGTCGCCACGACTGAGCCGGCACCCTTCGTTGACACCGGCGGCGAAGCCGACATTGCGCGGTAGGCATCGAACCGAGACGCCCCGCATTCGTCGAAGGGCTGTACGTGAGGAGTGCTTGCGCGAGCCGTTATCGACGATGACAATTTCCGCAAGCCCTTCACGAATTGCCGGTGACTGAATTAGCTGGCGGGTCAACCGTGCGGTGTTGCGCCATTGCCGGTAATTGACAATGACGATCGACAGGAGAATGGGTTCGAGTGTCGCTCGGTGGTGGCGGCGTCGGGTGGGTTTGGCAGTTGCCAATCGCGGCACTTGATCGGCCGGGTGCATGCGGGTTCCTTCCCGGGTGAACACGGACTCCCAGAGTATAAGTCAACGAAAGGTCCCGTGGCAAGAGCTATCGCCGGCGCCGGCTCAAGGGCGGATCGAGTATCTCGCGTAAGATCATGGCGGCACGAAGGTTGTCAGCGCTCATTAACTCGGCTACGCGAAGGCGAGTCGCGTTCTTCTTCGTGGGCAGCCCCTTGGGTGCAATCGGGGCGGACCTTTGAGCTGGCTGCAAAGGCGGTGTTACCGGGATGACGCTCGGCGGAAGTTGCGCGTCGGGTCGATCCGGCTCGACGGGGACAACCTCGGGCACGACTTCGAGACGATCGGCAAGAGTGGGTCTGGGTCGAACGGGTTTCGCGCGGGGCACGGGGCGTCGTACTGGGGTCGGCGCAGGCGGTGGGGGCGCTGGAGTTGGCTCGTCGATTAACTCGACTTCGTCGGTCTCCTGGCGTGGCTTCGACGCGCGGTTGCGCAGCCGTTCGACTTCTTCGAGAAACTTGTCGATGTCGCTGGTGTGTTCGCGCCGGCCCTCGTCTGGTCGGCGCTCGCGTTTCGCCTTGTCGCGTCGGTTTTGCACAAAGGCCTCGACTAACCAGATGATGATTTCAACCATCGTCCTTCACTCGGTCGACTGGGTCTAGGCGGGGCGGTCCGTGGACATATTGGGTTTGGTACCCGCGATGGCAGATCGCATGTCGGTGTCAGATTGCAGATTTCTTAGGTTGTAGTAGTCCATGACGCCAATGCGCCCCTCCTTGAAAGCATGAGCAATCGCCAGAGGAACCTCGGCCTCGGCCAAGACGACCTTGGCCTTATTCTCTTCCACCAAGGCACGCATTTCCTGTTCCCGGGCCACAGCGGCGGCGCGGCGTTTTTCGGCATCAGCCTGGGCCACTCGCAAGTCGGCGGCCGCCTGATCGGCTTGGAGCTTGGCGCCGATATTCTCGCCAACCTCGATATCGGCAATATCGATCGAGACAATCTCGAATGCCGTCTGGGCATCGAGGGAGTTGTGGAGCACGGTTTGCGAGACGATGTTCGGATTGGCCAAGACCTCTTTATGATCGTGGGCTGAGCCAATGGCCTTAACGATGCCTTCGCCGACACGCGCGATGATCGTTTCTTCGGTGGCTCCGCCGACGAGCCGTTCGAGTTTGGTTCGGACCGTCACGCGAGCCTTGCAGCGAAGCTGAATGCCGTTGCGGCACACCGCGTCGAGGAACTGCCGCCCTTTGTTCGGGTCGGGACAGTCGATCACTTTCGGGTTGACCGAGGTCTTCACGGCATCCAGAACATCGCGGCCGGCGAGGTCAATGGCGGCCGCTGTGCGCCACGGCAGATCCATGCCGGCCTTGTGAGCGGCGATCACCGCTGTTGCGGTCTTGGGGACGTTGCCTCGTGCAAGGTAGTGAGCCTCGAGGTCCTCGGTTGAAACTCGAACGCCGGCTTGAACGAGCGCGATCTTCTGGCGAACGATCATTCCGTAATCGACATTGCGGAGTTTCATGCCGACGAGATTGAACATACTAATGTTCGCACCCGTGAGCACGCTCTGAACCCAAAGTCGAATGAAGCTAAAAAACACCACCATACCAATGCCGCCGACGACCAACAAGATAACGCCGCCGATGAGCCAGTAGATCGTGTTTTCGTTGATTTGTTCGTTTACTGCGAGCAACGCATTCATGATTGTCTTCCTGGAGTGAGATTCGCTCTTGCGTCAGAGTATTCGATTCGCGCGGTACTTGCTAGTCGGCAAAAACAATCCAAATCCATCAAGGCCTTATGTTGAACAGGTATCCCTTACCGAAAATCATGGGGATGATACTCGGTCACGCGGGGGTCTTCGACTGGCCGGACAATGACACGGCCCGCCTTGACGTCGATGCATCGGACCCAAGTTCCGGGTTCAATGAGCATCCCTTCACTCATTACATCAACCCGTTGCCCGTCGAATTCGGCAATTCCCGCTGGGCGAAGCGCTGAACTGGCCTTACCGATCCTGCCGCGTAGTTGCTCCAATTCGACTAATACCGGCATGGTCGCGATGGTGGCGTCGTGGTCCTCGGGCCGAATCATCAGTCGCTTGCCCAGCGGAGTTCGCGGCCAAAGATACATGATTGCGGCTCCGAAGATCGGAATGGCGATGCACACCGCGGCTAATGTGATAAAGCCCGTCGTCGATCCGCCGAAGACGAACACGACGGCGACCCCCGCCAGATCGAGGCAAACCCCGATCGTCACGAGTGTCCCATGAGCCGGGAAAAACAACTCACCCGCCATGACGAGCATGCCGATTCCGATCAACAGGTATCCGAGTGTGAGATTATCCATGATCGGTGAACGCATCCTCGTGAAACGGGGCAAATGGCCCTGTCAGATTTCCTTGACGACAACTCGATTTCCTTCAACTTCAATAACCTGAATTCGAGCGCCCGCGGGGACATAGCTCCCCTCGCTGACCACGTCGATGTACGCCTCGCCAAATCGCGCCATTCCGGCAGGGCGCAACATCGTTGCGGCCGTGCCAACGGCGCCCAGAAGTGCGGCGGCTTGCTCCGCACCAGGAAGCGGTGGCTCTTCTTCATCGCCTTGGGGACCTGTCGGCGGAATCAAGACGAGTCGATTGGCCAAGGGAATCTTGTGCAGGTAACGTGCCAGGAAGAGGGCTCCCGCCGTGGCCGCCAACATCCCGACGCCGAACTGTGTCATCGTGCTGCCCAAACGCATCCATTCGCTACTTGTTTGAGGCAAACGCTCCACTGTCGCCAAACCCAGGCCGCCGAGCATCAACACGATTCCGCTGAACCCGACGAATCCAAAGCCCGGCAACACAAAAACTTCGATGCCGACTAGAACGAGGCCGAGCAGAAACAAGAGAATCGCTAGCACGATGAATTGGCCGCTGAATACCGACTGAGACCAGAAGAATAACACAAAACAGAGCGCCGAAATCACGCCTGGGGCCGTGACACCCGGTATCTTGATTTCCAAGATCAAGCAACAAATCCCGATGGCGACGAGGGCGACTGCGACGATTGGGATTCGCAAGAACTCCGCGAAGGCGTCGAACAGATCGGGAGTGGTCTCCCGGACCTGTTCCGGGAGCAGGCCATACGCGGCATACAACTCGCGCGGGTCGGCGGGATTCTGCGTCACGTGCCGCACGATTCCCAGATCTTTTGCGAGCGATGCCGTCAATTTCAGCGTCGTGCCTTTCCCCTTTATCTGGCCGTCGTCTTGCCATTTGGGGTCCCTGCTCTGCCGATCGTTAGTCAACTCGGATTCAGTCATGATTCGTCGTTCGGGCGATCCAATACGTGTGCGGGCCCGAATCAACACCAACTCCGGATCGAGCATGCCCTGGGTGATGTTCGGCGAGATGCCCTGAGCGACGGCGAAATCCGCCAGCGACGCCGACAATGGCTTCAGGCTCGACAAGTCTTCGCCACGATCCTTCAAGTATTTCAGATGCCCCGAGAAGTCGCCAATCACGGCGTCCTTGCCCATGACGATTTCGTTGCAACCCAGGGCCAGAAACGTCGCCATTTCGTTGGCCTGATACGGGACATACGCCACGGTCATGACTCGAGCCAACCCGCGATCATCTCGCAGTTCTTGGAAAAACTTGGCGATCTCGGCAGCGATGACCGAATCTCCGTTCAGCCCTTGTTCGAGTTGCACAAATACGAGATTCGCGCCTTTGCCGATGGCTCGTTGAACTTGACGGCGGATCGACTCACGCAGAGCGCTGTTAATCTGGCCATTGACCACGATCCGCCATGCGGAGGGCGTTCGCCCCTGGAGCGGGTCTTCGTTGAGGCTCGCGGCCGAAAGCCCATAGGCCTCCGCGACCTGTTGGCGCGTGTCGCGATTGGCAAGTTGGCATAGCCCATAATCTCTGGCTTCCGCTGCGTGCAGCAGGGCAAGAGTGCCCGCTTTCATCACCGGTTCCGGTTTAATGCCCGCGACTCCGGCTCGAAGCGCGTCGTTGGTCTTGCGGCGATCGAAAAAATAACGGGCTCCACCGAGCCGCCCTTCGAGTACCTCCGCGTCCTTGTCCAGCATCTTGACGACGATACCGTTTTTCTGCGGCCCGGCGACCTTGGTGTAGAACTGCATGTATAAATCGGGAATGGGTCCCTGATGCTCGGGCAAGACCTCGCCGATTCGTGTCTCTGGAGTGCCAGCCATCACCAGTTCGCGACACGACAGCACGGGCAGGACCGAATGACGGGTCACCTTGTTGTGAACAAAGGCGATCGTCGAGAATTCGTGGAGACTTAGAATATACTCGGCTAAATCGTAACACGGGCCAAAATCGCGTGTCGCCGATTCCGCACCACTGGGATTAAAGTCAAACACGATCTTGCGAATCTTGCGGTCGTTGCGATGCCGGGCGCGTTCAACGGTTTCACGGACGCGACTGAACACCTCGCTCGTGATCGGGTGATTCACGGAGACGAACATCCCGTCTTCGGTTGCCGGCTCCTGGCCATGAGCTTGGGCGCCGAAAAGCAGCGTAAGCAATCCGACAGCCAACAACGTAACGTGTCGATTCCTGTGGAGCATCGGGACGAAACCCCCAGCCTGTTGCAATTCACCCTTCGGGACAGACAACGCCGCGAGACAGTTCTGGACACCCTTATTATAACGATGTGCAAAAAAAGCTGTCAAAATACGGCCCTCGCCTATCGGTTTTGGAGTGGTTCCCCCAAGGTCATTCGCCGAACGAGAACGCCAATTTGTTCGATTTGTCGCAGAGATAGACACGGGGGTCGTTGCGATATGTCCGCGGCCCATTGCCGAGGTGTCCATGGCCAACGTGCTCGGGCTTTTTTCCAAGTGGCCAAGTGTGGGTTTCGTGAAGACCCGTTTAGCGCGCGAATCCAGCCCGGAATTTGCCTGTCGCGTCGCCGAGGCATTTCTCGACGACTCCCTCGAGCGGATGGCGGCCGTGAATGCCCGGCGTGTTTGGGCCATCGATCCACCATCGGCAGTGACCATGGCTCGATCTCGCTCCGGTCCGAGATTCGAGGTGGTTCCTCAGGCGATCGGTGACTTGGGCAGCCGAATGCGGCAGTTCATGGCGGATCGATTTCAAGAAGGAGCCGAACGAGTCGTATTGATCGGTGCCGACAGCCCGACTGTTCCTGTTGAGTTTATCCAACAAGCGTTCACTTGGTTGAGGACCTCAGACGTGGTCATCGGTCCCGCGACCGATGGCGGATACTACCTGCTCGGATGCGCGAGGGGTTTCCCGCCCATCTTCGAAGGCATCAAATGGGGTAGCGAGGATGTCTTGCGTCAGACAATTGCACGATTGCCAATATCGGCTTCTTTGAAGCTGCTTCCGCCTTGGTACGATGTGGACACGTTGGCGGACTGGAAGACGCTCGTCGGTCACCTGTCGGCGTTGCGGGCCGCGGGCAATAATCCAGGGGCCCATCACACCGAGGAGTTGGCCGGCGGCGATCGGTCTTGATACACCGATGACGCCGGCTCGATTCGCGACCTACGTCTTTCGGAGCGTTCATCCGAATTGAGCGCGACGATTTAGAAACATGTCCTTGCGGACGCCGACGCCGCGATACACAACGACGAACACATACTTCGGATTCTCGGCTGACTGGTAGATTTCGACCGAAACCTGGCTGGCGGCGGCCGATTCCTGAATCAGTCGATATCGGCTGTAAGGAAGTACATAAACATCGGCGATGGCATGATCACGCAGAAACGTTACACGCGGGGCGGCGATTCCAAACGATCGATCGATCGTGTGGTTCACCTGTAAGTCGTAATCAAACTCGGGAGGCAGCGGTACGGAAAAACCACGATGGCGAAACCACTGCTGGGTCGCGTCTCGGGATGTAGCGACGCGGGTCTCCTGAGCGACCGCAATACTCTCGGCGTCGAGCGGCTCGGGCCGATTGAGCCAAACCCAGCCCGTGATCAGCAGGAGTAATGCGGCAACGGACGCGGAACCCCAACGAAAAACCTGACGCCGAAAGAGTCGATTCGATTCGGTTGCCAGTCGGCTCGAGATGGTTCGCCCAAGGTCCGGTGGAACGGGCACGTCGCGCATGGTTCGGGCGACTTGTCGATCAAACGACCGATGGGCATTGACGATTCTGGAGCAATCGGGGCAATCGCGCACATGGGCGTCGATGGCCGTGACGACCTCATCGGTCAAATAGCCGTCGGAATGACGGTAGGGCAACAACAGGCGAGCGGCGTTACAATCCATCGACACCCCTCCCTTTGCTAATGGGCGCCGCGAGGGCCGGAGACAACCGGTCTCGCAAATGCGCCTTGGCCCGAGCAAGTCGCGACATCACCGTGCCGATCGGCAGATCCATCTGTTCGGCGATCTCGCGATATGAGAACTCCTCGAAATAGAACAGAATCAACGGCGTGCGAAAATCCTCGGGAAGCTCGTTGAGCGCGGTCTGCAATTGGGCAGGATCGAATTCCGGCACGGGATCGGGCGCCTCGGTCGGAGGATCGATGCCGTCCAGCGAAACGAGCTTGTGGCTTTTGTCCGATCGCAACCCGTGCAAGTAGTTGTTGCGCAGGATGCTAAACAACCAAGCCTTCGCGCGAGTCATTTCCCGCAATTGACGTAACTGTAAGTGGGCCTTACAGAAGGTCTCCTGAGTTAGGTCAGCGGCCAAGTCGGCCGAGCCACTTAACCGATAGGCGTAGCGGTAAAGTGCCTGATAGTGCTCCTCAACCAGCTTCTGAATGATCCGCTGGTCACCGGCCACGCTCATGAAGACCTCAACAAGCTAGATGCAATCGGCGGAGAATTATTCCCGCCGTTGACCGAATCCAAGATACGCCTCTGGTTATTCGTTTGCCAGCCGAATCTCTTGCCCTGGGCCAGCCCGTTATTTTTCCGGGAATAACTTGCGTCGCCGCGCATCGTGTAAGGTGTTACCGGCTGATCGTGGGGGTCGGCCATGGGTAGTTATCACCTTGAGATTAGGATGGGACACCAGTGAAAAAGCTGCTTGCTTGCCTGTTAATGGGTTCGATCTTCGCGATTGGTTGCACGGCCCCGACCACCTCGGGCAAGAAAGATGGCCCGAAGCCGACCGAGAAGAAGCCCGAGCCGAAGCCGGAACCCAAGCCCGAGCCGAAGCCGGAACCCAAGCCCGAGCCGAAGCCGGAACCCAAGAAGGAAGACGCCAAGAAGGACGACAAGAAGAACGGGAAGTAACCAGTCCGTCGTGGGCTGACTTCGTGTAGGCATCCCGTCTCGACGTGTTGGACGTTGAGACTGTTTATTCCCACCATTGTGGAAAGGATCCGACTGTGAAGAAGATTTTGGGCATGTGCCTTGTCGCGGCCATGTGCGCCGTTGCCACCCTCTCCAGCGTTGGCTGCGGCGATTCTAAGCCGACCACCAAGCCGGCGGCTGACAGTGGCAAGACCGTTCCGGGCACGGGCGACAAGAAGTAATTGCCGGTTAGCCGGAATTATCACGGGGCCAGCCGGACGAGCCGGTTGGCCCCGTTCGCGTTTCTTCACGGGAGATTCGTCATGAGCCGGCGATTTGCAACCTTGTTCATCGCTCTACTTTTCGCCGTTTCAATTTCCGGTTGTGGCGGCAGTTCCGTCACGGGAAAGCACAGTCACTTCGACAAGCCGCAATCGATTCCGCCCGAGGCGCCCCAATCGAAATGAGCTACGGCGATTTCTTTTTGACGTCGGCGTCCCCTTCATCTCGCTGGTAGATCGGTAGAAACCGATACTCGACCGTCAGGGCCAGGATCGCCATCGCGGTGCAATAGGCCGACCCGAACTGAACATCGTCGCTGACTTTGCCGATCCAGGAGCCGTTGTTCGCCTGTGACGTGAAAAGCTGTTCGTGCAGGATCGCCCGGTAGCTGTTCCAATAATTGTCGCCGAGTTGGAACATCGCTTGGCTGCAATAGTAGATGCCGTAGAAATAGTGTCCGCGTGACCTATTGGGTGGGTTTTTCAGCATGTACGAGCCAGCCTTCAAGGCGGGCGGTGAGCGATGGTAAGTCTTGCCGCAAAGTTCCAACGCCAGCACGCTTGTTCCGGTACAGGCGGCAGTCACGTGAGCGCCTGGCAGATACCGGTATCCGCCCGTGGATGGGTCGTTGCACTTGTTGATGAATTCGACGGCACGGTCGATGGCGTCGGGGGGCACATCGCAACCGACGTTCTTGGCGGCCCGCAATGACATCAGTTGCCAACCGGTGACGCTAATATCGCCGTCGTCGCCTTGAAATGCCCGATAGCGCCAGCCGCCGCGGTGATTGCCGCCGGAACGCTGGGCGCGCAAGATTACTTGAACGGCCTTTTCCAACCGTTGCCGGACTTCGTCGGCCTGTTTGCCATCGGTCATGCCAACGACTTCCGCCAACATCAGTGTGCATATGCCGTGCTGGTACATCTCGAAATAGGCGTCCGCTCCAATTAGGCCATTCGGTTGCTGGGTACGAATCACCGCGTCAATGCCTCGGCGAATCGTCTCCGAATAACGCCCCTCGCCCGGCACATGCCCCGAGGACAGAAAAGCCATCACGCTCAGGGCCGTTATTGCCGGGTTGCGCCCGCGATAGCCCGCGGACCAATGCCCATCGGGGTCCTGGTTCCGCGCTAGGAACTGCAAGCCGCGATCGACGGCATCATCGAGTGGCTGTTTCGGCGCTCGCTCTTGAGCCAGCGCTCGCGGCTGAGATGCCGCAAACACGATGGCCAACACAACGATCCAATTCCCAAGGCGCATCGCGCACCTCACTTGGTCGGCTGCAACAGAAACTTCCCGCCCTTCGGACTCGGGACGACCTGACTCGCGGTCAAACGCGGTGTGACCTTGAATGGATTATAAAGGGGATCACCGATCAATGTCATCATCCAACTGTTGAATAGCAATGATCGGCTGTAGGCTTCGACGAGTGTCATCTCACCCGTGACGAGGAAACCGAAGAACTCGGCCGGCTTCGGAAATCCAATCGTATACGGCTCAGCGACCGGTCCCAAGGTGGCCGCCACGCCTTTGTCGAGCAGGTTGCGACACCAAAGAGTCGCGTGTTCTTTTCGGCGCAACGTCACGGCCTCAGAACTCGCCAAATGCCACGCGACGGCACCCCGATTGAACCGGCAAGAGTCGATGAACTTCCCGTGCGAATACCAGCCACAGTAGAGGGCACAGTCGGGACATTCGTTAGGTCGGAACAGGTCATTGCGATCATCCAGGGTCACGTTCATCTTGGCATTGTCCTTCAACAGTCGAGCCGTTTCACGCATCGACTCGTCGTATCCCTCGTAACCGTAGCCCGTGTGCGACTTGGCGTCGAATCGAATTCCGCGGGCGTCGATGTAGACTTTGCCTTGGAGGCCGGCTTTTTCAACGGCGAGCGCGTCGTCAACGAGGCGCATCGCGATTTCCGGTGACGGGCCATCCAGCCGGGCCGTCATCAAGACTGGAGGACTCTTGAGCCGCGTTTCGTCGCTGATCTGAAAATAGTGCATGTTCGCCTGGAATCGATAGAGCGGGTAATTGTCCCACCAAAGAAGAGTCAACTCGCTATCAACGGAAGCGCGCGTCTCGATGTGAAGCAGTTTTCGCCGCAAAGATTCGAGTTTTTCGAAGCGGGCTTGGGCCTCCTTGAGGGCGACTTTGGCGTCTGTCAGCCGTTTGCCCGCGCCGGCGGCGTCGGCTTTGGCCCGTGGCTCCAACTCGCGGACTTCTTTTTCGAGCCGCTCAGTTTCCGCCTTCGCAGTTTGAAACTCGGGCCGAACACGATCGAAATCGGCCTTTTCGCTTGCCGTGGGTACATTATCGCCGACACGTAGGGGCACACCATAAATGCAAAGGAGCACCTTGACCTGATCCTTGCGATCCTTCAGAGCTTCACGCAGCGGGCGAACCAATTTTGCCTCGTAGTCCTTTCGGGTGATTTCATCCGATGTCGGAAGATCCAATGCAAGGACATTCGTTTTGGGCACGCCGCGCTTTGCGCAATAGTGATCGGCGACTTTCTTCGACGCAGCTTCGTTGCGGTTGACGATCAAGAAGAGATCGCGGCCTTCAAGAGCCATCACCGAGCGTGCATCGAGGAATTGTGCCAGGATCAGCATCACCATAAACGGCCGCATCGGTAGCACCTCGCAGATTCGGTAGAGGGAGACCATCGTTATACATCATCGGTCGCTTCGGATGAAGGACATCAACACTCAGGGAAACAATCGCAAGCGGAAAATGGACCCCGCCAGGGCGACTCCGAATCGTATGAATTTTGCGTGAATCCTTTGCCCTGTCGCGGCACGTTTCATATCGTGACCGCGCATGCCTGCTATGCCCCTGGAGACATCTTCCATGCGAATTGGGTTGTTATCGCTTTTCGCTGCCTGTTGTACCTCGCCTTACCTGGCAGCTCAGCCATCCACGGAATCGGGTCGCCCACGTCTGGCCGTGCTCATCGTCTTCGATCAGATGCGCGGCGACTATCTGTCGCGATGGCAATCTCTCTATGTCGAAGACGGCTTCCGGCGCCTCACGCGCGATGGGGCATGGTTTCAAAATTGCCACTACCCTTATGCCGGTACAGCGACCGGTCCGGGCCATGCGTCGATCATGAGCGGTTGCTCGCCTGATCGTCACGGCATTGTCGGGAACAATTGGTACGATCGAACCGAAGCAACCTCCGTTTATTGCGCGACCACGATGCGTTATGAACGCGTCCCGCCGCCCGAGATTGAGCCGAAGACGACGGAGAAGAAGGACGCAAAGGAAGGTGATGACGCGGAAAAGAAACCCAAAGGCGCGGGTTCTCCGTTACGGATGCTGGCGCCGACTCTGGGTGATGTCCTCAAGGAGGCAACCTCGGGTCAGGGGCGAGTCGTCGGATTGTCGCTGAAGGATCGCTCGGCCATCCTACCCGTCGGTCGAAAGCCCGACGCTTGCTACTGGGCGGACAAGGGTATCTTCGTGACTTCGACCTATTATCGCGAAAGGTTGCATCCATGGGTCGAGGAGTTCAACTCTCGGAGGCTGGCGGATCAGTGGTTCGGGAAATCGTGGGAGCGATTTCGGCCCAACATCGACTACACCAAGTACAGCGGACCGGATCAGGCACCCGGCGAGGGTAAAGGCTCCGGTCAGGGTAACGTCTTTCCGCATCCGTTCGCCGACGACAAGAAACCGGCCAAGCGTTACTACGATTCGGTGGCGAATTCACCGGCTGGTAACGAGCTCCTGTTCGAGTTCGCCAAGACTGCCATCAAGGCGGAGCGACTCGGCTCCGACGATACGCCCGACCTGCTAGTCGTCAGTTTCTCCAGCAATGATCTCGTGGGGCATGCTTGGGGGCCGGATTCTCACGAGGTTCTCGACATCACGCTTCGGTCCGACGTGATGATTCGTGACTTCCTGAACTTTCTCGACGAAACCGTCGGCAAGGGGCGGTATGTGGTAGCGATGACAGCCGATCATGGAATCTGCCCACTACCGGAATCTCGGCGCGTTCAAGGTTTGAGCAGCGGGCGAGTCCTACCGGTCAATGGCGTGGCTGCATCGGAGCAGTTTCTTCGAAAGGCTTATGGCGAGCCGGAGGTCGCCAAGACGCGGTATCTGGAGTCATTTTCAGATTCATCGATTTACTTAAACAGGCGTTTGATTGAGAGCCGCGGGTTGAATGTTCCCGACGTGGCAGTGACGTTGCAGCGATTCTTAAAGAGTCAACCGTACATCCTCACCGCCTACACGCGGGCCGATTTGGCGGAACTTGCCCCGGACGATGTCATCGGCCAGCGCGTGCGCAAATCATTCCACCACGACCGCAGCGGTGACCTTTATGTTATCGCCAAGCCCTATTATTTGGTTTCGTCATACCTGACGGGCACCAATCACGGCACACCGCATCCTTACGACACACATGTGCCCTTGGTCGTTTATGGTCAGGAGATAAAGCCGGGCGTGCGTCAAGACGCGGTGACCCCACAGGCGGCGGCGGCGATTCTAGCGCGAGCATTGGGTGTCAAGCCCCCCGAGAAAGCCGAAGCGGGCGTACCGGATGGGCTATTTAAGTAGTGGTGCCTAGAGACCGTTTCAAAACCCCAGTTTGGTGCCCTAAGCGCCTGGCATTCAGGGATGAGTATGGGTTACGAAACCGTCTCTAGGAATCGCCGGAGTCGTTGCGAATCTGTCGTAACGCGATGGCGACGGCCTCGCGCACGGCACTGTCTGGGTCTTGCCTCAGCGCGTAAAGCGTGTTTGCGGCACCGGCCGCGGCCGGGCCGAGCCGGCCGAGCGCTTGCACGAACGTAGCACGATAGCTTGCTACGGCAGGGTCGGAGTTGGCACTCGCGGGTTGCTGGAGCAATTGATGGAGGCAGTAGAGCAAAGTTCCGGCAGCATCGGCGGCGGGCGGACCAATCCAGCCGAGGGCAACGGCTGCCTCGGCCTGAACGAAAGGATCATGGTGTTTCAGCGTCTCGATCAATGAGGGTATCGCGGGCTTTCCGATACGGCTCAACGCGCGAGCGGCGAGCCGGCAAA
>CAZESP010000050.1:0-35285 GCA_964515185.1 uncultured Alcaligenaceae bacterium
TCGTGCTCGAAAGGCTCGCATTGCACTTGCTCGCGCGTCGTGCTCGAATCTTGGCCGCGCAAGGTTCAGTTGCCCGTCAACGTGAATGCCGCCCATGACAAGGATTGCTCGCCGGCGCCTTTGCCTCGAGTTTCGCGGATCGCGTGCAACTGCGCGTCGCGAAGGGCATCCGCCTTCGATTTGCCGGCCCCACGCTGCTCAGTAAATCGCGTCAGGATCGCGACGCTCTCGTTGATGCCGACCGCCCACTGCGACGCAAGCACGGCATTCGACCCCGCCAGCAGAAATGCTTGACGTAACGCCGCGACGCCCTCTCCAGGCGCGGTCGCCGGCGTCATTTCAACGGTGTTTAGAACAACGACATCCGTCCCGAGCAGGTCGCAGGCGGCGATCTCCAAACCTGTCAAGACCCCATCGTCGGACCCCGGCTTGGCATCGGCTCGATGATTGCCGCCGGCAAGGAACAGCCCGCAACACGCTAGCGGATTCTCGCGCTCGGCGCCCGGCGACGCGGACACGGAGAAATGCGCCGTGGCGAACGCCAGCAACTTCGGACGGATGGCGGCCTTGGCGGCGGCCTCGCTCGCCGGCGCCCCGGTCAGCGCGACGACCTCGGCCTTGGTCACTCGCTTCAGTTCCGCGATAAACGCCGTCGCCCACTCCCCCGCCGCCGAAAGTCGCGCGGCCTTGCCGATCTTGGCGGAAGCCGGCACCCCCGGATCAACGCTTCGCGTCAGCTCCATCGCCCAAGCATCCTCCGGCAGATTCGGCATGTCCTTTCGCCGGCGTCGCCCCGACCATTGACCCTCGTGCCATCGCCCCTGATAGGCCGAACGCTCTGACTCCATGCGAACGGCGTCCCCGTCCTGTTGCCATGTTCCGCTGCCGATCACCTCGCCGTCACTCAACGTGCCCAAACGGACCGTGAAGCGGCCACTCCGAGCGAAGGTGAAATGAACGGCCATGCCTCCCAACTGCCCGACGGCCGATCGGCCCACGAGACCCGCGGCGCCGAGCTTCGCGTCGAAATCGGGATCGGCAAGAATCGTCGCCGGCGATGTCGCGACCGGGGTCGATGCCGGCGACAGCAGGTCACGCCCACTCATGACCAATCGCAACGAAAATTCTTCGATCAAGAATCGATCCTTGCCCGTTGCCAGCGCGGCCCACGGCGCCAACCAAAGCTCCGCATCCGGGCTGACGATCAACGAACGGACGCCGCTCAGATGGGGGCGCAACGGCTTGATGAGTCGATTACTGAGTTGGCCCAACTTGGTGACTGCGCTCGCATCCTTCTTGATGATCGCTTCCCGCGCGGCTTGGATCGCGGCGTCGAGAGGCGCCGACTCGCCCAAATCCACGACGGCGACCGGCGTCGATCCTGCCGCCGGAATCACCCACGCCACGTATCGGGACGCCGTTCCACCCACCGGCACGTTTCGCGGTGTCAATCGAACCAGATCGATCAAGACCGCACCGGCCGGTATCGAACGCCGCACATCCGCCAGCGGCACCCAGAGGCGGCTCTGCTTCGCCGACGTCGGGCTAATGGACGCCAATTTTGCCTCCAACCCCTTCAACTGTTCTTCGATTGATTTCTGCCGTAAATTACGGGCCGCCGCCGTCAATGGGTTCACCGGTTCACGCAACACCGACGCCAATTCGCTCTGAAGTTTCTGCAACTGAAGCAGCATCGCTCGGCCCTCGCCGTCGCCGGCTTCCACCTCGATCCGCATCGACGCGGTCATCGCCTCGATCGCCGCCGATTTCGCGTTCAGAAGCCATTCAGCCGATTGATCGGTGTTGGCGCCCGACTTGGCCAGATGCCACCCGAGGCTAATGGCCGCCTGGAACCGAGGCGCCTCGTCATTCGCCAAAAACTCAAGCTGGTCGCGGGTCGCCATGCCGGGGAATTCCTGCATCAGAAACCGCCGGCCGGCTCGCCGTTGACGGTCGTGAAACGGCATCGCCTCGGCAAACTTCCCCTGTGTTTGCAACAGCTCCGCGAGACTGGCCAGAGTCGCCGCCGTGTTCGGATGCCCGACACCATGAACCGATTCGAGCATCTGCAACGCCCGGCGATACAACTCGACAGCCGCCGGCACTTGCCCCTGCCGATTCTTCAACGACGCCAGCATGCCGACGGCCGACGCCGTGTCCGGGTGGTTAGGCCCAACGGTCTTCTCGCGAATGGTCAACGCTCTCTGAAACAAAGGCTCGGCACCCGCGAAGTTCTTTTGCGCCATCAACACGCTACCGAGTTCGACACACGCCACGGCGACGTCGGAATGTTGCGGTCCGGCGACGGCCTCCACGATTGTCAAACATCGCCGCAACAATGGCTCGGCCTCGGCGGGTCGCCCTTGCGAATCATAGATCGCCGCCAGACCGCTCAGCACCGGCACCAAGCTCACATGGGTCGCGCCGAATGCCTTTTCGCGAATGGCAATCGCCCGTTGCAGTAACGCCTCGGCCTCGCCCGTTTTGCCCCGGCTTCGAGCTACCGTCGCCAACATCATCAAACCACTCGCGATTTCCGGATGCCCCGGCGGGAAGATCTTCTCCCGAATTTGGAGGCTTCGCTGGTGCATCGCCTCGGCATCGGCGAGGCGCCCCTGATTCGTCCAAACCGTGCCAAGATTCGATAACAGTGAGACGTAGTTGGGATGATCGGTCCCCGTGGTTTTTTCGAGGATCGTCAGACAGCGTTGATAGGCAGCCGCCGCTTCGTTCTGTTTCCCCTGAGCCAAATACAGATGCCCAAGGTTGTTCAGCGACTGAGCGACCTCAGCATGTTCGGGACCATTGGCGGCTTCTCGAATCGCCAACCCGCGACGCAACAACGGCTCCGCCATGGCCAGCTTGCCCTGGCGCCCATACACGTCGCCCAATTGGTTCAATATCAGCCCCGTATCGGCGTGGGTCGCCCCCAGGGTTTTCTCGGCGCTCTTCAACGCCACCGTCAACAGAGTCTCCGCCTGATCGAGCTTGTTTTGCTGCTGATAGATGCCGGCCAGGTTCGACCGCGTCGAAATCGTGTGTTGGTGATCGACGCCGAGAGTCGCCTCGAAGATAGTCAAACACTGCTTATAGAGTGGCTCGGCCTCGGCGATCTTCCCCTGATCGCGAAGCGTGTTCGCCAGCACGCCGACAACGAGAGCCGTATTCTGGTGATTGGCGCCATGCACCGTGGGGGCCATCTGCGCCGCCTGCCGGAACAACGGCTCGGCCTCGGCCAACTTGTTCTGCGTGCGAAGCTCGATCGCTCGATTGACCAGGGCATCGAGTTGAGCTGACGTCTGAGCGACGACCGGCGCGGCCAAGAGGATGAGGATTCCAATGGGGATAAGGCGAGCGCGACAAGGCATGGGAGACTCCAAGTGAAGGCGTGAGAAATGGGGTCGCCACCATGCGAGAGCCCCCGAGCCGGTCGGCCCGGGATCCCCGGTCCAATGTTCGTTCTATTGTTAGGATGTGCCTCGGCGAGACGATGCCGGTCGGCCGGCTGACTCGAGGCCATTCCGTGACGCCTCGCCGAAGCCTGGTACTCCCCAAACTTCCAGTGAAGCGTCGCGGAACCGCCCGCCGTGAACGTGTCTTTACTTTCCTCCGACGAAGACGCCGCCGGCGAACAGCGGGCTATAGACCAACTCGTTTCTCAACTCGGTCAGCCCGCCCACGAAGCGATACGCTCGCAGGCGCGGCAGCGTCCCGAGGCCGTTGGCTACCAGGATGTCCGCGATCCCGTCGCCGCTGACGTCGCTGGTCGCCACCCGAATGCCGGTTTGCAACGCGATCTCTGGGTTCGAATCCGGTGCAAACGGGTCATTCACGAAGAAACTTCGCAACAGGCCGCCCGTGGCGCCGCTATACACGAAGACCTGCGGAGGCCCACCGCGACCCGCGCCGACCAGGATGTCCGCACGCTTGTCGCCGTCCACATCACCCGCGCCGACATACACGCCATCGGGGAAGGTCACCGTGAAGGGCGTGATGAATCCAAATAGCTCGGCCGCGTTTGTTCCATTGAACACCCTCACATGCGGCCCGCCACCCTGGCCGGCGCCCGTGATAATATCCGCGCTGCCGTCGCCGTTCACATCGCCCGACGCCACGCGAACGCCGCCGAGGAAGCCCGGGCTGTAGGCGAAGAATCCATACAACTCGGCGCCCGTGGCACCACTGAAGACTCGGACATGCGGCCCGCCGCTCACACCGACGCCGGTGATAATGTCGGCGAATCCATCGCAGTTCACATCGCCGGCGGCCACGAATACGCCGCCGCGGAAGCCCATGTCATAGGCGAAGAAGCTCCGCACTTCGGCACCGCTGATGCCGTCGAAAATGCGGACTTGAGGCCCACCACTGACACCGGCGGCCGCAATAACATCCGGGATACCATCGCCCGTCACATCGCCGGCCGCCACGCGAACACCGCCCAGGAAGCCAACGGGGAAGGCGAAGAAGCTCGGCAATCGCTCGGCGCCGGTGATGGAATCAAAGACGCGTACCTGCGGCCCGCCGCCGGCATCCGCACCGGTCACCGAGATGCCGACACCCGCGATCGTTTCAAAGTGAATGAACCCGACGCTCGCGCCATCGCTCGTCTGCACGATGCGAACGTGCGGCGGGCCAAGCAGAGGATCATTGACCGCGACAATCTGGCGCGGGCCAACCGTCAGCACGGTCAGTTTATCGCCGGGGTCGCCGCACTTCGGATCCATCCCATCGAGGAAGATGTTGAGACGCTTCGAGGGCGTCGCAGTCACGTCGTCGCCCACTGGCGGCGCTTCGTTGCCGGCCCGCAAGACCAGTGCCGTGAACGCCGGGCCGCCCGTGCCCGTTAGCGTCACCGATCGGAGCGCCCCCAAGGCGGCGTTGGTAATCGATACGCTCGTGTCCGTCACGTTAATAACATCACTGCCGTTTGCCGACGTCGTTTCATTGAAAGGATTGCCTGATGACATTCCATTGGTGCTGACACCCAGCACGACTAACACATCCTTGTCGCCTGAATTATCACCGTCGCCGTTAATCTCCAACGCGAGATTGATATTGCCGAAGCGAACCATTGGCGTTTCGGATGGCAGGGTCGGATCCCCGTTTGCGTCAAGGTTGACGCGCACGTCGCCGCTGGCGGCGCCGGTCGGGCGATAGACGATACCACTTGCGGGGTTCAGCGCCGAGCCATAGACCTTGTTCGTGTCGTCGATAACACGCAGAGTGTTATTACCACCCTTGCCGTCAATGGTCACGTCTTCGATGGTATCGAACCGCACGAGGGTGCCGAGTCCTGTTAACCGCTCGCCTAACACGCCGACACCATAACGCATTTCAATGAGATCGTCGTTTCCGGTGCCGTTGAAAGTGGCGGAATCCTTGCTGCCGGCCGGGTGGGCATCGCCGCTCAAACAGAGGCTCGTCCCGGTGATGCCGGTGCCGGCGTTGACAGTGAAGGTATCCGTGCCGACGCCGCCGCGGAAGAAGTTGTCGCCGCCCAGACCGTCACCGGCGATAGTGAACGTGTCGTCGCCGCCGAGTCCGTTGATGGTGAGGCTGCTTCCCGCCAGAGTCGAGGTAACGTTGAAGACATCGTTGCCCGTGTCGGAGCCGCTAATCAGGATGCCGTCTTTGTTGACACCGTTGGTGAAGTTGCCGCCGGTGGCTGAGTAGTTGATGTCGGCCGGAGCCAAGCCCGTGATCTTGGAGTTGGTGACCGTCACGCCGCCGTTGGCCGCGCCGGTTTGATCCGTGACGATGAGGCGATTGGCGGCGCCCGTGCCGGCGTCGATCGTCAGAAGACCCGTGATGTTATCCAGATTGCCGGTATTGGTCGGGGCATCGGAGGCGACGTTGAATGTGTCGTTGCCGCCAAGGCCTTCGATGCGGGTTGTGCTTCCGGTCAATGTCGATCGGACGTTAAAGATATCGTTGCCGGCGTCGGATCCGCGAATCAGGATGCCGTTGTTGGCGGCCCCGTTGGTGAAGTTGCCGCCGGTGGCTGAGTAGTTGATGGCGGAGGGCGCCAGGCCGGTGATGCTGTTGTTGGTCACCACGACGTTGCCGTTGGCGGCCCCGGATTGATCGCTGGCGATGATTCGGTTGGCCGCCCCGGCGCCGGCGTCGATGGTGATGGCGGCGGCGAAATTGTTCAAGTGGCCCGTGTCGGTGGGCGTGTTGCTCGGCGCGTCGCTGTTGAGGTGGAAGATATCGTTGCCGCCGTTGCCATTGAGCGTGGTGATGCCGGAGGTGCCCTGAACGAAGACCGTATCGCCGGCGGTGGTGTCGTTGCTCAGGTTGACGGTCAAGCGCGTATTGGAGTAAGTCAGGCGGCCGCACTCGCCGAAGAAGTTGTCACCCGCATAAGTGCCGGCGACGGGGTCGGCGGCGCCCACAGTGGTCGGCGTGATCGTGACGCGGTCGGCCGTCGTGTCGGCAGCATCTTCGAGGATGGTCAGATCATTGGCTTGCCCGCCGGCATCGACGTTCACCATGAAGGTGACGAAGTTGACATCGCCTCCCGCAGTGGCTCCGTTGGAGTCGATGCGAATGGTGTCATCGCCGCCGGCGCCGAGGAATTGCACCAAGGAGAACAGAGAGCGATCGAAGGCTTGGACGTTTCCGAGACCATCATCGACGATAATGCGATTGGGATTCGCCAGGTCCTGTTGGAGGAACATGTTGTTGGCGTTACCGTCGCCGGTGACGGTGACGACTCCGGCCATTCCGATGGTGGCGCTGATGTTGTCGATGGTCCAGGCGCCACGTCCCATGGTTCCGGCGATGAGTCGGCCAATGCCGTTGGCGGCGTTGGCGTCCACATCGTCGAGATTGACTCGGACATCTTGAACCATGACATTGGGTAGAAGCCGGCCATACTCGGTCCAGGTAGCGTCGGCGCACCCGCCGACAGGGGCGATCAGCCGCCGGAAGACGCCACCGAATCCGCCGGCCAGCAGGATCGAATCGCCGGCGGTGGCCGGCGTGTTGTCGTAAAGCTCGATGGACCTCACCTCGTCGGTGAGCCGACCGAGATTGTCGGTGACATCCGTGAAAGGGTTGTTCGCCAAGTCTTCGATGTTGTTGGTGACCCAAATCTGGTCGCCTTGAAGAACGTAGACGCGGCGCCAATCTTCCGGGTCGAGGACGATGTCTTCGACGGAGCCGATGCCGGCGAGTTCACCGGCACCACCATCGGAGACGTTGGTAAATGCGGCTCCCGCCTCGCCGCGGAAAAAGAGCTGGCCGTTGCCCGTGCCGACCACGACGACATTCACGAATGGGTTTCCGCCTCGTTCGCCGCCATAGGCCAATGCTCGGGCCTGAGCCATGCCGCCGGGGGTAATGTCGACGATTGAATCGCCGGTCGGAACGATCGCGGCTGGGTCGCTTTCATATAGGCCGTTGCGACCGATCAAGATGCGCGTCGGGTCTTGCGAATTCAGGATGAATGGAACGTGAGCTTGGAAAAAATTGAAGCCGCCGGCCACAGGTCGATCACTCGCTTGGAGGCCGCTGAAATTGACGGCGCTGGCCGGCGCCCGAAGCAGCATCTGGGCCCCGACGCCACCGCCGGCGGCGCGATCGAAGTTGCCGAAGTTGTTACCCAGGCCATAGCGGATGTTGTTGACCGCGTCGTATTCCTGATTCTGGCCATCGCCGTCCTGAACGTGGTCCCACGTTTGGCTATTCAGCCCGGTTTGAATCTCGCTACCATTGTCCTGCGATCCACCCATGATCCGGTTGCCGTTGGGGTCGTAGGCGACGGCGAAGAACTCGACCGCGCGAATTCCGTTGGGCTCCACGCCGTTGAATGACTGCCACTGGTTGGCGCCGATATTGTCGGGATTGTTGAGGAAATAAAGCCCGCCGTCACTGGCATAAACGAGCGTGTCATTGCCGAGGAACCGCAAATCGTGCGAGTCGACGTGAGGCGTGGTATTGTTGGCGTTCGCTCCGGTGATGAAGGTCCAAACGCCGCCGCCGGCCGGATCATACCGGAACACCTCGCCGCCGGCGCCGGACTGTCCGGCCAGGTAGACGAAGCCAGCGTTGTCAGGATCCACGATGATCTGCATCTTGTCGGCAAAGCTGGCCCCGGCGCTGAACCCTGCCGGGAGGCCGCCGGGCAATGCATTCCAGTTTCCGCCGGCATTCGTGGTCGAGAAGACGCCGTTGAGCGTGTCCCCATTGGCGACCGCGACGTAGACAGTCGTGTTTGCGCCAAGATCCTCGACGGCCAACTCGAGGGTTGATTCATTGCCGGTCAAGCCCAGGCCGGTGTTCACCGGCGTCCAGGTGTCGCCAAAGTCGTCACTGCGGAAAATGCCCTGACCGGGAACCGAGGCATAGACCCGGTTGGCATTGTTCGGATCCTGCACCACCGACGAGACGGCCCCGGCGGGCAAGTCGGTCGCGCCGACGCCGACCTCCTGCGTGAAGACGGCACCGCCATCGGTACTGCGGAACAGCGCCCCGCCGAGAAGTCGATAGTTGCGTTGATTGATGGTCGGCGTGTTCACACCGCTGATGAGAATCGTGTTTCCGTTCACAAGAATCGACTTGATGGCGACGTTCGGCAAAGGGTTTCCACCGGGGGTCGCGGTGCCGAGTAAGGTCCAGGTCGCGCCGCCATCGGTTGTCCGATACGCACCGACGGCACGTCCGGCCCCATCGAACGAGTTGCTGTATTCGCCGGTCCCGTAGTAAAACGTATTGCCCGTGGCATCCGCGGTGTCATAGGCAACCGCACCGCCCGACAGCGACCCGAGATTATCCGTCAGCGGGGTCCAAGTCGTGTTGGCGGGGACGGCCGTGTTCGCGTTGGTCGTCCGCCATAACCCACCGTTGACCGTGCCGATGATCATGTGGGTCACTTGATTCGGATGAACCGCGATGCTCTGCACCGCGCCGCCGGCCGGATCGTTGGGCGGAACTTGGAGCTGGGCGTTAATCATCGGCCCGGGGCCTTGATCGAACCAATCGGGAATCCCCACCGTGCTGATGGCCGGCGTCGCTCGATCTTCAAGTATTTCGAGTTGCAGACGTGTTCGCGATTTTGCGCCCCGTCGCGGCGATGAAACAGGTTTCGCGGGGCGAAGCCAAGAACGAAGGAACGAGATGCCCATGGGAATGCCCTGATCGGAAACGCCGAGGAAGCTCGTCGCGGGTCCGATCCCTGGAATCCCGATGGGGAGTCACTTCACCGGCAACGGAAAGACTCGCCCCAACACATGTTGGAACGGGAATAACCTGGCAGCCAAACCCGCCAGGTTGCCGAGTCCTGATTTTCGGTCAATGGCGAAAAGTTTATCCATTTACCGCCAATTGACGAGCCGCGTCAAGCACTTTCCGTTAGATGTTGCCAAAAACCTTGTCCGAGACCCGAATCTTTTCCGAATATCGTGTCCGCGACGACCGCAACGCCCGCCCGGCCGCCCAATATCGTGGTGGGAAGCCTTGTCCGATTGGTATCCTTAAACCGAGGTCGATCGTCCCCGACGCGATCGCTGACCATTCGCCGACTCCTGAGCGGGGAGCCATCGTGGCGGCACCATTGCTCGTTTTCGCTGATGATTGGGGGCGGCATCCGTCGAGTTGCCAGCACCTCATTCGCCAACTATTGTCACGACGACGCGTGCTCTGGGTCAATACGATCGGTACGCGGAAGCCCCGGCTGGATCGGGCGACGTTCCAACGTGGGTTTGAGAAACTGCGGCAATGGTCTCGACCGGCCCCTCCGCGTGAGCCGTTGCCGCCCAACCTCGCCATCGCCAATCCGCGCATGTGGCCATGGTTCTCGCGACGCCATGACCGCGCTCTGAATCGGCGGCTCCTGATTCGCGCCTTGTCGTCTCGGCTTGGCCAGATGCCCGAGCCGCCGATCGCCGTCACCACGCTGCCGCTGGTTGCGGATCTGGTCGGATCGCTTTCGGTGCGGCGTTGGGTCTATTACTGCGTCGATGATTTCAGCGTCTGGCCCGGCCTCGACGGGCAAACGCTCCGGCAAATGGAAGAGCGTCTGATCGCCCACGTCGATCGAATTGTCGCCGTCAGCGAAACCCTTCGCGATCGGATACAATCGCTGGGCCGAACCGCGGAGCTGCTCACGCACGGCGTCGATCTCGATTTTTGGCGCGGGGGTGGCAGCGACTGGCCGGAACTAGCCACCGTGCCTCAGCCGTTGATCGTCTTTTGGGGCGTCATCGATCGGCGGATGGACGTGGAGTTTGTGCGGCGTCTTTCGGCCACGGGCTTTGGCGGCTCGCTCGTCTTCGTCGGCCCCCAGGATCAGCCGGACCCGGAGTTGGCGAGGCTCCGCGGTGTGATCCTAATGCCGCCGGCCCCGATCGAGCGCCTTCCGGGGTTAGCCAAGCGGGCAGCCGTCTTGGTAATGCCTTACGCTGACTTGCCGGTGACGCGGGCCATGCAGCCGTTGAAGCTCAAGGAATATCTCGCCACGGGCCGGCCCGTCGTGGTAAGGGATTTGCCGGCGACGCGCCCTTGGGCCGACTGCCTCGACCTGGTCCAGGCGCCGGATTCCTTTGTCGCTGCCGTCACGCGACGACTCGCCGAAGGTATTCCGCCAAGCCAGCAACAGGCCCGCGCTCGATTGGCGGCAGAAAGTTGGCAAGCGAAAGCCGACGCATTCGAACAATGGCTTGACCAAGAAACGGTCACCGATCATGGACCCCACGTCACCTAGCTTGCTCGAACATTTGCGAGGCGCCGGCGCCGAAGATCAGGCGTGGGGTCAACTCGTCGATCTCTATTCGCCATTGCTGCGAGCCTGGTTTCACCGCGAAGGGCTGGCCGAAGCCGACAGCGACGATCTTTCCCAAGAGGTCCTCGCCGTCGTCTGTGCCGAGTTGCCCCGATTCGTCCACAATGGCCGGACCGGCGCCTTTCGCCTCTGGCTGCGACGTATCGCGGTCAATCGCTTACGCGCCTTTCGCCGGGCTCGGCGACGGCAACCCGGCACCGGCGACGACGAATTTCAGGCCCGACTCGACCAATGGGAGAATCCCGATAGCCCCTTGAGCCGGCAATGGGACGTCGAGCATGATCGTCACGTTTCGCGGCAATTGCTCGATCGAATTCGCGCCGAATTTCAACCGGCGACGTGGGCGGCCTTTGCCGGCGTCATGTTCGAGGGGCAGATGCCCGCCGAGGTGGCCCATCGGCTCGGCGTGTCAGTGAATGCCGTTCTCCTGGCCAAATCCCGCATCTTGGGTCGGCTCCGCGAGGCGGCCAAGGGCATCCTCGATTAGCCCCAATCGGCCGAACTCGGCGAGCCGAAACGCAAAGCCCACCCCGAACGCCCGCTCAAGTTGCCCATTTCCCTGACAGGTTCCCGCCGATTTTGGACTATCGTTATATCGTCCACCAATCGAGGACCAAAACATGGCGGCACCGCAATTGACTCACCCGACCGCGGACACCCTGGCGGCCTTCGCTCTGGGGAAAGTGGCCGGCTCCGACGCCGACGCCATCGCCTCCCACTTGGAGCATTGCGCCGATTGTCGGGCGGTGGCCGAAGCCATCCCGGATGATTCATTGGCGGCCATCGTTCGCGGCGCGGGCGGCACGCCGAGTTTCGCGGCCGGCAATACGCCTACCGGCGCTTTCCTGCCGGCCTCGGGTGATTCGCCAACCGCATTGCTCGATCATCCCCGCTATCGGATCGTGCGCCGCATTGGCGCCGGCGGCATGGGGACCGTATTTGAAGCGGAACACCGGCTCATGGAACGCCGCGTCGCCCTCAAAGTCATCAACCCCGATCTGACACGGAATCCCGCCCTGGTCGATCGTTTTCGCCGTGAGGTCAAGGCAGCGGCGAAGCTGAACCATCCGCACATCGTGACGGCTCACGACGCCGAGCATGTGGGCGAAACCCATTTCCTGGTGATGGAATTCGTCCCGGGCGTCAGTCTGGATCGGCTCGTGGCGCGGCGAGGCCCGTTGCCGGTGACACACGCCTGTCACTACATCCGCCAAGCCGCACTCGGGCTGCAACACGCTTTTGAAAAAGGCATGGTCCATCGAGATCTGAAACCGCAAAACCTCATGATCACGCCTCGCGGTCAGGTGAAGGTTCTCGACTTTGGCCTGGCTCGCGTCATGGTCGAAGGCGACCCGAGCAGCGCGACCACCTCGCCGGACATGGTCATGGGCACGCCCGACTTCATCGCGCCGGAACAGGCCCGTAACAGCCGCAACGCCGACATTCGCGCCGACATCTACTCGCTCGGATGCACGCTTTACTATCTTCTGACAGGTCGCCCGCCGTTTCCCGAAGGCGGAGTCTTCGACAAGTTGATCGCCCACAATGAACAAAAACCCGTGCCGGTGACCGAACTGAGGCCGGACGTTCCGCCAGAGGTCGCCTCCATCCTCGCGCGAATGATGGCGAAGAAGCCGGATGACCGCTTCCAGACGCCGGGCGAATTGGCCCGCGCGTTGACACCATTGGCGAAGCCCGGCGCGACGGTCCCCGCGATTGTCGAGTTGGGGCCGGCGGACGTTGTCGGCGGTATCGAGAATGCCCCGACCGCGGTTGACGTGGAGTTGAAACCTCCGTCGGTTCGCGCCAAACGCGGTCGAAGGCGGAAGCAGCGTGATCGCCTCACCCCGTTGCTGATCGGCGCCGGGGCGATCGCGTCGTTGACCTTGGTGGTGGCCGTGGTGGCCGCCATTCAATCGGGCCGATCGCGTCCGGCGACGGATTCGCGACCCTCCGCCGGGAATGGGGCGTTCCGCTCGCCGGTTGTGGCGGCATCGAATCCGCCCGCGCCGGGACCGGCCCCCGCCACCGGTCGCACCGTCTTGATCGTGCTGCCTCCCAAGGGCGTTTTCTATCCCGACTTCGCCCCAATTCGCGATCAGCTAATGGCCGAGGGCTTCACCGTCCACACCGCATCGACGACCGCCGGCTCGATTGTCGCGAAAGACTGGAACAAGGAATATGACCCTGTTCGAGCCGATCACGCCTTGCGCGACGTCAGCGGATCGAACTATGTCGCGTTGGTGTTTGTCGGTGGGGCGTCGATGGGCGACTTACGCGGCGACGACACAAAGCGACTGGCCCGGGAGATGGTGGCTGCCCAAAAGCCGTTGGCCGCGGTCTGCCTCGGAGTCCAGGTCCTTGCGGAAACGGGCCTCATGCAGGGGCGCGAGGCCGCGACTCGCGCCGAGATTGTCTGGGCCGTCGAACGCGCCGGAGCCAAGCCGGTCAACGACCTGAAACGTTCCGTGATTAGCGACGGACTTTTCATCACGGGAAACGATCCCAAGGACGCCGACGAGGTCGCCCGAAATCTCGTAAAGGCGTTGCGCAAGCGGTCGTGACGTTGTTTGGGTCGCCCCTGGCTCGAGCCTCGGGCTTATCGAGGCGAGGGCCCTGACATTTCGTTCATGACAACGTTGACCGATTAGGTTAGACTGCGAGGTAGAATCGGCGTCGAATTGACAACGACTTCGGCGTCGTCCGTCTACCTTTTCGTGGGAGCGTTTCCATGCCAAGTATGTCCACGTACTGTAATGCCTTCCCCGGCATCTACATTGAAAACCTCGACGATCGCGTCTTCTTCGACCGCGGCAAACATGGCGGTTTTGGCGACGACAAAAAGAAGAAGATGGGGTACGAGTTCAAGTCTCGGGTCACGATGTACCTGCACGAGTTACGGTCGCGCCCGCTTGGTAAGCGCCTCATCCAGGAGATTTCGGATCGGTGCCGGAGGAAGAAGTTCAAGGTGATGATCCTGTACAACGACATCGCCAACTGCGGCCCGTACCCGAAGGCAGACTCGACGGCCCTGGCGGAACTGGTCGCCGGCGGCGAGGTGGCATTCCGGAAGGGGAATGAGGGCTTCAGAAAATGCGTCGGCGGCAAGGGAACGCATGCGGCCGTCTTCTTCAATCCCGACAATAAGATGGGCGCCGACGGCAACGAACGACCCGTGGCCATTTCGTTGGCTCATGAGCTGATTCACGCTCATCATTTCGTTCATGGGACATGCGCGCGGGTCATCAGGCTCGAAGAGCGAAACACGCATCTGGTCAACGATCTCGATTGCGGTCTAGGCGAAGAAGAGGCGCGAACCATCGGCCTTGGACCCTACGCTAATGAGGAGTTGAGCGAGAACGCGTTCCGCTTGCTATACAATCAGCCGTTGCGGACGTTTTACATTCCGTCGATCACGTTGAAAAACGTGGTGAGAACGGGTTAACACCAAGCGCTCACGCGGCGCCTCGTGAGCACGCGGCGCCAGCAAGTGGCCGCGCCCGACACTTGCTGGCGCGTCGTGCTCGAAATCGCATCCGCTCCGAGCACGACGCGCCAGCAAGTGTCTCCGTCATGCGCTGCGCTTCGGCCGAATCAACATGACAACGCCGATCGACAGCAGTGCGATCCCCGCGAAGACGCCGAAAATCACGTTCAACGGCACTTGCCGATCTCGCAATACGCCGAAGCCCCAATCCGCGAACCCGCCGCAACTGATGCTCACCAGATTCATGATGCCATAGCCCGTCGCCCGCAACTGGGGCCTCACAATCTGCGACAAGATCGGCATGTTATTCCCGTCGAAAAACCCCCAGCCGATGCCAAAGACGATCAGAAATAGAACCGCCGTTTCAAGGCTTCCGGCATTGCCGACGCCGAAGAGCGCCGGAATAAACATGGCCATACCCGTGGCACTGACGAAGATCCGGCCGCGGTTCGTTAATCGCATGAGGCGATCGGCCGCGAATCCTCCGATGATGGCACCGCCAATGGACGCGATGTTGACGAACAAGGTCGCCGACACGCCCGCCTTGCCTTGGCCAATGTCAAACTTATCTTTGAGTATCGCCGGCATCCAATCGCGCACCACCCAACCCGCCAGAGCCGGCAGGGTGAAGTACAGGACCAACAGCAGAAACGACCCGTTGGCCAGCAACTCGCCCAGCGCCGGCATGAGCCGTGGTTTCTCATGGGCGTTAGCCGCCGGCGTCATTTGCGGCGCGTTTCGCAGGAATAACAACAACGGCAACGCGTAGACGATTCCAATCACACCCGTCGCGTCGAACGCAAAGCGCCAACCCAAACGCGGATCGTCGGCGACATAGCCGCTGAAACCGCCAATAATGACGCCGCAATAGATACCCATTTGATGGATGCCGACCGCCCGCGAGCGCGTCTCTGTCGTGTGATAATTCGCGATCAGCGCTAACGCCGCCGGTATGTAAAACGCCTCGCTGATGCCCATGAGCGTCCGCGTCCAGAGCAGCCCCTCATAGGTGGTCACGTGACCTGTCGCCCAGGTGATGGCCGACCAAACGAAGAGGCTGGCGCAGATGGTGTGCCGCCGGCTGAAACGATCGGCGATATACCCGCCCACGGGGCTGAGAAAAGCGTACACCCATTTGAATTGCCCGAGCATGTAACCCCAATTGGCGTCGTCACCGATGCTTGGAATCTCCTTCATGACCGAATATTTCATGGCCGCAAGCATCTGCCGATCGAGGTAGTTCAAGAGCGCGACTGGAAACAGCAGCACGACGACGAGCCACGCCATGCGGAGCGAGTGCGGGACCGCGGCTTTGACATCGGATTGCGACATCGAGACTCCCCCATTTCGAGCACGACGCGCCGGCCAGTAATCGCGTGTTCGCGAAGCGCGCTCGTGGTTCAATCCCTACGCAAAGTCCATACCGCCGGCGAGCGCCGGCCAGGGCGCGACTCGCCGCTCGCCACGACCCAGGCCCCCTGCCATGACACCACCGGCGCCGTCACGCGCGGCGCCGGAATCTCTCCAATGTCGCGCCACGTGTTAGTCGCCGTGTTATGGCATAACATCCAATTTGTGAATCCGCGATGCATCTCGGGCGCCACGCCGAGTTGCATACCATCGTCGCCGCCGAGGAGGATCGGGCCGGTTTCAATCACCGGGCACGGCGATGGAGCCGCGACCGAGGGCCGTGGTAGATCGGCAAGGCGGCTCCAACCTTGGCCCAGGCGATAACAATAGGCATCGGTGAGATAGCGTCGTCGCGGTTTGCCATCGTCGTCGCGGGTTATTTCAGCACCGCCGATGAGCCAGAACCGGTCCTTCGTAGCGGCGGCTGCGGCGAGGATGCGCCCCGGTCCCGGAATCGGCTCCAACTCGCCCCATGCCGGAGCCTTCAGCGATAGATCGAGTGCGAAGACTTTGCGCAATGCCTCCGTGGAATCGGGTCGCTCCTGCCCGCCGGCAATGACGAGCATCTCGCCCATCAGCGCCCCACAAGCATTCGCAATTGAGATCGGCAGCGGCGACAAGGGAGTGACGACGACGCGGCCCGATTTCCACTCCAGGCGAAACACATCGGTGTAGTGCCGCCGGTCATCGCTACCGCCGGCGCAAATGACGCCATCGCCGTGCGTCACCGAGACGCCATAGCCCAGCGGGCGTGGCAACTTCCCGGCGATGACCCATTTCCCGTTGGGTTTGTCGAGCGCGAAGACGCTGTCGTACCAAACCTTCGCGCCGCCCTCCCATGGCTTCTTGCCAGGGAAATTGGCGCCGGCCGCCACGATCAGTGAGCCACCGCTGACACCGGCGAAGGCGCCGGCGAAGCCCTCGCGATCCGGCAACGGCGGCAATTGCTCCCAACGCCAATCAGCGCCGGCGACGAATGCCAGAGCGGCGACCATCACGCCTTGCATGCGGTCATCTCCTCGGCGAGTTTCCAGCAATACCACAGGCATCGCGGATGATGGAAAAAGCTTTTCCACAGGTTGCCCTTGAGGGTCGTGGACACCGTGCCGTCGCAATGCAAATAGCCGAACCACTCGCCATGTTCGCGGTCGCCGAAATGGCCGAACGACCAGGCGCGTAGCTGCTCATGCCAGTCGGCGTAACGGGCGTCGCCGGTGAGGTGCCATGCCAAGAGGGTGGCGATCAGGGCTTCGTTGTGCGGCCACCAAAACTTCATGTCGTGCCAGTATTCTTGCACGGGCTTGCCATAAACGTCGCGGAAGTAGAACAGCCCGCCATGCTCGGTATCCCAGCCGCGTCGCCACATGCCGTCGAGCATGCGGCGGCCCAGCCGAATCAACTCGCCGTCGCGCCGGTGCTTGCCCTCGTGCATGATGAACCACGCCCCTTCGATGGCATGGCCGGGGTTCAGCGTTCGCCCGTCGAAGTGATCGATGATCGCGCCATCCGGGGCGACGGTCTCCATGACACATTCAAGTTCCGGTTTGAAGAACAGCCGATCGATTTCATCGATGCAACGCTCGATCCAATCGTAAAGCGAAGAATTGTCGCCGAGGTTGGCGCGAAGCTCCTGGGCGGTGACGATGGTTATCATCCGCGGCGCCAACCCGATCATGGGACGCTCGCCAGTGAACTTCGGCGGCATCAATCCAGGGGTGAAGTTCCATCGCGTGAATAGATCGAATAGCTCGCGCGCCCGAGCCGCGGAGCGATCGCTTCCCGTCGCTTTGGCATGCGC
This sequence comes from uncultured Alcaligenaceae bacterium, assembly GCA_964515185.1. Classification (GTDB taxonomy): domain Bacteria; phylum Planctomycetota; class Planctomycetia; order Gemmatales; family Gemmataceae; genus CAZESP01. The sequence continues at coordinate 17,479 of CAZESP010000050.1, forward strand.
CGCAAAGGCGATGGCGACGAAGGCTTCGCTGTACGCATACCGGCGCTTGCGAATCGGCCGCCCGTCGCGCGTCAGGTGAAAGAACATCCGGCCATCGGCGTCGAAGGCATGGCGCTCAAGAAATCGCAAGCCGCTCTCGGCCCATTCAAGCCATTCGGGCCGGCGCTCGACGGTGTTGAAGAGCGTGAGCAACATCCACGACATGCGACCCTGCGCCCAAACCGATTTGTCGGTGTCGATAACGCTGCCGTCGCGATCGAGGCAATGGAGAAACCCGCCGTGGTCGCGATCGACGCAGCGCGGAAACCAGAACGGGACGCAGTCGTCGAGCAAGGCGCGGCGATAGAATTCGGCGAGTTCCATCATAAAGCGACGGGCTTGCCCGCCGTCATTGGTATCGCAGTGGGCAAGCCCACCGCTATTTGGCCATTGCGTCGAGTTCCTTCAGCGTCAATCGCACCGAGAGAATGTACGGTTGCTCGCCTTTGTCCCAATGACCATAGGTCGTGGTGACAATGGTGCCGTCGGGCAGAATCTCGACGCCGGGATAGGCGCAATCGGCTCCCTTCGTATTCTTTTTCAGGCGCACGCGATATTGTCCCTCGCGGCCGTGAACGATGTCGTCGTAGGTGCCGACCCACGCAACCCAATCGCCCTTCGTTTTGCTGTCGAGCGTGGTGTCGCGGAAGGAGATGAACAGCCGGCCATCGGGGGCGCGAACGCCGGTATGCCGGTCGCCGGTCAGAGCGCCGGGCAACGGTCGCGGCTTCGACCAGGTCTTACCCTCGTCATCGGAGAAGATGACGTGCGAATTCTTGCGGCGGCTGTTCTCGCGCAGCAGCACGGCCATCTGGTTGCCGTCGGGCGAGCGAATACAGCCCGGCTCGCAGAGATGAACCTCGGTATCGCGATAGACCACCTCGGGAGCCGACCACGTCAGGCCACCATCGATGGAGAAGGTCTTGTAGAGCGTGAATTCGACGGGTTTCTTGGCCCGCGACGTGGCGGTGAAGTAGCGGCCGTCGTCGTGGAACATCGCGAGATAATGGCCCGGCATCTTGAGTTTCTCGACGAAGCCCATGACGACAATGCCGCCCCAGTCACCGGCTTGCTTCAACTCGCTCCATGACTTACCGTCGTCCTCGCTGACGGCCAGCCGCGCCGGATAAAGGCCGGACCAAACGATAAGGCGCTTCGTGCCCTGAACATCGACGACGCGATGGATCGACGGCGTCTCCTTGCTCGTGGCCCAAGAAGCCGGCACGGGCAGCCGATCCGACCAGGTCTTGCCGCCGTCGTCGCTGCGCTTGTAAATGATGGCCCCGCGGCCGTGACCCTTGGGATAGACGCAAAGGATCGTCCGGCCATCTTCGAGCAACACGGTTGTGGGATGCCCGAGATATTGGCCCTTTTCGCGATCGACGACGACCTGCCGTTGCGCCTGGTCGTTGAGATCGATCAGCGGGATCGTGTAGCCGCGCGGCGGGTCGGCGGCGCGAAGATCAAATGCGAATAAGAGCATCAGGCAAGCGGCGAGAATGGTTCTCATGGCTCGACCTCTCTGGACAGAATCGACCTCGGCGGTCACACTGGATGGTCGTTGTTATGCGATGATTCCATCCTATTTACCCAAATGTGCCGAAGGAGGCATGAGATGGCGGACATTAACAGCTTTTGCTGGAACGAGTTGATGGCCAAGGACGCGGCGGCGTGCAAGACGTTCTATGGGACGGTCTTCGGCTGGACGGCCGAGGACATGGACTTCGGCCCGACGAAGTACACGATCTTCAAGAAGAGCGACCAGCAAGTAGCGGGGATGTTGCAAATGACGCCGGAATGGGGCGACGTCAAGCCGCACTGGATGCCGTACATCTCGGTCGATGACTGCGACGCATGTGCGCAAAAGATCGTGGCGGCCGGCGGCAAGGTCTGCGTACCGCCGACGGATATTTCGGTCGGACGCTTCGCCGTCGTCGAGGACTCCAACGGCGGGTTCTTCTCGATCATCAAACTGAATATGTGAGAATGGGTAACGGCGAGCCGGGGACGTCAGCCCCCGGAGGAAGCTTCAATCGCTGGTGGCACTCGCCGGGGGCTAACGACCCCCGGCTCGCCGCGTATCCGCGCGCCGTCACGCGACGCGCCTGGCGAGGATTTGCGTCCGGCTCGCGTCATGCATGCGATAACGAATGTGTCGCCAGGTGATTTCGCGACCCCAGGCCGTGCTCACCATCAGAACAAGATTCAAGGCGACCATCAGCGGATGACCGAAGATATCGAGCCACGTCGATAACTGCCGCCCGAAGTGTTGCTGAAATCGCCGAGCCATCAACCGTTGCCGGGCCAGCGCCCGAACGCAGTGAATCAGATACGTCATCGCGAAAAAGACCGCCGGCATCAACCAGGGGCGGCCCGTGACGGCACAGGCCAGCGTCAAGGACAAGCCGAGGCCGAAGGTCGCGACTCCCACGGCCGCCGCCAGGAACAAGCCGATCCATATCTTTCGATCGTAGACCCGCGTAATGAGGAGCTGTCGCCGCGCGAACTCGATGAGTTGCCCGGTGTCGCCGCCGGCGCTCGTCGCCACGATGCACCCCGGCTCAACGCGGACCCGCAAACCTTGGCGGCGCACCCACTGACCGGTGGGAAGATCTTCGGTCAGTGCGCCACGCCAGACGCCGGCTTGTTGCATCCGCTCAAAGTCCTCGCGGCGCATCGCCCACGCTCCGCCCCAGACCGTACACAGATGCAAGTGATCGACACCGAGGGCCACGCTCGCGTTCATGGCCGACAAGATCGCGCCCGGCCATTGCCCTGGTGGGGCGTTAAACCAACGGTTGCCCGTCACCACGCCGTATTTCGCAGACGCCAAGGGAGCGACCAAACGGCGGAGCCAATCACGGCTCGGGATGGCGTCGCTATCGGCGAAGGCCAGCACTGCCGCATCCGCGGCGGCCTGGGCCGTCGCTTCGATGAGATTGTGAACCTTTTGCCCGCACCCTTGAGCAAGACCCGCGACCACGATCCGCGCCGGCACCCCATGATGAGCAGCCAGCAACCGAGCCAAGCGAGCATGGGCCGGATCGGATACGGACTCAACGACAAAGGTGACGCGGTACACGGGATAGTCGAGGTTCAAGATGCGCCCAATCGTCTGGTCAAACTCCGGGTCGTGACCCTTGCACGGGACGAACAACTCGACCACGGGAGCATCTTCAGACAGCGGCGCGGTTCGCAATCGACTTCGAGCGGAGCGAATCATCTCATACGAATAGACGGCCAACAGAACCGCATGGAGCAATCCGAAAAGGGTCACCGCCAGAGCTAACGTGTCGAGCCAATCCGGTGAGCCGGTGTGCATAAGTCGGCGTTCCATCGCGTCAAGTCACGGGTTTCCCGTCCCGCGAACCTCGATTTATAGTGGAGGCCGCCTGGGCGTGTCAATTGCGGTCAGCGGAAACTGTTCGCGGGTAGCCTCTTGACAGATGGACATTCGTCCGACTAAAAAATAGTTCCCTCCCGAATTTCAACTAGCGAGGATGGTGGCGGCCCGCCGGTCGTTGCCGGGGATGCCATGGACTCGTTCGCGGCCGTATTCCTCGATTTTCAATTGCCCAAAGCGGCGACGTGGTTCTATTTCTCGGCGCTGCTCTCGCTCGGCTTTTTCTTCAAATTCGAGCGCCTACTCAGCTTTCGCAACTGGGACATATTGACGCTGTTTTTGTTGGTTCCGGGTTTTTTGTTCATCAAAGACGCGCCGACGCGGGTTGGCGTCGGGGCCAACGTGGTGAACCGCGAACTGATGATCGGCTATATCTGGCTCATCAGCGGCTCGGCGTGTTTCTTCGCGCGGTGCTTGCTCGATCTGGCCCTAGAGCGTCGCCCGGCTCTTGGGGCCAACCTCACCTTGCCGGGGCTGGCGTGGATGGCCGGCGCGTTCCTGATATGCCTGATTTTCGTGGCCTATCGCGAACCGGAAACCAATGACCGGCCGATGGGAAAGACCTCTACGGTTCTCGATCAGGCCAGCCGACGTACCGCCGACACCGTGACCCAATTCACCGGTCAGCCCGACGAGGACCGCGTCTATTTCTGGGTGGTGCGCTCTGTCGCCATTAGCTGTCATGTCGCCATTGTCGTCGCGTTGATCCTCATCGGGGCCATTCAGTTTCAAAGCGCCAACGCGGGAATGTCGGCAGCCACGGCCTATCTGCTCTTGCCCTACACCGCTTACAACATCGATCAGGCCCATCACGCGCTGCCGGCGGCCTTGCTCACTTGGGCGGTTTTCTGTTATCGTCGTCCCTGGTTGACCGGGTTGTTACTCGGCATCGCGACCGGCATGTTTTTCTTCCCGCTGTTTGTGTTGCCGGTTTGGCTCAGCTTCTATCGCGGGCGCGGAGCCGAGCGATTCCTCGGGTCGTTCCTGCTGACCGCCGGCGCCAGTGTCGGACTCAGCGGATTGGTTCTCTGGCTCGATGGCCAGCTCGCCGAGGGGTTGCACCTGACCCTCAGCCATTCGGAGTGGCATCTGTGGAGCGTGACGGCTCAAGAAGGCATCTGGCGCGGCGTCCACGGGGCGTATCGGCTTCCGGTCTTCATCGGCTACATGGCCTTCGTGCTCACGACCATGGCGTGGCCCTCGCCGAAAAATCTCGCTCACGCGATCGCACTGACGGCCGCTGCCTTGATCGGGATTCAGTTTTGGTATGCCGATCAGGGAGGCGTGTATGTACTCTGGTATCTGCCGTTGCTTCTGCTCGTCGTCTTTCGGCCGACGCTGACCGATCGCCACCCGCCGGTGCCGGTGGGTCGCTCGTTCTTGGCGAGGGTCTTCGGCTGGATTGTCGGGCGCTTGATGCCGCGAACGAAACCACCCGAGCCGCTCGCGCCGGTCGCGGTTTAGATTGTCCCCCACGTAAGCGACAACGAACGACTCGGCATTTGGTCGCCTCGACCCCCCTGAATCCCCCCGCATGCGGGGGGATTCAGGGGGGTCAAGACGTCAACGTGACTGTCGCTGGATTGGGGAGTCATTTAAGCGCCCTCCAACGTCAAACGGTTTCCCAAATCTGGGCAAGGAGGCCCGATGTCGCGTCGCATCTCAGTCGCGTTTGGCCTATTGATCGCCGCCATCCTGGTCACGGGGCCGGCCGTCTACATCAACTACATGAAGGCCAACTTTCGCAACATCCGCGTGGTTCGCCACGGTGTCCTCTACCGCAGCGGCCAACTGAGCCGGACCGGCCTGAAAATGGTCCTTAAGGACTTTCAGGTTCGCACGGTCGTGAGTCTGCGTTATGCCGATAGCCCCGACGGGCTACCACCGGATGCCGACGAAGAGAAGTATTGTCGCGAGCGCGGCATTCGCTACGTTCGGATTCGGCCCCGCGTTTATCACTCCGTAAGCGGCCCGCCCCCGGCCGATCAGAGCGTCGACGAATTCCTCAAGGTTGTCGATGACCCCTCGAATTACCCCATTCTGATCCACTGCTTCGCCGGCATGCACCGCACGGGGGCCTACTGTGCCATCTATCGCATCGAGTACGAGCAATGGTCCAACCGCGATGCGATGATCGAATTGCAATCCTGTGGCTACGAAAGGCTTCATTACGAGGCCGACGTTCGCGACTATCTGTTGGATTACCGGCCGCGCCGCCAGCGATCGACTGCCCAGGGCGCCTCCACCGATCAAGCTGGGGGCGCGAACACCGGCTTGCGGTGAATCGTCGCCGGCGCCTTGGCCTGCAACCCCGCAATCTCTTGCTCCACGGCCGCCACGGCGCCGGGCAGATCCAACACCTCGATACTCCAGATGCTCTCCCACCGACCACCCGGCGGCAGTTTCACGACACGCCCTTGCTGCCGCTCGTGAGCGCGGAAGAACGGGAAATTGGTGCCCGGTTCGAGTCCGGTCACATAGCCATCCACCTCAGCCGCCGTGTTTTTCCAGACGGTGAAGCACGGTAGTTGCCGAACATCCCATCGCACGACGCAGCCGCGAAATCCCGCCTTGTCTCGCAACAGCGCCAAGGTCCGATGATCCGCGCCGGCCATGGCCCGAAAATCGTACACCTCTTCGGCGAAACCCGCGACGGGTGGGGCGTACTCGGCATAGCGATCGATCGCCTGGGCGGCATGATCGGTATGCGGCGCGACTTCCATAGCGGGGACGACGACACGGCCGCCCGGCGCCAACAACGGCGGGCCAAAGTTCAGATGATAGAGCATCTGCATCTCGGCCTCGGTGCCCCCGCGATTCTCGACGACATCGCGAATCACCAATCGATTCGATCCCGGCGTGGTCACGTAGGTCGCGGTTAGGCGCAACCGGCCTAGAAACAGGCCGGCTTCCTCAACCACGCCGCTGACCGCCAGCTCGAATGGCGGCTCGGGATTGACGGATACCTCGACCCGTTGCGCCGGCTGGTTGGCAATTCGGCCGTGGAGCGTCAGGGCAGCGCCGTTGTCGTTGCCCGGCGGGCCGTTCCAACCTAGCCCGCAACGGCAAAGCCATTCGTCGAATCCCGCCAGCCAGCCGATGCCGTTGCGATAGCCTTGATCCACGAAACGCGGATGCACCGGGCCGCTGATCGGGGCGCGCCATCCGAGAAAGGTTCCGCGATAATCGCCGTTCCAAAGCCCCATGCCGCGAGTCGGCAGCACGTTCACCCGTAACGCGCCATTGCACAGCGTCACCAGGTCCACGCCATCGCGCAAGCCGCCGCGAAGGGTTCGTTTGCGCACCGACCAGCCACCCGGCATCGGCGCGGTGAGCATCGACGCATCAAGACTAAAGGTGTCGAGCCAGATGTCTTCGGTCGCATCGGTCAGGATGTATCGCGGCATGACGGTCACGAGTTCGATAGAATAGGGCGGCCTGCCGGTTCACGCGAACCGGCTCCTGGCGCGAGCCGACGGTAGTTGTATGCACGACCCCGCGAGTAATCACGCTTTGGTGAACTTGGACGATTTCGAGGCAGCCGCTCGCGCGACGTTGCCCAAGCCGGCGTTCGATTTTTTCAATGGGGCCGCCGCCGATCAGGTGACCCATCGCGAGAATCGCCGAGCCTTTGACGATCTCGATCTCTACTATCGCGTGCTGGCCGGCGTCGGTGAACGCGACCCGACCGTGACCTTGTTCGGGCGCCGAGTCCTGCCGATCCTGATCGCGCCGACCGGCTTTCAGAGAATGGCCCATCCGGTCGGCGAGATTGGCATGGTCCGGGCCGCCGTGGAGACCAACGTCATTCCGGTCGTCAGCACGATGGCCAATATCACCTTGGAGGAAATCCGCGCCGCCACCGCCGGCCCGATGTGGTTTCAGCTTTACGTCTATCGCGATCGCGGCATCACGCGGTCGCTCGTCGAGCGAGCCGAGGCCGCCGGATATGAGGCGATTCAGGTCACGGTGGATCTCCCCGTGCTCGGGCGCCGCGAGGCCGACATTCGCAACCGCTTCGGCCTTCCGCCGGGGCTGAGGATCGCCAATCTTGAATCGGCGGGCATGGGCGAACTTGGGGCCGTCACCGGCGACTCCGGCGTGTCCCGTTACACACGCGATCTGCTCGACCCGACCCTGACCTGGCGCGACATTGAATGGCTGCGGACGCGAACCACGCTGCCGGTGTTGGTCAAGGGAGTGGTTCGCGGCGACGACGCGGCGGCTGCCATCGACAGCGGTTGCGCGGGGGTCGTGGTCTCCAATCATGGGGGGCGCCAACTGGACACGGCGCCGGCGGCCATCCGAGCGTTACCAGCCATCGTCGATGCAGTCGCCGGTCGCGGCTTGGTCCTGCTCGATGGCGGCGTGCGGCGCGGAACCGACGTGGTGAAAGCCTTGGCTCTGGGCGCGAACGCGGTGCAAATTGGCCGCCCGATCTTGTGGGGACTTGCCGTGGGCGGGCAGGCCGGCGTGGCGCAGGTGCTTCAGACGATCCGCGACGAATTCGACACTGCTCTGGCCCTGTGCGGTTGCGTTTCGGCTTCGGCCGTCCCGCGCGACCTCGTGCGAAAAAGGTGAATCGGCAGAACTTCAAGGCGAGAGGCCAACGTAAGGTCGCGCAGTTTTTTTTCGGGAGTTGCTGATGCGAGTCGTCCTACGCTCGGTTCTCACCATTACCATGACGCTGATGGGCCAACTCACGCCGAGCGTGGCGGCTGCCGAGCGCGACTTGATCTTGGTCGCGGGGCAATCGAATGCGGTCGGCTACGATGCCTACGCCGGCGAATTGCCGGCGGACCCCAACGATAAGGCCATCTTGTTCTGGTGGCGTTGCGGTGATCCGCCGCCGGATCATGCGGATTCATCCAGCGGCCGCAAATGGACGCATCTTCAGGCGCAACCGCGAGGCAAGCCGATTCCGCGAGACGCCAAGCAGCCGGCCGAACGAGCCTTCGGCCTCAATCGCCAATACGGCAACTTCGCCCGTGCCGAGGGCGGGTTCGGCCCCGAGATCGGCTTGGCTCGTGAGCTGCGCACCCACGAAAAAAGGCCGCTGGCCATCGTCAAGGCGGCCTTCAGCGGCACCGGCATGCGGACCGATTGGAACCCCACCGACGCGGGCGATGGCGGCGCGTGTTATCGCGCCTTGGTCGAGGAAACTAAACTCGCCATGGCCGCCGCCAAGCGAGATAGCATCACCCTCAAAATCCGGGCGCTCGTTTGGGTTCAGGGCGAGAGCGATTCCAACCCGACCGACGCGCCGAATTACGAAAAGGCCCTCTCGACCATGCTGGCATCGCTGCGCAAAGACCTCGATGCCCCCGATCTGATCGCGCTGATCGCCGTAAACACACAATTCGGCAACGGGCAAAATCCGTTCGTCGCCAAGGTCATCGACGCCCAAAAGGCGATCGCTGCCAAGGACCGGCGCTGTGCCTACGTCGACACGCAGGGAGCAGAGACGTTGCCGCCATCGCACACGCATTTCACGGCCGCGGGCACGCTGGAGATTGGTAGGCGCTTCGCCAAGGCTTTGCGCCACATCGAGTCGAGCCGCCAAGAATGACCGACATCATCGCGGAGAAACTTTCATGACAGCTCGCACCCCCTCACCGCTGACCGGCCTGGTTGCCGCGACTCATACTCCCTTTACACCGAGCGGCGCCCTGCATTTGGCGATCGTCGAGCCATTGGCGGCGTTCCTGTTCGATCATGGTGTCAAGACCGTGTTCATCGGCGGCAGCACGGGTGAAAGCCATTCGTTGACGGTCGATGAACGCCGCGCCTTGGCTCAGCGATGGTGCGAGGTGACCCGCGGCACTCCGATGCGGGTCGTCGTGCATGTCGGATCGAATTGCCTAGCCGATGCCCGCGCCTTGGCCGCTCAGGCCGCGACGCTGGGGGCGTCGGCGATTTCCGCCTTGGCGCCGAGCTACTTTAAGCCGCGATCCATCAACGAGCTGACGGCCTGTTGCGCCGAGATTGCCCTCATGGCGCCGGACCTGCCGTTTTACTTCTACGACATTCCCGTTCTGACGCACGTTCACCTATCGATGCCTGACTTTCTCGACCACGCTGTTGTGCGTATCCCGAATCTGGCCGGTCTGAAATTCACGAACCCGGACCTGATGGCCTATCAGCTTTGTCTCCACCGGGCCGGTGGCACGTTCGACATTCTTTGGGGCATCGACGAATGCTTGTTGGCGGCACTGGTCATGGGTGGCCATGGGGCGGTCGGCAGCAGTTACAACTTTGCGGCTCCGCTGTATCACCGGCTCATCGACGCCTTCAACACCGGCAACCTCGACACGGCCCGGCGCGAGCAATTTCATTCGGTGCAGCTAATCCAGACGCTCGCCCGTCATGGATACCTTGGCGCCTCGAAGGCCATCATGGCGATGCTGGGCGTCAATGTCGGGCCGGTCCGACTGCCCCACACCAACCCGACCGCGGCGGGCCGAGCCGATCTGCAACGGGAATTGGAACAGCTCGGGTATTTCGAGTGGATCCGTTCATGACGGCATTCAACAACGAGATGACGGATGAGTGATCGCAAAGTGGTGTTAATCACCGGCGGCGGAACAGGCATCGGTCGAGCGTGTGCGTTGCGATTCGCCCGTCGCGGCTTCGCAGTCGCCGTCAACTATTCGCGCTCGCGGGCCGATGCCGAACGGACCGTGACGGACGCGGAGACGCTGGGGGTTCCGGCGATTGCCTGCCAAGCGAATGTCGCCGACGACACAGCGGTGAAGGCGATGGTCGCCCGTTGCCGCGACGAATTCGGGGGGCTGGACGTGCTCGTGAACAATGCCGGCACGACGCACTTCATCGCTCATAACGACCTTGAGGCCCTGACCGACGCGGTCTGGGACGACATCTTCGACGTCAACGTGAAGGGCACCTTTTACGCGTGCCGAGCGGCGTTGCCGTTGCTGGCGCCTCGCCAGGGCAACATCGTGAACATCACGTCGGTGGCGGGGCTAACGGGCCTGGGTAGTTCGATTCCGTATGCGATGAGCAAGTCGGCGCTGAACTGCCTGACGCAGTCATTGGCGCGAGCCTTTGCGCCGGCGGTACGGGTGAACGCCGTGGCGCCGGGGCCGGTAATCACGCGATGGCTCGAAGGCCGCGAGGGGATGATTGATCAATATCTGACGCAAACGCCCATGAAGCGTGCCGCAACGCCGGATGACATTGCGGACGCGGTCGAGTTCTTGGCACTGGGCACGACGCTCATGACCGGGCAAGTGATGGTCGTGGACGGCGGCCGCACAATGTGAGGGATGCCCAGTTATTTGCGATGTCGAATGCGGGCGCGCATCCGGCGCTTCTTGCGACCTACTTTGCGTCGTCCGGCTCCTCGTCGTCGGGCACCCATGCGGCACTCCCTAAATTTCACAATGTCCCTGGAATATGGGAAAGCCGACATTGTAGTGATGGCCACGGCAGTGACAAGGAGGGCCGAGGCAACGGTTGGCGGCGCTCGGTGCTTGCGTGCTCGTCCTCGATTGTGAACACGCGGCGCAAGCAAGTGAGTTCGCTGTCACGCGGCCACTTCGAGCAGAGTTACGGCACCGCTCTCCTCGCGATATCCGACGCATCGCAAGCTCGCAATCGCTGGGCCTCCCGCCAAGGTTTGCACGACCAATTCGGCGAGCTTCCGCAAGCGATCCTCGGCACCGGCGGAGTCGTTCGGCCGCAGGATGAGGAGTAGCCGCCCAGGCTTTGCCGACGATCGCTCTTTGTCCCAGGTCAATCCGGCACCGCCAAGGGACGTCTCGTACTCGTGCAATCGATTGACAAGTTCGATGACTCTTGCGAGGACCGCTACCGGATCAGTATCGGGTGCCAGCGTCAGATCGCATTCGAGGTAGAGTTGGGACGCGCGACCCCACCCCGAGCAATCAACCTTAATCGGCGGCATCGATTTCGTCATATGAACGAATTCGCCCGTCGATCGTGGACCTGCCGCACAATCCCACCCGGAACAATCGACCTTCACCGGGGGCAGCGATTTCGTCATGCGAACGAATTCGCCTTTCGAGCGACCATTATCGGATTCCGGCTTCATGGTCTCGCCTCAAGATCGAGCACATTTGACCCCGCCGTAGCGCCGGGGCATTGAGCATGGTTGGCCATCGCCGCGTATTCATAAATCCCGGCCATCCTGAACGGAACGTTTTCAAAATCAAAATCGACATCTCGCGTGAAAAGCCGTTCGTGTTCCGGAAACTCCAACCTCAATGTGGGCGTGCGGCCAATAATCTGGCGGCCGCCATTGGCGAGGATCAAACGCATTTCGATGCCGATGTCAAAAGTTCCAATGCCTTCGGCCAGTTGCACGAACACTTTCAGACGGGTTGCCTTAAACGGGAACGTCTTTCCCTCCGGCAACGCCACAGTGGTCATGGGTCTGTACAAGACATAGCCCCGACCTGTATGGGTGGCGTCGGCGCAAATAATAAGCAATCGCGCGAATGGCAGCATACGATCTCCGCTATTCCCTCGCGATTTTACTTGATCATACCACCTTGTTGCGCAACGGTGCAAATCCAATTCCTCCGGCAACAAGGTATTGCCGGGCTTGACGCGTTAGCGAGAGTCCACGCGGTTCCCCGTTCACGCGTCGGGCACCGCAAGAGGCGTCCTCGAAAACCGTGGCGCGATTGCATATCTCAACCGCAACCCCTGTTTGTCGCCCGATTCGAGGTCGCGTCATGAAGTCGTTGACTCGTCGCCGGTTTCTGCAAGCCTCGGCGGCCGCCGTTGCCGCGTCGATGCGCCCCGCTTGGGCCGAGGCCTCCAAGGAGCGTATCGCCGTTTCGACGTGGTCGTTTCACAATTACTTCCCCAACACCCGCTACGGCCCGCCGAAATTCGAGACCCAAGATTGGGACATTCGCAAGGTCATCACCCACGTCAAGGATAAAATCGGTCTGACCAACTTCGAAATGTCGTCGGCGCACTTTGCCAACTGGGAGCCGAAATACCTCGACGATCTGGCCGCGTGGATGACCGAGCAAGGCTGCGGGTTCATCCATCTCTCGGACAACATTCGCGGGGCCAATCTCGCTCGCTCCGATGCCATGAAGCGCGCGGCCGACGTTCAAACGTTCGAGAAACTGATCGGCGTGGCCCAGCGTCTTAAGATCCCGACCATGCGAGTTAACACCGGCACGCCCGAGGCCAAGGATTGGAAACTGCAAACGACCATCGACATTTACAAGCACCTCGCCCGATACGGCAAAGAACGCGGCGTTGAGATCATCATCGAAAACCATTTCGGTATCTCGGCGGACCCGAAGAAAGTGGCAGAGATTATCGGCGCCGTCGGCGAGAACATCAGCGCTTGCCCCGATTTCGGCCTGTTCAAGAATGACGACGAACGCTGGCCGGGTCTGGAGACGATGTTCCGTCACGCCAAGCGGATCTGCAGCGCGAAGTTCCACGGCTTCGATCAGGTGGGCCGGTCTCGCGATTTCGACATCCAGCGTTGTTACGATATCATGAAGGAGTCGAAGTTCGGCGGCTGGGTGTCGCTCGAATATGAAGGGCCTGACGAGCCGACGGACCCGTTGCAAAAGATGCTGTTCATCGCCCGTCACTGGCTGAAGCGCACGTAGCCACCATTGTGCACTAAACCCAGGGCAAGCCCTGGGCTATATGGATGGTTGGGGGAATACAGATGGCGCGCCGAGCACCGAAGACGCAGATTGTGGCCTTCAAGGTCGAAGAACAACTGGCCGCGTTTCTCAATAAGCTGCCGAACAAGAGCGCCTTTATCCGCAAGGCGATCGTCGCCCAACTCGGTATGGCGTGCCCGCTGTGCCAAGGGGCGGGCACGGTGCCTCGCGGATTGCACGCGCACTATTCGCCCGTGCTGGCCAAGAACAACATTCGCAAATGCGATAAGTGCGGGGTCAAACAGACCATCCCCACGAATGTGGTTGACATCCCGGATGATGACCGGCCGCGATTGGAACAGTTTCTCAACGGCGGGCCGCTCTACTGTCCGGCGTGTTATACGACGGTGCCCTCGTGCGACGACTGCGGCTGGCACATCGAGCCGCACGAATTCCCCGACCATTTCCGCCAAGTCCATGCCGACTAACGTTCGCCTCGACGAATTGCGGTCTTCGTTGGCGAGTCCGTTGCCGCAGCCCGAACCCGCCGCCGGTGCGGAGTCGATTGTCGCGTGGGCGCTTGAGCATTTCCGAACTCTGCCGGATCAGGCCATCGGCGCGACGATCTCGCCGACCGACGCCATGGCGCGCCTTGGCGGGCCGCCGCCGGAGACCGCGACGCCTTTCGAGCAGGTACTTCGGCAATTCGATCGCGACGTGGCCACGTTTGCGTTTCGCGTGAATCATCCGCGATTCCTGGCCTTTGTTCCCGGAGCGCCGGCGTTCGCGTCTGTGTTGGGTGATTGGCTATGTGCGGCGTCCAATTTTTTCGCCGGCGTGTGGCTCGAAGCCGCCGGGCCGGCCGCCGTCGAGTTGGTCGTCCTGGATTGGTTTCGACAGTTTCTCGGCATGCCACCCACGACCGAAGGTTTGCTCACCGGCGGCGGTTCGGAGGCGAATCTGACGGCCCTCGTGGTCGCCCGTGAGCGGCTGAGCTTCGAAGATCGTTCGCGGGCCGTCATCTATCTTTCCGAACAGCGCCACTGGTCGATGGATCGCGGGGCCAAGGTTATTGGCCTGAGTGACGATCAACTGAGGCCGGTGCCTGCCGATTCCGAATTTCGGCTGACACCGGAGACGCTGAGCGAAGCCGTGCGGCTCGATCGAGAACGAGGCCGGTTGCCCTGGCTCGTGGTGGCTAACGCGGGCGCCACCAACACGGGCACGGTTGATCGATTGCGTTCGCTGGCCGACTATTGCCGCCGCGAGCAACTCTGGCTGCATATCGATGCCGCTTATGGTTGGGCCGCGGTGCTGACGCCCGAGGGCGCCAGCGATCTCGATGGGATTGGCGAGGCCGACTCGGTTACGTTCGATCCGCACAAGTGGTTCGGCCAGACATTCGAGGCGGGCGGCCTGCTGGTGCGCGACGGTTCGATGCTCGAGCGAACGTTCGCGATTCGCCCCGATTACATGCAGGACGTCGCGCCGGCAGGGGCGGAGGTTAACTTCGCCGATCGCGGTATCGCCCTGACACGGCGATTTCGCGCGCTCAAAATCTGGTTGTCGATTCAGGTGCTGGGGCTGGGCTGGTTTCGCCGGCTGGCTGAACATTGCCAACGCCTCGCCGAATTCGCGCAACGGGCGCTCGAAGCTCACGGGCGATTCGAGATCCTCTGTCCGCGACGGCTGAGCATTGTCTGTTTCCGGTACGTTCCGGCGGGACCGGCGTTAATCGATGCCGACCTTGATGCGTTGAATTTGGCGATGCTGGAAGAGCTTCGCCGTGAGGGGTTCGCGTTTCTGTCCTCGACTCGGCTTCATGGGCGAGTCGCGGTACGATTCTGTTTCGTGAATTCGCGCACGACGGCGTCCGACGTTGAGGGGATCATCGACCGCCTGGGCATGATCGGGGCCAAGCTGTGCGAGGCGAATCACGGGCGCCTTGGATAGACTCGGGCCAATACCCCGACCCGGAGCGAAAGAGGCCAGAACCGACTAGGCTATGTCATGCGAGCGCGGTAACATGAGGCTATTGTCTAGTTCCCGCGTCCGGGGTGGATACCCGTGACTGGTTTCGGTCCAATCGATTTCAGCAGCCTCACCGACGTGGGGATTCGTCGCAGCCACAATCAGGATGCGCACACGATCATCCTGGCGGGTGATTACCCGCGCTGGTGCGAGCAAGGTCATGTTTTCATGGTCGCCGACGGCATGGGTGGGCACGCGGTCGGCGAAAAAGCCAGCGCCAAAGCGATTCGCGACATCCCCCACACCTATTTGAAGTATGCTCGCACGGGCGTGGCGGCCGCCATGAGGCGCGCGTTTGTCGAGACCAACGCGGGCATTTTCACCATCGGGCAGCGGAACCCCGAATTCAAAGGCATGGGCACGACGGCAACCATGCTCGTCCTCAAGCCGGAAGGGGCGTGGGTCGCCCATGTCGGCGACAGCCGGGTCTATCGGGTTCGCCAAGGGCGCATCGAGCAGCTCACGTTCGATCATAGCTACATCTGGGAGATGGCCCGGCGTCAAAACGTGGACCCGTCGGAGTTGCACGGTTTGCGAAGCAACGTGATTATCCGTTCGCTGGGACCGGACGCAATGGTGCAGGTCGATATCGAAGGCCCGCATCCGGTGGAGATCGGCGACGTCTTTGTCTTGTGCAGCGACGGTCTGAGTGGACCGGTCAGCGACGCGGAGATCGGCGCCGTGGCGTCGGCCCTTCCCGCCGAGGAAGCGTGCCGATTCCTCGTGGCGTTGGCGAACCTTCGCGGCGGGCCGGATAACATTACCGTTCAGATTGTCCGCATCGAGCAACCGACAGCCGATCTGGCCAAGTCGCGACAACCCCTCTGGCGGCGCATCCCGTGGTCGTTGCCGGTTCTGCTCATTGGCCTCACCATGGTTATCGGCGCCATCGGCCTGACAACGATCGATCGATGGGCCGGCGGTGTCCTTTTCCTGATGGCTGCCGGAACGGTTGCAACGGGTGTCGTCGGGCTGTTTCAACGTGCCCGTCACGAACGAAGCCAGCAGATCGAGGAACCGCCGCCGAATATCAACTTCTATCGCTCGGCCGAGTGTGGCATCGATCGCGCCGCCATCGATCGACTGGTGGCGGCCAACGCGGAACTGCTCGCCAAACTCCGCGAAGCCACGCCAAACGCCAACCCCGATGGGTTCGCCACTCACGTCGAACAAGCCGAGGCATTCCTCGCCGGCAACAATCTCGAGGCCGCGTTCGGGGAGTATTGCCGCGCCATGCACGTTTTGGCTCAAGCCGTCACGGTGCCCCGCGACCGCCCGGAGACCTTTCAACCCGTTTGGGATCGGCACACGATCCGCTGATTGGCAATTGACGTGAGGGTCGCCGTTGAGAATCGTCTTCCTCGCTCGCGAATATCAGCGCGGCTGTCAGAAACGGGCCACCTTTTGGTTAGTCCTCGCCTTGCTGGTGGTGCTGGGCTGCCTGGCCGCGATGTTTGACATCATGCGAAGTCAGGCAGCGGCGGCCGAAATTGGATTCATGCTCCTGGCGACCTTGTTCATCGCCGGCATTCCCGCTTACTTCGCCATTGTGAATCTCATCCTGTTGAATCAGATCAAGCGCAACCCCGCGAAAAACCCGTATCTGCGAACCCTGGCCGTATTCGGCGACGCTTGGGAGATCGCTCGCGACATCGATACCCACCTCGCGGAGAGCGATGGCGTTTTCACGGTGCGCTATGGAGGCCCCGGCATCAACGAGGTGAATCTGTCGGCTGCTTGGCTCGTTCGCATCATGCCGCGGACCGTGTTCGCGGCGCCCGTGCCGGAGATGGATTGGGTCTTCAAACGCCTCACGTTGCGACCGCAAGCGGGTCACGCCGACCAATTTGACGTCGATATGATCGTCCATCATCGTCGCGGAGTCGAGCCGTTTCCGTTTCCCCATGAAGAAGCCGCCGACGCGGTCATGGAGGAATTGCTGAATCATCGGCCCGAATTGCTCATTGGCCATCTCGGTGAGTGGATGGACCTGGTCCGGCGCGGCCCGGACGTCGTGAACGAGGCCCTGGCGACTCGCCGCAACAAGTACGATCAATACACGCCGAATCAGCAATTCGAGTGGCGCGAAGACCAATTGGACGCCTTCGACGGCCACGTCCGACGCGCGGATTGAACTGCCCTTCGGAGCGCGGCCGGCCGCTTGCCTTCGGAGCGCGGCCTTCCCGGCCGCATCGCTAATGCGGCCGGGAAGGCCGCGCTCCGCCGAAAGGTCTCCCGAACCGAAATTGCTCTTGCCGGATGGTAGCCGTTGACCCATAATTTCACCTTCCTCGTGGAACAAGGAGGTTCCTCATGATGTTGTCGCCACATTCGCAACCCCGTCTGGTTGAGCCGCGTCAGGCTCGTTATGTATCCGGCGTCTTGGGCATGCTGATCGCCATGGTCGGCCGCGGCAGTCCGCTGGGCGTGATTCTGCAACAGGCCCGCAGCGAGGTGAGCAGCTTGCTTCGCAGCGAAGCCGAACTCGACGAGCCGACCGCTCACGCCGCGTAGTTGCGCCCCAGCCGTTTGGCGCTCGTCGTCGAGGCGAGCGCCAAACGGCAAACTGGCTCCCCGCGGTTCAACGCCTCGCGATTGTAACACGAGGTCCTAGTGCATTGTCACAGCTAAAAATTTGGGTTGGGCGTTTGCGTGGGACGGGTTTCCTAACCACTGCTGTCAACATCTTGGCGGTCTGGTTGGTGGAG
>CAZESP010000051.1:0-34520 GCA_964515185.1 uncultured Alcaligenaceae bacterium
CACTTGCTCGCGCTGCGTGCTCTTATCACTTGCTCGCGCTGCGTGCTCTTATCACTTGCTCGCGCTGCGTGCTCTGAATACACTCACTGGCGCTATGGTTCTGCATCTTCGGAGAAGGATTTCCCCATGTCCGCTCTTGCCTATCACATCGTCTGGACAACCTACGGTACTTGGCTGCCCGGCGACGCTCGCGGATGGGTGCGCAAAGGTTGTTGGGGCATCCTCGAACCCGACCCGGAACGCCAACGACATGCTCGGGTCCTCATGGCCGAGGTCGAAGTCGTCTTAACATCTGCTCAACGAGAATTGATCGAACAGACGATTCGCGAACATTGCCGCATTCGTCAATGGCTCTTACATGCGGTTAATGCCCGCTCGAATCATGTTCATGTCGTCGTAACCGCTGATCGCGACCCCGATGATGTACGAGATCAACTCAAGGCTTGGTGCTCGCGGAAATTATCAGATGCCGCCAGCCTAAAGCAGCGAATCGCCACGAATGCGGGGCGGCGACGTTGGTTCACCGAGGGCGGAAATAACGAGATCATCGAAGACGAGCAATATTTGGAAAACGCCATTCGATACGTACTCGAAGGTCAATGACACGAGCACGCAGCGCAAGCAAGTGACACGCCCCCCACGAGCACGACGCGCAAGCAAGTGACGCCCCACACACTTGCTCGCGCTGCGCGCTCGTCCCCGCGACACGAGCACGACGCGCCAGCAAGTGATCAGCGCCAACACTTGCTCGCGCTGCGTGCTCATTATTGCCCCGTGGGCTCCTCTGGTGAAAAGTTGACCCAATCGCTACAATGCTTGGTTCAAGGCAACCCGTGCGCGCTTTGCCATTGTGGCGGCGGCGGGGGCCGATCTCAACCTACTTTTGTTGTTCCTCTTCCAGGATGTGGAAGAGGGGTCAGGAAGAACGCTCGTCATGGTTAATCGTAATCTGTTGCGCCAAACCGATCTCCCCGATTTCGATCAGGAAATCGAGTCCCTCTTCGCGAACGAAAACCCCAACGATCCCCATGCCGGTTGGTTGCCCGACGAAAAGCAGCCCATCGACGTCAATCGGATCGTCAATGGCCGAGTCCTCGAGATTCGCGGCGAAGACGTGGTCATCGATATCGGCTATAAGAGTCAGGGCATTATCAAGATCGACGAATGGAAAGACGAAGGCGTCGATGGCGTCACCTTGCCGACGGCCGGCGACGAAGTTCAGGTTCTGCTCGAAGCTCTCGAAGACGATTCCGGCGTCATTGGTCTGTCCTACCGCAAAGCCAAACGCCAAAAGGAATGGGAAGGCGTCCTCGCCAAACACAAAGAGGGCGACGTGGTCAACGGCATGGTGACCCGCAAGATCAAGGGCGGCCTGCTCGTCAACATTGGCGTCAATGTCTTCCTGCCCGCCAGCCAAGTCGATATTCGCCGGCCCGCCGACATTGGCGATTACATCGGCCGATCAATCGAGTGCATGATCCTCAAAATCGACGAGGCACGCCGTAACATCGTCGTCAGTCGCCGCAAACTCATCGAAACCCAACGCGAGCAGATGAAACGCAAGCTGCTCGGCGAAATCGAAGTCGGCCAGATTCGCAAGGGCGTCGTCAAGAACATCGCCGACTTCGGCGCCTTCGTCGATCTGGGCGGCATCGATGGCCTGTTGCACATCACTGACATGAGCTGGGGCCGAATCACCAACCCCCACGACATGGTCAAGATCGACCAGGAGCTTGAGGTTTACATCCTCAACGTCGATAAGGAAAAGGAAAAGATCGCCCTGTCGCTGAAGCACAAGACGGCCAGCCCGTGGCAGTCGGTGGAGGGCAAGTACCCGGTGAACAGCCGGCACAAGGGCGAAGTCGTCAACATCATGAGCTACGGCGCCTTCGTCAAACTCGAACCCGGCGTCGAGGGCCTCGTCCACATCAGCGAAATGAGCTGGCTCAAACGCATCAATCACCCCAGCGAGGTCGTCTCCATTGGCGACGTCGTCGATGTTCAGGTCTTGAACATCAACCGCGACAAACAGGAAATCTCCCTGGGCATGAAGCAATGCCAGCCGAATCCCTGGGACAAGGTGGCCGAGCGATACCCGACCGGTACCATCGTCACCGGCGTGGTTCGCAATCTCACCAACTACGGCGCCTTCATCGAAATTGAAGAAGGCATCGACGGCCTGCTTCACGTCAGCGATATGAGTTGGGTCAAGAAGGTCAGCCATCCGAGCGAAGTCGTCCAGAAAGGCATGAAGGTCACCTGCGTGGTCCTCAATGTCGATCAGGAACGCAAGCGCGTCGCCCTGGGTCTCAAGCAAATGGCGACCGACCCGTGGGAAGGCGATATCCCGTCGAAGTATCGGCCCAACCAACTGTGCAAGGGCAAGGTAACGAAGATCACAAACTTCGGCGTGTTCATCGAACTGGAGCCGGGCCTTGAAGGATTGCTCCACGTTTCGGAACTCTCCGACGACAAGGTCGAAAACCCCGAAGATTTGGTGAAGGTCGGCGACGAGCTGGAGGTTCGCGTGTTGCGGGTCGAGGTGAAGGAGCGCAAGATCGGCCTGAGCCGCAAGACCCAAGTCGAGACCACCGAGCCGGAACCCACCGCGGAACCGGCCGCCGGCGACGCCGCCGCCCCACCCAAACGCGAGCTTCGCGGCGGTACGGGCACGGCCGGCCCGCTCTTCACCATGCCCGAGGAGAAGAAAGAATAGCCGACTCGCGCCGGACCTAGGCACGCGCGAAAGGAATCGCCGGGCATCGCGAGCGAATCGGCTCGAAATGCGCCGGCGATTTTTATTGTCCGTGGGCTTCGGCGAATTGTATGAGATAGAAGAGATAGTAGGGTTGGTCGGGTTGGCCCGGTCGAATGGGTGATAAAACAATTCATCCATTCGGGTCACACTGGCTTATTTCCAGAACATAGTTTCGTAAGGTCGATACCTTTCTGCGGCACGGGATGCCCCAGTTTTCCTGGTCCGCCGGTGGTGCTGGAGAATCGCCGAAACTGGAACTCTCAGCGCGGGAACTCGCTATGACTCGAGCACGACGCACTCGCGGAGATGCGGTACAGTCGCCCCTGGAAACGTATCTTCGCGAAATCAACGAAACGCCGCTGCTCAGCGCCGACGATGAAAAGGATTTAGCCCGCAAGATTGAGAACGGCGACAACGCCGCCCGCGACCGGATGGTCCGGGCCAATCTTCGGCTTGTCGTCAACATCGCACGCGGCTACACCGGCAAAGGTTTAGGGTTGCAGGACCTCATCGAAGAAGGCAACCTCGGCCTGCTTCGAGCCGTCGAGGGCTTCGACCCCAACATGAATACGCGCTTCTCGACTTATGCCAGCTACTGGATCAAGCAGTCGATCAAGCGGGCCTTGGTGAACACCGCCAAGACCATTCGCATCCCCGCCTACATGGTCGAGCTTCTCGCCAAATGGCGGCGGGCAACCGCGAAACTTCAAGACGAACTTGATCGCGCGCCAACCCATGAGGAAGTCGCCAAATACTTGGGCCTGCCCAAGAAAAAGCTCAACATCATCAAGAAAGCCATCCGCGTTTACAACGCCACCCCGCAAGCCGATCAGCCCGATTCCGGCTGGTCCATCGACGAGATGGTCATGGATGGCCGTAACAAGGCCCCTGACGATGAAATGGTCGATACCGACGACCTCAAGCAGGTGATGGCCCTGCTCGACAAGATGGACAAACGCGAAGCCACCGTGCTCCGAATGCGTTTCGGACTCGATGACGAGGAGCCGAAAACCCTCAAGGAGATCGGCGAACGCCTTGGCCTCACCCGCGAACGCGTCCGTCAGATCGAGAGCGAAGCGCTCACCAAACTCAGCGAAGGCCTCAGCGCGGAATAGGGCAAACGTCGTTTCACGATGTTTAGCGCTGAGCGCGTCTCGTTAAGCGACGTTTCGGAGAAGTGTATCCAGAACGCTTCTCCGAAACGCTAAACCTTCCCCATTTCACCCGTCCAAATCGTTCTCCTCGTCACTTTCTTTCCATCTTTTCACCCCATTTGATCGATGGAACGTGCGTGTTGTTTTGCCCCGCCGTCATGGGTCGCGAGGTCGGCATGCGCTTCCGGGTCATTGGGATTTGCCTACTCCTCCCCGTCGCGGGTTGTTCCCTGCTCCCGCGGGCGACCCGATCCGTGGCTCCCGAAGGCGAGGATAACGGCCCGCTGCAACTGGCGGCTAAATGCCTCGACGCCGACGACCCCGCGGGCGCCTTGCCGCATCTTTCGGGTTATGTCACCAACCATCCCGATCACGCCGTCATTCGGGCGCATCTGGCCGAGGTGTTGTTTCGGCTCGATCGTCGCGCCGAGGCTCGCCGGGAATTCGAGCATTACATCGCCGACGCCCAACAGCAGGGGGCGCCCGCCGACCGGCACCTGATTCACGCTCACACGCGATTGGTCGATCTGGCCGCGGCGGAAAAGGACGACTACCGCCAGCATCTACATCGGGGCATCGGTTTGTATGAACTGGCGCGCCGCACCGATAAAGATGCCGGCGACCCGACGACTCAACGCCTGCTCTGCCGAGCCATCAAGGAGCTGGAACTGGCCCGCAAAACGCGACCCGACGAGGCGAGGCCTCATTGGTATCTGCATCGGGCATGGACCGACCTGGGCCAATCGCACCCGGCGACCAAGCACCTGAATCTGGCTCGCGCCCACGCGCCGACTTCGGATCTGACGCCCAACGAGTCGGCGACCATGGTCTTGGAAGCCCGACCACGAAGCGATTGAGACGAAGTGATTGAGCACGAAGCGCAAGCAAGTGAAGCGCCCCATCACTTGCTTGCGCTTCGTGCTCCAAATCGCGCAACGCGGCGTGCTCCAAATCGCGCAACGCGGCGTGCCCATAAATCCGGTCGTACCGGCTCGCATTTCCCCGGCGAATGGCCCAGCTCTCTTGACGTTGGCGAATGGTGAGTGATAGCCTCAATCATAGGGCGCCCTCGCCACGGACCGGTCGCGCCAACGGTTCGGCATATGCGGCGTTTAGATAATGAATTGCGGCGCGCCGTGAATCGGCCCGCCTATTCTTGGGGAATCGACATGACACGTCCTGCGTGGATGGCGGTGACTTTCGTCGCATTGGTGGCCGGAGGCTTGCACGCTCAGGATTTCACCCCGCCTGATATCGACATCAGCATGCGTAACGATGTGGCCGACATGAAGACCGGCCGCAAGCCTGCCAACGACCCCGAAGCCAAAAAGAAAATGGAGACCGTTGCCCGTTGGGTCGTCTACCGCCTCACCCAGCCGCAGTTTCACGATCCGGTCAATCCCACCCAGGGCATGAGCAGCCTCGTGCTCGAAGGCGAACGCTATATCCTCGACATCAGCCGAACCCGCAAACTGACCGACAACGACAAGCTGTATATCCGCGAGTATGGCTCGGTCCTGGTCGCCCGTTTGCGTGACATATTCGGGACGGCCCAAAAGCCCGGCCACACGAAGGTCATGGTTCGCATCGGCGCCGCGCGGATGCTGGCCAGCCTCGGCCGTTCCGGTTACGAGCAGACCATCGACCTCGCCGCCGAACTCATCGACAACCCCGCCGAGCATGACGCGGTCAAGCTCTTCGCCCTGAAAGCCATCGAAAACCTGTTCACGATCCCGAACGCCACGCCGGGCGAGTCCGACCGGTCGATCATAACCGATCCCAAGCGGGAACTTCGCGCCATTCAATCGTTGCTGGCGTTCGTGCAACGCAAGCCGGCGCTGGCTCCCGATGCCTCCAACGCCGAGATCGAGGCGTTCCGCTATATCCGGCGCGAAGGTCTGCGAACCCTCGGTTTGGTCCATCGCCCCGTGATCCGCGAACGCGACAAGACGATCGTCGCCGAACCCGCCTATGTGCTCATGAAATTCGCGCGGGCCACCCCGGACATTCAGCCGGCGCCGAATCTGGCCGAACGAGCCGAAGGATTGATCGGCTTCTTGCAACTGGAGCAAGATCCTCAATACCACCTCGATTATGCCGCCGGCTTCATTGCTGCCACCGTGGGCGACCTTGCCATCGAATACTCTCAACGGACCGATCGCAAGAAACCCGAAAAAGAAAAAGACGAGAAGAAGGACGACAAGAAACCGAAGCCCCCGACCATCGCCATCGAATCGCCCGACGCGGGCCCTCCAGTCAAACAGGCCGACTATCTGCCGTGGAAGCTGATTGCCTCACGCATCGACACCGCTCTGAAGGACTGGCGCAAGAAATGGGAAGACGCCAACCCGATCCCCAAGGACGATCAGGCCAAGATCATGAACTCTCTTGTGAGTACCTGCACCGATAGCGTGCTGACGCCCATCATGACCTACGGGCTTTCCAGCAAAGTGCAGCCCGATGGCAACGCCGTCTACGATTGGGTCAAACAACAAAAATACACGGGCACCTCGTTGTTGAAAGACAACCCCAAGACCGTGCTGCCCAACCCCTTCGAGGTCCGCCCCGCCGCCGGCGGATGACCTTCCAGTAGCCAAACATCCGACCAAGGCGTCATGGGGCGATGCGTCGAGGAAGCGACCCGAGTGCTTCCTCGAAGTATTGCCCCACGACGCCTCTTTTTTCTCCCACGTTGCTTGACGGCGGCGCCGGTGGAACGTACCATCGGTGATATACAAACGTTCACTATTTGATGACGTTCTGACGATCGTTTGTCTTTCGCTCGTCCACTCTGTCCCAGCCGGGCCGGGGGCAGCGGGCGCCCTGTTCCCGGCCCGGTCACCTCCGGCCGATTCTGGAGTCGCCAACATGCCTCGATACACCGAAGGCCGCATGCAGGAGAATTTTCCAGGCAGCGAGCTAACGCCCGACGAAATCGAATTCATGCTCGCCATCGAGAAATACAAACGCCAGCGGCGCCGACCACATCCGACCTGGCACGAAGTTCTGCGAGTGCTCAAGAGCCTCGGCTATCGCAAAGAGCCGCCGCGAAGCGAAGACGGCGGGTAAACCCGCCCGCGATTTAGCGGTGGGTTTACCCACCGTCTTCGCTTCGCGGCGGGTAAACCCGCCGCTATTTAACTCAGGGAGAATCGCCATGTCGGTTTGGACCCGATTGAAATCGATGCTGGCACGTCGCCCCAGCACCACCGCCGGCCGAGCCGCTGGGCTTTTCGCAGCTCCCTCCCTCATGCGGCCGGCCGGTTGGTGGCGCGACGACCCGACGGAGCAACTGCGCAACTATCAATCCTGGGTCTACGCCGCCGTCAACGCCATCGCTCAGGAAGCCGCCCGCCAACGACCCTTCGTCTATCGCAACACCGGTCAAGCCGACCATGAGCAGATGCCCTTGCCGCATACGCACCCGCTGGTCCGATTGCTCGACACGCCGAACCCGTGGATGACGACCTGGGAGCTTTGGTATCTCACGGTGGTCTATCTCGAACTGACCGGCAATTGTTTCTGGTACGCGGCCCCGGTGCGGGTGAACGGCACGAAGCTGCCCGACCCCGGCGAGTTGTGGGTCGTGCCCGCGCCGTGGGTGCGCGTCATCCCCGACGCCGACCGGTTCGTGAAGGCTTATGTCGTCACCGCGCCGGGCGCCGCCCCGGAATATTTTGATCCCGATGAGATTATCCATCTGAAGTATCCGAATCCGCTGGACCCGCACTATGGCCTGTCGCCGTTGCAGGCGAACGCCCTGACGGTGGACGCCAACACCGAGTTGCTCAAAAGTCGCTATCAAGCCTTTCACGCCGGCCCGCGACCGGGACTGGTGTTGCACACCGATCAATTGCTCACCGACGCGACCGTACGGCGGCTCGAAGAGAAGCTGACGGCTCGCTTTGCCGGCCGCGAAAATTGGCATCGGCCGTTGGTCCTCGAACAAGGCCTGACAGCGTCGCCCTGGACGCTGACCCCCGCTGAGATGGACTTTCTGAATTCCGGCAGAATGACGCGCGACGAGATTCTGGCGCTGTTCCGGGTGCCGGCGCCCATTGCGGGTCTGGTCGAGAATCTCGGGCTGGGCGCCGACATCTGGTTCGGCGCTCGGGTGATGTTCTGCGAAGGGACGATCCAGCCGAAGCTCGACCTGATCGGCCAATGCCTGACCCGAGCCTTGGGCCGGCGCTACGGGCCCGACATCGGCATTGGCTTCCCCGATTGCAGCCCGCGCAACCAGGAGCAGCGCCGCAAGGACGACGAACTCGACGCTCGCACCGGTTTGAGAACGTACAACGAGATTCGCCGCGCTCGAGGCTTGTTGCCCTATCCCGACCCGCGATTCGATCAGCCGATCTTGCCGAACTAGCTTCGCTTCTGCGAAGCGTCGCGAATCATCGCCGAGGTTTTTGTGGGACGGGTTGCCCAACCCGTCCATTCGCCACGCTTCGTCGAAGCGGCGCGAAACGATCAACGATTATCCCCTTGGAGGTCACCCCCCATGTTCGCGCATGCCGCGCCGCCGTTGCCGCGCCTCGACATTCGACCCGACGAGCTATTGCTCCGCTGCGTCATCAGCACCCGTGACCGCGACCGGGCCGGCGATGTCGTCGAACCAACGGGTCTGAGCAATCGCGAGGAATTCCTGAAAAACCCCGTGGTCCTCTGGGCGCATCGGCGCGACCTGCCGCCCATCGGCGTCTGCGAACAGTTGGAGATTCTGCCCGATCGTGTCGTCGCCGTCACCCGGTTTGCGAGCGGGGTGACCTTCGCCGAGGACCTGTTTCGGCTCTATGCGCAGGGCGTGTTGCGCGGCTGGTCGATCGGGTTCGTGCCGCGACAAGTCGAGCGCCTTCCGCGAGAGGCCGACCGCGACGGGCTGCGAATCGTGGCTTGGGACTTGTTGGAATACTCCGCGGTGCCCGTGCCGGAAAACCCCGGCGCGTTGACCGTGGCGATGGAAAAAGGCCTCATTCGCGACCCTCGCCTGCAGCGCTGGCTGGCGAATGATCCGTTGAGCGAGTTGTTCGAGCGATGATTTTTCGATCCCCTTTTGGAGATGCTTTCCATGACCGACACGACGACCGAACGATTTCAGACGCGAGCGGAGTTGACGGCGTTTATCGACCGTCAGGCGACCGACGCCGTTGCCAAGGCCCTGGCCGATGCGCCGCGGGTGGAACGGCGCGTGCCGTGGGTCACCAGCGGGCCGGTGGGTCAAGACTCCGCCGGCTACAGCGTGCTCAAGGCCGCCGCCTATGCCCTGGGTTTCCTCGACGCCGATCAGGCGAAGGAAGAGATTCACGTTCACCATCAACTGCGCGAGTTGTACAGCACCTATGGCTTCGTGCCGCACTGCGGGGCGCAGTCGTTTCTGGTGCCGTTGGCCAGTGAGCATTTGCCGGCCTTCGAGCCGCGCGGCCTACGGTTGCGCCACGAGATTCGAGCGAAGATGACCGTGCATCGCGAGCGCTTCGATCCCGATGAGGCCGGCTGGTTGGCGCGCCGGATCGGGTTGCGCGACAAGGCGCTGGGCACCCTCACCGATACGGCCGGCGGGACGCTGGTCGGCTTTCCCGCCCTCGGCGAGTTGATCGAGTTGCAGCGAAACCTTGAGGCATTCGCGACCGCGGGCGCTCAAGAGATCGCCTTGCCGCCCAACGGGCGCATTCAGTTCCCGAAGCTGACGGGTGGCTCGACGGCGTATTGGGTCGGCGAATCGACCGCCATCACGGAGAGCGCGCCGACCACGGGTAACCTCGACCTGCAAGCGAAGAAGCTCGGCGTGTTCGTGAAGCTCAATAACGAGTTGTTGCGGTTCGCCAGCCCGTCGGCCGAAGGGTTGTTGCGCTTCGACATGGCACGGGTCGCCGCCCTCAAAGCCGATCTGGCGATGCTTGAAGGCACCGGCGGCACGCAGATTAAGGGCCTGCTGACCTACAGCGACATCGGCACCCATACCGCAAGCACGACGGGCGCCAACGGCAACACGTTCGAAGCCGAAGATGTGGCCCTCATGGAAGGGAAGTTGCCCGACGCCGTCGCGGCCCCCACCGCTTGGTTGATGCGCAAGAACTTCTTCGCGGCCATCATGAATCGTCGGGCCGATGCGGTGAGTGCCGCCGACCACAAGGGGGCGTTCTTGTTCCATCCCTCGCGCAGCGCCGCCGACGCGCCGCCGGCAGAGTTATACGGCACCAAAGTCGTGCGCTCGTCGCAGATTTCCAACACGCGGACCAAGGGTTCCGGCGTCGATCTGACCTATGTCATCCTCGGCTTTTTCCCCGATTGGATCGTGTCGCGCATGGGCGTGATGGAGTTCCTGGCGTCGGGCCTGGGCGACACGGCCTTGCAGAACGATCAAACGTATTTGCGAGGGATCCAGCACGTCGACGCCGGCCCGCGTCACGCCGCCAGTTTTGTGTTGTGCGATCAGCTTATCGTCGCGTGAACTCTGTTGACCGTTTCGCGCTCGCGTGGCATCAACCGAGCGCGAAACGGTAAACATTCATACCTCATTCGGAGAATCTTCATGTCCACCAAACTTCATGACCTGGCGAATCAGGCCCTGCTTGGCGCGACGCTGGTGCCGCAGACCATCACGGCGTCGGCGAACGGCACGAGCATCGACTGCATCACCGCCGACGGGTCATGCTTCGCGATTCAACTGATCGGCGCCGTCAGCGGGACCAGCCCGACCCTCGCGGGTAAGCTCCAAGAGTCGTCCGACGGCAGCACCTGGACCGACATCAGCGGCGCGGTCTTCACGACCGTGACCGCCAGCACCAACACGCAGATTATCACCTTCGAGCGCACGAAGCGCTATTTGCGACACGTCGCGACTGTCGGCGGCACATCGCCGAGCTTCGCCGTCGCCGCCCTCATCGGCGAGCAGAAGAAGTCCGTGTAATCGACGCCCCAGTTAGCCCCCCGCTTGCGGGGGGCTATTCTTTCGGAGGTTTCCCCCCATGTCTCTGGACACCCTCGCCAACGTCAAGTCGCGCCTCGGAATCAGCGGCTCGACCGACGACACCCTGTTGGGCCAACTCATGGACAGCGCCGATCGATGGATCGCCGAATTCACCGGGCGCCACTTCGAGGGCGGCACCTTCACCGAATATTTTCCCGGCAACGTCACACTGTTGCACCTGAGCAATTACCCGGTGACGGCGATCACCAGCGTCAAGGTCGATCCGAGCCAAGGATTCGGCGCCGCGACGGTGTTGGCGACGACGAGCTATGTGGCGCACCTGGAGCGCGGCGTCATTCAATCGAAGGTTGGAGCGTTCGTCGCCGCCGCCGCCGGGGCCTTGGTCAACGCCGACCGCGACGATTGGACGCGCTCGCCGCGAGCGGTGCAGGTGGTCTACACGACGGCGACCAGTAACGTGCCGGCGGATGTGAAAGAGGCTTACGCCCTGCTCGTCGGACAATGGTATCGGCAGGTGAAGACGCTGCAAGCCGCCAACTATCTGAACCTCGATCAGCAACGATTCGGCGAAGCGTTGCAGACGTTCCAACGCAGCGCTCCCGAAGGGGTGTCGCCGGACGTCACGCGATTGTTGATGCCGCACCGGACGCCGAATCTGTGAGGATAAGCCATGACGATGCCGAGTTCCCTTTTGGTAACGACGTGCGACATCTATCGGCCGTTTGGGGCCGGGGCGCCGACGACGACGGGCGTGCGGTGCCGATTGGTACCCGATCTGTATCGCGGGCGCGGGTTGGGGCCGGCCGGGTCGGTGCTCTGGACGCACTATCTGGAGGTCGATTCGGCAACGGACATCCAAGACGGCTGCACCCGATTGGCGGGTCAAGACGCGGTCATTTATGCCGACGGCGACGAGGTGCGAATTCCCGACGCGGCCGGCTCGCGCTTCGTCGTGGTCTGGGTCGAGATGGTGGATCGGGGCAGCCCGAACCAGTTCAAGCGAGCGTATCTGGTCCGGGACACCGCCGTATGGCCAGGCCCGTAAATAAGATATGGCGAGCCGGTGGGCGTAAGCCCCCGGAAAAAACGGCAGTCGCTGTCAGTTTCTCCGGGGGGCTTACGCCCCCCGGCTCGCCTAAACCGGAACCTTTCGGTCCTTATATTGTTAGAACAATGGAGACCGTTGCCCGTTGCCGAAGGAGTAACTCGATGTCTACCCGCCGACTCTGGCCCGTTGTTTGCCTCGCTGCCTTGGGGTTCTGCCTGTCCCAGGCGGACATGGGTCGAGGCGAAGATGCCAAGGCCGACGCCAAGGCCAAGAAGAAAGCCGCTCGGTTGGCCGCCAAAGCTGCCGCCAAGACCGAGACCAAACCAACCGACGACCCGCCGGCCAAGCCCGAGTTGGCTCCACCGCCCAAGGCCGTGGAGACGCCCAAGCGGGTGCAGAATGCACCGGCGATCACCAAGCTCATTAACGAGGAAATCGCCAAGCGGCTGGCCAAGGAGAACGTCCCGGTCTCGCCCGTCGCCGGCGACGCCGAGTTCATCCGCCGCGTTTATCTCGACCTGCATGGCGTCATCCCGCCGGCGAGCAGGGTTGCGCTGTTCCTTGACGACAAAGACCCCCAGAAACGAGCCAAGCTCATCGACGAGTTGCTGGCCAGTTCGGCGTTCGGCAGCCACGCGGCCGACATCTGGGATAACCTGTTATTCCAACGCATTACCGACAATCGCCGCCTGCAAGTGGCGCCGTTGAACAGTTGGTTGTCGAAGTCGTTCAACGAGAATCGCCCCTGGAACGAGATCGTCACCGATTTGTTGACCGCGACGGGCAGCCAGGAAGATAGCGGGGCCTCGACTTACCTCATGGGTCAGTTGTCGGCCGACAAGATTACGGACTCCGCCAGCCGCCTGTTCCTGGGCATCAAGCTCGAATGCGCCCAGTGCCACAATCATCCGTTCGTGAGCATCAAGCAGACCGATTACTGGAGCATGGCAGCCTTCTTCATGAAGGTGCGGATCCAGGGCAACACCAAGAACGCCAAGAACGGGATCGAGCCGGCGATCAACGAGAACGGTCGGGGCAAGGCACCGATGCTGCCCGAATCGGCCAAGCAATTGCCGCCGAAATTTTTCCGAGGCGAGCAGCCGAA
Source organism: uncultured Alcaligenaceae bacterium (assembly GCA_964515185.1). GTDB lineage: Bacteria > Planctomycetota > Planctomycetia > Gemmatales > Gemmataceae > CAZESP01. Next base: position 13,000 of record CAZESP010000051.1, read on the forward strand.
GCTGGCGGCCGACAAGCCGTATCGCCCGGCGTTCGCGTCGTGGCTGACCTCGTCTGAGAACCCGTACTTCGCGCGATCGATGGTCAACCGCGTCTGGTCGCAGATGTTTGGCCGCGGCATCATCAACCCCGTGGACGACATGCACGAAGACCGCGTGGCGTCGCACCCGGAGTTGCTGAAGGGGCTGAGCGAGCAATTCGCTGCCAGCGGCTTCGACCTGAAGAATCTGTATCGAGCCATTTGCAATAGTGAGCCGTATCAACGGACCAGCAAGTCCGTGACGGGCAACGGCACCGACGTGGAGTTGTACAGCCATCAGAATATCAAGGTCATGACCCCGGAGCAGTTGTACGACTCGCTGGCGGCGGTCTTGGGCGCTCCGCAACAAGAGCGAGGCGCTCGACCGGCCAACGCCGGCAATCGCGGTCCGGTTGGCCCGCGCGAGCAGTTCGTCGCCTTCTTCGATCCGGGTGAAGGGGCCAAGCCAACGGATTATGAAGTGGGCATCCCGCAGGCGTTGCGATTGATGAACGCCCCGCAGACGGCCCGGGTGGCGACGACGGTGGCCAACACGCTGACCCGCGGCACCAAGCCAGAGCAGGCGATCGAAAAGCTCTACCTCACGGCGTTGTCGCGACGCCCGACCGCCACCGAAAAGGCCCGCCTGACCAGCTACGTGAGCAAGCAGTCCAGCGACGCCTATGGCGACATTCTCTGGGCGCTCATTAATTCGTCCGAATTCACCATGAACCGATAATCAACACGCTTCTGCGAACCGTCGCTGAACGATACACCGATTACGAATCTCAAAAGGAGTTTCCATGTTTCGTCTTGCCGATCTGCAACGCCGCGAGTTTTTGCGTCTGAGCGCCTTGGGTGCGTTCGCGCCGTCGCTGTCGGGCTGGCTGGCCCCGTTGGCCGCTCACGCCGCCCAAACCAAGGCCAAGCACAAATCGTGCATCCTGCTGTGGATGGATGGCGGGCCGACCCACAAAGACACCTTTGATCTGAAACCGGGCACGGCCAACGGCGGCGAATTCAAGCCGATCAGCACCAGCGTGCCGGGCATTCAGATTAGCGAGCATTTCCCGAAGCTCGCCAAGCTGATGAACCACGGGGCGATCCTTCGCGGCATGTCCACGCCCGAAGGGGCTCACGGCCGAGCCAAATACTACATGCACACCGGCTATCGCGAAGGCGTCGGCGGATTGACGTACCCCAGCATCGGCGCTCACGTCTCGAAGGAACTGGGCAACCCCGACTTCCCGCTGCCGAACTTCGTGACGATCGGCAACCGCAGCTACGGCTCGGGCTTCCTCGGGCCGAAGCATCAACCGATCAACGTCACCGATGCGGCTCGCGGGGTCGAGAGCCTGAAGTCATTGGTGTCCGATGGCCAATTCGAGCGTCGCGTCGGCCTGCTCGAAGAAATGGAAGCCGGTTTCTTCAAAGAATATCAAGGCTCGGCGATCAACGACCATCACACGACCTATCAACGGGCCGTGCGAATGATGCACTCGAAGGAAGTGCAGGCGTTCGATCTGGCTCGCGAGCCGGCGTCGGGCAAGGCCCCTTACGGCAGCCACAAATTCGGCGAAGGCTGCCTGTTGGCTCGGCGCCTCGTCGAGACGGGCGTGCCGTTTGTCGAGGTCACCTTGGGTGGCTGGGACACGCATCAGAACAATTTCGAGCGCGTCAAAGAGCTATCGACGATCGTCGATACCGCGATGAGCGCCTTGATCAATGATCTGAAAGTGCGCGGGTTGCTCGATTCGACGCTCATCATCTGGATGGGCGAGTTCGGCCGCACCCCGAAGATCAACAGCCGCGGAGCCAAGCCGGGCCGCGACCATTACCCGAAGGCGTGGAGCACGGTCCTCATGGGCGGCGGCATCAAGGGTGGGCAGGTGATCGGCAAGACCGACGCCGAGGGCGCCACCGTCGTCGAGCGTCAGACCTCGGCGCTGGACTTCCTGGCCACCGTTTGCAAGATCATCGGCATCGACCACAACAAGCAAAACGATTCGCCGATCGGCCGCCCCATCCGCATCGTGGACAAGGGCGCCAAGCCGTTGAACGAGTTAGTGTAATCACTTAGCGGCGGGTTTACCCGTCGTCTTGAAAAAGACGGCGGGCAAGCCCGCCGCTAATTGTTTTATCGTCGCCGGTCGCGACCTCGTTCCCGCTCGCGCTCTTGACGCGGGGCAGGGGCCGGCGGCGGGAAACGCATCTCGCTGTTGTTCCGATCGGCACAGATGAACTCAACAAACTCCGGCGAAACGCCGATCAAACCCGTCACCGATACCTGAACGTTCTTCATCTCTTCCAAAAGCGCGATCTCCTTGCGTTTCCTGTTCAGCAGATACGCAGCCACGTCGGCATGAACGCGGACCTGCACCCGCGTCACCCCATCATGATGGGCCGCCAGTTGCAACAGCCGCATCACCTCGATGCTCATGCTTTCGCCGGTCTTCACGAAGCCCGTGCCCGTGCAATGAGTGCAGACCTGATAGATGCTGCTCTTCAAGGCCGGCCGGATCCGCTGCCGCGTCATCTCAATCAGGCCGAACTGCGACGTCTTCAAAATCTTCGTCCGTGCCCGGTCGCGCTTCAAGGAGTCGCGTAAGGCTCGCTCGACGGCCCGGCGATGCTTCTCCTCCTTCATGTCGATGAAGTCGTTGACAATCACGCCGCCCAAGTCGCGCAGGCGCAACTGCCGGGCAATCTCTTTGGCGGCCTGCAGGTTCATCTGATACGCGGTCTCCTCGGCGTTGTTGTCCGCCCGGAAGTTGCCGCTGTTCACGTCAATCGCCACCAACGCCTCAGTCTGCTCGATGACAATCGAGCCGCCCATCGACAACGGGATCTTCTTCTGCTGGATGCGCGTGATCTCATCCTCGATGCCGTACTTGTGGAACAACGGTCGCGGGTCGTCGTATTGCTTGATGCGATCGGCAAAGCGAGGCATCACCACTTGCAAAAACTCCTGAGCGTGAGCGAAGGCGTTCGGCTCATCGACCCAGATGGTGTCGATGTCCTGGGTGAACGTGTCGCGGATCGTCCGGGTGATCATGTCCGATTCTTGATAGATTTCCGCCGGCGATTTCTGCTTGCGGATGCGGCGGACCATGACCTGCCAGAGGCGCAACAGATAGGCGAGGTCATTCTGAAGCTCTTTCTTGTTTCGGTCGATGCCGGCGGTGCGAACGATGAAGCCGACGCCCTTGGGCGGGCTTAGCTCATTCATGATCTCGCGCAAGCGGATGCGGGCGTCCTCGTCCTGAATCTTGCGCGAGACACCGATACGGCTCAGGCCGGGCATGAGGACCAGGTATCGTCCGGCGATGCTGATGTAGGTGCTCAGCGTTGGGCCTTTGGTGCCGATGCCTTCCTTGATGACCTGAACGATGACCTCTTGGCCTCGTTTGAAGATGTCTTGAATGAGGGGCTTGGGCCGGCCGCCGTCGCGACCCCGGGGGCCTCCGCGTCGCCCGTCGCGGCCCTCTCGGCCTCGCGGACCGCCGCGGCGCCCGTCACGGTCTCGGCCTCGGTCGCCTCGCTCCCGTCGCGGCGGCCTGGCGGTCACGTCTTCACCTTCCATGTCGAACAATTGCTCCTCGCCGAACTCGTCATCGCCGAGCATTTCCGGGTGCAGTTCATCCAGAGGCGTCATCTCGGGAAGCCCTTCGTCCAGCGACGCATCGAACGGCGGCTCGTCGTCAAAGAAAGCGGCATCCTCGCGTTCGATCGCGGCCGGTTCCGGCTCGGGTTCAGGCGGCGCAACGGGGGCGCGAGCTTCTGGTGGCGGCGCGGGCGGCGGCGGGGGCGAAGGAGGAGCCGGCGGTTCGACCGTGGGGGAAAGATCCCCGAAGATCCCCGCACCAAACGGCGCATCGTCGCCTTCGTCGGTAATGCGATCGGCGGAATCCATGTAGCGCGGTCTGTCGTCCGGCGAGTTCGGGGCGTCATCCGGCGAGTTGGGGGCATCGGCAGGGGGCAATGCTTCCGGCTCTCCGGCGGGTGCGTCGGCTTTGCGTGTCCGGCGACGTGATCGACCTTCTTTGGCGTCCGCCGATCGTCCGCGACCGCGACCTCGCCCGCGGCGATTTCGCGGAGCATCAGGTTCGCCTTGGCCGGCCGGGTCAAGATTGTCGGCATCGGCCACGGGTTCGGGCGGCGCCACGGCGTCGGCCGGGCCAACGATCGGAGGCTCGGCAATCGGAACCTCGCCGAGAATCTCTGCCGCCGGCCCCCAGATGCTGCCGGCGTCGTCGTCGTGAGATTCCTTCACCTCGGCGGGCGGCAGCGGGACGGCGGGCAACGGATGCGCCGGCGGTAAATCGTCCAACTCGGGAATACCGACCACCGGCTCCGGGGCGCGCTCGCGCCGATCGCGACGCTCGCGCCGGCCGCCGTCGCGTCGTTCCGATCGATCCAAACGCTCCGCGTCGATCAGGTGTTTGTAATAAGCGGGGTCCACGTCCGAAACATGCAGAAACCCGTTGCGGCCGATGCCAAAGTCGACGAAGGCGGCTTGGATACTGGGCTCGATGTTGACGATGCGGCCCTTGTAGATGTTGCCGACGTAAGTCTCCTGGCTGGTACGTTCGACGTAAAGCTCTTCGAGAACGCCGTCCTCCACAATCGCGATACGGCACTCCTCGGGTTGGAGGACATTGATGAGCATTTCTTTCTTCATGGAAATCCTTTTGGGTTGTCGCGTCCGGTATGCCCGTCAGCAATCGATAACGGTTGCGGATGACTCCAGAGGTTGGTCGGGCAAATCAGCGGTCGCGGTTTCATCGATAAGATCGACGTGGGTGCGCTCCAGGACGGCTCCGGCCCGCAGCCAAGGCAGCAGGCCCAGGGCGTCCGCCACCTCATCGGCGCGGGCGGCGCCGGTCGGGGTGACGCGCAACTGCATCGCCAGCCCATCGGGGCCGGCGAGCAATTCCAAAACATAAGGGCGAATGTTCACTCGCCGCGGTTGGGGATGCCGGCGTTCGACAAATAAGTCCGGCATGGCCCGCAGGGCTTGGCATCGATCGGGCAAATCGAGGCACGCTTCCGGCGGCAGCGGCAAGCGATAGTCGGCACGGCACGGGATGCCCGTGACCTTGGCGCCGATGCGGCTGATGGAGAGCAAGTCGAATCCGTCGGGGGCCTCGGCCTGCAATCGGCGCAGCAGATCGTCGTCGGGGAGGTCGTCGGTAAGTTCGAGTTCAAGCGGTTCGCACTGGCCGATGATTCCCAACGGCAGGGAGAGCGGAAAGACGATGCGAGGCTGGGGGTGAAAGCCGCCGGTCATGCGAACGGGCAGGGCGGCACGGCGTATCATGCGTCCCAGGCAGCGCACCAAATCATGGTGGCTTAGGAAACGCAGCGCGCCGCATTTGCGGAACCGGAAGCGATATTTCGCGCCGACCATCAAGGGCCAAGTTCAAGGCCGGGGTCGGGTCTGGGATTGGCGATCGTCTTGGGAATGGGCCACCTTGGAGGTAGCCGATTCGCCAGAGTCAATCGTCGATCCGAGTCCGGGCCTCGGCAAGTATCCTCACTCGTCCACCGCGGGCGACATGCGGCGGGTTTGATCGCGTAAGAAGTTCATCACGTCGCGAGCCGTCTCCAGACGGAGCGCGATCTCAGCAACCTTGATCGCATCGGCAAGGGTCACCTTGCGAATCAGGGCTTTGATCTCCGGAATACTGTGGGGGGCGACACTAAACTGGCGCAGTCCCAACCCCAGGAGAAGCAGGGTAAAGACCGGGTCACCACTCATTTCCCCACACAAGTTCACCGGGATGCCGCGGTTGTCCGCAGCGACCACCACCTGGCGGATCAAACGCAAGACCGCCGGGTCCGCGGGGTTGTAAAGCCCCGCGACGCTATCGTTGGTGCGGTCAGCGGCCAACGCATATTGGACCAAGTCGTTGGTGCCAATCGAGAAGAAGTCCGCCTCGCGGGCCAAGAGGTCAGCGATGATCGCCGCGCTGGGCACCTCGATCATCGTGCCGACCAGCATTTTGCGATTGTACGGGATGCCGGCGTCGTCGAGATCTTCCCGCACCTCATTGAGCAGGAACCGGCATTGGCGCAGTTCCAACACGGTGCCTATCATCGGGAACATCAGCCGCACGTCGCCGTACGCGCTTGCCCTCAGAATGGCACGCAACTGCGTTTTGAACAAGGCCAAGTTGCGCAGGCACAACCGCACCGAACGCAGACCCAGAAACGGGTTCCGCTCCGGTGCCAGGTTCCACGACGGCAACGCGAACTTGTCCGCTCCCAAATCCAGCGTCCGAATCACCACCGGCTTATCCGGGCCGATCGCTCGCACCACATTCCGATACGCCTGAAAGTGTTCTTCCTCGGTCGGGTCGATTTCCTTGCCGACGTAGAGGAACTCGGTGCGATACAACCCGACGCCCTCGGCGCCGCGTTCGGGGCAATGCGGAGCCTCGTGAGGCAATTCGATGTTCCCCAGCAGCGTCACCCGGATGCCGTCCACGGTCACCGCCGGCAGATCACGTAGGGCGCTCAGTTCCGTTTCATGCGTCAGAAACGCCTGCCGAGCTGTCTCGTATCGTCGGCGGGTCGCCTCGTCCGGATCGATGATGAGCACGCCCTCGTTGCCATCGACGATCACCATACTGCCGTCGGTGACGTTTTCGAGGAAATCACCCAGGGCCACCACCGCGGGGATATCGAGCGCCCCGGCCATGATCGCGGTGTGACTGGCGCGGCCTCCGCCTTCAGTGGCGAAGGCGATGACCCGTTTCGGGTCCAGCTCGGCGGTTTCGCTGGGCGACAGATCATGAGCCAGCACAATCACCCGTTGATCCTGATGCCGAATCTGCTCGCGACGCTGGCCGAGCAACTGATCCAGGACGCGCTTTTCGATGTCGAACAGATCGGCGGTTCGGCTGGAGAAGCGATGATCGGCTCCAAGGGCCTTAAGGGCTTCGGCAAATCGAGCAATGACCTTGGAGAGGGCGTATTCGGCGGCATAAAGTTGCTGGCGAATCAGGGCTTCGGCCTCCCGAGCCAACGCGGGGCCTTCCATGAGCTGGGCGTGAGCGCCGAGAATATCGGCCACTTGCCGGCCGAGGGTAGCGGCCACGGTTCGCTGACTTCGGCGAGCCTCATCGGCCGCCGCCGACAGAGCCGTTCTCAACCGGCTGATTTCCAATTCGACATGATCGGCATCGACATGGCGCGGGGCAACGCGATACCCGTTGGTGTCGAGAACCATGGCTACGCCGATGGCGACCCCAGGAGAAACGGGAATACCGCGTTTGAGTTCCATGACCTCTGTTGCCCAGTCGCGACTCGGAGATAATTCGGAGATCCGGGCGAATCGCTCGTGAATCTCCGCCTCATGTCGAGCCGCGGCTAGATTAATTCTCAACTTCCTCGGGGATGGCCGCCAGCAACTCCGATAGGGCCGGCAGGGCCTCATAAGCATCTTGGCCGGCTACCTCGACGATCACCTCGTCACCCGGCCCGGCGGCCAGCATGATGAGGTCCCATAGACTCTTGCCATCGACGTCTTTTTCGCCCCGCCAAACGCGCACGTCCACCCGATAGCGTGAGGCCAATTCGGCGAAGGCTGCCGCCGGTCGCATGTGCAATCCCTGCGGGTTGGCGATACGGACCGTTCGCTTCAGCGACGGTTTTGGTGTCATCGGCGATGGCCCATTCAGAGTCATGGGGCGCAAGTCTTCAGCCCGTTTTCCTAACGTCGATCACTTTCGCCCGTTGCCTTCCAAGAGGCTCCACACCTCTTCGCGAGTCGCGGCACGGCGAAGGTTCTGCACGAAATTGTCGTCGCGCATGTTGCGGACCACGTTTTCCAAGGCCCGCAGATGATCCCCAGGACGATCCTGAGGCGACACCAGCAACACCAACACATGGACCAGCTCACCGTCGATGCTCTCAAAGGCAACGCCTTGAGGGGCCAAGGCGACCGTTCCAGTGAGCTTGTCCACGCCGGCATATTTGGTGTGGGGAATGGCGATATGCCGGCCGATTCCCGTCGAGCCAAGATGTTCTCGCCGCATGATCGCCCGCACCAGATCGTCGGTGGAGCAATCCTTGAAATGGCCGGCCGCTTGGAGGCTTTGAACCATTTCCCGAATCACGCCTTCCTTGGTGGTCGCGCTCAGACGGGGAACGATGGCTTCGCGAATCACGAACTCGGACATCCGACACATCGTTCTATCTCCCTGGCCTTCCGCGATGAGGTTGACTTCCTCGCCGATCCGCCCACGGCGTCGATCGGGGAGCCTCGGAAATCAACCCAGCGCGGTTATGCCTCTTCCGGCTCTTCGGCGGGCGGGTTCTCGATTCGTCTGCCCGTGACTCGATCCCGTCGATGGTCTTGCAGCTTTTCCTTGTGCCGGCGAACCTGGTGGCTGATTTTGTCCAAGGCCAGATCGACGGCCGCCATCAATTCTTCATGCCCTTCCCGAGCCACCAAATCATGCTTGTGTTCCAGCTTGACCAAGAATTCAACCTCCTTGCGAAGGTCGTTCTTCAGGTCGATCGTTACCTCAATCTGCGTGATGCGATCGAAGTAATGCAACAGTTTCTCGGCCTTGGCTCGTATTTGATCTTGATGGGACTCGTTCAGATGCCCGTGGCGAGTGGCGAGCTTTATTTGCACTGTCTAAACCTCCTCACGCCGCGCTCGGAAGCGAGTCCGCGACGGATGGTCGAATGGAGACCCCGCCCAAGATGAGCTTTGGCGAGGCCATATCTCTCGTGCCATTCTAGTATTCCCGCACACGGTTCGCAATGCGCCGCGGACCGCTGATCCATGGATCGTCTCGCCAACGCATCGCGATAAACCGGACGTATGAAACAAACACGGCCGGGGTGATTGGCCCCGGCCGCGACGTGGGACAATGCCCGCCCTTGGGTTTAGCCGATAAAGACCCCGCCCAAGAAGCCGGGATCATAGGCATTAAAGACCTGTAACCCCTTCAGATCGCGCACTCGCAAGGCGACGACCCACGGCGAATTGCCCGGCCCGACCGTCGCCAGGATGTCGCCGACCCCATCCCGATCCACATCCTTGATCGACACGCGAGCCCCGCCGCGAGTACCCGGGAAGGCGATGAAGTCCTGAATCACCCCAAACGTGGCCGCGTCGAAGATCCTCACACGGGTCTCGAAACCGATGTTGGTGCCCACGGCAATGTCGGCTCGCCCGTCGCTGTTGACGTCGCCGGCCGACAAGAACACACCACCGGTGAAGCCCATGTCGAAGCCGAAGAAGCCCATCAACTCCGCACCGGTCGCGCCGCTGAAGATGCGGACGTGAGGCCCGCCGCCCGGCCCCGCGCCGGTGAGGACGTCGGCGAAGCCGTCGCCGTCCACGTCGCCGGCCGCCACGGACACGCCGCCGCCGAACGCCATGCCATACGCGAAGAAGCCCATCAACTCCGAGCCATCGCGGCCGCTGAAGACGCGGACGTGTGGCCCGCCACCGGCACCGGCACCGACGACGATGTCGTCCCAATTGTCGTTATTAACGTCCGCCGATGCCACAAACGCCCCACCGGTGAAGCCCATCGGGAAGGCGAAGAAGCCGCGGATTTCCGCACCCGTCGCGCCGCTGAAGACGCGAATGTGAGGCCCGCCGCCCGGGCCAGGAGCCGTGATGATGTCCTGAATCTGGTCGCCGTCGATGTCGCCGGTCGCCACTCGAACGCCGCCGCGGAAGCCCATGCCATAGGCGAAGAAGTTGAACCGTTCCGAGCCGTTCGGATTGAAGACGCGAACCTGAGGCCCGCCGCCCTCGCCGGCACCGGTGACGTAAAAATGCGTCAGCACCTGGCCACCGTTACCAATGCGAAACACCGTAACGGTTGTTTGAACGTCCTTCGTCCCGCCATCGTCGTCCGTCACCCGGCCGTTGACTACATAAGTTCCGATCGCCGGGAACGTGAACACGGCACTCTTGGAGGTGCTGTTCTTCACGTCGCCTGGATCGTCGAAGCTGCCGTTGCCGTCGAAGTCGAAACTGAACGTCAGCGTATCGAGCGGGCCAACGTCGGCGGCGCCGTTGATCGTCACCGTAGTCGAGTTGCCGATCAGCGTCGGGCCATCGTTGGTCATGCTCGTTGCCGTCGGCGGCACGTTATTGACCGTGAGCAGAGCGGCCGCCGAATCGACGTTGTTCACGCCGTCACTGACGCGCACCTTGACGTTGAAGGTGTTCAGACCATCAACGAGCTTAGCGTTGATGGCTTGCAACTGAGCCGCTGTCAGCGTCGGGTTCGCGCCGGTGGCGTCGCCGAAGTTGCCGTCGCCGTCGATGTCCCAGGAGAAGGTCACCGGCTGGCTTTCGGGGTCGGTGCCGGCGCCCGTTAGGGTTACGCCTTGGCCTTCGTTGATCGTGTACGGCCCGCCGGCGTTGACGCCCGTCGGCGGCAGATCCGGCGGCGGATCGGTCAGGGTATAACTGCCGGCATAGAACGCACTGGCAAAGCCGAAGTTATCCTGAACGGCGTTGTATTTCAGGTTGACGAAGAGCGGGCCGGCGGCCAAACCGGTGATGGTATAGTCCACCGTCGTCGCGTTCACGATATTGAACGACGCCACCTTGCCCTGGCTCAACTGCACGTCATCCAGGCCCACCGTGGCCGGGTTCACGTTCTCGTTGAAGACCACTCGGAATGGGCTGAACTGGGTATGGAACATCGTACCGCCATCGGCCGGCGTGACGGACGAAACCGCCAACGTCGTCGTGTCCAGCCGGAAGTAAGCGGTGTATTGGTCCTGAGTCGCCTCGCCGAGATTGCCGTCGAAGTCCTGATCCAATTGATTACCGGGGACATCGCGGATATCCGGCCCGAGGACCATCTTGTAGATGCCCTGGGTCGTCAGCGCCGAGTTAAAGGTCAGCGTCAGCGTGGTATTGCCGGCACCCCAAGTGGCGTTGATGATCTGCGCCTTGATGTCGGCATTGGTCGGATCGGTGAAGCTCGCCACGTCGTTGGCAATGTTAAACGTCGTGGTATCCATCGCCTCGCTGAACGTGAAGGTGATGCTCGTCGGAGCCGTGGTGATCCGGCCGGTAACCGACTGATTGATGATGGCCGGATTGGTCGCGCCCGCCGGCATGGTGAACGACGTCGTCAACGTGGTCGCGTTCGAACTGGCCGTGGTGGCTCCGCTGCCCAAGCCGCGACGGGCGAACGCCGTCCAGATTTCGCGCTGATTCGCGCCGCCGGTCAGATTGCGATCGGCCAACAAGATGGCATCGCGAGCATCGATAAACGACGGGTTGGCCGGCTGAAGCTTCAAGGCATCCATAACCAACTTCATCGCCAACTTATTGCCCGCGCCCGCCGGTCCGCCGCTGATTGAATAGCCCGTCGTCAGGTCCGGGTCGAAACCGTACTTCTCGATGAGTAGCCAGTTCATGTCCCAGAGCGTGGAACACCAACGGGTGCCGGACGTGTGAACCTGACTGCCACCGGCCGAGTTGAAGTGTGTGAACGTCTCCAAGGCGGCGTTGCCGATGGTGAAGGAGTACGGATAGTCGCGAATGCCGCCGGCGGTGTTAAAGAAATAGGCCCCCAACGGGAATTTGTCGGTCTTGGCGTGGGTGGCCTGTTGCTCGAACATCAGGCCCCACCAGTCGCTCCAACCTTCACCCATGCCGCCGGACTGAGTGTTATTCAAGGCGCTCGAGTTGGCCGGGCCGCCCGTCAGACGATTCGACACGCCGTGCCCGAATTCGTGGATCGTGACCGCGGTGTCGAACGTGCCGTCGCGCGTCGGATTCGAGCCGGTGAAAACGCCTTGGGTAAGCGTCGGCTTGGTGCCGTCCGGCGGCGTCCCCATGAACGCGTTGTTCGTGGTCCCCTGGTTGTTGACCGTGACGCTGTCGCCGCCTTTGCCCTGGCCGCCGTAGTTCTTCTGTTGGAAATTCCCCGAAGCCTCATCAAAACCGTATTTGAAATGGACATCGTGCGAATGATTCACGGAATAGAACAGGTGAATCGACGACGCCGGAATGTTCTGGTCGGCGGCCTTGGTCAGATCGAGAGCCGCCGTGAACAGAAGCCCGGTTCCGCCACTGGGACGAGCGCCGGCTTTGGAAACGTCGGCGTTGTTGCCGCGCGTGTCCGTGAACTCCGGCCCCGTCACGCCATTGGTATCGTGCCAACCGAACGGAGACGCCGACAAATCCGCCGGATTCACCAAGACCGTTCGTTGCACCCCGCTAGGCGTGTTCGGATCGCGAATCGGCAGCGGGAAGACCTGATACGACTCGTTCAGATCATGGACCCAATCCGACGTGATAATCAATCCGCCCGTTGTGGAATCGACGGTGAGATCCCACCAATGGCCGTTGTCGATGTCATTGGCGATGACGCTCCAGGTCAGGCGAACGCCGTCGCTTTCGCTGTATGAGTAGTTGAGCCGAACCGGGATCAATTCTTTGGAGAACTCCGGAGCGGACACATACGTCAGCCGGTCGCCGGTCGTGCCGGGTGTCCCGTCAATGGTCGGCGTGCTGGTCAGCGTGTAACCCAAAGCATTGGCGGCCGACACGACGGCATCGACCGGCGACAGCAACGGGTTCACCGTGCCGCCTTCGAGCGACGCCAACCCCGGCACGAATCCGCCGGCCATGTTCAGCACTTCGCCGTTCTTCGACACGTTGATCGTCAGGTTCGCGTTCGGCAGCGGCAAGTTGTTGAACGTCTGGCGGAAGTAGACGTGGGTGGTGCCGCCGTCCGCATCGGTGTAGGTGTCGGTGATGATGTACTTCGATGCGTCCGCGGCGCTCAGGCCGATGTCGGCGTAGTGGTCGGCCAGATATTGTTTCGCAATCGTCAGACCGTCACCGGCCTGCGGCCCGGTGAGGAAGCCAGTCGGATTTTGGACGAAGTAGTTTTGGGGCAGCGGTACGCTGGGTACCACTCGATCTTCCAATTGTGCGATAATCGCGGACAGCGGTGACACCCTCGCCGGTCGCCGGGCGGGGGATGTCTTTCTTGACCAAAGCCGGCGAACCCACGACAAGCGGCTCATAACCACTCCTCAGCGTTGTTCAAAATGACGGATAAACGACATTTATGTGATCGCGGGGCGATCAATGCAGACCATCCCCGCAGTGCGAGGTATCTGGAAATTAATCCTATTTTGCTGACAATTGCGGACACGTGCAAGGGTCAATCGACTGCTTGTTTCTGTTTCTTTCTCATATTTTCCCTACCAATCCTTGTTTCTCTATTCCGCTGCAATCTCGTCTGAACCCGACCTCACAGGGCGACTTGTGGGAAAATCTCGCGATTGTGCAAATAGACCGGATCACTGTTCCGATTCTAACGACGTCCTTCCTAAACTCCGAGGGCAACTGAACGTCTCATCCCGCTTGAAACCGGGTGGCATCCGGGTATAGTGGTGGTGATTGATGGGGCCGAGTGGGAGGCGGTGGGAGCCGTCGCGATCATGTTGCTGACCGGCACTTATCCGCGAACCCTCGACGACAAGAAGCGACTGGCATTGCCCAAACGTCTGCGCGATCAGTTAGGCGAGCCGACGACCTTGTTCGTCTCGCCCGGCCCGGACCAATGCCTGTGGCTGTTCACGCAGGCCGAATTGGAGCGCCTGGCCGAGAAGCTCGATCAGTCGCCCGCCACCGATGCCGAGGCCCGTGTCTTCCGCCGGCTTTATTTCGCCCAAACCGAGGCGGTCGACCTCGACAAGACGGGGCGAGTCTTGGTGCCCGAGCGATTGGTTCAGTTCGCTCACTTGCAGCATGAGGTCGTGTTATTGGGTGTACGCGACCATTTAGAACTTTGGGACGCGAATCGTTGGCAGCAGTTCGTCAATGAACACGCGCCGCGCTTCGACGCCGTGGCGGAAGGCGCCTTTCGGAAATAGCAGGGGTTGTTGACACCGATGAGGAGGCGACCGGCGGTAGCAGCCGGCGGACGCCAGGGATTACCCATTCCTCCCAGCGCGTGCGGCTCGATTTCCCACGAGCCGCACGCCTGTTTTTCCCACAGACACGCGGCGCACGAGCACGACGCTTACGAGCACGACGCGCAAGCAAGTGCTTACGAGCACGACGCGCAAGCAAGTGCCCGATCATTCTCCTATTGGCATGAACCGAGTTTCTGTTATATGAGCGATCTTGCCCAGCCGCGTCATCGGTCGGTGTTGCCGGCCGAAGTGTCGGCTTGGCTCGACCCGCGACCCGGGGAGATTTGGGTAGACGCCACCGTCGGAGCCGGCGGGCATACGCGAGAACTCGCCCTCCGCGTCGCCCCCAACGGGCGCGTCGTTGGGTTGGATCGCGACGCTCAGATGCTCGACTTGGCTCGCCGGCGTTTGGCCCAACTGCCCGTGACGCTGGTGCATGGCAGCTTCGATCAACTGCCGGCTGTATTGGCGGAGTTGGGGATTCCGGCGGTCGATGGCGTGCTGGCAGACCTGGGGTTTTGCTCCGACCAGATGGATGATGCCGGACGAGGCATGAGCTTTCACCACGATGGGCCGTTGGACATGCGCCTCGATCGGTCATCCGGCGCGACGGCCGCCGAATTACTGGCGAGGCTCAGTGAACGCGACCTCGCCGACCTGATCTGGCAGTATGGCGAGGAACGCTACAGCCGCCGAGTGGCTAAGCGGATTGTCCAGACTCGCGACATGATGCCGATCACCACGACGCGCCAACTCGCTGAGTTGGTCCGAGCGTGTGTGCCCCGGGGACGCGAGCGAATCGATCCGGCGACGCGGACCTTTCAGGCGTTGCGGATCGCCGTCAATGACGAGTTGGCCGTCTTGGAGATATTCCTGGCCGGCTTGCCGCGATTGGTCAAACCTGGAGGGCGAGTGGGAATAATTAGCTTTCACTCGCTCGAAGATCGGTTGGTCAAACGGGCTTTTCGCGACGCGACGGTATGGGAAGTGCGGACCAAAAAGCCGTTGGTCCCCTCGGATGACGAGATGCGCGACAACCCACGCTCGCGCAGCGCCAAGCTCCGAGTGGCCGCCCGGCGAGGTTGAAACGCTTGCGACGCTTCTTCCAAGCGTCCCCGCGGAAGAGAAGATGTGACAGAGGATCGAGCATGACGCGCGAAACCAAAGTCGGCATGGTGGTGGCGACTTCATTCCTCTGCCTCATCGGCGGAGTGGTGGGCGTCAAATATCTGCAATCGACCGTATCACGAACGACCGAGGGGCCAGCCGAGGCCGTCGACGCGACCTCCGCCGATTCGAAGCCGCTGGTCACGGCGCCGCCCGTGCCGCCGCCGCCGGGTTTACCGCCGGTGACTTCCGACACCGCCACAGGCCTCGTGAACCCGTTCATGCCCGCTGCCGCGCCCACGGCCGCCCCGGTTTCGCGAAGCCATCCTTCGGCAGATTCCGGCTCCCATGGCGTGCCCCCGCGACCGTTGCCGCCGGGCTTGAACGAATCCCCCGCCGCGGCGCCTGCCACACCGGTTCAGATTCAATTGCCCCCGGTGCCGCCGCCTGAAGGAACCGCCCTGCCACCTGTGAACCCGCCCTCGTTGAACGTCCCGGTGCCGCCTGTCGTGGCGCTCCCCGACGTCAAGCCGCCCGTTCGCCCGGAACCGCCGCCCGTCGCCCCGCCAACGGCCCCTGGCCCCAAAGGTAATCGCGTTCCTTTCAGCAGTCTCACGCTCTCGCCGATGGCACGCCCCGAACCCGATGGCATTCCGGGATTGCCGGCTGTGCCCAAGGTCGATCTCCCCACCGCACCGCCCAAGGTTGATCTCCCCACCGCGCCGCCCAAGGTTGATCTCCCCACCGCGCCGCCCAAGGTTGATCTCCCCACCGCGCCGCCCAAAGTCGATCTCCCCACCGCGCCGCCCAAAGTCGATCTCCCCACCGCGCCGCCAAAGGTCGATACGCCGATGATCACGATCCGACCAATCCCGAAGAATGACGGCCCAACTCCGCCACCGCCGTTTCAAGACCCCCCGGCGTCATCGCGACCGCCCGCGGATCTGCCGCCGCCGCCGCCGTTTTCGAACACTTCGCCACCGCAGCCGCGCGGCTTGATTCCGCCGCCCCCGACGGACAACGTTCCCGTCCCGATCGTCCCTGTTCCGGGTGCGGGCACCACGAATCCGCCGCCCAGCCCGCCGCTGCCGATGGGTAACAATACCAGCCCACCCGCCGCGCCCGACTCACGCCCGCGACCTCCGATCGAATTATCCGTCGATAGCTACGAAGAAGAATGGTATCTGTGCCGCGACCGCGACACCTTCCGCCTGATTAGTGAGAAGTTCTACTATTCGCCGAAATATGAACGGGCGTTGTTGCTGTACAACCGCGACCGGCAACCGGGCAACCCGGGCCTGACGACCGACTCGCCCATCCTACGCGGTGGCGATCGCGTTCTCGTGCCGCCGGCTCGGATTCTGGAGCGCCGATTCCCCGCGGAGGTGTCCAACGCCGCCGCATCGAGTCCCTCGGCGCCGCCGCCCACCTTCAATGATCCACCACGACCCGGCACCAATCAGCCCATCGTCCAAATGGGAACGCCGCAAGCCCTGGGCAACCCGAAGGACCCTGTCTACCGCGTCCGGGGCAGTGGTGAAACTCTGCAAGAAATCGCGCGCCGGACCATGGGCGATTCGCGAAAATGGGATCGAATCTTCCGCTTGAATCCGACCCTAAATCCGAATCAATTGATCCCCGGCGGAACCTTGTTAAGGCTGCCGCCGGAAGCCAACGCCGGCGCCTAACAACGAACCGCCGGCCTTAAACGCGAAACGATTTCATCAAGGTTCACACCTTGATGGAATCGTTTCACGTTTTACTCATCGCATTAATACAATGGCGGAATGTAAACCACCGTCCCCATCGTTATGCTCGATCCGGTCCAAGTATCTGTGTTCGTTGTATTTCGCGAGCCACCCGTCAGCGTTGACGTCGGCCCGATCGGATCGCTAATCTCGCGGCCCGACAGTGTAAACTGAGTCGGCAACAATTCCGAGCCATTCGGAGCCGAAGCGGAATATCGGACTGTATAGGTCCCGGCCGCCAAATACACCTGGGTTGTCACTGCCGGCCGACCAGCGTACGCCACCAATCCGGAAACCACTTGACCGTTACTGTCAATAATCTCCATTTGCAGCGCCGTCCCATCGCCACCCGGTCCCTAATTCACCGCGAGTTTGAAATGATACAGTCGATTCCGAGTCATGGTGAGGCCTTGCTCGACGACGTTCGCATCGCGCGTCAGCGTATCCGTGGCGTAGGTCTGAAACGCGATCGTCGGCTGGGTGCTGAAATCAATCCCGAGCAAACAGTTGCCCGTCGCCCGAATCCCCAGCGGATTAGTGGCGCTCACCTTCACGAAGTATTGCGATCCCGGCGTTGTATTCGGCACCTGCACGCTGTAGGTACCGATTTCATTGCCGGTTATGACAGCCGACGAAATGGGACGATAGAGCGCGTCAAACACTTCCACCTTCACCGCGGGATCATTAGCATCCAAACCCCAGCAAATGATATTCAGCTTCTGAGGGGCCGAACTCGATGGCGAATTCGCCTTGTAGAAATCGACATCACTCGCATCGATCAAGCTTCCCCTGAAACTAAAATCAAATCGAGCGTCTGGCCTATTCCCGCCGCGTGGAGCAATGTTCGCCGCGGCCGTGATAACGTCATTCGTGTGATTCTCATTGCTTACGAATGGCTTCATCGATGCGCTGTTTTCGCTCCCACCACTCGTGCTGCCGTCGGCATACTGATAGACGACCTTCAACCGATAGCTGCCAATATCGACGCCCAATCCACCCGCGTTCCCAGATACTCGCATGTAATACGCGCCACTCGCTTTGGGTTGATTCACCTGAATCGTCAGATCCTCACCAGGCCGATTCGCCGGCGTTGTGGCCAGTAGTGTCCCCGCCGGGTCATAGACCTTAAGCGCGGCCTGTAGTGAACTCAGACCCGCCGTCGTCACCTTCACCGAGAAGCCGACGACCGCGGGGTTTGTGATCGGAACGACGATCTTCTGGAAATCGATATCGTTCGCCGCCGTGATGTTTCCCTTGCTCGCCTCGAAACTATCCACACTCCTCGTACCATACAACGACCGTATATCGGCGAGGTCATTCGCATCTAATCCCGTCTACCGGCCATTATACGTGTTATTAACCGCCGACGACGCATCCGTCGTCGAGTCCAACACGCCAAACACGTTACCCGCCTCGTTCAACATCACCGTGAATAGGTCATACACTCCGGGCGACTGCCCGTTCGATGTGCTGAACACATAATTCGAATTCAACAAGATGTCGCCGGACCATGTCGTCCCCGATCATTGAAACGACGTATTCGTCGCCAACGTGCCCTCCGGCAGCGGAATCGCCCCAATCCGAACGTCTCCCAATCGCCCCTCCCCCTGAACCGACCACGGTGTCCCGAACGGCGAGCCATCGTCGCCTGTCACGCCGACGTTGATATTTGTATTGCCTGCCCAGGCCTCAAATGCCCGCAGAATCTCGCGCTGCCAAAGCGCCGTCGATGTCTGCCCATCCAACCGAAAGAACAAATTGCTCCCGCCGCCTCCCGCATGTGTCCCGTCCGGCACGAACGAAAGCGTCGTGTGCATTCCATCGGGCCATGTTACGCCCGATGTCCCGGGAACAACACGATGTTCCAAATTTTCAATTTGCAGATTCAACGAGCTTTGAATCAGTGTTCTCCACTGACTATGCCGTGAATCACGCCCCCGCTTCTATACAATTGATCCGCGGCCATCATCCGCCCTACACCAGAAAGTACCGGATCGGGTTTACCCATCCGCCAAAAAATATCTCATTTCTCAAACCGTGTCCCGACCGCGTCGCGTTCCTGCCAAACCTCACTTTGCCTAATACATCGGAGCAATGTAAATCGCTGTCCCACCGGACGTTGTTATCCCACTCCAAGTATCGGTCCCCTCCTTCTCTTTCGTCGTGCCCGTCATCGACGTCGCCGGCCCAATCGGTTCGCTAATCTCCCGACCAGTCAGAGTAAAGACCGTCGATCTCAACGCCGACCCCACCGGCGCGATCGCCGTGTACCTTATCGTGTACGTCCCAGCCCCCAGGTAGATCCCGGATGTCACGGCAGGCATACCGGAATATGCGCTCAGTGAGAATATGACGCTACCGTCTGCGTTAACAATCTGCATTCTCACCTCCGTCCCGACTCCATTAGGGCCAGCATCGGCGCCCAAGTTGAATTGAAATAGCCTATTTGTTCCGACGGTTACCGTCTGAACCGATATATTATTCGCCGATGCTAACATACCGGACGCAAATGATTGCATGGTAACCGGCGGCGCAGAACTGAAACTGATGCCGACGAAATAACCTCCCACCGCTCGGGAGCCGCTTGGATTCAATGCCGACACCTTCACGTAGTAGACCGCACCCGCCACCGTGTTCGGCACCTGAACACTGTAAGTCCCAATTTCGTTCCCGATCAAACTTGTCGACGTGACAAGTTGCTGCGATGCATCATAAATGTCCACTCTGGGCGCCAGCCCGCTCGCTCCAAACCCCCAACAGATAACGTTCAAAGTCTGAAGCGCGCCGCCCGCCGGCGCGATCACTTTATAAAAGTCCACGTCCGTGCGCTCGTACAGGCTCCCCTTCGCCGCGTAGTCGAACCTCGCATCGATCCCGCCGAAATACGTGAGGTTCGAGGCGTAGGCCATGGAGTTGTTGACGGGATCCAGCGCGGCGGCAAACATATCGCCCATTGCCACCATCGCCGACGACATGAACGTGTTCAAGGTATCGCTCGTCGTCCCATCGGCATATTGAAAAACGACCCGCAATCGATAACTTCCCACTCCGAAGACAGGAGAGGTGGCCGTCGTTCCTCCAACTCTCACGTAGAAGGCCTGATTCGCGGCAACTTTTGTGACTTTGACTTCCAAATCCTGTCCTGGGGCCGTCGCCGACCCCGACCCGATCGCCCTTTGAGCGGCATCATAGACGCTCAGGGTCGACTGCAACGAACTAACGCCCGCCGTCGTCAGTTTCACTGTATAACCGACGATTGGCGAAAACGTCGTTGGGATGGTGAATTTGTAGAAGTCCACATCCTTGGTTGTGGTGATGTCGCCCTCGATATCGACCGACGCATTCTTCCATGTGGTGGATGTCGTAATACTGTTGTTGGCGGCCGCTGCGTCAAGCGCGTCCGCGCCACGCACGCCGTAAAGAGATTTAATGTCCGTGATGTCGTTAGAGTTCGGCCCGCTCTTTCTGCCCTTATAAACATCATACACAGCCGACGTCGTGTCGGTAGTTGTATCCACAACGCCAAATACATTACCCGCTTCGTTGAGCATCACGGTGAAAAGATCATACGCTCCCGACGGCGTCCTGCTGGCGGTGCTGAATACATAGTTTGAGTTCAACAGTACATCGCCCGACCAGGTCGTACCGGTCCATTGAAACGAAGTATTGGTCGCCAGCGTGCCCGCCGGGAGTGGCACCGCGCCGATTCGGATATCACCGAATCGCGGATCACCCTGAACCGAGCCGGAAGCTCCAAACGGCGATCCGTCGTCGGGTACAACGGCGACATTGATATTGGAGTTAACGGCCCAGGATTGGAACGCTCTGACGATCTCCCGTTGCCAAGTCACTTGCGACGCCACGGGGTTCAATTCAGCGAATAGATTACTCTTCGCGGTCCCGACCAGCGTTCCATCGGGCGCAAATGAAATTGTGAGGTGCACACCATCAGGCCACGTCACGCCGGAAGTCGCCGGCGTCACGCGATGCTCGAGGTCCTCGGTACGTAAGATCGCTTTGCGTTTCATGAGTCTGTTCCTCTATCGGGCGAGAAGGGGGACCTCGATGCAGTTTATCCGCAGCCTCTCATGAGCCGGTGTTTGTGAAGTTTGCGCCCATACTTGTGATGTTTGCCCTGTCTGTGGACTATGTGGCTTCACCGCAACGGAGTTCGTACAAATCATCTTGACACGAACGCATGGAAGCCACGACCTTCGGGTCCCATTTCAGCCCACAGCCATCGACTAACATCTTCTCCACTTGAGCCGGCGTTCGCGCGCCGCGGCTACGATTTCCGGCCGCGGCCACGTCGAAGGCATCCGCGACAGCCACGATGCGAGCCATGAGCGGTATTTTGTCGCCCGCCAGTCCATCGGGGCAACCTCGACCATCCCATCGTTCGTGTTGATGCCGGATGGAGGGAGCCAGGTAGGCCAGTTGGCCGATGTTTTCAACGATGGACGCGCCGCACATCGAGAGCCGGCGCAAGTATGCTTCGCCGCCATCGGTGGCAGGATCCTGATGATGGAGCGGGGTCGGTTTCAATTGGGTCTTACCGACGTCATGTAACAATCCAACAAGGTGGAGATCGGCGACGATCTCGGGCCCCAATTCAAGCTCTTCGCCAAGGCGGGCCGCCAGCCGGGCCACTCGTTTGCTATGATCTTGCTCCGTGTTGCCGCACATATCTGCGGCGGTTGCCAGGGAGGTCACTAG
>CAZESP010000052.1:0-34421 GCA_964515185.1 uncultured Alcaligenaceae bacterium
CTAGTCAAATGCGGCAGTGCGGCCATCTGGGTGACGCCAACTGAGGAGCAGCCGGCATTGAATCACTGGCGCGAGTTTCCCGCTTGACACCAGGGGCGCAATTTTCGACGATACCTCTCTCACTGGAAATCCTTGGCGAGGATCGTCATGCAGAAGTCGGCGTTGATTACCGGCATCACCGGCCAGGACGGCAGCTATCTTGCGGAGTTGCTGCTCGAAAAAGGCTATGCGGTTCACGGCGTCGTTCGCCGGTCCAGCACTGAGAACTTCGAGCGCATCGCCCACCTCACCGATCGCTTGCAACTCCATCAGGCCGACTTGCTCGATCAGTTGTCGATCATCGACGTGATCCGCACCGTTCGGCCCGTCGAAGTCTACAACCTCGCGGCCCAGAGCTTTGTCCCGACCAGTTGGAAGCAACCCGTGCTGACCGGCGAGTTCACGGCCCTTGGCGTGACGCGGATGCTCGAAGCCATTCGCCTCGTCGATGCCAAGGGCATTCGCTTCTATCAGGCGTCGTCCAGCGAGATGTTCGGAAAGGTCCTGGAGGTGCCGCAGACCGAACGGACGCCGTTCTATCCTCGCAGCCCCTACGGCGTCGCCAAGGCGTATGGGCATTGGATCACGGTGAACTATCGCGAGAGCTACGGCATGTTCTGTTGCTCGGGCATCTTGTTCAATCATGAGTCAGAACGACGCGGACGCGAATTCGTCACTCGCAAAGTCAGCGATGGCGTGGCCCGCATCAAGCTTGGGATGTCGAAGGAACTGCGGCTGGGCAATCTCGATGCCAAGCGCGATTGGGGTCACGCGGCTGATTACGTCCGAGCCATGTGGCTGATGTTGCAACAGAACGAGCCGGACGATTTCGTCATCGCGACGGGTCAGACGCACACCGTTCGGAATCTGGTCGAGCAAGCCTTCGGCTGCGTCGGGCTGAACTGGCAGGATCACGTCAAGCTCGACCCGGCCCTGATTCGGCCGGCGGAGGTCGATCTGCTCATCGGCGACCCGACCAAGGCGAAGCAGAAGCTCGGTTGGACGCCGACGATCTCGTTTGAGGAATTGGTAAGGCGCATGGTGACGGCTGACCTGGAACGACTGTCGCGCAGTCGCTAAGGGCGCTCCCTCTTCTTAGCCGGTTTGTTCTCCGCGACTTGGCGTTTGTAGACCACCACGGTCCGCCCGTCGCCGGGGGTCAAGTCGCCGGCCTTTCCCTTATTTCCCACGGTGTAACACAACGTCAGCAGGTCGCCATCAACCTTGTAAGCGTACTGCACCTTGTCACGGACGACATTCCATTCAACGTCCCAAGGGTTGCGATCGGAGATGGTTAGGCGCAGGAATCCATCGTCGAATTTGAAGTTGCCGGCCTCGATGATGTGGTTGCCTTCGAGTCGAGCCACTGTCGTGCCGTTGAACACCAACGATCGGCCCATGATCGGATACTTCTGGGCGCCCTCGGTAGTGATAATCATGTCCGGCAACCAGGCGCCCTGGAGACGTCTCTGAGTCAGGTCTCGCTCTATTTTCTCAGCGATCTCCGGCGTTTGTGCCGATGCGGGTGCGATGATCCCGATGATCAAGATCATGGCAGAGAACATGGTCGTGAGTCGCATGATCATCTCCCCTCGGGTTTGTCGGCCAGAACTAAAGGTGATACCGCCGGGGCTTCGAGCAAACGCACATTGTGGAAACCGGCGGCCGTCAACCAATCGCGAATCTCTTCGAATGAAAACGTATCGCCGTCGTCGGTGTTCACGAGCATATTGACGGCGAAGATCAGGCCGTTCACCGGCTCGGTGCGCTCCGGGTTCACGAGCCATTCGGCGATGGCGATCGTCCCACCCGGCGCCAGGGCCGCGAACGTCTTCGACAGAAGGGCCTGACTACGGGCGATGCCTTCGCTGTGCAGGATATGGCCGAGGGTCGCGATGCGGTGCCCGCTGCCGAAGTTGGCCGAGTCGAGGTCACCTTCAACGAACGTGTAGCGATCCGCGACGCCATGACGAGCCGTGACGCGCTTGGTTACGGGGATAATGCCCGGCCAATCAACAGCGGTCACTCGGACATGAGGCGACAGATGAGCGATACCGACGCCCCAAACCCCGGAGCCGCAGGCCAGATCGAGCACGCTGAGAGGCCCGGTGGCGCTCGCGACTCCGAGCGATTCGCCGATTGCCTTCGCCGCTGCGTAGTTCAGCGGGAACAGATCCTCGACGAATTGCTCGAAAAACCCAGTGCCGGCGTCTTCCTGATTGACCGACGTGGCAGGTTTGCCACTGCGAATAATCTCGGTGAGGTGCAACCATCGCGGAAGCATCTGACTGCTGGTGTGCTTGAAAAAACCGGCGAGGCACGTCGACTTGCTGCTGACAAGGAATACTTCGGCCTCCTTGGTCAGCGAGTATCGGTCGCCGGTCTTGGTCAACAGTTGCAATCCCACCAGAGCGTTCAGCATCAATCGCATCCCGCGCGGGCTGGCGCCGCAGAGCTGGGCGAGTTCGCCGGCCGTCTTGGCGCCGGCAGCGAGTTCATCGAACGCCCGCAGGCGAACGGAAGCTTCAATTATCAACGGGGCGGCGTAACCCCAGGCATACTGCATGATCCGATCAGGTTTGACGGAAGGCTTATCGGCGCCGGCCATGATTGGGTGTCCTTTCCAGGAATGATGGAATCGCCAGATCGGTTTATCCGGCCTCGTGAGGCGGGGC
Organism: uncultured Alcaligenaceae bacterium; assembly: GCA_964515185.1. GTDB lineage: Bacteria > Planctomycetota > Planctomycetia > Gemmatales > Gemmataceae > CAZESP01. The sequence goes on from CAZESP010000052.1 coordinate 2,715, forward strand.
AAGGCGTCTGTGTGACGCTTGATCCTGAAAGCCCGGTCGGGTGCCCAATCGTGAGACCGGTCCCTTCGATCCGATTCGGTACACTAGCTTAAAAGCACGGAGAGATCCAAATGGGGCGGGTGCGTTTGGTCGTCTGGTCACTGTTGGGCGTGACGTTGGCGTGCGCGACGGCCCTGGGCGTGACCATCTACTACCGGATGCGGGCACCTGTTCGCGCTAAACATGTTCCGGCGGGAGACCATGAGATTGCTTGGTTTCACACAGCCGCGAACTTTTCGACCTGGGAGCGATTCGTCGCCGGCGCCAAGCGAGCCGCGCGGCAAGACGCTCGCCTGACCGTCGATGATACCAATGCCTTTCTCGATCAGACGACGGCGGTGCCCGAGCTGGTCATTGGCGCCGCCGGCCATTCGAGTAAACTGCGGATTCGCTGGTATAAACAGAGCAGCCAGGCGACGGTCGCCGATTGGGTGGGCGCTTTGACGCGGCGAGACCCGCCGCCGCTAGCCATTCTCGGCGGAGGCTCCAGCGACCGTGCTCAGCAGCTTGCCACTGTTCTCCAAGAGCGCACCCAATGGCGAGGCGCGCGACCGTTGTTGCTTATCACCACGGCAACCGCCGTCTTGATCGAGGACGAGCCGACGGCATCATTTCTCAACCTCATGGAGGTTTACCCCGGGCGATCGTTTCGATTCTGCTTCAACAATGAGCAGATTGCCAAGGCGACGCTCGACTTCGTATCGCGTGACCCCGAGCTTCGGCCGCAGCGTGCGGGTGGCCCGCCGGCGGTCTTCGCCCTGGAATGGCGCGACGACCCTTATTCGATCGACTTGGCGGGTCAGTTTCGGCTAGCCCTCGTCGGCAGAGAGCCACGCGTTGACTTTCATCATTGGTCGATTCGTCATAGCATCGGCGGGGCGATTCGCCCGAATCGCCACGAAGCCGAGGCCATTGAGCAGCTCCTAAGCCCGACGCCCCGACTACCTCTGAGGTATCCGTTGCCTCGGGGAGCCGGTGATCGTTCGTTGTTGGTGCTTCCGGCGGTCACGGGTCCGGCCCGGCGTGTGCTCGGCGCTCTCACGGCCGAGGTGCCTCGGATCGGCCGGCATGTCGTCGCCGTCACCGGCGATTCCATTGCCTTTAACACCCTCTACCGCGATGCGGATGTTGCTTGGGACAGCCGGCGGTTGCCCGTCACCTTGGTGGGATTCGCCCACGAGAATCCGGTCGCTTGGGAGGATGAACGACCCGATCCCGCTCGGCGAGCATCGGGGTTACTAACGCCGACGACGGGCACGGACGACGTGCTTCATTTCGCCACCGCCGTCCGCAGATTGTGCGAATCGATCTTGCCCGAACCGGGCAGCGACAGTGAGGCGAAACCCGTGACCGATGCAGACGCGTTGGCTCAGCGACTCCGAGGGTTGATCCCGCCTCTGTTTGATGAATTCGGCAATCGGTTGCGGGGGCAGGGCGAGACAATTCTGCTGTTGCGGCCGCCGTCCATCGAAGACGACGCCGACCGAGCGCCTTCGCCAGCATCTCTGGAAGTGTGGACTCGCCCCGGCGGTAGCGAATGGAAGCTACTGCGGCGCCTGCCGATCGACCCCTCACGGCGATGACATCCCGCGACGCGGCCCCGAAGCACGGCCGCGCTCTGGGAGCGCGGCCGTGCTCCGAGCCGATCCGGTTGGGATCGATTTGAAATCGGACGGGGCTAGTCGCCAACCCGATAGAAAGTGACACCGGGCGGGGGCCACGCCAAGCGCGTCACCAGCCACCCGACCAGCGCCAAGGCGACGGCAGTGCCAATCAACAGCACGCCCGAGCTCCCAAGTTGCTCCTGAATGAACAATCCGATCGAATTGCGCGATCGGCGATATGGCCCGCCAAAGGGATTCGTCAACGACCAGGCCGCCCCGAACACGATCAGATGAACGAACATGGCGATCAGTGCCGGGAGAACCGACACGACCGCGGGCCGGCGATACGGCCTCGTCTGAAATGAACTGAACTCCGTTTGAAAGACCGTGAACAGCTCCTCGACATCGACCGGCGAGGACAACGTGAACGTCGTCGAGGTATGTCCATGTCGGCCCAGGTAGACCAGTCGCACTGAGAACGAGGAGAAATTCATCTCGGCACGTATGACGCCCGAGAGCGAGATTTCCAGCATGTCCTTGCCGAAGATCATTTCTGGCGTCGAACCTGTGATGAGCATTTCGACAGCGGTTTCCAGATCCGTGCCCCGCGGATTGGCGAGGAAAAGCGAGCCGCCCGAGAGCATGATGAGCGTGTGCTTGCCGCGCGGGTTGGTCCAAACTTTCGGCCCGATGCCGGCAAGGAAGATCGGAGGGGCAGCGGTCGGATGCATGGGTCGTTTCCGGGAAAAACTCCGAAGGCTTATCAATCCGGCTCACCGAGAATCTGCCGCGCGTGCCGGCGACCTTCAGGGGTGAGCTTCAACAATTCGCCATCACGCCGGATCCATCCCGCTCGCTCGGCAGCGTTGGCAGTCCAGCCAACCATCGACGCGGGCCAACGCAGATGATGAGGCAACTCCATCAGCCGGCACTCTCGGTTCTCCGCGGGCGTCCCTTCATGATTCAACAGATGGACCGCCAACATGGTCAGCCGAAATGCACGCCGTTGCCGATAGAGTCGAATCACCTGCGCCAGCCACCCGTTTCGCGGAGCGGCGACGAGGACCACACCGAATTGTAGTCCGAGAATCACCGCAACGGCGCCGGCGATCGACGAATCCCACCAAATTGCCAACCCGCTGCCGACCAAGGCGCCCGAAATCGCAAAGACCACGCTCAGGCCGATCATCACCGATAGCCGCTTCGACAGGAGCCAAGCCGTCGCCGGCGGCACGACCATCAGGGCAATCGTCATCACAGGCCCGGCGGCGTCGAACGCCACCACCGTTGTCAGCGACACCAGACCCGTCAGCAAATAATGCAACAATGTCGGGACGAACCCAAACGTCGCCGCCAACGCCGGGTCGAATGTCGCGACCTTTAATTCCTTATAGCACATTCCCACGAACAGGAAGTTCGCCAGCAGGACCAAGCCGGCCGGCAGCATCGCCCGAGGCCCGACGTCGTAGCCGCTCCATTCGCGCCGATTCAGCGTCGAAAGTCCCGCGTCGCCCAACAGCACGCGGTCCACGTCGAGGTGAATGTTCGCCGTGTTGCGTACGACCAACAATACCGCCAAGCTGAAGAGCGCCGGAAATACCAGGCCGACAGCGGCATCCTCGCGAACGAGTCGTGACCGTTGGAACAACTCGATCAAGGCCACGGCGAGAACGCCACTGGCCGCCGCCCCGATGGCCAACCACGGCGAGTTCAGGTCGCGAACGACGATGAAGCTGACCACGATACCGAATAAGATCACGTGCCCGATAGCGTCGCTGAGCAAGGCGAGCCGCCGCAGCACCAGAAAAACCCCAGGCACGGCGCAACTGACGGCGACGACAGCGACGAGCAGCATCAACTCCCAGTCGAGGATCACGCCGTCACTCCCCGCGCGGGTCGGGCGCGAATGGTCGCCACGAACAACGACACCAGGACCCACGCGGTCGCGCACAAAACGATGGCAGGGCCAGTGGGAACTGTCGAACCGGGTCGCGATAACGCCACGCTGATCCAAACCCCCGCGACGCCTTCGGCCGCGCCGAAAACCGCCGCCAGTATGACCACCCTTCCCAACCGATGGCTCCATTGCCGGGCCGCCACTCCGGGGGCAATCAACATGGCGCTCATCAACACGACGCCGACACTCTGCAAGCCAATCACGACCGCCAGCACCAATAGACCGGTGAGCAACAGATCCAGCGCCCGCACCGGCCACCCCTGACAAACCGCCAGCGCCGAATCGAAGCTCAGGAGCTTGAACTCTTTCCAGAAAATGGCCAGGACCGAGGCGGCCGCGGCGCCCAGGCCGATCATGGTTCGCACGTCGGACTCGAGCATCGTCGCGGCCTGACCGAAGAGGTAGGTTTCCAGCCCCGCTTGGCCGGCATCCCCCCGATTCTGCAAATAGCGAAGAAGAACGACGCCGGCGCCAAAGAAGACCGCAAGCACGCCACCCAGGGCACTGTCAAACGGCAATCGGCCGACGCGCGTGATGACCTGAACGACGAGCATCGCCAGCCAACCCACGAGGGCCGCACCAATCGCCAGCGACAGCATCTCCTTGCCGCCGGTCAACAGATAGGCCATCACCACGCCCGGCAACGACGCATGGGAGACCGCGTCACCCAGAAGGCTTTGTTTTCGCAGTACCGCGAACGAGCCGAGAGCGCCGCTCACCCCGCCCAGGACCGCCGCGCCCAGTGCCACCGTCCGCAGTGTTGGGCTGTCGAACAGCACCATGTCAGCCCGCCTTGGACAGTTCGTGCCAGAGCGCCTTGTAATAACGAAGCATCTCGGCGCCGTCGTCGGGGTTCGGCCACGCCTTGCCGATCTCAATCAGCGTCACCCGATCATACCCGCACTCGCGCATCAGCCGGAATAGTTCCCGATACGGGTAAGCGCCGCTCTGGTCCTTGTAGATATCGTTGATGTGGCACGACTTGATCCACGGCTTGAGCATCGCAAAGGCATCGGCGACGGACCCCTTGACGACGTCGGTGGCGTTTGAGTTCCAGGTGACGCCGACGCTGGCGTGCCCGCAATGTTCCATGATGGCTTTCATGTTGGCCGGCAACGAGGTGCCCCCGCCGTGAACCTCGACCCAGATTTCAACGCCCGCGTCGGCCGCCGCCTTCCCGCACGCGATCAGGGCTTTGCCAATCTGCTCCAGCGTCTTCTCGACCGGCACTCCTTTGGGTAGCCCATTGGGCCGAACCTTCACACCGCGCCCGCCGATGTCGGCCGCCAGTTGCACGAATTGTTTGCATGTCTCGATGTGCTTCTCTACCGTCGACTGATCGGGTGAATGAAATTCGCAGACGGACCCGAGCCCCCAACAGGTGACGCCGGCGTCGGCGAATCGCTTTTTCACTTCCGCTCGCTGATCGGCGGACAGCGTCGTCTCCACGCCGTGTTTGTGCGTGGTCCGAAGTTCGACGGCCGCCAGCCCGACGCTCTTGCAAACCTTGAGGATCGTCGGCAGGTCCCAATCCTTGCAGACGTTGTAGGTCACGGTTCCAAGTTGAAACTTGCGGGGCGCGGACGCAGGGACATCGGCGGCGCCCACAAAGGTCGGCGCTAAGAGAGCCGTCGCTCCCGCGGCGGGAACGGCACCCAAGAACATGCGGCGAGTAACAACATTCATGCGGACAGCTCCTTGTTTGGAAAAAAACGGCGGCGCCGTTCATCATGCCGCCCTCGCCGCCGATGGCAAGGGTCGCCGGCATTTTTCCGAGCACGAAGCGACAGCAAATGATCCCACTCGCCGAGCACGAAGCGCCTGCAAGTGATCCCACTCGCCGAGCACGAAGCGCCAGCAGGTGATGTTCCTATAATCTCACCTCATGCTAACTTGGCTCATCTCATCTTCGGTTCGCGGCCGCGTCGTCGTGATGGCGCTGAGTGCCCTGCTCATCATCTATGGGATTCGCACCGCCCGCACGGCACCTCTCGACGTCTTCCCCGAATTCGCGCCGCCGAAGGTTGAGATTCAGACCGAGGCTCCAGGGCTATCCACCGAGGAAGTTGAAAGCCTCGTCAGTATGCCGCTCGAGAATGCCCTGAACGGCACGCCAGGCATGACCACGTTGCGGTCGAAATCGGTGCTTGGTTTGTCGTCGGTCGTGCTGCTGTTTGCCGAAGGCACGGACCTACACAAAGCGCGGCAATATGTTCAGGAGCGCGTCGCCGCCGAAGCGGTGCGACTGCCGGCAGTGGCGCGGCCGCCGGTGATCTTGCAGCCGTTGTCGTCCCTGTCGCGCGTCATGAAGATCGGCCTTTCATCCCCGAGTTTGTCGCAACGCGATCTCACTGAACTGGCGCTATGGACCATTCGCCCGAAGCTCATGTCGGTGCCCGGCGTGGCGAATGTGGCCATCTGGGGCCAGCGCGACAAACAGTTTCAGGTGCTCGTCGATCCCAACCGGCTCCGAGCCGCGGGGGTGACGCTCGATCACGTGATGCGGGCCGCCGGCGACGCGACCGTGTTGGAATCGGGCGGATTCATGGACACGCCCAATCAACGGCTGGCCGTGCGCCATCGGGCTTTGGTCGCCGACGTCGAAGATCTACGGCGAGCCGTCGTCGATTTCCGCGGAAATGCGTCGATCCATCTCGGCGACGTGGCAGAGGTGCAAATTGGTTCGCCGCCGCCTATCGGCGATGCCATTATCAATGATCTTCCCGGTTTGCTGCTCATCGTCGAGAAGCAACCGGAGGGCAATACCCTCGAGGTCACGCGCCGTGTTGACGCCGCTTTGAAAGACCTGGCTCCCGGCCTGACCGGCGTTGAAGTCGATGCCACGATATTTCGGCCGGCGACCTTCATCGAGCGCGCCTTGGCGAATCTGAGCCATGCCCTGCTCGTCGGCTGCGGGCTGGTGATCGTCATCCTCGTCGCGTTTCTTTTCGATGTGCGCACGGCTCTCATTAGTCTAATGGCGATTCCATTATCCTTGGTGAGCGCCGTGGTGGTGCTGACGGCCATGGGCATCACCCTCAACACGATGGTCATTGCCGGCCTCGTCATCGCCTTAGGTGAAGTCGTGGATGACGCCATCATTGACGTGGAAAATATCGTCCGGCGCCTTCGCCTGAATCGGGCTGCCGCCGTGCCTCAATCGGCGTTCCGCGTGGTCCTCGATGCCTCGCTCGAAGTGCGCAGCGCCGTCGTCTACGCCACCATGATCGTCATCATCGTGTTTCTGCCGATCTTCTTTCTGGATGGCATCGCGGGCTCGTTCTTCCGTCCGCTGGCCTTGGCCTATATTCTTGCCATCCTGGCGTCCTTGGTCGTCGCCCTGACCGTGACGCCGGCCTTGTCGTATATGCTGCTCACTGGAAAGTCGCTCGGCGCCGGCAGCCACGAGCCGCCGCTGACCCGAATCCTCAGGGCCGGTTACTCCCGTGTCTTGCCGCGCCTCATCCATCATCCGTTTTTGTCGCTGGCGGTCATTCTGGCGACCTTCATCCTGAGCGCCGCTGGGGCGACCCGTTTTGGGCAAGAGTTTCTGCCCGAGTTTCAGGAAACCGATTTCCTGATGCACTTTCTCGAAAAGCCTGGATGCTCGCTGGAGGAAATGGATCGCATGACAGTGCGAGCGAGCCGCGAGTTGCGGGCTATTCCCGGGGTCCGCAATTTTGGGTCACACATCGGGCGTGCCGAGGTTGCCGATGAGGTGGTCGGGCCAAATTTCACCGAGCTTTGGATCAGTATTGACCCCGACGTCGATTACCCCGCGACCCTGAAAAAGATCCAATCCGCGATGAATGGCTACCCCGGCATGTTCTGCGACGTTCAAACGTATTTGAAAGAACGCAGCAAGGAGGTCCTCTCGGGGGCCAGCGCCAGCATCGTCGTGCGCCTCTTTGGCCCAGACATGGCGACACTCCGAGCCAAGGCCAAGGAAGTCGAGACCGTGATGGGCGCCGTCGCGGGCGTCTCGAATCTGAAGGTTGAGTCGCAGGTCCTCGTTCCGCAAATCGAAGTCCGGCTTCGACCCGATGCCGCTCAGTTGTACGGATTGACGGCGGGGCACGTGCGACGGGCCAGCACAACCTTGCTTCGCGGCACCAAGGTCGGCGAGGTATATGAAGGCCAGAAACGGTTCGACGTCATGGTTTGGGGGGTGTCCAACGTTCGCACGGATATTTCAGCGTTGCAATCGCTGCCCATCGACACCCCGGCGGGCGTGCAGGTGCGGCTGCGGGATGTTGCCGATGTTGCCGTCGTGCCGATGCCCAACGAGATCAAGCGTGAGGCGGCGTCGCGACGGCTCGACATCACCTGTAACGTCTTGGGGCGCGACCTCGGGACCGTGGCTCAAGAGATTGAAACAAAGGTGCGAGGCCTCTCCTACGAACATGGCTATCACCCGGAATTTCTCGGGGAATACGCCGCCCGGCAAGAGTCCACCCAACGGCTCTTCGGGCTGGCGATACTCGCGCTCTTCGGGATCATCCTCGTCATCTACTCTGACTTCCAATCGTGGCGGTTGACGGCAATCGTGGCTTTCACGCTGCCGTTCGCCCTGGTCGGCGGAGGCGTTGGCGTTTTTCTCACTGGTGGCATCTTGTCGCTCGGCTCGCTCGTGGGATTTGTCACGGTACTGGGAATCGCCGCCCGCAACGGCATCATGCTCGTGAGCCATTGGCGTCACTTAGAGGATCAGGAAGGCGAGACATTCGGACCGACATTAATCAAACGCGGCTCCGAGGAACGCCTCGCGCCGATTCTGATGACGGCGCTGGCGACGGGTTTGGCGTTGCTCCCATTGGTAATTAGCGGACACAAGCCGGGCCACGAGGTCGAATACCCACTCGCCGCGGTGATCCTCGGCGGGCTGATAACTTCGACGCTGCTCAACCTGTTCCTGTTGCCTCCGCTTTATCTGCGCTTCGGGCGCCGCGGAGCGGCCATCAACGAGGACGGGAAATGTGGGTTTCTCCTTTCAATTCAGCACCGCATAACTGATGGCCGCGAGCGTGGCGGCGGTCGGTAACGTCGTGGCCCAGGCCAAGAGAATTGCCAGGACCGTCTTGGCCCGAGCCGATCGATTCACCAGGCCGATGCCGAAGAGCGACCCAACGGAGACATGCGTTGTCGACACGGGCAGACCCAATCGACTGGCCGCCGTCACGAGAATTGCCGTCACCAGATTGGCGCTGAACCCTTGGCCGGGGCTCATCCGCGTGATTTTGTGGCTCATCGTTTCGGCAACGCGGCGCGCGTTGACCACGCCACCGATGGCCATCACCAGTGCCACCGACGTCAGCCCAAGATTCGCGTTGATCGCCTCGGCGGGCAACAGCAGCGCAACGATTTTCGGCGTGTCGTTCAATCCGCGAGCAAACCCAACGGCGCCCCCGCTCATGAAATGCTGGCCGTCAACCAATCGGCCGGCATCCAGGCCCATGACCCGACCCTGATAGCGCTCGATGCACTGCGTCGTCGTGCCGACCTCGATGACGACGCCCGTGCGAGCCAAGGCCATCGCGCCGCTAGGCATGGCCATGACCTCTTCGTAAGCCGTGCCGATGCAGACACAGGTGGCGCTCGTCACGCCGGAACGCTGCCGCGTGAGGCGAAACACGGGGTAGACCAGCACCATGAGCGCCATGCTGATCACGGGGCTGAGCAAGAGCGGCAGGAGAAACGAGCCGCCCAGCGCCGCCAGCCGCACATCGAAAGGGGCCGCCACCAACCCGGCGCCCAGCAGGCCACCGGTCACCGCATGCGTCGTTGAAATCGGCATTCCAACGCGCGTCGCAATGATGACCGTCAGAGCGGCGCCAAGCGAGACCGCCAAGAGAAAGGCCGGCTGCGCCGTGATTGCGTCGGGCACCAACCCCTTACCCTTGAACGTTTGCACCAACCCATGGGCCAAATAGAGAGCAAGCATGGAGCCAGCCAGGGTCGTCAGCGTCCCCCAAACCAATGCCATGCGATAGCTGCACGTCCCGCTACCGAACAAGGTCGCCACGCCCTTAAAACTGTCGTTTGCCCCGTTGCTGTAGGCGAGAAACAAGACTGACACGACCAACATCGCCAACAGCGCGATCATCGCAATGGCCCTCGCGTCGCTCAGCGATCAAGTGTGTAGAGGTCTATGGCGCCGGCGATGGCCCGGCGGCAGACGGCGCAAAATGAAGTCGTCCGCGTGAACATGATGCAATCCAGCTCGGAGCGGAAGTAGCCTTTGGAAGAATAATTCGCCCCCTCGAAAGCCCCGACGCGGCCGGCGAATTTGTCATTCTTCAACGCCTGTTCATGGAGGCGCTGTTCCTCGCGGAAGATCGCCTCGACCTCAGCTTCGGACCGACCACTCTTTCGCAACTCGGCGCGGCGTTTCTGAAACTGCCGCACACGCGATTCAAACTCGTCCTTCGACCATGGTGTCGGCAACGGCGTTTGAGCCGTGACCAAGTCCTTCCACTTCAAACGAGCGGGATCGAGCAGAGCCGTGACATTCGGCTCCCATGGTTCGACGCGGTTCGACGACGGGAGATACGATACGACCGACGTGTAATACTCGTCGGCAAGGCCGGCGAAATGATGGCCAAACTCATGAACAAAAACGTACGACGCGGCGGCATGATCGACCGCCACGGTACTGTAAAGACCGAAGATGCCGCCGCCGCCATAATCGCGACTGTTGGCGAGGATCACGACAAAATCATAAGGGACGACGCACGCGATTCGCCGCAGCGACTTGTTGTCGAATGTTAGCATGTACCGATCCAGCCCAAAGGCATCGTAAGAGGTCTGCAAGGGCGACGCCCGATGGATTCTCGCGGACGGCCGCGAAACGCCCGCCTCGCGTGAAGGCGGGCATAGACCCCAAATGTTGAAATCCTTGCGTCGCTCCTTGAACGGCGATGTCGCAAAAAGCCGATCCACCAACCGGCGCGAGTCGGCTTCGAATTTCGCTCGCTGTTCAGCGCGGTAGCCGTCACCGATCAGCAAGACGTCGACCTTGGTCCCGGGATCGCCGTTCTTCTCGATTTCCACCACCGGACCGGGCGAATCCGGCTCGCTGGTATTTACCGTTCGAGCGCTAGGGTCCACGTTCAGCGCCCACGCTTCGCGCCATTGGTTAGCAGCATCGCGTTTCTTGAGAACGACACGCACCGCCGTCGCGGGCGCGGGAAACCGCAGTGATTCGTGATAGGTACGATTGATCGACCGGGCTTCCGCGGTGGTCACCCACTCCCCGAAAACGGAGCAAAACCCGCGAGAGTAAAGCACCTTTTTCGACGTCGGATCCACGACCTCGAACAGGTAGGCACCGAGATTGGAGCTGTCGATCGGCTTGTGCGGATTCCCCGGCCACGGCAGCGGTTCGAGTACAACCTGATCAAGCGCAAACATCTCCTGAGTGGAATTGCCCGTGTGATAATAATCGACGCGCATGGTGCGTGGCGTGTCGGCGGCACCCGCGCTCGCCGCGGTCACCCATAACATCGCTAAAATGATGGACCACTTCATGATCGACCTCAACCGCAATCCACAGCCATCGAGCGAGACGATTACAGACATTCAGACGCACCTTAGTGTATCAAAACCTCTCGCCCTTTGATGTCAGCCTTTGCGAATTCGGAACACGGCCTAAATAATTCCTTAGCCGAGCGACGGTGATCGAATAGACTTTCGGCTGTCTCGACCCCCCTTTGTCCCCCCGCATGCGGGGGGACAAAGGGGGGTCGAGACCAAAACGCCACTGTCGATCGTCTGGGGAACTATTTAGTCAATCGGAGCCGGTCTGCGAAACGGCCGGCTGATCACTCGGTCGGACACTCGATGGCGTAGGCAGCGACCCGTGGCCCGCCCTCGTCGACAAAAGCGACGAAACAGTTGTAGCAAACGTCAAACTCGGAGTCCTCGGACGGCTGAAAGTCTATCTCCATCCAGCCAATGGGTATCGCCGGGTCGTGACCGGCCGGTGGGTCACGCCCCTCGACTTCAAACAACTCAAATCGCTTCGGGGGATCCAAAAAAGGGAACCATCTCCTCCGGCTCGCCGGTAAGGGCGATGTGCATCTGGCGAATGCGTGGGCCCAGAGTTTTCCACCCGAACTCCGCTTCCAAGCTTTCGACCGTCACGCGAGATCGAAGACCGTCTGCGAGCAACGGCAGCAGTTCCTGCCAACGCCGTCGGATGATCGCGCGGGCGACCTCGCGGGCCACTTTCGTTGTGCCTTTGGGAAGCGACATTGGTAATGTCCTCCTGAATCAAGAATTTGAGATCGGCAACTTATGGAAAGAGTTAGTTCTTGCCCTGGAACACGCTTCAAAAGACAAGGTCGACAATCAACCCGTGTTGTTCCCATTTGTTGCCCGTGACTCCTCGCGCGATGGCGATGGAATGCCGATAAACCCTGCAATCGGCCTTGCCTGAGACTCTTGACCGTTCCATATTAACCCTCAACGTTTTCCCTTATGGAGATGTCGTCTATGCACCGTCGAGCATTCGCGGGTCTAACCCTATTGGCGTTGGCACTCACTCTGACCGCCACGGCCACGGGTCAGAATTCAAAAACCCAAGACAAGGGTGGCGAAAAGAAACCTGTCAACTTGAAGGTTCTGGTCGCTCAGGATAACGCCACGCTGACCATCGAGGGCGCGCCGACCAAGGCCGCCGGTCCGACCCGAACTTTCGTTTCGCCGCCGCTCGAACCCGGCAAGAAATACCGCTACACTTTGGTGTCGGTGCATCAACCCAACAACTACACCACGATCACGCGGACCGTCGTTGTCTCCGTCGAGGCTGGGCAGACCATCGACGTTGACCTGAGCAAGACGATGAACGACGAGCGCGTCCTCGTTCGATACGTGCCGACGCCGCACGACATCGTCGAACAGATGCTGAAGCTCGGCAAAGTCGGTAAAGACGATGTGGTCTACGACCTGGGTTGCGGTGACGGGCGCATGGTCATCGCCGCCGTCAAGAAAGGCGGCGCCAAGAAGGGTATCGGTATCGACATCGACCCGGTTCGAGTCAAGGAATCGATCGAGAATGTCAAGTCTGAAGGGGTCGCCGACAAGGTCGAGATTCGTCAGGGTGACGTGCTGGACGTGAAGGACATTTCCGACGCCACCGTCATTCTGCTCTACATGGGCGACGATCTGAACAACCGCTTGAAGCCGATTCTGCGAAAGTCCCTCAAGCCGGGCGCTCGCATCGTATCGCATCGATTTACCATGGGCGATTGGAAGCCAGAGACAACCGAGACCGTCACCGGTCAGGACGGCGACACCTATAAGCTTCACCTTTGGCGCATCGAGAAGTAGTCGCACTGGGATTGGCGACACTTCGCGGAGGCAACCGTCGTTTCCGCGAAGTGCCGCCGACCCCGGCCCGTTGCCGCATCTCACACGCATATTTCCTGCGCGACCGGCTTGGTCTTCTTGTTGAGGAAGATCGCCGGCACTCCGGTTCTCAACTTCTTGGTGTATTGCGGAACCTTTTTGGCCAGAGCCGCCGACATCCTGGCTTTGTTCGTCGCCGACAACATCGAACAATACGCGACCGGCGAAACCGCGAGGCCGTCTTCCTTGTGCATTTCCCGAAACACGCGCCGCTTGTTGTGCATCAATTCGTGAAAGGCGATCTTCGCGAGCTTCTTCGCGGGGAAATTCCCCTGGACGTAGACTTCGGAAAGAACGACTGTCTTGGTCGGGGTCCCCTCCGGTCCGACAGACAGATTTATTTCCGAAGTCAGGCCGCCGTGGTCGCCTTCCAGCGGAATGACTCCTTCCAAGCGGATAAGGCTATCGGATTGCCTCGACAGGAAGTAGACGACGAGATCCGTATCGGAAATATCCGAGGCCGTCAGGTCCCAACTGACCAGCGGCAGGAATTTGCCATGGGCCGGCGGCACCGTCACGACCTGCATGAATAAGGTAAACAACTCGGCTTGAATGTCATTGAGCGCGTTGACGTCCAACCCCAGTGAACGTTGATCGCCCTCCGACATGTTCAGACTCAGAGCCACTTTGAAATCTTTCATCGCTGCCATGTACTACCTCGGTTGATTGATGCCACTAACTTTCGAGTCGCCAATCGACCCTTCGCGACGCTTTTGGTTCGCATTCCCCCGAAATAGTGTCTGCGTGACTCGTCTGTGACCGAGCACCCCGATATTTCTTCATGCAATTGGCGGCCCCGAACGAAACCGGCGGCCGGCAAGAGAGTCCGTCAGCCGCCGGGAGTGCGCGCATACAATAGGCCCCATGAACATACTGGCCCTCGATGTCGGCACGTCGTCCGTGAAGGCGGCCATTTTGGAAGTCGCGACCGCGATGCCGGTGACGGCCGCTGTCTCGGTGGCCTACGACTTGGACCGTTCGCGGCCGTATTCCGCGGTTGTCTCCGCCGAGGTACTTTGGCAAGCCGTCGATCGGGCCGCCCGCGAGGCGCGAGCCGCGGCGCCGAATGCAACCCTCGACGGAATCGGGCTGTCGTGCATGACGCCGGCGATGATTTTGTTGGGTGAGGACGATCGACCCCTGACGCCGATTTGGACGCACTTCGATCGCCGCAGCCGGCCATTGGCGCGGGCCATGCGTGACGATCGGCTGGTGGCCGAGGAACTATTGCATAGCGCGGGCAATCCGCCGCTGCCCGGGGGACTATCGGCCTTCAGTGCGGCTCAGCAATTGGCGGAAGAACCTGCGTTGCGCCCCCAGGTGAGGCGATACATGCACGCCAATGGCTGGCTGGCCCTACGGCTCACCGGAACGGCTGCGTTTGACCCAGCGGGGGCATGCTTCACGGGATTATTCAATGCCTTGACAGATCGACAATGGTCTGAGCGTTGGTGTCGCTACTTCCAAGTCGATCGATCATGGCTGCCGCCCGTCGTCGATGGGGCCAATACCGTCGGGCCATTGCGACACGAATGGGCGACTGCCTGGGGAGTGCCGCGGGGGCTACCGGTGAAGCTCGGGACAGCCGACACGTCCAGCGCCATGCTCGCCGCGGGCATGAAGCCTGGCGACCTGCTCCATGTTGTCGGCACAACCCAGGTGCTGGCCGCCTTCGCCGATCCGCCTTGCCCCGCTGTTTGCCGCTTGACGCGACCTTTGGGCGTCGGCCCCGACTTCATCCATGTCACGCACAACCCCGTCGGAGGCGAAGCGCTCCGCTGGCTTTTCGATCTCTGCGAACGCGACGCCAACCAGACCGACGCCGACGCGATCCGCCTCGCTCGGGCGCACTTCTTCGAGACGACGGTGCCGGCCGCGCTGGATCGGCCGACCACAGTGATCCTCGATCCGCCGTTTCTGGGAGGCGACCGGCTTGAGGTTGACGAACGTACCGCGACCTTTCGCGGTTTGACTCTGGATACGACGCGCCTCGATCTGGTGGCGGCCGTCCTCAATGGCATGCGTAAAGGCCACGCCAAGGCGCTCGCCGACCTCGGCTTGGGAACGTCATGGCCGCGAGTCTTCCTCACCGGTGGCGGCTCGGAAATTGTCGAGCATCTGAATCTCTATCCCGGTTCCCAGATTGTGCGCTTCGACGATGGCTCGCTTCGCGGCGTGGCGCGGCTCTTCGCCGGGCCGTCGTGACGACTTGAAAGTATTTTCCAAGATTCGTGGAAGATTGCGGGCGGCTGGTCGTTGTCGAGGGTGAATGGCGGGCGTCACCCGCCGCATCCAACCCCGAAAGGACACGACCATGTTCCGCCGACTTCTGACCGCCGCCATCGCCGCCGTCGCCCTGACCACCGTTGCCACCCCGGCCTTTGCCGGCGGCCATTATTACAAAAAGGTGACCTGTTACCAGACCGTCACCGAATACGAAACCCGCTGCGTGGCCTATGAGGTCTGCGTCACGAAGTACGACGAATGCGGCCACCCCTATCAGGCGACGGAGATTCGTTACCGCCACATTCAAGTGCCGGTGAAGAAGACCGTCCCTGTCGTCAAGTGGGTCAAGGTTTGCTACTAACTCGCCGGTATCTACCGGTCACTCGCCGAGGGGGCGTCGCAAGACGCCCCCTTGTTTGTTCTCAATGCCCGGCGCGGGTCGCCGCGATTATTTTCTTTTCTCGGGAAGATTCTGGAGAGCTGGTCGTTATCCAGGGCGAAAGGCGAATGTAACTCGCCGGTGAAACTCAACCACAAGAAAGGGAAACCCATCATGTTCCGCCGACTTCTGACCGCCGCCGTCGCCGCTTGCACCTTGGCCTCCGTCCCCGCTTTCGCCGGGAATTACGGGCACCAATACAAGAAGATCACAACCTATGAAACCGTGGTTCATTACGAGACTCGCCGCGAAGCCTATCAGGTACAGGTGACGCATTATAATGCCTACCATCAGCCGTACACGGTGACGGAAACGCGCTATCGCCACGTTCAGGTGCCGGTGAAGAAGGTCGTCCCCGTCGTGAAGTGGGTGAAGGTGGGCCACTAAGGGCAACCGACATTGGCTTGACTCGCGTGGGCCGCTCGCTCACACTGATCGACATGACTCGCACTTATACCGATCAGGAACTCGCCGCCCAGGCGGCCCAACGCGATCATCCCGCCGGCGCTCAAAGCGCGTTCCGGCAATTGTACGAACGTCATGCCCCGGCCCTGCTCTCGTTTCTGGCATCGCGATCGGGTCGCTCCGACGCGGAGGATTTGGCCCAAGCCGTCTGGCTTCGAGCTTGGGAGTTGTTGCCGACGCATTATCGAGACGGGCACTTTCGCGGCTGGCTTTTTCAGATGGCTCGGAACCTGGCCGCCGATCATCGCAAGAAACATCGCCCCGAACTTGACGCCGGTCTCGACGCGAGGCCGGGCCTCGGGGACGACGCCACGGTCGGCGACGTGCTGGAACGCGAACGGGCCATTGTCTTGCACGACTGTTTGTCGAAGCTGCCGCCCGCGGAGGCCGACTTGGTTCGTGCCCGGCTCGGTGGCGAAAAGTATGAAGACTTGCTGGCATCGGATCCCGCCAGCCGCAACGCTGCCTACAAACGGTTTCATCATGCGGTCCGAAAGCTGAATGACTGCGTTCAGCGGAAACTCCAATGAACCTCTGGATCATGACTATTCCCGATGACCCCGCTGAGTTGGCTCGATGGCTCGAGCGTCAGCTCGTCGGCCTGAGCCTGCCCGAGTTGGTCGCCGAATTGACGGCCATTCACGGTCGAGCGGAAAGCCCCCTGTCGCTGGGTGATTGGTTCGGGATTCTGCGCAACGACGTTCTGGCGCGGGGGCTGGGCGTCGTCGGGCCGGATCGGATCGGCTTGTTGTTGCGGCATCCCAAATTGCTTTATGAGTTGCAGGACGTGGTGCTGTCGGAGGGTGGGCGATACTGGGACGAGCTACCGCGAGACGCCGACGTGAGCGACTCGGTGAACCGGAGTTGGAATCGGCTCGCCGATCAATTGACCCCGGCGCCGGCGCCGCACCGGCCCGTGGTTCAACCGGCGCCGGCGACCGCTTGGTACCGCCGTCCGTGGCTGGTGTCTATGGCGACGGCCGCGGCGGTCCTCATCGCCGTCTGGGGTTATTCGCACGTCTCGCAATCGCCGGTGCCGCCGACGCCGGTGGCCGCTGGTTGGGGTTGGTCAAAGCCCGGAGCCGTACCGGCCGAGGGCCCCGCCTCGGCGTATTTGGCGCGTCTGGCCGAAGGCGGGCAAGAGTGGTTCAACAAGCGCCCCGACGATCGCGCCGGTTTGGCCAAACGCATTGGCGAGATGCGCCAGGGTTGCACCGGCCTGATCTTGGCAACGCACCAACCTCTCGCCGACGCCGATCGGAAATGGCTCGTCGATAAATGCCGCGACTGGGCGAAAAAGTTTGATCTGCATTTGAGCGATCTCGAAGCCGGCAAGTCCGTCGAGGTCGTTCGCGCTGAGATGGACGCCACAGTCGACAAGCTGGTCGGCGCCCTCAAAAAGAGATCTGCGGAATTGAGTGCCTGACGGGCGATTGTCGCGGGCTTGCCTATTTCGCTCGTCGCAACTCGACGAGGTGCCCTTCGATCCTTTTGCGTTCATCGGAGTCGGGTGGAAGCTCGGCAATGACCTCACTGGCCAGTTTCTTCGCGCTGGCATGTCCTTCGATCTGTCGCAACAACGGTACGATTTGCTCCATCGTGTCGGCGATGGCCTTGGCGTTGGGCGGCTTCTGGTCGCGTTGTTTTCGCAGCAAGAGCGCCAGTATCTCGATGGCCTTTTTGCCATTGTCGCGATTGGCATGAAAGCGCGCCGCGGTCGAAACCAAGCTCCAGGTGGTGCGATGGGCCGGACCGAAAGTTCCGATGAATTGCGATGGCAACGACTCATAAAGGGCGCCGGCTTCGTCGTCGAATTCCTCCTCGGCCAAAGCTCGCGCCATGATCGCTTTGGCCTCGAGCGTCCGAGCATGCGAGACTCCCGCTTTTTGTTCGAGTATGGGGCACGACTCGCGCGATAGCACCAAGGCTTGCCGATTCTTGCCCATGCGAAGATACAACGCGGCGAGGTTGACCTTGTAGACGGCGATCAATGGATGCTGCGGCTCGTAACTCTTGGCGGCGCGATTGAGAAGTTCTCGAATGACTTCTTCTGATTCCTGCAACTCGTTCTTGCGGCTCAACACCACGCCCAGACTATTCAGCGTTCCCAACGTCTCGGGGTAGCTCTCGCCGTATTCGGTCTCCCATTTCGACCGTGCATCGAGCAGCGTTGCTTTGGCTTCGTCGAGGCGATTCAGCGACAACAGAGTCTCACCCAGCGCTCGCTGGCAAATCAAGGTCTCCTCGTTCGCGGCTCCCAGGGCCTGTTCTTCATCCTTGAGCAGGGCAGCCAGCGACGTGGCGGCGGCGGCCGTATTCCCACGCCGTCTCTCGATGATGGCCAGGGAATATCGCAACCGAAACGTTCGTGGATCGCTTTCGCCGCTAAGGCGTCGCCGCCATTGGAGCGCTTCTTGAAGGACTGCCTCGGCTTTCGCGACTTCGTCGGATGCCAAGAGGATTCGTCCCAGCAACTCCAAGGCGTCGATGCGATCCGTATGACCCGAGCCGCGATGGGCGGCGAACGTCTGCTCGGCACGCTGGCAATTGTCCAAGGCGACGGCGTATTCGCCCAGGGAAAAAAAGGCCTTCGCCAGCGTCAGGCGCAGCGACGCCTCGACCAGTGGCTGATCGGCCAGTCGGCCCTTGTCGAGTTGTTGCGAAACGCGATTGATGACGGTCTTCAAGGCGACGTTGCTATCGGGAGGCAAACCCGCTTTGATTCGCTCCGAAGGGTTGATCGTGTCGAGCATGTCGTTTTGGATGAACCGAGTCAACGCGCGATGAATGGCGGCCTCGTCTTGTGCCAATCGCTCGGCACGGGCGGCGCGAACCCATCCGATGGTGGCGGCGATCGTGCCGGCGACGAGCAACACCAGGCAAAGACACGCGACCGCCACCTTGCCCGCGTGACGTTGAACGAACTTCTTGGTTCGGTAAGCGGTCGAGGGCGGAGCGGCCAGCACGGGTTCTCGACGCAAGTATCGCTCCAAGTCGGCGGCCAGCCCCAAGGCCGTTTCATAACGCCGATCGCGCTCCTTCTCCAGACATTTCATCACGACCCAGTCGAGTTCGCCCTTCAGCGTCTTTCGCAAATGCGTCGCATCAACCTTTCGCCGAGAGGCCACCGCGTTCGAATCGGCAATCGTGCTGACTCGCGTGCTGGGCCGTTTCGGTTCGATCTCGCGAATCTGCCGAGCCATCTCGTCGATGCTTCCGTGCAGATGTTCCTCGCGCGCCAGCGGCAGAATCCCACACAGAAGCTCATACAAGACCACGCCCAGGCTATAAACGTCGGCGCGTGTGTCGATGTCCAGGCCCGTCGGCGATGCCTGTTCGGGCGCCATGTACTCGAGAGTGCCGAGCATTACGTTGTGGGCCGTGTACACCAACTGATGGGCCGGCATGGCATGCAAGGCTTTGGCGATCCCGAAGTCGATAACCTTCGCCGTCGGCTTGCCGTCGATGAGCGTCACGAGGATGTTCGACGGCTTCAGGTCGCGATGAATGATCCCTTTTTGGTGTGCGTGTTGGACCGCTCGGCAAATGGGCACGAACAGCTCAATACGCTGGCGGACAGTCAGTCTTTCTTGATCGCAGTACGCCGACAGCGACAGACCGCGCACCAACTCCATGACGAAGTATGGCCGGCCGCGACCCGTGACGCCCCCATCATAGATGCGTGCGATGTTGGGATGATCCATCAGCGCCAGAATCTGGCGCTCCAGACCGAAACGGGCCAGCACCGCGGCCGAGTCCATGCCGGCTTTGATGACCTTGACGGCGACCCGGCGCTCCACCGGCGTTGTCTGGTCGGCCGCAAAGACAACGCCCATGCCGCCGTGACCGACTTCCTCACGAATCCTGTAACGATTGTCCAACAGATCGCCGACGCGAACATCGACATCGAGTATCGGCAGAAACATCTCGGCGACCGCCGGCATGATTGACGGATCGATGTCGCCTTGAATCTCAGCATGATGATCGGCTGTGATCTGCGGCGGGACGGGATCGAGACCAACGGCCAATTGCCGCATCACCTCGTCGCGGAGGACCTTGTCCGAGCCGCAGACTCCATCGAGGAATCGCTCCAGGTCCTCGCGCGCCCAGAACTGCCTTGCCGCAGCAATGATCTCAGACAACTTCATCGGACCACAACCGCGTTTAACAGAGTGTCGATTCGCGACGCACGATGAATTACGAATCGACTCGGATTCGAAAATGCCGGACGATAGCCGATCAGGTCGATTCCGACTTCTTCTTCGTTACAACAATTCGGGTGGCCCCACTCAAGGGTGGCTTTTTCGCGTCCATCACGATCGATGGCTGCCACGTCTGAAGGATTGCAATTGGAAATTGCAATTCGTTGTTTTCGATTACCGGATCAACAATGATCCAATCCTTTCTGAAATCGTCGAGCGACATGCCATTGGGCAGATTGAAAATTCCCCCGTTATCCCCCGTGCCGATCTTCCGCGTCTTAACCTTTTTTGGGGTCGTGGTCTCGTCGAATGAATCGATGATGACATCGCCAAGGTCCGGATAGATCCCCTTGTCTGACATGGTGCCAACTCCTTGAGTGAGTCTCGGTTTGGCCCTGTGCAACGAAACCACGAAAGTAGCCAAAACCAAGGTTGTCTGAGTTCGAACGCATCGTCGACAGGCTGCAATAACTACGATTCCTTTGTCGCCTCGATCACGACCACGCGTTTCTTGCGGTTGATCTTGCGCCGATCGTATTGGACCTTGTTCTTCTTTTTGACGGCTCGTTTCCCGCTCTTTTTCTGAGCCGCGGTCACCCGTTCGGGTTCGAGGTTGTCTTGCAGAATCCAGTAGGGGACATCGAGGATGCCGTCTGTGGTCTTCGCTCCCAAGATCCACCAACCCGGCTCAAAATTTAAGATCTCATCGATCATCCGCTTGATAGTTCTGATGAAACTCGGATCGGATGCTTTGTGAACTTTGACATCGACATAGGGATCGTTCGCCGTGACATCGTCGATGATGACGTCGCCGAGGTCTTCGAGAATAACTTTTTGCTTAGCCATGGCAGACCCAAGATAGGTAACTTCGGACGGGCGCGGGACGGGCTGCCCCGGCGGGAGGCCAGAACCGAAGTTGGGATGAGTGTAGCCAGTGTTGGCGTGGCATGCAACCAATTAGCCGAGCGCGACGACTTTTTTCGCCGGCGGTCCTCAAGCCGCTGCCGTTTCGGGAAAGTCTATGGCGGCATCTATGGCTTGCTCATGCCAACGAAGCTGCCGTTGTGTTCGCGCGAGAGCGCCCACAGAAACGCGCCGACCTCGGGGCTTTCGTAGAAGAAGCCGATGGAGTGGATGCGCACCGGAGGCCGGCCAAGCTCCTCTTTGTTCCACTTCTGTTGAAGCATCTGGCGAACGAATCGACATAGGCGATTGGTCTTTTCCGTCTCGCTCAACGTCCGCGATTCGGCTTCGGTAAGCCCCAGGCCGATGTTCGGCAAGCCATCGGAAAGGAGATAGATCGTGTCCAACCCCTGCGGGCGGAAGCGGAAGGCAGCCTCGAACCCCTTGTGCATGTCGGTGTTCCCCTTCGGCTCGATGGCGCCCAAGGCTTGAGCCACGCGGTCCGGGCTGACAGCGGGGTCATATTGCAGCCAAGCGCCCTGGAGGCCCAGCGGATAGGCCACGTCGTCGCTGAACAAGATCACCTGAAACTGCTCCAGATCCGGTAGGCTTCTCAAGATTCGCACAATGGTCGCCGTGACTGCGGGCCATTTCTCGGGCGATTTGTTGTGCTCATCGACCATCTTCATGGACCCGGACATATCAACCAAGAAGACGACGCGCCGGCCGACGAGCTGAATGCCGGCGAATCGATTGTCGGCGGCAATCTTGATCTTGGTCAGTTGCTCGTTGAGGGCCTTGCGTGTCGCGTCGATGTCAGCGACTTTCGCTTGAACGTCGAGCATGGCCGTCTTGCGAGCGAGCAGGTCTTTTTCGAGTTCGAGGATTCGCGCCGCCAAGGCGTCCCGATCCGCCTGAAGGTTCGGCAATTTGTCGGCCAGCGCCTTGAGCTGCTGAATCAATCCATCGGCGTCGTGGAGTTGCTGGTCGAGTTTCTTGGCTCGAGTGGTGGCGATGGCGGCCTGTTTTTCGCGATCGCGCGCCAAGGCGTCCAGCTCGGCGATCCGCTTGCGAGCGGCGGCCGAGTCGGCCATGAGTTTCTCGATATCCTTCATCTTCTTGGCCAGTTGATCGAGCGAAGCATCACGTTCGGCGGCGACGTTGTTCAGGCGCCCCTTGACGGCGTCCAATTCGGCGCGGGTGACATTGAGCCGCTCATAGGTCTCACCGGCCTCTTTGGCTTTTTCGTCGGCCTCGCGAGCCTTTTGAACGGCCGCGCGAGCGTTCTGCCGAGCCTCGCGCGAGTTGAGCAGCCAGAGCAAGATGACGCAGCCCAGAGCGCAGCAAAAGACATCGAGCATCGACAGGGTGAACAACGTCGGAATCCGGTGACGCTGACGCATGGCACAACCTCCTGGAGATTAAGAAAGCCTATCACGCCGGCGCCGGCGATTCCAGGCCGAGGCCAACACCCAGGGGGCGCCGGGAATTCCGGTGATGACGGGAAAGCCGTCGAGGCTGAGTTTTTCCGCCCGATGCGTGAGGTCCGGAATTGCCTCGCCGCGAAAGTTGGAGCGATCGGAGTCGACTTTTTCGGAGAATGCGTTAGACTAATTCTTATGAGTGGTTCCAACCTCAACATGGTCCGTTTTCACAGCGGCCCCGAGCCGTGGTGGGAAATGTTGTGCCTTACCGGCCTCGGACTCCGATTCCGGGTGAGGTGAACGCGAACAATTCACGCCAATTGAACTGATCGCCGCCGGCCCCGGAACCTGACCCGTTCCGGGGCCGTTTGTTTTTCGCCAGGGAGGTTTTTTCGATGTCGCTGCCCGTTGATCCCAATCGCCTGATAATCTTCGACACCACGTTGCGCGACGGCGAACAGTCGCCCGGCGCCAGCATGAACCTCGCCGAAAAGCTTGAGGTGGCCCATGCCCTGAAGGACCTTGGCGTGGACGTGATTGAAGCGGGCTTCCCCGTGGCGTCACCGGGCGATTTCGAGGCTGTCCAGATGATTGCCCGCGAGGTGCATGGACCGATCATCTGCGGGTTGGCCCGATGCAATGAACTCGACATCGACCGGGCGGCGGCGGCGTTACGCGACGCCCAGAGACCTCGCATCCACGTTTTTCTCGCCACCAGCGCCATTCACCGCGAGTTCAAGCTTAAAATGACGCCGGCCGAAATCGTGCAGCGAGCCGTTGAGGGCGTGAAACGCGCCAAGGGACTCTGTGACGACGTGGAGTTTTCCCCCGAAGACGCGGCCCGAACCGAGTTGGAATTCCTTGCCGAGGTTGTCGAAAAAGCGATCGACGCCGGCGCGACGACGGTTAACATCCCCGATACGGTCGGCTACGCGATTCCGCAGCATTACGCATCGGTGATTCGTTATCTCAAGCAAAACGTTCGCAACATCGATCGCGCGGTCATCAGCGTCCATTGCCACGACGATCTGGGGCTGGCGGTGGCCAATAGCCTGGCAGCCGTGCAGGAAGGCGCTCGGCAAATCGAATGCACAATCAACGGCATCGGCGAGCGTGCCGGCAACTGCGCCCTGGAAGAGGTCGTCATGGCCCTGCAAACGCGCCACGATATCTTTCACCTAAGAACCCAGATCAACACGCGCCAGCTCTACCCCGTGAGCCGCAAAGTGGCCCACGTCACGGGCATTCAGGTTCAGCGGAACAAGGCCATCGTCGGCCAAAACGCCTTCGCGCACGAGTCGGGCATTCACCAGGACGGCATGCTCAAACACTCAAACACATATGAGATCATGAAACCCGAGGACGTCGGCATTCCCCGGACCGAATTTGTCCTTGGCAAACATTCCGGTCGGCATGCCTTAAAACAGCGCGTTCTGGAACTGGGTTACCATCTCAGCGATGACCAACTTCAACGGCTGTTTGAACAATTCAAGGTGTTGGCTGATCGCAAGAAGACTGTCTACGACGCCGACATTGAGGCATTGGCCGAAGACATCATCCATAGCGGGCCGACGCTCTGGACTCTGCATGCCATTACCTGCAACGCGGGATCGGGGACCATCCCGTCGGCCGCCGTCGTTCTCTGGAATAATCGCGACGGCCATCTGGTCAAGGAAGCCGCCATCGGCGACGGGCCGGTCGATGCCATCTTCACGGCCATCGAGCGCATCACGCGAATCGACGTGACATTGAAGGACTATCGCATTCGCAGCGTGACCGTCGGGGAAGATGCCCAAGGCGAGGCCCAAGTCGAAGGCGAGTTTCAGGGGAAGACCTACATTGGTCGCGGCGTGAGTACGGACGTCATCGAGGCGAGCGCGTTGGCTTTCGTGCAGTTGATTAACCGGATCGCGACCCGCCAGCGTGCGGAGCCTCGCATCCATC
Source organism: uncultured Alcaligenaceae bacterium (assembly GCA_964515185.1). Taxonomy (GTDB): domain Bacteria; phylum Planctomycetota; class Planctomycetia; order Gemmatales; family Gemmataceae; genus CAZESP01. The sequence continues at coordinate 27,326 of CAZESP010000052.1, forward strand.
CAACCGAGGCTCCGCCCAAGAGCGCCGCCGTGGAGTGACAGTCGCAAATCGGGGGTCGGCGCTAAGGTGTCGCCGACAGCATCGCCGCTCGGCGCGAACGATGGAGACCGGCCAGAATCCAGGCGTCGGCCGCGGCCGATCGCACTTTCTCTTCGACCGCGCTGCTGCCGCGAACCCGTAGCCGGTAATCCTCGAGGTGGAGTTCGGCGGTCTCCACATCGTCCGGCGGCAAACGGTGGGACCGAGCCCATTCCCGCCAAGCGGCGCGCCACGCCTCGGGGCCGGGATCGGCCAACTCCGGCCAATCGGACGCCACCTCCGACGGCAAACGGAACATCGGCTCCGCGGCTTGCAACGACCACGACTCCGCTTTGACCGAAAACCCTAACAATCGTTCGATCGTGTGAATGATTGCCCCGGTGATTCGTTCGGCACGAATAATCGGAATCCGCAGCCATGCCGGCGATTCGTCCGCGTCGCCCGGTTGAATGATCGCTTCGATTTCCCTCGGGAAGTCGAACAGCTCCTTCCATCGCGCGCTCTGATGGATGAAACGATTCAAGTGGCTCAGGTCGAACGCGCCGGCGGGTATCGGCAACGGGGTACCGCTGGTGTGGATCGGCACATAGACCGGAAACTCCCCTGGGCGCTCGGGAAGCAGGAGGGAGAAGGTGCGGCGTTCGAGGGCATGGGCCACGCACTCACCGGACGCCACGGCGGCTCGACCTAATTCGGTGATGGACCATCGCTCTGCCGCCGAGGCAACGAGGCCCCGTTTTCGAAGCAACGTCAGGTGATGGCGCACGAATGGCTCACCGAAACCCGTGCCGGTCCCCAGTTCGGCCGTCGTGGCGGCGTTGCAACTCAGCATCTCCAGCAAGAAGCGTTGCAGCGGGTCGAAGGTCGCACCGCGGCGAACGCGGACGAGGGCATCGACACGAAGGATAGGCCAATCGACAAACCAAAGTTGAGAAGGGGCCTGGGACGCGAGCTGTCGCCACCAACCGGACAGAGTGCGCCCATTGGGCGGAGCGGGCGGCGAGGCGACCGTCATGCCGGCAGCCCTTGCAGTGACGGTGGCGAACGCAGTGAATCGGGCGGGAATCGACGGGCTAACTCGGCCGCGACGGCTCGCTCCCGCCGGCAACTCTCGTCGTCGCGATGCGGCAGAGAGCCTTCCCAGACGGCCCGTCTGGCCAGAGTGCCGGGGTCGCCGACGATCCAAATCTGCCGCCGAGCGCGGCTGATGGCGCGAACCAATGCCTGTGGATCATCTCCAAATGGAACCGCATGCGTGCGATGGCTGCGGGTCAAACCCACGATGGCCAGGTCGCAATCCGTGGGCCGAAATTCTAATGGCGATGCAACCGTGATGGTGACGCCTGGCCTTTGGAAGTCGCTGGCCTGCCTCATCAGTCGATGCCGAATGACAGCGGCTTGATCCGCATAGAGCGGTATCACGCCCAGGCTCGCGGGTCGCCCGGCCGTGATGGTGGCAATGAGTCTCTTCAACAATTCCAGGATGGCGTCGGCCTCGTCGAGATTCACCACGCCGGTGCCGCTGACGATGGGCCTCAACTCCGCCGGCAACGAATCGCGCTGATGGGGATCGCTCAGATCAATCTCAAGCCCGGCTCCGCCGCGCGGCGGCGAGTGCCCGCCGCGTTTGACGTGACCATTGGGCAACGACTCTGAGCGGCGAGTGACCGGCAGGAATTCAACGATGGGGACGCTCACGGCCGTTGGGCGCACGCGGTACGTTTCCCCGAGGCTCAGGCGATTGAGGAATTCGGCCAACTCGGGACGCATGCGGTGAGGAGTGCGCAGTGAGGCGGTCCGGCCGGAATCGACTCGACGAACGTGCGCCTGTACCCAATCGGTGGCCCGGCTCAGGTCGTGGTCATCGAACATGAGCGCCGTCACGCCTTCAGGTCCGACTTCGGCGCGAATGCCCGGCGTCAGTTCGACGGTCGTCAGATTGTCGGTTGCGGCACCGGCGAGCCGCCAGACCAAACGCCGATGTTCGTGGTGCCAGCGATTCTCGCTCGGCGCGATGATCGGGAGTTCATTAAGTTCGTTGAACACAAACGCCACGGCGCGGCTGATGGGCGTGGTGTCGGGGAAACAAACTTCTGAAAGCTCCGGAGTGCCGTGGGCAATGTCGAAGCAGACTTCAATCTCGGGGCAATCGGCAACGGCCTCGCGCGTCATCTTGGCGTGCAATTCCGGCGGCATCGACCGTAACCGGCAACAAAGCCGCCCGCGCTCGCGACCCCAAATATCCGCGTGCAATCGCTGCCAGAGCCTGGCGAATAGCGACGTTCGAGCCTTGGCAGGCGCCGGTGGGGGCCGGCGGTGCGTCGAAGGGCGACGATCCGGCGTTCGCGGCGCCGGCCGGTTGCTTGGCTCCTCGACACAAACGCCACCCGGCTCGCCGATCAACACCCAGCGATTCGCGCGGCGGGCCACTGCCAGAAACTCCGGTTCCGACAACCGGTGAGCGTCTTCAACAATCAGCAGATCGAACGGCCGGCGGTTCAATTCCGCCAGTTGCGCATCGGTGTTCAACGCACTGTACGGGACCGCGACAATCTGCATGTCTTGGAGCAACTGAGCCGGAATCCCCGCCGAATGTTCGGCCAGCGTATCCGCCCAACGATGAGTCAGTTCGGCGGCTCGGCGGTCGGCCTCCAACTGGCGCCGGCAACCTTCGCGAGCTGCCTCGATGGCCGCGCGAGTCGCCTCCGCAGGCATGGGGCTGCCCGGATGCAGAGTCGCGCCGAGGTCGCGCCAACGTGCCGACAACCGGTCGCGTTCGCGGGCCAACGACCCTCCGACATCAGCCAAGGCGACACGGCACTGCCCGATCGCTTCCGCGATCAATTTGAGACGCTCGTTGTTCCAAGCCGCGTCAATCTCGCGAGCGGTCTGCTCCAGTCGCTCGCTTTCGACATGACATTTCTCGAGGGCGGCTTTCTTCTCTTCTTGTTGCTTCGACAGCTCGTCGCGCTGCTTGTCGGTATCGGCGGCAAGCTTCGCCCGCCACGATCGAAGCGAGAACGGATTGAAGTGATCGCGCGCGCTGATGATCTCCATCACGGCCGACAGTTGTTGGTCGATGCCGGTCAATTCGGTATGAAGATCGCCGGCGAGCGTGGCTTGTCGCTGCCGCTCGGCATTCACATGTTCAAGCCGTTCGCGAAACGGCCGGCTCGCATTTTCCAGCATGGCCAGCACGTCCGGCGACGATTCCACGTCAGCTTCGATATTCTCCTGACGCTGTTGAAACTCCGCCAATGAAGTCGCGTGCCGCGCGAAGGCATCGGCCAAATCGTCGAGTTGGTTGTAAACGGCGTCGTCCGCGATGCGGTTGTTGACGCGGGCGTCGGCGGCGAGGGCGCCTTGGCGAGCCATCGCAATCGCGTCGCGACCCAGACGGTCACACAACGCGGCGAAGGTGAACGCTGCGGCCACGGGCGGCAATTGATCGGCTCGTTCGTCACGGCCCAGGCAACGAAGCGCCATCGTGTCGGCGCCGAGGGCCAAACGTTCCAAGGCGTGATCGAGCGTCGCCGCGATTGGCGAAACCAACAAGACTCGCTGACCGCGCTGGACGGCCTGGCGGGCAATCTCGACGGCTACTCGCGTCTTGCCGGTGCCAGGCAATCCCTGAATCAGGGCCACGTCGGGCGTATGGACAGCCTTGATGACGGCGTCGCGCTGTTCGGCGTCGAGTTCGGCATCCAGGGGCGTTAACGGCGGAAAATCCGGAGCCTTCAGATCGGCGCCCTTCACCGCTAAGAGTTCGTTGATGAAGATCCTTGGCCGGTCGGTGGCGGGCGGACATGTTGGGGGAATTTGGCAGGCGTGTAGATAGCCCTGATCGGCCGCCAACGCCAGCAGCGTGCGCTGCTGCGCCGGTGGAATGGCAGGAAAGATTTCCTCCCAATTCGGCAAGGCGTCCCCGTTCCGGAAAGGGCGCGCGGCAACCGCCTGATCCGGTGGGGTGACCTCAGGGCCACCGGCGGCTGGCCGTTCCCGATGACTCATCGACACAATCCTCAGATCCGAACCGATTGCCGGCCTCCAGGCGGGGGTGGGCACGCAAATCGCTCCGATTCGCTATTATCCGTGGGCCACACAGAAAATGCGCCAAAAAAAAGATCACTTCTCGAATTTCTCACGCATCGAGGAATGGGCCATCTGGCGTTCCTTGCGCCACCATGTATCCGATTAGACGTATCACGCGCGCCGATCTATCCAACGTCTCGGCAAGATTTTTTTGAATGACATCTCGCGACATCGGCACCTGCGACCGTCACCTGGTCCTATTTCACCTGCAAGACTTCGATCTTCGGCCGGGCAACCATCACGCGCATCAGCGGCAGCATCGGGGCCAGCGTCCGCATGTTGTACCAACTATGGTCGCTGATTTTCAGATGCGCCGAACCGACACCGCCCAAGCCCAGCGTCGCATCCAACCCGACCCAGTTGCCTCCGGCGAAAACTTCCGTCCACATATGGTAGCCCATTTTTGGCACGCCGCGATCTTCATAATAGATCAACCCGATGGCGGTGCGGGCCGGGATACCCTCGGCCTTGCACATTCCCGCGGTCAGCATCGCGAATTCGGTGCAGTCGCCCTGCAGCGTCCGGGCCACCTCGTCGGAGGTCGCCATTGCTTCGGAAAAGGTGACCGCTTTCATGTTCCGGTTCACCCATTTTTCGATGCGCAACGCTTTTTTCCACGGGTCCGACTCGTTGCCGGCGGCAAGCTTTGCCAACTGACGTACCCGCGCGTCGTCGCTGTTCAGAAAGTAGTTGCTCTCCAGAAATTCCTTGGCGGCCGGCAACGACGCGTCTTTCGAATCGGGGGCGCGAAAAGCTTTGACGATTAGCTCGAAGCTTTTGTCGGCCACGTTCACGTTTTGGACCGATTGGCGAACGTCGGAGGCGAACGTCCCGGCCGGATCGCTGTCGTCGCCGCTCAGCGTCACGCGATACCGAATCTCGCTGCGGGCATGGCGATCGGTGATAGGACGATTGAGAACGATGGAAAGATTCTCCATGTCCGGCACATTGCCCGTCGGGGCCAGGGCAACGGCTTTAGTCCCGCGGACCAGCAAGAGCCTGCCCAGTCCCGGTAGCTCGCCTTGCGACCGGACGAAACGGAATTGTTCATCCATCCAAATGGTCGTCGGGGGTAACTGAATGTCGGCGATTTTTTCGGGAACCGACTCCGCACGAAGCAATTTGATCACCTTACCGTTAACCGGAACTTCCTCGAAGCGATTTACCTTCACCTGCACCAAGATCACGTTATTGACCGTCGGCTCGAACAGCCGATAGGAGAGGCTATCGCCCGGCTTGGCTTTTTTCTCCTTGAGGAGGTTTTCTTCGCCCACCAAACCGACGACGTCGTCCCGCCATGGAAGGATCCGATTGAACGCGCCGCCGTTGGGCTGGTTCACGCTTACATGCAACTGGCCTTCCTTCGCCACACCGCTGATCTCCAACATTTGGTTTTGGCCCTGAGCCATCTTGCGACCCACCGACAGGACTTTGCCGTCGCGGGATTCTTCCGTGAAGTCGTCCACGCGAATCTGAACCAATTGCCCGAAACGCCGGATGTTCAGACGCATCTCGCGCTCGGCGCGACGAACGAGTTGATCGCCGCGGGTTATTTCTTTCACGAGGGTATGGACATGACCGGCTTTGGCGCCGTTCAGGTAGGCCGCATCCCAGGTTTCCGATACCACCTTCTCCGGGGGGTCCGCGGCACGGCTCACCGCCGACAATCCCAGCACGATCGCGAGAATCAGATTTTGCGTCCGCATCAGAACCACCTCCGACTCGCTCCCTGCCGACCCGACATTGTCTCGTGTCCACAATCATACCCAGTCGTTCGCATCCGCCAATGGCAGAACCGCCCGGAATCAGCGAACAGGAAACCTGGGCAAAAAGGGAAACGAGTTTCTACGGCGTATTGTTTGCAGATTGCACAGACCGGACGACCCCCACGACCCAATATCTGACCCTTGCCTCATGCATAGAATGCAGTGCCTTGGCCTTCGTGCGATCGGGAACTGACTTATAGTGGCATTGGGAGAATGACGCATGCGGACGCTTCCCCCGGGTGAAGACTGGCGTTTCCGACGAAGTCCGCTCTTTCCGGCGGTGCCTGTGCACTCCAACGGCTCCGATGCTCATCTGACCAACGACCGATACGGCGATTTTCGCCTCACCGGCGCCATTCGCCCCGGACCAGGAGTCCCCGTCGTCCCGCGGGAAGGCTATCGCCTCGGGATTTTCAAGGATCGCACCGGCGAGCCGATCGTCCCGGTCCTCGTCGCCGCCGCCTCACGCGAAAAACTCTTCGATATCTATCTCGAATTCCTCGAAGCGCTCGGCTCGGTGGTCGACGTTGTCCTCGAAACCAGTTATGACTCGAGACCGAATCAGCACCAAGACCTGCTTCGCCGTCGAATCGACCGCAGCGTCTTCGCCAGCTATTGCTGTGACTTCGAAGACCTCCTCATGAACGACGGCTGTACCGGCGTGGCGGCCATGGCCTCCAGCAAGCTTCTCGAAGTCCAGTTCGACGACCACAAGCTCCTCATGGTCTACGGCCTGAAGCTCAAACGATTTCGACGCATCTTGCGCGACTACGGGATCGAGCGTGACGACTCGATGTCCTTCATCACCGACGGCGAGCATTTCCACAGCAGCGACGCGAATTTCTATCGGCAATTTCAGCAATTCTCGTATCGAATCGGCGCCGGCGAGTTGTCACGGGTCGCCGACGAATAGAAGAGTTCTCGCTTCGGCGAACCATTGCTTATCGTTGGTGGGTTTTCGGCCTGAAAGGCCGGTTCAATTAGACCAGGGCTTGCCCTGGTGTTTGTTTTCTGCGATGCGCCGCTACTTCTTCGCTTCCAGCCCGGCCACAAAGGCCGCGAACCTCGGGTGATTGCGGATGCCGTCGAAGTCCGAGTCCTGCTTCATGTGCGCGACTCGTTTCGCGTCGAAATAGCCGCCAGCTTTCGCCTTTTCCAAGAGCGCCAGGGCCTTTTCAACATCGCCGCAGAGGGCGAAG
>CAZESP010000053.1:0-33778 GCA_964515185.1 uncultured Alcaligenaceae bacterium
TTCCAGCCGCCTTTAATCTGAAGTCGGCGCGAATTTCCGATCGCACCGGAAGCAGCTACAAGCATCGGCAGTGCCACGAACGAATGGTCGCAATTCAACGAAGCCGACCAATCGGTGACGCAGCCCTGAACCGGCTCGGGGAGCGACGCGACCGGAAACGGACGAAACGATAAGTCATCGGGCAGATGGTTCGATGCGGCAGGAACCTCATTGACTGTCGTCTTGGCCAAGGGTTGCAATCGGTCCTGCAATGGCCCTCTGAGAATCGCCCCCAGAGAGCCATGAAGTTTACTACTCACAGTGGCCCTCGGAAATTCAAAATGTTATGGTGCGAAATTAGACTGGATCAATTTGCGAATTTCGTCCACGACTCGCCGAGTTCGCGGTTGATCGGCAGTATTAAACATTTCACGGAATAGTTCCTCGGCAACCTCGGGTTTGCCAATTGCAATGACCCATCGTTGACACTCTGCAGTCAATGAGTCATCGTCGATTGTGCGAGTCGCACGAAATGGGCATCGATCACCAAGGTGCGTCCCGCAACACAAAAGGCAAACCATGCGTACTCCCAATAAAATGAACTGCCTTCAAATTCGCCGGTGGTCGGCTTCGACGGCGTCTTTCAGCCGCTCAAAAGCGTCGAAAATCGCTCGCCGAACAGACCGCCCCTCGGGGCCAGGCAAGATGCTGACGGCGTCAATCAGCCGAGCTAGCGATTTGCCCGACTCGATGTCGATCGCGGCTTGTTTTTTCGCAGCGAGGTGACGCGCGATCACGTCGGACTCCGTCGTCGAAACGGCGGCCAAGCCGTCGGTGATGCCAAGGTGGCAGCAACACTGGCTCGCAGGCATTCCGCAGCCGTTCGGGCATCGAGGCTCTTTGGGGGGCATTCCTCACGCTCCCCCCCGCCGCAACGGGTTCAAATCCGAACGGCTCGGGCAGCCGTCGTCGATCCAAGCGAGGATCTCGGCGGCGCCGATCCGAATCGGCGCCGGAAGCCGTCCGCTCGCGTTCATCGCGCGGATGCTGCGCACGCTCAACCCGAGAAGGCCGGCGAGTTCCCTTGCTGAAGCTAGCAGCGGCTCGCTATTCGCGATCATCTGCCACCCCCTCTGAATCGAAAACCACGCGGACGCCAAGGGAAGCGAGCTTGCGCCGTGCGTGCCCTTCGAGGAGCCGGTCACCGGAATTGCGAGCTGAGCGCAGCAACGCCAGCCAGAAGAGCGGCGACGCATCCAGGTCTGGGGGGTGGTTCGGGCGATCATTGGAACTGGCCATCCAACACTCCGAGGTAGTTATGGGCGACTCAATCGCGCCCCACAACTACCCCGCCCGTCAGCCGTGACGGCGCCATTTTTTATGGGCCGTTTGCGAAAATGCCCTGAATTCATGGCGTTATTTTTTTTTGCGGCGTCGGTTTCCCGTCACGGCACCGTCATGACGGCGCCGTGACAGACGGCGATCGTCTTCGTTCATGTCTGCCAATTGCTCCTCAATAGCCCGTTCAAGCTCTTCTTTGTCCGCAGCTTTATCGAAAGGCGATCGGCCCTCGTCCTTGACTCTTGAGAGAATTCCATCGGTAGCTTGCGATGGCTTACGACGCCCCTTTTCCTCGTCCTTTTTTGCTTTGTAAGATATCCAAGCGTCTGAACCGCTCACAAGTCCTTTAGATATTTTGGTTCTCTTGGAAACTTCATCGCGTGTTATTTTCAGGCCGAGATTGTGCATACTGAGCAACGCTTCAATAATCTTATCCTCCCTTATTTCCTTGGTCAGTCTTTGTATTTGCCGACTGCTCGTGTTATTATTTTCATCGCGGATCAACGCGGCGGCACCCACGAGACCGTCGTTGATGGTTTCATTCAGTTTGCAGCCGATCAAACAAACCAGTCCTGTTGAGGCGCTTGGGAAGATCCACGATTCCGGCACGATTTGATAAGCCTGTTGTCGCAACACGTTCTCAAGTGCATTGCGAAGGCCGTCGAATTCTCTACCGGTTTCGGCCTCAAGATGTCGGCGGAATTCGGTGATGAGCCCCAGCGTCGTCGTGCGGTCGGTTAGTTTGTCGGGTTCGAGATAAGCGATTGTGTCGCTTGTCCCATCGCCATTCCGGATTAGCGTGTAGGTTTTTGGTCGGTCCACGCATCTGTCCGAATCTGGCCTTGTAAAGTCATCGAGGGTCTTTCGCGTCAATGGACGCGATTGTTCTTCAGTGATTGTTTGAATTGGGAAGTGGCAATCTACAATATGCCAACTATTCAATCGGGCAGTGATCTCAATCGCCTTTGCGTGAAATTTTGCCGGTGTCCACCGATGATCTGACATGATGTGTGGTCCTCAGAGATTGGGCCGAGCGATGGAGAGGAAGCCGGACCACTGGCTTCCAACTCCAGCGCTCGCTTGGATTCACGGTTTCGAACCCGTCAATCCGTCCCAATCCGGTTGATGTTATCAAACACTATCTAGTCATTCGATGCCAAGTTTCTTGTTGAGGCGCTCTTGCATGTGGGCAGTTTGGCACGAGCGAAACGTCAGGTCATGACACCAGCGGCACCCAAAAAAGTTCTCGCCAGGTGGCAGGTAGAGTTTGCGAATGCGCCTTCGGCAAGTACCATCGCTTCTCCGAAATGGGCAGAGGAACCAAAGCCGGCGACCGTAGGGCGTCCTCGTATCCGTGAATTCAATCGGCCCCAAGGGTCGGTATCGCCCAAGGGAGCCGTGGTATTCAATACTGAGTGATGGCAGCGCTTGGCGCCAATGGACTTCGACGTAGAGCTTGAATGCCGGCTTTGATGGCCATGACAATTGCATTTTCGCGCCGTCTACCATCTGACGACGGATCGAGGAAAGAGAGAAGGCGATACACTCTTCAACCGTGGTTTTTCGTTGTCGTCTGCGCATCGTAGTTGTCGCCCTTCCAATCCACCAAAGCTGTCAGAAGGATAATACGGACCAACCGGCTTCCAGGGCGTTTGATGATCGCCCGAAAGCCAGCCCAAGCCCAAATACCGCCCATCCGTCCACGATCGTGAACACGCAAGGTGGTGCGGGTGCGATCGGGCAGCGGCAAGTCGCAGTGAAACGCCTAACATCAACCCCCCTCCCCGGGTCTAGGAACCGGCGAAACTCGGTGAAACCGCCTGGCACTATCGACACAACCTCAGTTTTCTAAGCTATTCGCGTGGTTTTGTCAGTTTTGTCAGCAGTAGATCGCGTGCAAGCGATGGCTTACACCGATACTACCCGGCTGGTTCTGAAGCGTCCCTGGGTGATGGCGGATTATCCAGCGCGGCGGCAATCATCGCCTTGATGGCGGCTTTGATCGGCTCGGGCAGCGATGGCCACGCGGCGACAAGGGCGGCGAGGTCCGCGTCGAGGACGCCCCCTTCGGTTGTAACGTCACTACAGCGGGCACTACAATCGGCGTTGATATGATGCTCGTGGTTCGACATAACATGATTGTGTTTCAATCGTTTGCGTGTCCGAACAATTACAAAGCCAGCAGACTCTGGATCTGCTTGTCTAGGTTCGAATCCTAGTTCCCCAGTTGCGATGCCAAGCGATGCGGGCCGGTGCAAACAAGCGCCGGCCCCTTTCATTTCAACAGGTTGCGGCGAATCCTCTGACAATCGTTCGATAGTACCCGAATGCCTGCGGAGGCGAACTGCACCAGGATTCCGTAAGCCGATTCACCCGCTCCTGCTCCAGCTGCCATCCGATCATCAGAGTTGCGAGCAAGTGATGGACATTCCCAGTACACTTGCCCGAACTGCGAGGGAGGTTGCGAGCTACTTGAAGAGGCTACTTGTACTGGCCGTTACCCGTGTCATACGGTTGCAAGCCCTCTCCACCAGGACCGGCAGGTTCGCCAGACAAATCGGTTCGACTGCAACCTTTTACCGACACCGTTTTCAAGGTGCACCGTAATGTTGTAACAGGAATTGGACAAATCGTTCGTGCTGTGAGCCGCGCCCCGTTTTGGAACCCCGCCGTAATCCGCTTTTTCCGCCGCCGTTGGGTCACAGTTTTGAGCGCACCGCACTATCTTGCTCAGAAAAGGAGAATTCGCATGGCTGACAAATTTCTCAGCGACCTCATCGACAATATTCAACCCAACGATTTCATGTGGGCCAAGATCGATCTTGGCGGTGGGGCGTCGGTTGAGGTGAGTCACCCCTATCTCGCCAAGGGTATTTTTGTGCCCGTCACCGCGAAGAAACACTGGGGCCTTGCGGCTGACTTTCACAAGAAGGGCCACGACTGGTATCCGTTGACCCGCGCCGTTGCGGATCGCGCTCACAATCAAGCCATTCAGAAAGGCATGGCCGTCACCTTCTCGGGTTGGCCGACACTCACTGACTACAAGGGATTCTCAAAATACCTGCTCGGCAAATACAGCAAGTTCCACGGCCTGCCTGACGCGGTCTGTTCGGGCGGTCATAAATACTGGTTACTCTCCACGGGGCCTCACGGAATCAAGGCCGATGGCACTCCAATTTCGGCGCCCGTGGACAAGAAGGCGATCAATTACGGGTTCTACAAAATGGCCGCTCGTCAGGGCGCCGGGCCTGGGCCATACCTTCACGCGGCTTGGAGCGTCGAGCAATCCCTGGGCGGGCGCCACAATGCCCATCATTGGGACTATTCGCAACTTCTACAGTTCATGCGGAACTATCAAGGCGGCAAAGAGAAAGACCTGCGGAAGGCTATAGTGGCCGGTGAAGCGGCTGTTTGGGATGAGAAGGGCTACGTGCTCGCGCCGGATGTTTTGCCGTTCTGATTCGGTGTTTCAGTTTCCGGTTGCCGTTGCATTTCAACAAGTGGCGAAGAGCCTCAGTATCGGCTCATATTGAGAGACGAGGTGCATTCATGGGACAGTTTGGGGTTCCAGCCGAATGGAAAGGCCGCAAGCCGGCGATGTGGGATCCGAAGACGGCCATCCCATTTTGTCACGCAGTCAACCTGATCGACGTCTACCTGGATCCTTCGGTCCCGTTTTCGCACGAAATGCTGGTGCTGATCTTCTTCCATGAAACGGCGTTCAGCATCGTAACTCAGGGCGGCGATAATCCGCGTGGTCCCGGCTTCGGTTTCGGCCAATTGGAATTGGATAATCCCCGGAATCCCACCGGCGAGTTTCTGCAATTGGAATTCGGCACGACTCAACGGAAAACAATCGTCGAGAAGACGGTCGGCGACCCGTACCGTGCCGTGCAAATGCACTGCAACTTCTTGAAATGGCTCATGAGTCGCCAGAAGAACCCAACGCAAAATTCCTTGCTAGCCGGACAGGTCGGATCGAAGAATGCCGAGATGATTCCGAAGTTCCGTGTCGCGGAGCAGCAACTCAAGGCATCCATCTATTCCGACAATCGTAAGTCGATCATTGACGCCCTCAACTCGTGCCGGTGGTATTTGCCGGGCAAGGGCGAAACAGGCCTAATCCATCGACCGATCCCATTGAAGCTATTCCCGGATTATTGGGAATTCACGTTACCCGAAAGCGACTTGGTGTGGGGTATCCGGAAGTAGTGGTCCGGCGAAGGATCCGGTTCAGTTGGCGGCGAGGCGTCGCAACGTCGCCTCAATCTGGTCGAGCATCGGTTTGGTTGGCGGAGTTTGGGCGAAGATTGAAAGCTGATTGGGGGGGAAATCGGCCTTTGCTACGCCGGCAGGAAGATCGGGCACGCCCAAGGCATTCGGCCGCGGAATCCCGAGCGTGAATTCCGTTGGATCGACGTGCAAGTCAATGTTCCACTCCAGACTCGGAGGCAGTCGCCGGATCGGGCCAAAGGCGTTCGTTAGCCGTTGCCCATCGACATCGACTCCCCAAATGAAGGTCGTCAGTTTCCCCGTCGCCGCATCGAGAACCACGCCATAACGCAACGCCACGGGACGATGTCGCCCGTTGCGGACCATGAGCGCTCGTGTTAGCAACAGCGCGAAGGTGTCGGATCGAGCTTCCACACGAGCTTGATTGGAATTTTCTTCAAGTCGTCGCAGAACATATCGCGAGCTGAACGTGGACTCCGCCCCAAGCTGATCGAGCTTCGCTAACGTCACGATGCGCGGGCGCCCGTTGATGTCCGTGGACAGGCCCTGGATGAAGCCGTCGAAGCGAAACCGCCCGCCGTTTTCGGGGCGTTTCACCCGAGCGCCCAGAATGGAAACATAACGGCTCACATGACTTCGTGAGGTTTCGTCGATTAGATCGGCTTGTCTGGGATCGACACGTTGCTTCACGCGAATAACCACGTCAGAGCAACCTTCCGGGGTCGCCGCGGCAACGTCGAGGCCGGGGGGAAAAGACTCCAGAGCCTCGCCCTTAAGATTCCAGACTGGCCCTGGGTCACCCGCAATCCGCTGCCAGCCAATCAGCCCCGAGAGGCTTAGACCAAACAGAGCTACGACAAGTCCCACGCGCCGCCGTGCGACCATGACAATCTCTCCTTCATTGGAACAACGCCTAACGCTTGACAGTGATCCGCATGCGTTGCCCGATTCGCAACGGCGGTTGGCCGGGGTCCAACGCGATCAAGCATTCCAGCGTCCGCGAATCCCTGGCCTCCAGCATCTGATCCATGATCTCACGCCGCGGCAAATACCAATTCGACACCGATTGAACCTGCCCTCTCCAGACATGATCGGGGCGAACATCGTCTTCGGCATCGGCTCGCTGTCCCACCTCGAGGCCGCGGGCGAATTCCTGATCGACTTCGGCGCGGATGATCCATGGGCCGTCCGGGCCGAAGACCAACATCGACTTGCCCGATCGCTCGCCAAATATCTCACCACGATTGGCCAAGACCCTCATGACGATTCCATCACTGGGCGCCTTGAGCGTGCAATCGTCCAATACGTGGCGAGCCAGATCGAGGTTGGCGCGAGCCGTTTGCAACTCGGCTTCCACGCGACGAACGTCGGTCGCGGGATCCATCAGCCGCAACTCCGAAAGGCGAGCTTGTTCCGCACGCTGGAGCGCCTCGAGAGTCTTGATTTCTTCCTCGATCATGCCGACTTCTTCCTGAGGAATGAGCTTGTCGTTGAAGAGGCGCCGCTTGTTGGCGAGCGATTTTTTAGCAGCGGCAATTCGATGCTCGGCGGCGTCGATAAGCGCCTGCTGCTGTGCAATCTGGAACGGGAACCGCGAAGCAGACTGCTTCGCCTTGTTGAGTGCGGCCTCGGCACCCTCCACCGCCGCCGCCGCCGCCAGCATCCGAGACCTGGCATGGCGATCATCCAATCGAAGCAACGTCGAACCAGCGGTGACGCGTTGATTCTCGTGAACCAACACCTCGGCGATACGGCCTGGCTGAGCCGGATTCAGCGCGACGGTTCCACGCTCGAAATCGACCAAACCAAAGCAAAACACGGCGGCTTTGGCCGAATCCGATACGGGCGCCGACGGCGAATCCGTGCCGGCACGACCCTTTGACGCCGGTTTGAGTGTCCACATGCCGCCAAGCAGCGCCAACCCCACGACGGCAAGGGCCGTGGCTCGGCGATAAGCTCGCCGCACCGTCCGCGAATCGTCGAGTCGATCAGATTCCTCCGCCATCGCCCGCACCTCCCGAGAGACTCCCAGGTCGCCCTGGCTCCTCGTGAATCAATCGCCCGTCTTCCATATGAAATGTTCGATCCATGTACGATTGCACGCGCGCATCGTGCGACACCAGCATGACCGTCGAATTCTCTTGCCGAGCCACGTCACGAAGTAGATTCACCACCATCTTACCGCGTTCCCAGTCCAGAGCGCTGGTCGGTTCATCGGCGAAACAGAGTTTCGGTTTCTTGATGAGCGCCCGACCAATGGCCACACGCTGTTTCTCGCCCCCAGAGAGTTGATGCGGTCTCAGACTGGCCTGTTTGGTCAGTCCCAACAGCGACAGCATGCGATCGGCTTCCTTTCGAGCCTGATTCGGCGACACGCGCTCGCCCCATAGGAGGATCAACTCCAGTTGCTCGCGGGCCGTCAACGCGGGAAACAGATTGTGCCCCTGGAACACGAAGCCACAATACTTCAGTCGGAATCGTTTTCGCGCCACGTCCGTCATTCGGGTCAAGTCGCTGCCCATGGCAACGACGCTTCCGCGGTCCGGCGGCGACAATCCGGAAAGCACGGACAACAGCGTCGATTTGCCGCTGCCCGACGGTCCCATGACCAGCGAGGCCTCACCGGGATAAAGTTCCAGCGAAACGTCATCCAGAGCCCGCGTCGTTGACCCTGCCGTCACGAAGACCCGATCGAGGTTGCGAGCCACAAGCACTGGTTCCCGACTTGGCATGACGTCAGGCCCTCAGCGCAGCAACTGGGTTGGATCGATGCCTCGCAGCGAACGCAGCGCGAATAACCCCGCCAACAGTGTGAACAAGAGCGTCACCAGAGCGCCCCATATCAGAAGCGGCGCATCCAGAAGCAATCGAGCGTTGGCTCGTTCCGCCAAAAAGACGAGGCCAAACGTGACAGGCAACGCCAATGCGAGACCGCCAATTCCGACCCAGAACGACTGCCAAACGACGGCCATCGCCATCCGCCACCGAGAAATGCCCAAGGCATCCAAGACGGCATACTCTCGCCTGGATGCGATAGTGGCTGCGTAGAGCGTTTGATAGATAATCATGCTGCCGACGAGCAACGCCAAGGCCGCCCCGACACCGGCCGCGATTCCGCCTCGGCTTGTCGTCAGCCAATGCAATCGAGTCCAATCGCGAAACTCGGCGCTAGTGAAAGTCCCCATGTCGTCGTATTCCGCTTTGAGCCGATCCACGACTTTGCGGGCATCGCCCGGGTTTCGGCAACTGCCCAAGAGGAACATGGTCTTGCTCGGCGGTTGCCGCTCGTAGAGCATCTGCGCGGTTTCCATCGAGCAAATCAGATAGGGCATGGCGAGGCTTCGCAACGTGCCCCACGGCAGGACGCCAACCACTCGGACCCGATAGCCGAAGACATCAGCGACATCGCCGACGCCCGTTAGGCCCAAGGTCTCAAGCTCAGCCTCATCGACCACGACAGAGCCTTTCTCGCTGAGCAATTGTCGCATCACCGGCGACAATTCGCGAGGGGCGCCAAGCGATTTCTCGTCGAGGCGCGGCCCCAAGAGCGTACACAGCCGCGGCCGGCGTCCTTGCTTTTCCAGCTCCACGATACCCATGAAATACGGCTCGGTGCGAACGACTTCCGGTTGCAGGGCGAGCCGGCCCTGCCAACGCAACGGAATCGGCCGGCCGAGGTCCACGCTGTTAATCTGCGGGTGAGTCAGCCAAATCTCGGCGGGAGCGTGATCGATCGGCGTGGACGTCAGCGAAAAAAGGCCGAAGAGCATACCGAATTGCATATAAATCAGCGTGGCACTGAAGGCAACCGCCATCACACCGGCTTGATAGCGCGACCGCTCGTGCCAGAGAGTCGATCGCGTGTAGTTCATGGCGAAGATCTTTCAGCAGGATCAAGGCACCGGCACCACCGGAGCTTGATACCTAATCCTCTCGCGGGAGACCATTCTTTTTCAACTGTTCAGGCGTCCAGTTTCGATAATACCCTGTCGACCACAACGATTGCGATGCCTTTTTTGCCAACGACCGCTTGATAATCTGGAAATTCGGCCACGGCCCGCGCCGGGTGTAGAGACCCTGGATTTGAAAATCATCCTGGGGATGACCGCCAAAGCCCTCCAAACCCATTGGAATGAGCTTCTTGTTGATCTCCGCGATGTAGTCGTACAGAACATCGCAAGGTAGTTCCTTGTCTTTGTACAGTACAAGCAGGACCTCGAAATGCT
The DNA here is from genome assembly GCA_964515185.1 of uncultured Alcaligenaceae bacterium. Lineage (GTDB taxonomy): Bacteria > Planctomycetota > Planctomycetia > Gemmatales > Gemmataceae > CAZESP01. The sequence goes on from CAZESP010000053.1 coordinate 9,780, forward strand.
CCTGTTCGAGGTAACGCCGAGCGCCGTCCATGATCCGATCCTCGCCGTCGCCGAGCTTTTCGAGGACAATGAAGTCGATGCGTTTTTCCAGTCGAACCTGCCGGGCGAATGGACAAACCGGCATGCCGCCGAATGCGGGATGCGGTTGTTCGACAAAGGTTTCGACGTGACGCAAGAAATCTTGAATCACTTGAGCATCATCAACCATGAATCACCTCGACTCTGTTCGGAAACAACGGGGTTTGCGCCGGAAACGTCAGGGGCCGACCGTCGCCGCCGGCTGACTGAGCAGTCCGCTTTGAATCAGATAATCGACGTAAGTTTCCAAGAGTGGTTCATCCGCGGCGGGACACCGAATCCCAGAACCGTTGAGAGCCTCGACAGTCTGGCGGCAATCAAACTCCTGCATGCCCAATGACATCATCATATTCTTGGCGGAAGGATCTCGGCCAAACCACAATAGCAGAGGCAGCCCCGCAACGCCCTCGGCTCCTTGCGATGCCCCCAATCCGCCCAGCCACTCGGCGAAAGGCAGCACCTTCATCCCGTATCCGCGGCGATTTAACACTGCCAACATCGTTCGCATCGACACATGATCCTGATTGAGCAGATGGAAGAATTTTCCGCGCGACGCTGGCTTGCGTGACAGATAGACAATCGCTTGACTGACATAATCGACCGGCGTCATTTCCTCTAACGAGTCGATATCAGGAATAGCGCCGGCCCGTGTCAGTTCGCGGAGGACATCGACCAACAGGTCATTGGGCGGGCAGATGCCCGTGACGCTATGCCCGGTAATTCGCCCCGGCCGATAGATCGTAACCGGCAACCCGCGTGCCCCCGCGATTCCGACGAGCCGCTCCGCCACCCACTTGCTTTGGGCATAGCCGCCGGCCAATCCGGCTCCACTCGCGGGCGCCTCGGTCTCCCCAATCGGCTCGTCCTGAGGCCCATTCGGCGGAGGAAACACAGACACTGTCGAAATGTAGTGGAATGGCTTGACCCGATGCCGGCACGCCAACCGCAACGCCTCCTGCGTTCCTTGAACATTGGCCGACTTGAGCCGCGAATACGGATAGACCATGTTCACCAGAGCGCCGTTGTGATAGACGACATCGGCCACTCTTGCCAAGCGGTCAAACGCATCCGGCGAAAGCCCCAACAGCGGCTCGGACAGATCGCCGGGAACTGCCTCGATTCGATTTGCGAATGAATCACTCCACAAGCCGAAGCTGGAGAGATGTTCGCGAAGTCGAGCCTGCCCCGTCGCCGCATCGGCCGCGCGAACAAGGCAGTGAATCGAGGCTCGCGTTTGAGCCAGAAGATCGTGCAACAAAAAGGCACCGAGAAATCCCGTCGCTCCGGTGAGCAAGATATTGGCCGGATTCTTAACAGGTGGCTCGGAAGCCGGATCGACACGAATCGCCGGGTCGAGGACCGCCTCGGCAGTGAGATCGAATCCCGTCGCGGGGCCGCTACGACCCTGATCACCCTCAATGGCCTCCGCGAGGGCGGCGACGGTCGGCTGCAAAAACAGCAGGCGAACCGGCAGGTCTCGTCCCAGGATTCCGGTCAACCGTGACGCCAGTTGCATCGCCTGGAGAGAATGGCCGCCCAGCTCAAAGAAATTGTCGAAGACTCCGACGCGGTCGCGCCCCAGCACTTCGGCCCAAGCATTCGCCAACGTGACTTCAAGCGCGGTACGTGGCGCCGTGTATTCGACGTGGCCGTGACCCGCTTGAACCTCGGGCAGGGCCTTGCGATCAACCTTACCCGTCGCCGTTAGAGGCAACGACTCCAGCAGAGCGAACGACGATGGGATCATGTAATGAGGCAAATGTTGGCGAAGAAACTCGCGCAGCTCGCCCGCATTGACCTCCGGTGGACGCTCTTTCGTAATCTTGACTTGTCCATCCGAGAACAGCGATTCGTAGAACGGATTCGCCCGAAACTCTTTCCCGTGATGCCGCGAATAATGCTCGAACTCGATGGCCTCGCCGCTTCCGCGCAGCAGCCGCCCACAAATCTGGTAATCAGGATTGCGGCCATCGTCGCTCAGGGTGCCGGCACAGGTAGCCTCGATTTCGTCGCCTTCGCGAACGTCGATGCCGGGATGAAACACGGGGAGGTAGACCGGAAGCCAATTCGACTCCGTTCGCAGGTTGTCGACAACCTCATTCTTAATGGTGTGCAGATTGAGCCAAAGTAAGAACCCGTCAAGGCGCCCGTCGCGAGTCACTTTCAGCCGTATCGTTCGTTCGTAATTCGGTTCGATACGGGCACTGAAATCGAGATCTTCGAAAACGTCGGAATCCGAAATGAGCAACGACTCGCCGGCATTCTTAAGGCAAAGTCGAAGGTCAAAGGCTCCGCCGACCTGAGCGAAAATCCGCTCGACGTAGTCGCCAGACATTTCCGAAAACGACAGATTCTGAAGGAACACGTCGGGCAGTTGGGCCGCGGCGACGAGTGTCGCGCATCGCTCAGGGATCATGCAGCCGTCAGGCCGAAGGAATCGCCAGGCATCATTCAAGACGGCGACCGCGCCTTCGGACCCGCCGATGACGCCGATGACATCGGAAACGCAAACGTCGGCCGGTTCCGGGAGATGAATCGCGCGCGACTCACCTCGCAAGACTGTGATGCGATCGTACAAGCCAAGGTCGCGCACACATTCGCACGCCTGTTGGAATGCGTCCTCGAGCGCCTCCAAGGCATAGACCTTTCGAGCGCCCGCTTCGACGCAGAATCTCGCAAGAATTGCATCTTTTCCCGTTCCGAGATCGACGACGACTTTGCCCTTCACGCGTTGAGCAATCGCCTCGCGGTAGGCTCGATTGCGCACCTCGCCATGAGTCATGGCATGGTAGAGAACAGCGTCATAGATGCCGTAGTCACCCGGCGCCGGCCATAGTTCAAGGCCACCGCGATGGGTCCAGGCATCATGGCTGGTTTTGGGCACGACATAGGCAGCCAGGGTGTTGCCGCCGGCTCCGACGCTTCGAGGTACAACCACGGCCTCGCGGACGCCGGGATGCCGCACCAACGCCGCTTCGATCTCGCCAGGCTCGACACGATAGCCGCGAACCTTGACTTGGTGATCGGCTCGGCCCAGGAATTCGAGGTTGCCGTCGGACAACCACCGAGCGCGGTCTCCGGTACGATAGAGCCTCGCCCCGGCACCATGGCGAAACGGGTGAGGCACCAGCTTCTCAGCCGTCAATTCCGGCCGGTTGAGATAGCCCGGTGTCAGCCGATCGCCACCCAGATAAAGTTCACCCTCGACACCGATCGGCACGGGGTTCATGGTCGCATCGAGAACATAGACCTCCGTATTCGGGAGCGGACGGCCAATGGGAACCGATGGACCACTCGGCAACGGGTCACCGGCACGATGTTCATAGACCGTGGCGGTCACCGTCGCTTCGGTCGGGCCATACGCACATAACAGCCGAACACGATCGCCAACCAATCGTTGCCATTGCCCAAATCGCTCAGCCGACACCGTATCGCTGCCCGTCGCCACCAACCGCAAGCAGGCCGGGACCGGATCGGTCAGCCGCGGCAACTCCGCGACCCATTCGTGCCAGAACGGCGCGGGTAATCCGACAACGGTGAGGCGTTGCAACCGAACGAATTCCAAAAAGCCGGCCAGCGAAATCGGCCCGTCCTCGGGGGCCAACACGACAGTTGCTCCGGCGACCCACGACGCGAAAATCTCTTCGACAGACACATCGAACACCAGCGGCGCGAATTGCAGAACGCGATCGTCACAGCAAAGACCGAATCGGTCGGCGATAACTCGGCAATGACCGACAAGGGCGCGTCGAGTAATCGGCACCCCCTTCGGGCGACCCGTCGAACCACTCGTGTAAATCACATAGGCCAGTTTGTCAGAATTTGAAACGGGCTCCAGATTGTCCTCGCATTGTCGCGCGATCGCGTCCCGATCATTGTCCACGCAGACATGCGGAGGAACGGAATCCGGCTGGCGACTGAGATAATGGCGTCGCGTCACAAGCAACGAAATCGCGGCGTCCTGGAACTGAAAGGCCAACCGTGACGGCGGGCTATTCGGGTCAAGCGGTACAAACGCCCCGCCCGCTTTCTGAACCGCCAGCAAGGCGATGGCCGCATCCAGCGATCTTTCGAAACAGATACCGACTCGTGAATCCGGCCCCACACCAAGGGCCCGAAGATGCCTCGCCAACTGATTCGCCCGGGCATTGAGTTCGCGAAAGGTCAAAGATTGCGTACCACCGACAAGGGCAACAGCGTCGGGAGTCCGGGCGGCCCAATCCTCGATGATTTGGTGCGTGTCACGATCGGCCAAGCCATCGACCCGCGAGGCGTTCCAATCAACAAGCAGTCGTGAACGCTCGCCGGCCGACAGAATCGGCAACTCCGAAAGGTGCCGGTCGGGATTCTCGACAATGCCTTCGAGGAGAGTCTCGAAATTCGCGGCCATGCGTTCGATGGTCGCGGCACTGAACAGATCGGTGCAATAGCAGAATACGCCCCCGATAGCCGAACCTGTCTCATACATCGCCAAGTCGAGATCGGCCTTGGCGACGCCCAGATCGAGCGGAGCGATATCACCGCTGATATCGCCGACGGCGGTGCGAGCGGCACGCTCGGCCGGTTCAACCGCCTCGAATACGGAAGAGACCGGGGTACCTTGACCGCCCGAATCCAACGGCCGGGCGTTGTAGACGATGAACGTGATGTTTCCCAACGGCGCTCGACTGGCGTCGCGACTCTTCAGCAAGCGTTCGACCAACACGTAGAAAGGAAAGTCCTGATGGGCCATCGCCTCATTGACAACTCGCCGCACTTGTCCCAAGAACGCACGGAAAGGCGGGTCACCATTCAGATCCGCCCGTAGCGGGATCCCATTGGCAAACATCCCGACAACTCGCTCGAATTCCGGCCTGCCTCGACCGGCGACCAACGAGCCTATCAGAATGTCGTTCTGCCCCGTATATCGGCCGACGAATACCTGGAAGGCGCTTAGAAGGAGCGAGAACAAGGTCGATTGTTCGTCGCGTGCGAGTTCCTTCAATCGCCGGGAGAGTTCCTTGCTGAGTCGAAACGAGTGCTGAGCGCCGCGATAGGTGTGAATCGCCGGCCTCGAGAAATCGGCCGGAAGATCGAGGACGGGTAATTCGCCTCCCAGCTGCCGGCGCCAATACTCCCAGTGGGCTTGCCCCTCGGGGCTGTCGAGCATTTCGGATTCCCACCGCACGAAGTCGGTATAGGTGGCCCGTGGCGGAAGCGGCGCGGGAATGCCCGTGACCTCAGAGATCGTCAATGCTTGTAGCTCCGACATGAGCAGCATCAACGTCCACAAGTCCATCGCGATATGATGCATCGTTACCAACAAGACATGCTCGGCGCCGGCCGAACGGAACAGGGTCAGCCGCAACGGAGTTTCGTTTTCGAGATCGAAAACCTTGCCGCCTTCGGCCTTCATTTGTTCGTTTAGATAGGCCGCGCTCCAATCAGCGGCGTCAATCACCTTGAGAGCGACGGCCCGCTGGGAATGAACAAGTTGGTAGGGCCGATTGTCGCGAACCACATAGGTGGTTCGCAACATCGGATGGCGGTCGGTTAGGGATTGAAAGGCCCGTTGCAGAAGCGGCTCGATATCAACCGGCGCAGCGATCCGGCATGTAAACGCCATGTTGCAATAGCGGCCGGTGGTATCGAGTTGTTGCAGATACCACAAGGCTCGCTGGGCATGCGACAGCGGATGAAGGTCACCCGCGGCCCGCTTGCCGGCCTTTTCACGAAGGAGCCGCGCCAACAAGGCACGCTTTTCCGCCGGGCCTGGTTCCTCGGCATGACCCGGACGACCGTTGGCGAGGCTCACGTCGGCTACTCCTTCTCACTTTGGAGCGAGCGCAATAGGGCGTTGACTTCGTCATCACTCAAGTCGTCAATGTTCTCTAACAACTCCGCGGCACGTTCACCGTCGAGACCATGGCCGTTCCCATTGGCGTCCGCGGCTCGATCGGCGGTGACGGCAGCGGGCACCGGAGCCGCAGGAGGGCCTTTTTTCTCCGCGGGCGGCTCGGCCTTCGGTGCCGCATCCGGGGACATTTGAGCCAAGAGGATCTCAGCCACACGGTTGATCGTTGGCCCTTGCATCAACTCGACGATTGGAAGATTGACGCGAAGCTCCCCTTCGATCCAGTTGCGAAGTTCGACGGCCATCAACGAATCGAGGCCCAATTCGGTGAGCGGCTTGTCGACCACAACGCGATCGACGTTGGTGCCCAGGACCCGAGCGACTTTGTCTCGGATAACACCGGCCATCATTTCCAATTGTTGGTCGGGCTTCGCCGCCAAGATCGCCTTGCGGATACTGGCCCCATCCTGTTTGGGACCGTCTTGGTTCTTGTCGAGTTGTTTGCGGAGACCGGCAAAGCGTTTCGAGATATTGCCCGCGGTCTCTAACGATCGCATGTTCGCCCAATCGACGTTTCCGACGCAGACGTGGATAGAACGATATTGCATCAGACCGCCAAGCAAGGCCAAAGCCTGGCGCGGCGAGTAGCTCTTCACGCCCTGCCCCTCGAGCCGTTCGGCGACGGCCTCGTTGCGGGCCACCCACCCTACCTCGGCCAGATACCCCCAACTGATACTGAGACCGGGCAAGCCCCGCGCCTGCCGATAATAGGCCAGCGAATCCAGGAACGTGTTCGACGCCGCGTAGCTCGCTTGACCTGCCAAACCGAAAACCGACGTCATCGACGAGAACATGACGAAATAGTCGAGCGACATTCCCAGTGTTTGTGTGTGCAGGTGCCACGCGCCGTTGACCTTGGGCAGCATGATCTTCGACCAACGGTCGTGATCGAGTTTGACCAGCAAGCTATCTTCGAGGAACATGGCCGCGTGGAAGACCCCTCGTAGCGGCGGCATGTCACGTGCGATATCGGCCAGCACACCAGCCACATCCTGCGAACGGCTGACGTCCGCTTTGGCGACAACGACCGTGGCCCCGGCGCGGCGCAGGTCTTCGACTTGTCGTTCCACTTCCGGTGAATGTATCCCGCGGCGGCCCATCAATACCAGATGACGCGCCCCCTGATCGACAAGCCACTTGGCAACCGTCAGCCCGAAGCCGCCCAAGCCACCCGAAAGCAGATAGGTGGCATCCGGGCGGAACGTCAGCGAATTCCGGCTATCCGGTGCGGGCACGACTCGATCGTGCATGGTCATGACAACCTTGCCAATGTGCTTCGCCTGACTCATGTAGCGGAAGGCCGCCACAACGTTCGTGATCGAGAACACGCGATGCGGCAAGGCGTATAGCTTCTTCTCGGCCACGTCGCGAACGACTTGCCGGAACAAGTTGGCCAGCACATGCGGTTTTTCCCGCATCGCTCGATCCAAGTCGATGGCCATGAACGACAGGTTCTTCCGAAACGGCTTTAGGCCGATCCTGCTGTTTCCGTAAATGTCGCGTTTGCCAATCTCAAGGAACCGACCGTAGTCGGCGAGGCACTGAAGCCCCTTGGGGATCGCCTCGCCGGAAAGCGAGTTGAGGACAACATCGACGCCGCGCCCGTTCGTGGTTTCCATGACCTCATCAGCAAATGCCAACGAGCGCGAATCCATGACGTGTTCGATACCCAGAGCATTGAGGAACTGTCGTTTGTCGGGGCTTCCGGCGGTCGCGAAAATCTCGGCCCCTGTTCGGCGCGCCAACTGAATCGCCGCCAGCCCGACGCCACCGGAGGCCGCGTGAATCAACACGCGCTCACCCGGTTCAAGTCGCCCCAAGTAGTCCAAGGCATAGGCTGCCGTCAGGAAGGCAATCGGTATCGTCGCCGCTTCTTCAAAGGTGATGTGCGATGGTTTCGGCGCCACGAGCAAGGTACTCGTAATGACGTGCGAGGCGAAACTGAACGGCGCGATGGCCAGCACCTCATCACCGACCTTGAACTCCGTCACGTCCGGGCCGACAGCCGACACGACACCGGCGCACTCAATGCCGACCGCAACCGGACCATCAGGTAATCCCGGATAAAGCCCGAGGGCTTTCATGACATCGCTGAAATTGAGAGCAGCCGCTCGAACGAGAATCTCGACCTGCCCGGTGGCGGGTTCCGTTCGCTCGAATGCACGCAACGTCAGCCCATCCAGCAGCCCGGCACTTGAAACCTGCAACCGATACGCTCGCTCGGCGTTGGCAGTCCCATCGGCTGCATTGGCCGCCGAGCTGTTCCGTCCGAGTAAACGCTTATCGGCAGCCACGCCCTGTTTGTCGATCGAGGTCGAGGCAAAACGGTGAACGTAACGGGCGTCGCCACGAATGGCGATTTCGTCCTCGTCGTCCGGCGTCCAAACCTCGTCGGCCAGCGCGAGCAATTCGCGCGTCGAGCCATCGCCCAGATCAACGAGCCGCGCCCGAAGCCTGGGGTACTCGTTCATAATAACTCGGCCTAGACCCCAAACCGGCGTCTGCAGGGGCAAGATGCCATCGCGAGCCGCATTCACCGACTGAGCCTGGCAAGTGACGAGCCACAGAGGAATCGTCCGATCGCCCGCCAGATCATTCCATGCCTGAATCAAGCTGACGACATGAAATGCGCCGCGATCCTGGGTTGCGACGACATCGTCAGGAAGCGTCCGGTCGATGTCCGTGAGATCCAGATTCCAAAGATCGACAATGCCACGGCAGGCCGGAAGGTCCGAACCCAGGGCAATCGAAAGCATGTTGCGCATGTCGTCGGCAGAATTGGCCGCGACCTTGAACCGGTCACCGTCGTGTTCAAACTTGTCGCCCGAGAAAACAAGCGAGCAATGCGCTCCACGCGATCGCAGGATCGCCGCGAGTTTTTCGGCAGCGCCGCCTTGATCGGCAAGAATGATCCAACTACCGGGCGCTGCGTCTTCATCGGTCGCCGCCACGGCGGAGCGGGGCTGGTCATGGCAACAGGCAACATCGTGGTTGTTTCCACATGCGCTCCCAGTTCCATGAAGGGCTGCCGGCACGCCGCACAGAGCGAGAGACGGGCCACGCGACAGAATCACGGCGCTTCCCAACGCCTCATTGGCTTTGACGCCGGCGATATCGACCGTGTCGGTGAAACCAATTTCGCCGAGGAGTTTTTGCCAGCCAGCGACGGTCATGAGCGGGTATTCTGGTCGCCGGTCGCGATCGACGAAGCGCCACCAGCCCTCTGTGAGACCAAACACCATATCGACCCATCGAGCCGGCTTGACGGCCTCGAGCAGAACAAGCAGGCCCCGCGACGACATGACCTCGCGAATGCCGGTGACGGTCTGTTTTAGTTCGGCCGTCGCATGCAAAACCTGCGAGGCCAGGACCAGATCGAAACTGTTCGCGACGAAACCTTGTTCCAGCGGCGAGCGTTCGATGTCGAGCTTCTGATACTTGATGAAGGGATAGTCCGCGAACTTCTGCTCTGCCTTCACGAAGAAATGATTGGACAAATCGGTGAAGGTGTACTCCGTCCGGCCCTCGGGAAGCATCGGCAGCACGAAGGACGTCAAGCCCCCAGTGCCCGCCCCGATCTCTAAGACGCGGACCGTTCGCCCGGCGGGGAGATTCTCTAACGCTTGATGAATCGCACGCTGGGCTAGCTGATTGTAAAACCGAACCGTGGGTGAATCCTGATAAAGGTGTTCGGCGATAGCCAACGACCCATCCGGGAAGATGAGATGCAGCGGATTGACCGTACCTCGCAAGACCTCGTGAAGCTGGAGAGCACAGCGGCGAACCAGTGTCAGTTCCGCGAAGCTCGATGGGTTGCTGGCCAGAAGGCGGTTCCAAAGCGGTTGCGGGTCCTCGCGGGCCAACTCGTCGATGACGATCCAGCCGTCGCCGTCGCGACGAAGGAGGCCATCATCCGCGAGCATACCGACGTATCGCGCGAAGATGCGGTGATGTTGGGGGACAATGCCCAATCGTTGCACGGCTTCTTCGGTGGTGAACCGTCGGCCGAGATCAAACTGTCCACCCAGGTTTCGGAATGCCAACTGAATGTAGAGTGAGCAAAGGCGGTTGATTCCGGGTTCGAGTTCGGCGAATCGATCGAGCATGCCGACTTCCTGCATTACCTGCTCGGCATAGGCGATGCCCGAGGCGCGAACCGGTTCGAGCGACCCCAGAAATTCCATTTCGCGCGGTCCCGTTGATGCCGTGACGGCGCGTGGCTGGAATAGCCATTGATACTCGTAAAGCAGCTCATCCAACGATTCGCTGGTGCCGCCGCCACCGATGATTTGACATTGGAGACCGCGAACGTCGACAAGCAACTGTCCTGCGTCGTCATAAACGTGGACGTCGACGACAACGCCTTGACGGTTCTTTTCGACAAGCCGGGCATGACTCCAAAGATCCGGTCCGAGCGGTCCGTAGACCCGAACCTGTTCAACCTCGACGGGCAGGATGATTGCGCCGCGACTATCCTCACGGGTGACGAAGACGCCGATCGTGGACTGCCAGCAGGCATCAAACAGGGCCGGGTGGCAATGATAATCCGTGAGTTGTGCCGCAATCAGTTCGGGAGCACTCACCCGACTGAGTGCCTCGCTCTGGCCTTGCCAGATTCGTTCGATGCCTTGGAAGGTCGGCCCGTAGTCGAGACCGATCTGTTTGAACATCGCGTAACAATCCGCGCCACCCATTTCGCGCGGGCAGCGAGCCTTGAGCTCATCGATCGCTGTTTTGGAAATGGGCGGTTTATCTTGACGCTGGCGAATGGTGCCGCGAACATGAGTCGTCCACGACTTTTCGCCGCCTTCCTTGCGACTGGTGATCTCAAAGGTCGATTGGTCCGGGTCCAAGGTGGTGCGCAGGACTCGCGTTTGACCCTGAGGGAGAAAGCACGCCTTGAGGAGTCGCACGTCTTCGAGGAAGTAGGTACCGGGTCCGGTCGTCTGAATGGCAGCCGCGAGTGCGGTTTCCAAATATCCGGTCGCGGGAATCAGTGCCGCCCCTTGGACGCGATGATCGGCCATGTATGGAAGGATGCGACAATCGACTTTGCTCTCCCAGGCCGGTTGCGGTGTGTGGCACGCGGCGCCCAGCAAGCGATGGCCCAAGTGGCCAACTCGCTCGTTACGCGAGCCGTCAGTTTCCTGCCAGAATCGCTCATGCTGCCAGGCATACGTCGGCATTCGCACCCATTCTCGACCGCTGGGCACAACCCGCGACCAATCGACAGCGCGGCCGGCCGCGTGGAGTCCTCCCAATGCTCGCAACATGGTCGGGCGTTCGTCCTCTTTGCGGCGCAATGAGGTGAACACCTTCACCTTTTTCCCGCGAGCCCGGAAACAATCCGTGATGGAGTTTCCTAAAACCGGGTGCGGGCTCAGCTCGACGGCAGCAGTATGGCCCGAGTCGATCAGGCGATCCATGGCATCGGCGAACAACACGGCTTGCCGCACGTTGCGCCACCAGTATTCCCCGGTCAGTTCCGGCCCATCGACCGCTTCGCCGGTGACGGTTGAGTAGAGCGGGATTCGGACCTTGTGAGGCTTGATGTCCCGAAGTGCGGCCAGCAATGGCTCGCAGACTGGGTCCATCTGAGCACTGTGGAAGGCGTACTGAACCTGCAAGAACCGGTTGAAGGCCTTGCGTTGTTGAAGATCGACAGCGACGGCCTCTAGGGCGTCGGCGTCGCCCGAAAGGGTCATCGACTTGGCGCCATTGACGGCGGCGAGGAAGATCTTGCCGCCGGAATCAAGAGCTAATTCCTCGGCTTCGTCACGGTCCATTTCGACGGCCAACATTCGGCCGCGAGCCGGCACCTTTTCCATACATCGACCGCGATGATAGATAACCCGCACGGCATCTTCGAAGCTCAACGCGCCGGCAATATAGGCCGCAGCCGCTTCGCCGACGCTGTGCCCGACCACCGCATCGGGCGTGACTCCCCACGATTCCCACAGAGCCGCAAGGGCCACCTGAATCGCAAAGATGGCAGGCTGCGAGATTGCCGTCACCTGCATTCGTGAATGGTCTTCGTCGGCAGTCAGTTCGTCGATGAGCGACCATTCTCCCAGTGTTCGCATCATTCGATCGCATCGCTCGATCATGTCGCGGAAGACAGGCTCGCCGGCGAGTAATTGGCGGCCCATCGCCCACCACTGCGGGCCCTGGCCGGAGCAGACGAACGCCAACTTCGGCTGCTGATGCGGCACGACTCGATCGGCAACCACCAAGCCATCAGAATCTCCGGCCGCGTAACGTCGCAGGCGCTCGGCCAATTCTTGCTTGTCGCCGGCGACGACACTCAAACGATAGTCATGGTGAGTGCGTCGCAACGCGGCACTTCGGCAAATGTCCTCGAACGATGCATTTGATCCTTCATGGGAGAGCCAATCAACAAAGTTCTTGGCGGTGGCGACGAGGGCTTGCTCGCTCCGTGCCGAGAGTGGGACCAGATACGGCCGCGACGGGCCATGACATCCATTCGCCGACGGGGCCAATTTCGCAAGGTCTCGCGGTGCCTCTTCCATGACAACATGGGCATTGGTGCCTCCGAAGCCAAAGGAGTTGACGCCGGCGAATGCCGGTCCGTCCGACGCCGGCCAAGGTTGCAGTGCCACGGGCACGCGGAGTCTCAGCTCCTCGAGGGGAATCTCCGGGTTCGGAACCTCAAAGTGGAGGTTGGGCGGAATCTCGCGATGCTTCAGGGCCATTGCAGTCTTGATAAGGCCCGCCATGCCGGCACCCGCCTCAAGGTGGCCGATATTCGTCTTCACCGATCCTAGGAAGCAGGGCTGATCGATTGGCCGATTGACGCCCAGCACTTCGCCGAGTGCCCGAGCTTCGATTGGGTCACCGACCAAAGTGCCCGTACCGTGCGCCTCGACGAACTGAATCTTCGAGGGGCTCACACCGGCTTCACGGCAGGCTTGTCGAATGAGGTTGGCCTGAGAACGCTCGCTTGGCACGGTCAGACCCGGTGTCCGACCGTCTTGGTTGATCGCAGCGCCGCGAATCATCGCGTAGATCTTGTCACCGTCGGCCAACGCCGCCGATAAAGGTTTCAGCACCACAACGCCCGCCCCTTCACTGCGGACGAAGCCGTTGGCTCGCGCGTCAAACGCCTTGCAGCGACCGTCGGCCGACAGCATGTTGAGTCGGCTGAAGCCGATGTACGGCCCCGGGGAGATGAGCACATGAACCCCACCGACCACCGACATCGGCGAGATCTTATTCCAGATGCTCTCGCATCCTAAGTGAATCGCGAAAAGCGACGACGAGCAAGCCGTATCAACCGCGGCACTTGGGCCTTTGAAGTTGAAACAGTACGAAATCCGGTTGGCGGCAATGCTCAACGCGCCGCCGGTGTTCGTGTAAACGTCGATGGTCTCGCGATCCGGCGACGTGCTCTGGATCAGAGCGTAGTCGAAACTTGCGATGCCGATGAACACGCTGGTGTTCGTGCCCGTGACGCGTTCCAGAACTTGCCCGCCGTCTTCGAGTGCCTCCCAGGCCACTTCCAAAAGGAGACGTTGCTGCGGGTCCATGAATGCCGCTTCCCGCGGCGAGATGCCGAAAAACTCAGCATCGAAATCGGCGATCCCTTTGATGAACCCGCCGTACTTGACGTTGGTCCGACCGAGCCGGCCCGGCTGAGGATCATAGAAATGGTCCAGGCTCCAACGGTCGGGAGGAATCTCCGAGAGAACGTCGAGGCCATTGCGAACGATATTCCAAAAGGTCCGCGGGTCGTTGGCGTCGCCCGGGAATCGGCACCCGATCCCAACGATCGCGATGGGTTCGCGGTGCGACATAGGAGCCGAGCCGCCGCTGCCACTGCGGAAACCCTCGGCTAGTCCATTATCATGAATGTCACTCATGGGTCGTGCTTCCTTCGGCCAGACGCACGGGTGCGCCGACAACGTCTAAGGTTCGCATCGAGGATCCATCGAAAAAAACGGTAACCACCCACTGCCGGAAAGGCCGTCACATCCAGGCGGGTCCATGAGCGCGCGATGCACGCGATCAAGTTGTCTTTCATTGCGGGACCGACCAAAGTCAGATACGGACGTCGACGCGACTTGTGCCGATGCCGTAACGATAAGCTCAGCCTTGAGGTTGCTTGCCATCGGCCGCGAGCCAACCGACGAGTCCCCGTTCCGAAGTCGGGGTAGCTTCAGTGCTAAACTACACGATAAGATAGAAAAACTAGGAAAAATAGTCAACAAGAAACGATGAGGCGATACCAAGCCCCGGGTCCCGTTGGCAGCACCATCGGAATTCTCGTCATACCTTACACAGTTGTTCCGGTCCGAGCCCATGGTAGACTCGCACAACTTGGGTCTGTCCGTCGATCAACGCTGCCGGCTGAGCGCGTGCGCAATGGGTCCGCAGTGACATCCCACCTATTCAGAGCGAAAAAAGCGTCGAAATGTGACTGCGAGACCGTTAGAAACGACTCTAGGTCGATCGCCTCTTGGGTAGATTCTTGGGTCCATGCTCATCAAAGGAGTCGCCATGAGATACCTTGTGATTCTGACGCTGCTAACCACAACTGCTTTTGCCGCGGAACGTTACAAAAAGGAATCCGGTTCGCACGAAGTCGCGGTTATCGCGCTCGAATGGCAAGATACCTCTCGCAAGCGCTCAATTCCGGCGAAGATCTATTTCCCAAAGTCCATTGGGCCGGTTCCGGTAGTCATCTTCTCTCACGGATTGGGTGGCACCCGTGACGGATACGAATATCTGGGACGGTATTGGGCCAGCCACGGTTACGCCAGCGTCCATCTCCAACATGTCGGCAGCGACGACAGCGTCTGGCGCGGGAGCAAGACGCCCCTCGCCGACATGAAAAAGGCCGTTACAAACGTCTCCCACGCGATCAATCGCCCTCTGGATGTCCGTTTCGCGATTGATCAACTCGAAAAGGCCAACATCGCCGGGGAACTCAAGGGCCGGCTCGACCTAAACAAGATCGGAATCGCCGGTCATTCGTTCGGATCGTATACGGTGCTGGCGGCATCGGGGATGACCTTCGCCGCGGCCAATGATCGTAACCTGGGCGACAAACGCATCAAAGCTGCTATCCCGATGTCGTCCCCCGTGCCGCGAAACAAGGAAACCTTGCCCAAAACCTATGGTTCAATCACCATTCCAAGTTTGCACATGACGGGCACGAAGGATGATAGCCCGGTCAGCGACACGACGGCACAGGAGCGCCGATTGCCCTTTGATCATAGCACCAATGCGGAGCGTTACCTAATCATTTTTCAGGGCGGCGACCACATGATCTTTTCGGGTCGTCCGCGAGGTATGGGCGATGGATCAAAAGACGCCCGATTCCAAGAACTGATTCGCCAGTCAACGCTTGCTTTCTGGGACGCATATTTGAATGACGATCCCAAGGCGAAAGCTTGGCTCATGGGGTCCGGCCTCAAGGAAACGCTCGGGGCCGATGCCACCTTGGAGTTCAAAAAAGCCGGGCAACGATGACCAGACTGGCATGACTCGACGGAATCGACGAGAACGGATTGTGTCAACAACGAAAGCCCGCGGCGCCCCAACCCCATGGCAGCCGCGGGCGAGTGCGACATCGACTCACGACGCCATCTTGCCTACTCCAGTTCCCACAGGGTCACGGAGTCTCGATCCTTGATGAAGATTCGTTTGCCCGCAAGAATCGGGTAGGCGTAAGTGCCACCGTCGGCGACTTTATAGCTGGCGAGTTGCTTGTATTCCTTGCCGGACGCCTCGAAGAATACAAGCGTACCAGCAGGGGTCAGGCCGGCCAGAACCGAGCCGGCGTCAACAATTGAACCATAGCCACCGCCGCCGAACATCATCCCTTTCGGTCGCCCGCCGGCGCCACCCATCGGCGGACCCTTGGGCGGGCCTTTTGGTGACGCTTTAGGTGCGGGCGTCGTCCAAGTGGTCTTGCCCGACTTCGTGTCCAAGCAGAAAAACGAATCGGTCGCCGTCAGCCCAAAAAGGTGTCCATCTCGAAGGATCGGCGTGTTGTACATGACCGAGTTTTCCGGTGACTTCCAAAGCTCCTTGCCCACCAACTTGTCGCCGTCCTTTTCGAGAGCGAATGCTCGAGCGCCGCGATTGGACCCCGTGATGATGACGGTCTGTCCGTCAACCATCGGCGTCGCCGCATTGTAGCCGCGACCCGTCACGGTGTATTCCGTCTGCCACAGTTGCTTTCCATCGGCAAGGCTCAGCACGACGACGGCTCGACTCCCCTCGACAATCAAGACCTTGGTTCCGGCGAAGGTCATGAGAACCGGGGACGCATAAGCCGTTCCGTCTTCGCTCCACTTCCATTTCACATCGCCTGTGGCCAGATCAACCGCCAGAACGGTTCCCTCGCTTTCGCCTCCCAACTGAGCAATGCAAGTGCCATCGACGACGATAGGCGAACTCGATGTGTAGAATCGAGGCACGGTCTTCACTTCATCTTTCTGCCAGAGCTTCTTGCCAGTCGTGGCGTCGTAGCAACGAAGCGATCCGCGAACGCCGAGGGTAACGACCTTTCCGTCCGACACCGTGGGGGAGCAACGAGGACCTGCAAATCCGCTTGCCGGGCCGTCGGCGGCGCGGGCCTCGTAACCATCCTGCCACACTTCCTTGCCGTCAGCGGCGTTGAGACATCGCAACACTTCCTTGTTTCCGTCACGGGCAAAGACGAAAAGCCGGTCACCGACCAATGACGGCGTGGCGACGCCATCACCGACCTTGAGGCTCCATTTCTTGGTGAGATTCGTGGGCCATGTCCCTGGAGCCGAGAAACCCGACGCTTTCGCATCGCGATTCGCTCCGCGCCATTGCGGCCAATCCTGACCATTCAAATTGCCTAGAAACACGATGAGGGCGCCAACGCCAAGCAATCCCGTGAGTCGCATAATGCTGTTCATGGCTGCTCCATACGAAATGGGAACGAAGACGACTTTGGCGGTAAGAACACCCGAAACCGGCCGAGGTGACGTAAAAACTGCAAGCCGGACAGTCGAGGCGGCCCCGCCCGGGTCCAAGGATTTCCAAGACCAAGAAACCGAGCCGCCGGCGAACGCCTTACTTAACCGAATAACCTCTTCTTGTGCTGAGCTAGACCCATCAGGGTATCGGTGGGAGCAAACCCGCCGCCGTGGGGCTGATACTTCGCCAGCAACTCCAAGACGCGGTTGGCACCCAACTCGTCGGCCCAATGCAGGATGCCACCGCGATGAGCCGGGAAGCCGATCCCCATAATTAGGCCCATCTCAATGTCGCTGGGGTCGCGCACCAGTCCTTCTTCAAGGACACGCGTGGCTTCGGTGAGCATCGGCAGGAAGAGTCGCTCGGTGATTTCGGTTCCATCAATCGAACGAACGTTGGAACGATGTTTGGCCAAGATTGGAGCCAACGCGGGGTCATTCTCGCCCCTCGGCCCCTTTGGATAGCGATAGAACCCGGCTCCGCTCTTTTGCCCCAATCGTCCCGAGGCAACCAAGTCTTCAAGGAGCCTCGACAATCGCGACCGATCCGGGAACGCGGCCTGCATGACACGGCCGGCGAACAGAGCGGTATCGAGGCCCACAACGTCGTAGAGCGTGATTGGCCCCATCGGCATCCCAAAAGCCGTCGCGGCTTTGTCGATCACCCGAGCGTCGGCACCCTCTTCGAGGAGGTGCAACGCCTCATCCAGATACGGGAACAAAATGCGGTTGACGAGAAAGCCGGGACCGTCTTTCACGACGATCGGCGTCTTGCCGATTTGCTTCGCCAGCGCCACCAAGGTCGCCACGGTCTCATCGTCGGTCTTTTCACCGCGAATCACCTCGACCAAGGGCATCCGATCTACCGGATTGAAAAAATGGAGACCCGCGAACTTCTCGGGCCTGGCGACAACTGCTGCCATACGGCTGATCGAGATCGTCGAGGTATTCGACGCAAGAATGGCATCAGGCCGCATTAGTGGTTCCAACTGCTTGAAGAGACTAGTCTTCACCTTCTCATTCTCAACGACCGCTTCGATTACCAAGTCCCCGTCCGTGACGGAGGCCAGCGAAGAGCCGATATTCAGTCGCGCCAAGGACGCCATCAAGTCGTCCGGCTTCATGCGTCCTTTTTCCGCGGCGGAACGAAACAGCGAGCCGATATTGGCGACTCCTTTTTCGAGAGCCGCGGGGTTACTGTCGAGAATGGTGGCGGCCACGCCGCGCCGGACGTGGGCCGCGGCGATGCCCGCTCCCATGATGCCCGCGCCGAGCACGCCCACGCGCTTGACCGGTCTGGGTTGCACCGACGCATTCGCGATACCCGGATCTTTTTGCAATCGCGTATTCATGAAAAAGACCGCGATGAGATTCCGCGAAATCGGGCTTCCAACGAGCGGGACCATGGCGTTGGTCTCGATGGCTAAACCTTCATCGAGCGAACGATTGCATCCCTTTTCGATGGCATCGAGAGCCGCCAACGGCGCGGGGAGCAATCCCTTGGTCTTTTCCAAGACCATGCCGCGCGCGACGGCGAAAGTGTAACTGTGCTGGTCTTCCGTGAGTCCGACCGGTAGCTTCTTTCGGCGGCGAACCTCCTGCCAATTCCCGGAGGCGGCAAGATCCTGAATCAACCGGTTCCCCTCGGCAAGAAGTCGAGCGCTGGGCACGACATCGAATACGATTCCCCGTTCCCTCGCGACGTTCGCCTTCACTGGCTCCCCGGAACAAATCATCTCGGCGGCCAGGGACGGACCGATCAGTCGTGTCAGCCGCTGGGTTCCACCCCAACCAGGGATGAGACCGATTTTTACTTCGGGGAGACCGATCTCAACTTTGGGATGCGTTCCCGCCAACCTCTCGTCGAATCCCAGCGCCACTTCAAGGCCACCGCCCAGACATGGCCCGTCGATAAGCGCGAGGGTGGGAAACGGCAACGCCTCGAATGAAGCAACCAGGTCGAGGCCTCGCTGAATCAACCGCCGGGTCAAGTCGGGGGTGTCCGGCGACGCGGCACCGAGTTCTTTCAAGTCGGCTCCCGCGATGAACATGCCCGGCTTACCGCTCTGGAGGATCAAACCGCGAAGGTCTGTGCGATCCCTCATCGAGGCGATCACGGCCTCGAATTCGTTCAGGATGGCTTGCCCGAGTGTGTTCGCCTTGCTTCCCGGCATGTCGAAGGACAAAACAGCGATGCCGTCCGTGATGGTTAGTTGAAGCGCGCTCGGATTCATGGATGCCTCATCGCAAGATCGAAACGAAATGACTCAGGTGGTGGAAAGTTATGACCACGGACGAACGGGTCAATCGGTTCGGAGCGGAAACCGGCGGCGAGATGACTTGCCAATGATGCGAAAAGGAAGGTCGGAGGCCAGCGGAAGGAAGCCGTCCTCCAACCGGAATGAATCGCTCGTTACTTGCTCGTTGCGGCTACGCCTGCCGGCATTGCCTCGCGGGTGAGGTTCATGATGACCCGTCGCAGGAGTTGGCCGATATTCTCGCCTCGTGTCCTCGCCAGGTTTCCGAGTGCCGCCACCTGCCATTGAGGCACAAGTAGTGCGAGTTCGACTGGCTCGAACTCGTCGGGCATCATGGATAGGACTGGCATTGAGGAAGGCATGGTTCCCTCGTCGGCATGAAAAGCGCTTGAAGGTGGAGCGCGCCCTGACAGACGGCAAGTCGCGTGCCGAAACCTGCGGCCTGGTAGTTAGCGAACGCAACATGTTTCTCAAGAATGTTTTAGGCACGCGTTTCGCCGGTTGGCTCTAAACCGTGGGCTGGCGCTCATGCCGTCGGATTCAGCATGAATGCCAGCGGTTTGAGCGTTGTTGTTTCTGAATCACAGTTCTACTGGGGTCGCCCACAATGACGGTTCGTGACAAAAAAAGAATTCAACGAGTCGTTTTTGTGTCAGAAAAAATGGTATGAATCCGACAACTCATCGCTTACGATCGCCCTCATGAGGAAGCGACGAAGCGCGGGCGCGATCGATGGTTTCAGATTCGTTTGATTATTTGACGGCCAGTGACGCCTTCACGGGAACATTGCAACCATGACTCACCCGAATGAATTGGCCCCCTCAGCTTCAGGCGATTCGAACTTAGACAGCAAGCGTGAATTGCTCGATCCGCTTCGCATGATCGATTTCGATGCGGTGGTCTCGGCAATGGATGGCGCGTCGATTATTCCGCCCGAAGGAATCATCTACGAACCCTCGGAAAAAGTCGCGAAGCCTGAACCGGTTGTCGCGCCGCCCAGCAGCCCGCCCCCGGTGGGAACCACCTGGGCTGAGTTGCTTCGCAACCGGCAAGGCGATTCGGTTCCGATTGGGTCGATCCCGGATATTCACATCGACGCGGTCTCTGACAAAGACCTCGTCCGACAGATTTCGCGCGAAAGCGGCTTGATTCCGACAACACTCGATCCATCAGAATCGGGCGTACTCGACATCGGCGCCGCAGGCCTTCCTTTGCCGGGCGACTCGAAGGTGGTGCCGATGGCCGCGGCAATTCGGCCGGGCGTCGGCGATTCCGACATCGTGGCGCTCGGCGGTTCGCCGCCACCAAGCAAGCCGGCATCGGACTTGATCGATTTCATGGCCGGGCGCGTCAATGATGGAGACTCCAGGCCGAGTCGAAATACCGCGGTGCTGCCGCCCGACGAGATTGCCGCCGGGGCCGATGAGGTTGCCCGAGCCGCTATGTTGTTGCCCACCGAAATGGACATGGACTACAAAGGCTCGCTCCCGGATGACGGGTCGGCGGTCAATCTGTCGCAGGGATTGCGAAAAGTCGTCAGTCGTGGGCCGAAAACACCACCTCCCGCACGGCGTCGCCCGTCCTCGACGGATGAAGATCTCGCGATGCGTGCGAGCCCCCTTGAGCCGGAACCATCGTCTGCGGTTAACCTAGGGCTTGATTCCGCCACACGCGAGGGGTTGATCCCGGGCGACAGCATCGCCGCCGTTGTCGGCAACGACCCGAGAGCCGGCAAACCACGATCTCGCCCCGACACGGCCTTACCGCGCCGGCGTGGCGCCTCGATGCTGGGCGCCGGCCTCGTCGGTGCCATGGCCGTCGGCGGCATGCTCACCGGCATTTGGTACTCGGGCGCATTGCCACTTTCACCCGGCCAGCGTGCCAGACTCGAGGTCGTGACGGCACCGGCCAACATCGAGACGCCACCCGCTCCCACGCCCGCGCCGGCCGACACCGCCGGAGTTGCCGTCGAGGCAGCCTCGCGATTGTTGGAAACCGGCGACGCCGCGGCGGCACTCCGCATGTACGAGAAATGCGAACCAAATCCGGAAGTTTTGACCGGCCGCGGTCAATCGCGCTGGCTGGCCTACTTGAAACAGCAGCGCCAAGCCAAGGAAGCCCTCAACGGCAATGCCGCGGAGATTGCCGATGCCCGCACCGATCTGCGAAACGCCAACACGCCCGAGGCCACACTATGGCTTGGCCTCATTGAGGAAACTCTTGGTGACCGCGATGCCGCGCGAACAATTTACCGGAAGGGAATGCAGGACTTCCCGACGCGGTCACGATTGTTCCAGACGGCACAAGATCGGCTCGATTCGCTCAGCACGCCAAAGCCCCCTGCGGCGAAACCCGATGCCGGCGCCCGTCGCGGAGCGATTGATCCCACGTTGGGCATGGCGTTGTTCATTCTGTTGACACAAGCAGACGGGGAAAGC
Organism: uncultured Alcaligenaceae bacterium; assembly: GCA_964515185.1. Classification (GTDB taxonomy): domain Bacteria; phylum Planctomycetota; class Planctomycetia; order Gemmatales; family Gemmataceae; genus CAZESP01. Next base: position 31,423 of record CAZESP010000053.1, read on the forward strand.
GATCCCGATGAACCCGGATTCGCGTTCTGGGAAGCGTTGAAGCTCGCTCGCCGCCATGATTACGCCACTGCCAGGACAGCCCTGGTCAAGGCCCGTGAAATTCACGACGCTCGGCGACTGGCCACCGCTCGCCGTGGACCGAACCCCCACAGCGATCCCATGGACCAGATGTTCCTGAGCAGTTGTGACGAGCTGCTTGGCTATTGGGATTTGAAGGCGAGACTACACGGCAACGGCTATCCGCTGGATCAGCACGCCGACGCCGCCAGTGCCGTCAACGCGATCTTAAAAAGCAAGACAAAGCTTGAAACCACGATCAAGACACTGAACTCAGAAATTGACGCGCTCAACACACGACTGGCTTCGGCGCCGCCTGACGTACGAGCCGAACTGAAAGCCGCACTGGCCGCCCGCGATTCGGCATTAACGGAGCAGAAACGCCTCGCCGCCGATCTGGCGAAATACTCGTCGGAGAAAACCGCGCTGGACGAAGCGCGGACCAAGGCCATGGCCGAGTTGCGCACGTTGAGTGACCAACTGGCAAGAGCAGGGTTTGATGGGACCGACCACGCGGCCCAACTGTCCAAGCTCGTTGCCGCCCACAAAGCCGCCGAGGATCGGGTTGCCAAGACGGCAGAGTTGCTCGTGGCTGCCAATTCCCGCGCCGATGAATCGGCCAAGGCTCTCGTCCAACTGACGGCAGCTCGCAAGGATGCTGACGAAACGTTGCGTGCCCTTACCGACAAACTTCGCGGGGCCAAACTGATCGGCGTCAAGGCCAGTCACGAAGATCTCCTCAAAGCCGTCGATTCGGCCTTGGGAAATGCGGGAGACGCCGCGGTCAAACACGCGGAGATTGCTCGCATGAGGGAACTTCTGGCCGTATCGCGGACACCTTCTCAAATGCTCAATTTCTGGCCCGCGATTCTGGAGGCCAATCGAGGCCCGGACGTGGCCAAGATGGCGCTCTCTGATGTTGCGTCGGCCCTCAAAGAGGCCAATGGAAGCGCTGAGGTCAAGGCCCGAGCCATCGCCGTTCAAGGACTGGCGCACCTTGCCAATGACGACTACGCGCCGGCCCGCAAGCTTCTTGCCGAGGCCATCGTCCATCCCGACCTGCCGAAAAACTCGAACTGGTCCGAACGTGTTCGCCGAGCGGAGGCAAGCCTGGCAGACTCGCGAGCCATTCTGATTCAGGTGCGAGCGCTAATCGCCGTCACGAATTTCGCTGAGGCCAAGGGCCAAATTGAGCGAGGGTTGATTGTCTTCCCGAAGGCGACCCACCCCCGAGACCATGGGCTGCTGCTCGTGGCACGCAGCGAGATGCAATTCGCACAGAAGCAACCCGGCCCAGCGCTGACCGATGCGAATGCCGCCATTGAATCAGGGGTTCTCGCCGAGGGACACATCGCGGCAGCAGCGGCCGCGGCCGCGCTGGGCCAGTTCAATCAGGCCCGGTCGCACTACCAACAAGCTCATCGCATCACCCAAGACCCGAATGACAAGATCCGAGTGGGTCTCGCCCTGGCCCGACTCTTAACTACGCCGGAAGCTGCCGAGGCCGACTTGGCTACGGCCTTGCAATTGGCCCAGCAAGCCGGCGGCGTCGGAGCCGCTGACGTGCATCTCATCAAGGCACGGATTCTGGCCCGCGAAAACCGAGTCATGGAGGCTCTCGAAGAATCGCTCAAGGGTCTGAAAGTCCTCGCGCCGCCGGGAATGGGCGACGGATGGGACAAGCTCCTCCATCAGATTCCGAAACAGGTCGTCGCCGCCGCGCCGCCAACGACTCCAAGAGTGGAAGTGGCGCCGGCGACTCCGCCGATTCCGCCGGAACCTCTCAGCCCAGAGCAAGGCGATCGGTATTTCGGTGTGGGCGTGCATTATTACTTCGCTGGACAGTATTACGACGCCATTTCGGTACTTACCACTGCAACCCGTCTGAATGGACGCGACGCTCGCTACCACTACTTCCTCGGGCTATCGCAAGCTGCCGTTGGACAGCATGACCAGGCGCGAGCCTCGTTTGTTCGCGGAGCCAACTTGGAACAACTCGGTATGCCCGATTCCCGACAGGTGAATGCACTGCTCGAGAGGATTCAAGGCTACGGCCGCGTCGTCCTCAATCAGTATCGCCGTTGAACGACGATTCTCGAAAACAACAACAGACGCCAAGTTGCCCGTTCGGGAACTTGGCGTCTGATGCGTTATTGGATTCGTTGAATCTGTCGTTGCTTGATCGATGGAGCCACTACTGCATTGTCACAGCTAAAAATTTGGGTTGGGCGTTTGCGTGGGACGGGTTTCCTAACCCGTTCTGAATCACGTAGGACGGGTCAGGAAACGTGCCACAACC
>CAZESP010000054.1:0-33537 GCA_964515185.1 uncultured Alcaligenaceae bacterium
AAAAAGACGTCTCTCAAACGGGCGCTAGGGAATCGCCCCCGGATCGCCCCTGGCGCTGGGGATCTGATGCGGGTGTCGCGTCAATCGATGCGCGAGTCGAAAGGGCGCCTATTTGTCCGGCGCCTCGCGAGGGGCGGGGATCGCTTCGGGGGTTGCCTTGGGATCGGAATCGTCGGGTTCCTTCGGCTCGGTCGGCTCTTTCTTCTTGGGGCGACCCTTCTTGCCGAAGGCCATTTTCATGTCGGGTCCGCCCATGGGCATCTTTGGGGGACCCGGCGCCTTGGGCAGAACCTTGGGGATGTCGATGTCAAGCACGGTGTCGCCGCCGATCGTGTGAATCTCCGGCGAGTTGTTCAAACCATAGGTGAATTGAAGTTGATCGTTGACCGGTTCGGGGTCCATGAATTGAATCGAGACGCGATACGTGCCAATCGGGAGCCGTTCGAGAGCATATGTTCCCGCTTGAGTGTCGGTCTCAGCGCGATAAACCTCGGGGTCGATTGCCGGATCGAGCGGCGCGAAAAGAACAAGGAGCCGCGGATACTCCGTGGTCCACTCAATCGGCTTGCCGTCGCGGGTGACGGTGCCGGTAACGCGAGCCGAGCGCGTCAGCACCCAACGGCCGGTGTCGCTGGTGAGATAGATAGCGACGCCGACGGCAGCGACGATGACGATCAACAGCGGAAGGATGACACGTCGAATGGACCGCATGGCGAAGCCTCATTTCATTTTTTCGTGATGGCGATGATCGGTTTGGCCTAACCCACTATGGCCAGGGTGGCAGCCGATGCAAAAATGCCGCGCTCCTGGCCTCGCCCCACTGTAATGGTCGCCGGCAAAAGCGTAGAACGTCGCACGAGTGCCGTTGCGATCGGTCGCCTTGGTTGTCCATCGCAGTACTTTGCCTTCGTTGTCAAAGCCGGCAAGGACTGTTGGCACACCGCTTGGGACCATCGCACCGGCACCCTCATTCGTGATCGGCACCTTGAGCAGCAACTCCCAGCGACCCGGAATTCGCGGAACTTCGGGGTCGTCGAAGCGGTCGCGGCGCGAGGCGTAAATCCGCAAATGGTCGAGCGAACCCTTTGGCGGTGCGTCGAAAATCGGTCGCTGGCCGGCGTCGGTTTTTTGACCCGGAAGGTTGAAGTGCTGGTTCATGTAAAGCCCCGACGCGAAAACGTGGCCAACCGGTCCGCGATACGTTGAACCATCGGCGAGCGTGATCGGGCCAGGCTCCGACGGGAGTTTGGGGTCCGTGACCTTGTCCCAAACCGCGATACCGCGATTGTAAACCGCGACGGGTTCGGAATCTTCCAATCGTGGATCGTCAAACAAGCGTCGAAGTTTTACCGCGTCGGGGTCTGCCGCGGAGTCGCTGCTCCAGTCGTCGCCGGCCAAATAGAGGCCATAGCCGCCCGGTTGCGGCGCGGAGTCGTCGCCCTCGAGGACGGCTCCGGACATAACAACATGATGATCGGGACATGGGCTGGGCGTGGCCAGGCTCAGCGGGCGCCCGTCGGTATCTCGCTCCGGACCACGGGTAATGGCGTATCGTTCCTGAAGGGGCATGTTGCTGTCGGCCGGCTTCGCACTGGGAACATTGTGCAGCAGTCCCGGTTCGGCCTGGACGACCCAAAGCACCGGCGGAACCGTTCCGTGCCCCGGCGCGGGATATTCAAACGATGTCATGAATACGAACTTGCCATTAAATAAGGGTCTCATTCGCCAGACCGGCACATGGGGTTTGATAAGCCCGCCGAATTGCGGACTGACGATGCCGGTAAAGGCGCCGAGCCAATTGTCAGCCGGCCAGCTTCCGACTCCCTTGGTGGGGTCGAATGGCTGAATATCGCGTTCGTCGCCCGTGACCACCTCTGGATTGCGGCTCCAGAGACTGAAGGCGACCAGATTCGTCTTCAACAGAACGGGCCAGCGATCGTTGTTTCGGTTGGCCGTGACCGCTTGGGCCGACATTTTGCCGTCCGTTTGAGTGAAGCGAGACATCACCCAGAGTGCCGTCGATCGGCGACTGTGTCCTCGGCCGAGGTCCGGCTCGCGGCTCGAAGCAAAAAGGACTTGGCCCGGGACGTTTAGATGGATTGGGTCGAAGTCGTCGTAATCCTCGCGGCGGCGTTGGTCGTCGCTGAGCCGTGTCATGCCGTCGTCCGCGTAACGCATCGGCGGCAGATTCGTGCATCCGGGGTCGTCGTCGCCTCCGGTCAGAGGCGTCAGACCGGTGCCATCGACGTTGATTTCATAGAGTCGAAAGCGACCGTGCCCCGTGGATCGCCGGCCGGCGAAGATAATCGTGCGGCCATCCGGCGACACCGACGGCGACATGACATCGATCAATGTTGAGCCATCGGCCAGGCGTTTTCCCCAAGTTAGTTCGTGCACGGTGCCGCGCGGCGTGAGTAGTCGAAGCCGGCCTTCCGTCGCGGCCCAAAGCCGCTGTCCCGGAGCCGTGTACCCTTCGCCCTGCGGTGCGGCGGCCACGAGGCTCATCGGTTCGGATCGCGATGTAAAGACGATGGGCACCGGCGGCGTCGAGTGGACAAAAGCTCGGAGGGAGCGGTCGCCGGCGGGGGGCCAAAGATAGTAGCCGACCGCGACGATGACCCCGCCGGCCGCGAGGATCGCTAGCACGCCGATTCGCCGCCTCGTGGCCATAGCTATTTCTTGTTCGGGGTTTTCGGAACCACTGGAGGCGCCGGCGCTTCGAGGTCAAGCTCCTGTGGCTTGAGCAACTCGTAGGTTTTGCCGTCCTGTTCGGTGTTGCCGGCCTTGTTCGGCGGCGGGGGGATAAACCCACGCTTGGGATCGGGCACGAAGATATTGACTCGGTATTTCCCGGCGGGCAGTGTCACTTCGTAGTTGCCGGTAGACGGGTCAAACTTCGCGGGATACCGGCGATCGTCTTGGCCCTGCGTGAGCGGAATAAACATCAGCGTCACGGGCATCTTCTGCTCGGCTTCCGTCTGCAGCACGACGGGCTTCCCGTCGCGGAGCAGCCGCCCGGTGATCTTGAGGTCTTTCTGCTTGCCGCACGACGCCAGGGCGACCATGAGCACGGCGACGGTCAGAGTCAGGGACCGGCGCGAGAAACGAGACATGAAAGAGGGTCCTATCGCAAGATCAGTGGAGTGGTTTCGGGGCGACTCAATTCCGGCCCGTCGATCGACCATGCGGGCATGAAACGATCGACGGGCCGGAGGGACGTCAAGGATCAATCAGTTGAGTACGTCAGACCGTCGTTGCGTGAGAGCATCTTGAACCAGGTTTGCTGGCTGATGGCGGTGCGAATGAATCGAACGCTTCCGTCGCACAGGCAGATGTTAGCTCCATCGCCGGTGTGTCGGCTGCGAGATTGGGCCTGCTGGAATGGGCACGGCTGCCAAGCTCCCATGCCCCGTTGCGGGTCATTAACGGCTCCTTCGCAATCGTCGGCATTGTCGTTGCGGTCGTTGGGGTTGGTGCAATCCCATGTGGCCGCAGCGCAAATCACGCTGGCGCCGGGCATGCCAACCGCCCACGTTCCGCGCGGATCGGCCGGGCTGAGATGGGAACCGACGCGGAGCTCACCGAGCATGACCGTGTTCGAAGTTCCATCCTCGGATGTCACTTGGTTCAAGGTGCCGCCAAAGTTGATACACATGATGCCACCGGCTTTCGACTCATTCGGCAGGCCCACCCAGCTCTGCGTCCAGCCGCTGGTCGGCGAGTTGCCGTTCATCGTGCTGGTCCAACCGAGAATGTCGGGTTGGTGAATGCCGCCGGCGTTACAGCCGTAGTTGCCGCGAGCCCAACCTTGCTCGGCCACGCCCGGATGATTCCAGGGATTCTCCTGACCTGTGTCGGACGGGCAGAGCAGCAGGTTGATCTTCACCGAACGCATGCCTCGCCAGCTTCGATCACCGGTATTCATGTAGCTGGTAATGCTCGTTGCGTACTGTTGATAAAGCGGGCCTTGCTCGATGAACGGGAGAATGAGGACGATCCAGTTCGGGCCCCAATTCTGCCCGGCGCGGGTCGGATCGCCAACCGCGCCGGCGCCGGACATCTTCATCTGAATCGCTGGGGGAAACCGGCGATTCGCGTCATGGTAATTGTGACAGGCCAGCCCGAGTTGCTTGAGGCTGTTCTGACACTTCATGCGTGCCGCCGCCTCACGGACCTTTTGGACGGCCGGAAGCAGCAAACCAATCAAAATCGCGATAATCGCTATCACGACCAATAGCTCGATCAGCGTGAAGGCTGACCGGCGTGAACGGAGGGTGGTCGGCATACCTAACTCCTACGGGCAGGGAACAACTTGCCGCGGTTCCCTAGCAGAAATAAGGACAGAAAAAAATGCCTGCCGGCGAGTCGCAGGAAAACACCTCACTCCAAGTTTGCCGGATGATCGAACGACCGGCAACTCTTTCCGCGCCGGGATTCGCTCATCGAAGTTCGGTTTCAGCTTGCGAGCACTGCCAGACAATTGACTCCCACTCTACGCGCAACCCAAAACGGCGTCAAGGAAAAATGAAGAATTCGGGAAATGTCGCGAGGCTGCCCGCGGTGCCGAATTGGCATTGACCGACGGTATCGATTCAAATCGGCTCCAATCCAAGGTGGCCGAACGCAAATGCCGACGGGTTAATGGCCTCGGCCAGCATCTCCAGGGCCTCCGCCAGCCGCGGGCCGGGCCGGTTAAAATAGGCATTCCCATCCGCGGCGAAGGCCCGGCCATGGCGCACCGCCCGCAGGCGAGACCACTCCGGCCTCGAAGCCAATGCCTTCAGCTCGTGCCGAGTCCGCGATAGATCGAAGCCACAGGGCATGGCAATGATCACGTCCGGATCGAGCCGGCATAGGTCGTCCCACGCCATGACCGGGGAATGCCGGCCCGCAACTCCGAATAGGTTGTTGCCGCCCGCCATTTCGACCAACTCGGGCATCCAGTTGCCGGCCGCCATCAATGGATCGAGCCATTCGAGACAGGCCACGCCCGGCCGCCGGCCCCAAGAGTTAGCCCGAAGCGAGACCGCCGCCAAGCGATCCTTCAGCCTCGCAATGAGTTCGACGCATCGCTGTGGGACTCCAGCCGCATCCGCAACTCGCTGGAAGTCCGCCCATACGTCGGCCAGCGAGTTGGGAGTCAGCGATACGACGCGCGCCGATATTCCGCACAACTCGCCAACGGCTAACTCCACGTCGCGAGCGCTGACGGCGCAAACGTCGCACTGAGACTGAGTGATAATCAAATCCGGCTTCAAATGTCGCAACACGTCCGCGAATACCCGATATACCGAAACGCTGTCGCGCAACGTCTCCTTGACCCGGCGATCGATGTCGGCACTCGTGCCGGAAACGTCAAATTTCGGCTCGGTACAGACGGGCAGGGCCTTGACGCTTTCCGGATGGTCGCACTCATGCGACCGGCCCACGAGTTGATCGCCCAATCCCAAGGCGTCGGCGATCTCGGTACCGCTGGAAATCAGAGAGACGATTCGCATTCAAACAGTCCCAGGTCGTGATTCGCACGTCGCCACACTCGAGCAACGTGCCGAACGGAAACTACACCATTCCCCAAAGCCTTCGACAGCCCCATTCCAACGTGAGTACCATAACGAACAACACCATCCACAGAGGTAGGAACGGCGTCAACCTGCTCTTGCGCCATTCGGGCCAATAGCTCGTTTTCGATTGGGGCTGCGACGACGATCGATTGAGAAGGTCCTGGAGGAAACTCTGCAGGTCATCAAGTGTGTAGGCCTTGGGTCGTCCGCCGGCCGATGCGGCCAATTTGCCCAGGAAGTCCGCGTCGGTCGCCTGGCGCAACAACTCGGTCTCATCCTGATAGACCAGAAAGCGAATCGAGGCGTTGCCCTCGATGGCCTTTCCATCGGTATCGACGCCCTTGCCGGAAACCTCCAGGGTGTATTCGCCGGCCTTGGCGGTATTCCAAAACGTGCCGCGTTCAATCTTGCCGTCGCGATCGAGATTGACCGGAGTCTTGGTTCCATCGGGTGCGGCGACCCGGGCGTTGAAAGTACCGCCGGGAAGATCGATGCCGTTCTTGCCACGAATGCCCGTCGAGAATGTCTGCTTGTTGCCGGCCTGCAATCGGCGGGTGTCGGCTTTGAGCCAGACGCTGCCCTCGGTGTTCTCCTGTTGGGCTAACCAGAGTATGGCCTGCTTCCAGAATCGGGCGTGATGATCGATGCCATCAAATCGTTCGGGCATGCCGAATTCGCGCCAGCGATGGGTCGTGTCCACGGCGCAGGCCAACGTGCGGCCCTTTCCGACCTGTTGGCCGACGAGCAACGGTTCGCCCTCGCCATTGGGGCCACTCGTGGCAAGGACTTCGGCGGCCGGTTTGTTCGCCACGGAGCCCTTGGCTCGTGCGACACGATTGGCCCCGAGCAATCGATGCCGGGCGTTGAGCCGTCGCCAGATCTCTTTGCTTTCTTCGGAGGTGCCCGCCAGTTGCAACAGGTAATGCCGCTCGCCCCGCGGCGTGGGGTGAAACTCCAACGGGCCGGCGACATGGCCGGGACCGGCGAGTTCCACCGGAAGCAGCTCCGAAACCGGCGTGTTGAACCAGTCGCCGCTATCCGGTACTCCCGGCGTTCCGCCAAAACTATAATCGCCGCCCAGCATCATGAACCCGGCGCCTTTCTCCGTGACCAGTTCCCTCAACTTTTGCAGAAACTTCGGATTTCCCGCCGACATCGAACGAGCCGACACGTCGCCGATAATGATGACATCGTAGGCTTGACGATCAAGCTGAAACAAATCGGACTCGCCGGGGCCGGGCGCGTCATCGGTCTGGCGGACGACCTCAAAGAGCCGAAACCGCGGGTCCGTTGCCAGGGATTGGCGAATGAATTTTCGCTCCGGGCGCAGCCGATCGACGTACAGGATGCTCACGCCCTCCTTGACGACGCTGACGTAAGTGGCAATCTCGTTGTTGCCCGTGACGACCTCTCCCGGAAACGGCTCGATGCGCACCGTAACGCGTACCTCGCTCGGTTTCCCAGGAGCCGTCACCTCCAGGCGAAGGTCGTTGCCGGAGCTGAGCGGCAGTTGCGGCTTGCCATCGGTTATTTCGCGATCGTTGACGAAGATCTTTTCGGCGGGCACCTCTTGATCGTCGATGAAAACATGGACGCGGATCGGCTGCCCCTCGAAGCCAAAGGCGTCGGCGGCGACACGGACTGTCATCTTGCCTTTAACAAAGACGGGTGTCGGGTCCGTGGTGACGCCGGTCAGCGCGACGTCTTTCTGTTGCGAGTTGGTTGTCGCCTTGCCGGCCGCGAAGCACTGAATCGGCGCCACGCCCCTCCATTTGACGGCTTCCGCAATGGCGGGTCGCCCACCATTGTCGATGCCATCGCCAACCACGAGGACACCGAGAATGTTTGGCTCGGCACCATGACGGTCGCGCAGCGAGGCGAGCATCAGGCCGTATTCGCTTCTCTTGCCGTCTGCCCTGCCGCGAGGATCGAAGTCGGCCACGTCGGCTGAGAATTGTTGGCGAATCACCGTGACGTTTTGTTCGTCTTGCAATCGTTTGAGTATCGACTCGCAACGGGCGACTGTCGCAACCGCCGCCTCCCAGCGTGTCTGATCGTTGAACTCGTCCTTAATCGTCATGCTCTCGGAATTGTCGAGAGCCAGTATCAAAACAGACGGCAATTGAAGGCTGTCGCGAAATGCCAGCGCTGGGCGTAGAACCGTGGAAATGCCGATGAACAGGGCCAAAAGGCGTAAGGTCACCACGACGATCAACCGGCGCCCCCGAGCTTGGGGCACGCCGAGATAGGTCCACAACGTCAGCCCCACCAACAAGGCGGCAACGAGGATCAACGCCGGAAGACCAATCATCCGAATAGACCACGGCCACGCGGGGTCAGTGATGAGCCGGACCGATACCGCGAACATGTCACCCCCTCGCGACTGCCTGGCAGGCGCCTCACGCGGCTTGCGTTTCCATTTCCCGGCGATAGAAGCGATTCGCCAACAGGTTTTCCAACGCCAGAATCAGGAGCAATAGCACCATCAAATATGGGAACAACTCCATCGGTTGCCGCATGCGATCTTCCATGACCTGGGTTAATGGTTGATTGGCCGCGACCGGCACCACGGACGACGGCCCCATCAAGCCCTCAATCTCCTCAACCGCGGCACGATCCAGGATGAATTCCCCCGGAGGCGAGTTGAGGCTATAGCGCGTGTACCATTGCCGATTGCCGCCGGACACCGTGAAGTTGCCCGGCGTATGGGTCAGGGTCACGCGAAGGTCGGCTGCCGCTTCGTCCCGAGGCAAGCGAACGTCGCTGCCGGTTATCCCGGGGCCGTTCAGCGTATATTCGGGAAATCGAGGCGACAGCGGCAGCGACACGATGACCGGTTGGCCGCAGATGTAGTTCAGCGTGAACCCATCGAGATCGCCGACGAGATACCGCAGCGTCTCATTCGCGATCGACACATAGAACGACGGCGGATTGAGAAAATCGTTCCAGGGAGCTTCGTTGAATTTGCGGCGATCGTCGAGCGGTGTCGTGAACATGAGGACCTTGCCGCCCTTGCCCTTGTCGGCGACGCGTTCCAGTAACGCGGCGTGAGAGTCCTTTCCGGCATATCGAATCAGGACATTCTCTGCGGGGCCGGTCACGTTCCAGTATCGGTTGACGCCCGGGGGTCGCTGCATGAACTCGACGCCCATCTGGTCCCACTCGCGGAACTTCGCCAAGATCGGGTGACGGCGAGCCGGATCGGACATCCGCCACGGCAAACCGAGGGCCGCTTCGACTTTGATGGGAGCGTCTTCGAGCCGGCCCGGCAAGAGCTTCTGAGCCGCGTCGCTGTTGTAATCGGAGACCATCACGTCGTCGCGGCCCGGGATGACTGCGAGGTGTCCGCCGTCTTCGACATAGCGCGCCAGCATCGCCCATAGGCCATCGCCCGGCTTGCGAGTGCTCAACAGGCACACGACCTGATATGGGCGAAGATCTTCGACGTTGATAACCTGGCCCGGCGCCCGCACGTCACAAGTAAACCAACCCTGAAGATCGACCGCCATACGCCAAAAGATCGCGAAGTCGTCGTCGTCAGTGATCGCCAGGATTTGCCGAGGGCCTCGAACCTCAAATGTTAAATACCTGACGTTGTCGGCGATCAGCGCGTCGGAGGTCGCCAGCGACATCTCTGCTTGGTAGAACCCCGGCTTGAGACCCTTTCGAGTGAATTCGAAGTTCTGCGTTCCGCCGGCGTCAAGCTTGACCCCTTGCCGATCGGTTGCGTTGTCACCGGCGATGCGAAACAACAACTCCGTATCGCAACCCTGACCCGTCGCGGTCACAGTGGCTCGGATGGTCACGGGGAAATTCGCCGGCACGGCCTGGGGCGTGACCTCGCAACTGCTGATACTGACGTTGATCGGTTTGTCGGTGCCAACGTCGATAAACGCCGATCGCACGGCCGGTGGACCGAGGCGCTCAAGTTGCTGCTTCAGATCCGGCACCCGGCCCACATCCCAACTGGCTCGCGTGCGATCGGAAAAAACGTAAAGGATACGGCCGAGGGGGTCGCCCTCGGATTGCGATGCGTCATGATCGAGATCGGCGAAAAGGCGATAGGCGAACGCCAACGCCGATGTTATCGGGCCACCGGATGCACGGGTGGAAAGCTCGTTGATTCGCTCTCGGGCCACGGCAACCGAGGGAAGCCACTCTCCAACAGCTTCGTGCGTCGGAATGATGGCGACGCGGCTGTTGGGCGGCAACTCGTTCAGCAGCTCCAAGGCGCGTCGTTTCGCTTCCTCCAACCGGCTTTGCCCCGCGATTGTGTATTCCATGCTCGGCGTGGTGTCGATCACCATCACGCAAGCCGACGGCCGGTCGTCGCCCAACGTGAATCGGTCGCTAAAAGCTCGCGGGCGCGCCAGGGCCAGACAGATCAGGGCAATGAGCGCCATGCGGGCGAGGAGCAACAGCAAATGGCGAAGGCGTAGCTTGCGTTGGTTTGTCTTGGCTCGCTGTTGCAAGAAACGAAATGCCGGAAAGAGCAGGCGTTTCGGTTTCTGCCGCATGATGAGGTGAAGCAATACCGGCACAACGACGAGCGCCGTTCCGCCCAACAGGATGGGGTGGATGAACATCATGCTCGGATTCGCGTCACTCGAAGACTCGTTTACATTTGGCGTGCGGCGCAATCTCCCGGGTCCAACATGGACTCGAGCGGCCCGGTCGCCGTCTACGCTATGATACTGCGGATGGGGTCGCCCTCGCAAAGGAACAGCGGCCGATTGAGGCGATCGTGCAGCGTCAGCCGTGGATCAACACCCAGACAGTGATAAACGGTGGCGGCCAAGTCGGCGGGTGGCGTCGGGTTGTTTGCGGGGTACGCGGCGTAACGATCGCTGGCACCGTGAACGACGCCGCCTCGGATGCCGCCGCCGGCGAGAATGCTCGTAAAAACGTGCGGCCAATGGTCGCGGCCGTCGCGACCGGCGCCGGCGCCGCCTACCACCGACTGACCGACGCGAGGCGTGCGCCCCATTTCGCCTGTCCAGACAATCAGCGTCTCGTCCAACATCCCGCGGGCGTCGAGGTCGTCGAGCAATGCCGAGAAAGCCATGTCGGTCACCGGGCAAAGCCGAGTCTTGAGGTCGAGGAAATTCCGGTTGTGCGTATCCCAATAGACGCTGACGTTGGTGATCCCGTCGTTCGGCCAAAACACGGTCACCAACGGGACGCCCGCTTCGATCAGCCGGCGGGCTTGCAGCACCGATTGCCCGTGAATGTTCATGCCGTACCGTTCCCGAGTTGCCAACGGCTCGCGGGTCAGGTCGAAGGCGAGCGTGACGTCACGCGAGGCTAACAACCGAAACGCCCGATCGTAATGGGCATCCATCGCCTGCAATTGTGGCGGCCCATCGCCGCGACTCGAAGGGCCTTCCAGAGATGCCCGTAACTGGCGCCGGGCTTCGGCGCGTGATAGTGGCGTGTCGGCATGCAGATCGAAATTGGCGACACGATAGTCCGGTTTGCTTGCGTCGGCGTCGATGCGCATCGGATTGAACAACGGCCCAAGCCAACCCGCGCCCTGACCGTGCGATGACTCGACGAATCGCGGGGCGCCATTAGGCACGACGGGCATCATCGAGACATACGGTGGCAAAGGCCCGGCGCTTCGCCCGAGATACGACAGGATCGCCCCGTAGTTCGGCCAATCTTCGGCGATGGGCGCGTTGCGATTCGCCCGGCCCCGACCGGTGAGCAAGTAATGCGTGGCCGACGTATGATCGACGTCGGTGTGGGTCATGGATCGAATCACGGCCAGGCGATCGGTCCGAGCGGCAAGCTTCGGAAGATGTTCGCAGACTCGGAAGCCCGGCACCCGCGTCGGGATAGTCTGAAATTCGCCCCGATATTCGACCGGGGCATCGGGCTTCGGGTCCCAGGTGTCTTGATGAGCCGGCCCGCCCCACATGAACAGCACGATGCACGATTTCGCGCGGCCGCCGATCGCCCGTGGCGCCGCGGCCCGAGCATGGAGCAGTTGCGGCAGCCCGAGACCCAGCGGCGTCAGGGCGCCGATTCGCAAAATCTCGCGACGGCTGGACGTCATTGCGATGTACCGAACTCCGGCGTGGGTGAATAGAGTCGCAGGATTTCCTCAGGGGATATCCACACAACTTGCCCGTTGCGAATCGCCGGCACTGCTCGGCCGTGTCGGGCATGGTTAAGTACCGCGTCACGAACGGCCCGCGTGACCGCAGCATCGATTCGTTCGGGATTAGGCTGGGTAGCGTCGTCGCGAATCATCGAGGGTTCAAGCACAGTCCATTCTCCGCCTCAACTGACCCCATGCAATCGCATCATGGATCAACGCTTGCTGGTCCTCGCTGCCGGAAGCGATGCAGGGAGGGTCACATTCTCGACTATTATCGTACACACGCCAAGTTGACGCCAGAGGAAGAAATGGCTGAAACAAATTCTTGTTACTTCGAGCGTATCGCTGGCGGATTGTTCGTTCCGGAATATCGTGACCGCCCGCCCTCACTCGCATGGCAACTCGTTCAATGTTGAGTTCGGGTAGTTGCCACCAGAAATAGAAAATGTGTAGTCGATAACCAGATTTTCGCAGTTCGCTGAGCCAAGGAGCATAGGTCCTTGCCGCAAGAGTCGTCTCAAAGGCAAAATCCTCACGCCTTTCGGCAAGCGTGCGTAGACGTTGCAGCATGATTCAGCTTGCTTCGACTGCCGCGCCATTAGGATCAAATCCGGCCAATCCCTCCGCGATGATATCGGCATTGACGAATATCGTCACGCCAAGTGTTTCGGCCAAAAGCGTTCGAGCCGCCGTCGTCTTGCCTGAGCCGTTCGCACCTGCAAGTATGACGACCTCAGGCGATCCGTTTCCCATGACTTCTATTTCACCCGAACTAGCCCGGCGTCGATGTACTGCCCGCCGCCTGTCTGTTTGCAATGAATCGCGATGGTATTTGTCCCGGGCCGCAGGGCCTTGAGGGCCGCGGGCGCGATGGGTACTTCCTCATAATCCGTGACGAAGCCCGTGACCTTTGCTGCCAAAACGCCATTGAGATAGACTTCCGCGTCCTCGTCGTGGTGCAGTAGCAGTTGCAGGCCATCGACCGAGCCTTTGGGCAACTGAATGGTGCGTCGCAACCAAATGTCGGACGTCTTCCAGATTGTGCGAACAACACCCCCCGGTGTCCCCTTGGTGCCGAATCCACCGGGGCCGTCCTTCCACGCGCCGGCGTCGAAGTCGGGTTTGAACCAATCGTCGCCGGGCTTCTCGCTCGTGTAGCGCCAGGTCAGTCCTTTTTGCTGCGAGGTCGGCACGACGACCGTTACCGCCGGCACCTTCGAGAAGTCGCCGCGATTGGCCGCCGACACCCGATTCACGTCAACTTTGATCACCGCCCGATCATAGGTCAGCAGGCCATTCGCTTCAGTCTCGACGTCGGTAATCTGCGTGTAGACCGCCGCGCTTAAGCCGGGCTTGTCGCGAAGCTCGTAGACGTGCCGCAGCATCCGTTCGTAACGCCGCGTCAGGTCTGCTGAATCGGCCACGCCGCGATAACTCCATGTTTTCGCATCCCAAAGATGACCCTTGATCGAAAGCCCCAGCCCGCCGAACTCACCCAATACCGCCGCCCGTTTTGACTCGGGTTGCGGCGATCCGGGACCGGGGTAAACGTGGATGTCGTGGACATCGCCGACGCCCGCGTGGTCATTCCAACCGCTGGCGCAATCGACCAACCGCGACGGGTCGTGTTTCTTGGTCCATTCCGTGATGCGCTTCGTATCGAACTGGCCCCAGCCTTCGTTGAACGGCACCCACATCACGATGCACGGATAATTGTGCAACTGATCCATGATGGCCTTCCATTCACGCTCATAAATCTCGGCCGATTCGCGCGAGCGAACCATGTCCGGCTTGCCTTGAGGGACGCTCCGTTCACCGCTGGGCATGTCCTGCCAGACAACAAGGCCGAGCTTGTCGCACCAATAATACCACCGGGCCGGCTCGATCTTGACGTGTTTGCGAGTCATGTTGTAGCCGAGTTTCTTCGTGATCTCGATGTCGTATCGAAGGGCCTCATCAGTGGGCGCTGTGTACAACCCGTCAGGCCAGAAGCCTTGATCGAGCGGACCGGCCTGGAAGTACGGCTTACCGTTCAGCATCAACCTCGTGATGCCTCGGTCATCCTTGCCCAAGGACACCGAACGCATCGCGAAGTAACCATCGACGACATCGATGACCTTGTCGCCATCCTTCAGCTCCAAGCGGAGGTCGTAAAGGAACGGCGATTCGGGCGACCATAACCTCGGATTGACGATCGGCAAGTCGTGTGTGGCGGTCAACTGAGGGCTGTGGACAAATGACTCACTGGCGAACTCGCGGCGTTTCGGGTTTCCGGTTCGGTCCCACAGTGCTCGAACGACCAGATGATGCCGCTTCGTGCCACCGACAACGTCAACTCCCACCTTGACTCGCTTGAGGTCAACATCCGGGACAACCTTGAATCCCGCAATGCGTGCCGCCGGCACAGGCTCCAACCACACGGTTTGCCAGATGCCCGTCGTCGGCGTGTAGTAGATGCCGCTCGGTCGGGTCACCTGTTTCCCGCGTGGTTGCGGGCCGTCGCTGGTCGGATCCCAAACGGCAACGGTCACCTCTTGCTCGCCGGCAGGTTTCAGCGCCTCGGTAATGTCGAATGAAAAGGCATCGAAGCCGCCACGATGTTCACCCACCAGCTTGCCGTTAACGGTGACTTTCGCCTCCCAATCAACGGCGCCAAAGTGGAGCAGCACGCGTTGCCCTTTCCAGTCGGCCGGGATCGCAAAGTTGCGCCGATACCAGATGCGGTCGGCTCGCTTCATGACTCCCGAGAGGGCCGACTCGACAGGGAACGGAACCAGAATCTTGTTCGTTTGCCATTGCGACGGACCATTCAAAGAGTATTGCCAAAGGCCGTTGAGATTCTGCCATTTTTCGCGGACCATTTGCGGTCGGGGATACTCGGGCAGGACCTTGTTGGGGGTCACGTCTTTGGCCCATCGGGTCATGAGTGGGCCGGCGGCGGGCTTCCACTCGTCGGCGCGGGAGGGCGTAACCCCAACCGCGAGCGCTAAGGCAATGGCGACGGATCGCATGGTGAATCCTCGGACTGTACGCTTCTGCGAAGCGTCGTTGAACTCAAAATCTGCGTTGGCGCTGGACGAGGTACTCCAGGAGCGCTTTGTCAAAACCGACGCTGGTGTCCATCGACACGTAATCGATGTTCGCTTTCGTGGCCTCTTCGCGGAGGTGTTTCTGAAAATCGCTGAGCGACGCCAGGTAATCGGCGCGGATGCCCTTGGCGTCGAGGGTGAGCCGGTCGTGCGATTCGCAATCCTCGAACTCGACCATTCCCTCAAACGGGAACTTGACCTCGGCCTCGTCCAGAATGTGAAACAGAATCACCTCGTGCCCGCGATGACGCAAGCCAAAGAGGCTTTGAAACAATGGCTCCGGGTCGGTGAGCAGGTCGCTAAAGAGCATGACAAGGCTCTTGCCGCGAGCCATGGCGGCAAGTTGCTGCATCGCGTGCGGGATGTTCGTCACGCCGGTCGGTTTCAAATTCGCAAGCATGGCGAGAATGCTTCCCAATTGGGCTCGCTTGCTTCGCGGCGGTAGAACGTTGCGAATCTCGGTGTCGAACGTGACCAGACCGACGGGGTCCTGCTGATGGATCATCAGATAGCCGAGGGCCGCGGCTAGGCAAATGCCGTACTCGAACTTGGTCAGCTCTTGCCGATAGGTGTAATTCATCGAGGCCGAGAGGTCCATGACCAGATAGCCGGTCATGTTCGTCTCGGCCTCATATTTCTTCACATAATACTTGCCGGTCTTGGCGTAGACGCTCCAGTCGATGTACTTCAGGTCGTCGCCGGGCGTGTAGTCGCGATGCTCGCTGAACTCGACTGAGAATCCATGCAAGGGGCTGGCGTGCAGGCCGGAGAGAAATCCCTGGACGATGAATTTCGCCCGCAGATCGAGCCGGGCCACCTGCCGGATGACCTCGGGCCGAAGATATTTCTCGGGGCTGCTCATTCCAATCAATGTTCCTGCAAGAGCAAGGTGCCGTCGGCGGCGAAGAACCCCTGGCGATCGACCTGATAGATGCCGTCCGTCGCTTGAGCCAAATACTGCGTCAGGGCATCGCAGACCCGATCAAGGCGAGCGTCATCGGAATGATCAAATGGGCGTCTGAGCGTGAACATCTGCTGCGTCGCGATAACGTGCTGCATGAGCCGTCGGAAATTTGGGTTGTGCTCCTGGAGTTCGAGCCAAGCCGCCCAGGAGTCGAGATCGTCGCGGATATCGTCTTCGGTTGCCAAAAAACAGGCGAGGTCAAGCGGCGAGCCATTGCCGGGCAATTGAATGCGGGATGCGGTCCAACCCGCGTCGTCGCCGACTACCTGAAACGGCACATCGAGACCCAACCCGCGCAATACCTCCTGGAGCATGGCCGGTTGCACGATGTCGCTCTTGAGGCCAAAAACACGATAGCCGTGCATGGGGCCGCCTCCGTATCGATCACTTGCGCTTCACGTACTTTGCCGGTTCGGCTTCGGTCACGTGATTCAGCAACATCTG
Organism: uncultured Alcaligenaceae bacterium; assembly: GCA_964515185.1. Classification (GTDB taxonomy): domain Bacteria; phylum Planctomycetota; class Planctomycetia; order Gemmatales; family Gemmataceae; genus CAZESP01. The sequence continues at coordinate 16,162 of CAZESP010000054.1, forward strand.
AATGATATCCTCACTGGCCTTTCCCTCGGCCTGGGCCTGGAAATTGGTGCTGATGCGATGGCGAAGCACCGGAATGGCGGCCTTTTTCACGTCATCGACAGCGACACTGAACCGGCCGTCCATCGCCGCGAACGCTTGCCCGCCCTGCAAGAGATAAATCTCTGCACGTGGCCCGGCGCCCCAATCGACGAAGCGTTTCACGAACTCGGGCGCCGACGGGTCACGGGGACGCGTCGCTCTCACCAGCCGGACGATGAAGTCGATGACGTAGTCGCCGACCGGCACACTTCGCACGAGTTTCTGCAAATTCACGATGGCCTTGCCTGAGAGAACCTTGGTAATCTCCGGCTTCTCGTCACGGGCTGCCATGGCGAGGATGCGCTTCTCTTCGTCGAGGCTGGGATAGTCCACCTTGACGTTGAACATGAATCGATCCAGTTGCGCCTCGGGCAGCGGATAGGTTCCTTCCTGTTCGATCGGGTTCTGAGTGGCGATAACAAAGAAAGGTTCGGGCAGGTTGTAGGTGTCGGCCCCGGCGCTGACTTGCCGCTCTTGCATGGCCTGGAGCAAGGCGGCCTGAGTCTTGGGCGGCGTTCGGTTAATCTCATCGGCCAGGACGATATTGGCGAAGATTGGCCCGCGCACAAAGCGAAAATCGCGTTTCCCCTTCTCGTCTTCGTCGAAGATCATGGTGCCGGTGATGTCCGACGGCATGAGGTCGGGCGTGAATTGAATTCGCTTGAAGGAAACGTCGAGAATCTGGCTGATGGAGCTAACCATGAGGGTCTTCGCCAATCCCGGCACACCGACAAGCAGGCAATGCCCCCGCGTGAAGATGGCGGCGAAGATCTGCTCGACAACGTCGGATTGTCCAACGACGACCCGCCGCAATTGCTCGATCATTTGCCCGCGAATCTGTGCGAATTGTGCCAGGACCTCGTTGATGTCTTTCGGGGTCAACGCCAACCTCCTGAACATGCCTTCGGAGCCTTCAAGGTGAAACCATTGTAGAGAAAAAGCCCAACCTCAGCAGAAGGCGAGGAGACGAGACTCACATCGCATTTTTGGGTGTTATTACACCGAAGCCGTCATGGGCAGGAGCTGCTTCTCGATCTTCGGCGGTAGCTCAAAGGACTTGGCGCGCTGCGCGATCGAAAGACCCAACTGAGAGATTTCGTTCTCAGCGAGTCGGCCGAGCTTCTTTCGGGCGCCAAGCATGAGATAAGGAATCCGGTGCGGATCAATCCCCATCAGCCGGCAACAAGTGGCGTCCACGGCCACTAGATCGTGACCCATGACCAATACGCCCATCGGCTTGGCCGTGCCGTTCAGCGGGCCATCGCCTTCCATACCGACGATGCCGTCCACGATGGCCAGGTGCGGCGTGTGCGTTAGGGCGATGTCGATGATGCTGTTGGGAATGCCTCGCCAGTGCAGTTCGTTCTTCGGCCAGCCGTAACAGATGCCCGGCACGGTGCCGAATAGGTTCTTCAGTGAAAGCGTGGCGCCGGCCCAATGATGTGTCTTGAGCTTCGGCAGGGAGACAAAAACGTCGGCTGTCGTCACCGTGCGTGCGAGATAAAGGTACTCCAGGCCGGTGAGCCGGCCGAGGTTGAACGACTTCACCGGCTCGTCGTGATTAAGATCGACGAATGGAACTCCATAACGACGCAGCACCGGCCCTAGACCGCTTTCTTCGACGAGATAATGCACGTTGCGCCAATGCCCCGGCCCCTCGGCGACGATGATCTCCGCGGCGCCTTCCTGCTTACACAATTCAATGACGGCACTCACGACTCGCGGGTCGGTGTTGATGACCTTGTCGCGGTGCCATTCGACGAGATTGGGTTTGAGGACCACGCGCTTGCCGTGCATCGGAACGACGGCTCGGAAATGCTCAAACTGCTGCCGGAGTATCGTTGCGAGGTCGCAGTCATAGTCGGGGGCATCCGCAATGTGGACCGCGGAGGTGGCCGGTGGCTGGCGCAGCGAGCCGAGGCCGTTGACCAACACGTTGTGAAATCGATTCTTCAGGCGAGTCGCTAACGGCGGCGCCGGCGGCGTCGTCTTCAATTCTGGCATGTCCTTCGCCGATGGGGCGACACCGTTGGAAGCGAAACGGACGCGGAACGGATTCTCTTCCGCGGGACCCAGGGCGATTAGGGCCAAGGCTCGCCGGGGAATCGGAGCCGAGTCGAAAGCCGCCAGAGCGTCTCGCAAACGGGCATCGACGACAGCGCAGGCTTCGGCGACGCCGTCGAACGCCGAATGTACTTGGAAAGCGAGCTTGGCCCAAGCCAAATGCTCCATGTCCGTCGTGTGAATCGCCTGATCTCGGAGATAGCAAAGGGCCGCCCTGACTCGCGGCTGGTCAGTCTTTCCTTGGAGAGCCAAGAGCATCAAGGCCGTCGGGGTTGGGATCGGCTCGGTCATGCGTCCCAGAACCACGCGGTTGCCATAGTTGGCGCCGCCGGAGTCAAACGCGCGATCGAGCAAGAGTGTGCGTCCTTCAGCGACTCGTGGTGAGTTTTCAAGGCCGGCCTTCGCCAGCGCCAAACAGGCCCATGCGGTTGGCTCGACCCATGCGAAGTTGCCGCACGCCCAAGGCCAACCGACACGGGTCAGGTCGATGTCGGTGACCTCGCTCATCTCCGGATCGGCGGGCACGACGCGACCGGCGAGGTGTGTGAGAAAGTTCGCCGTCGCTTGCAGTTCTGTTGCGTTGTGCCCGAGTACGACACGAGTGAGCAACACCATGGCTGTCGGCCATACGGCTTCGTCGCGGCCTCGCGGCAACACGAAGGCTCCATCGCCGCGTTGGCATTCGGTAATCAGGCGCGTTCCGCTATCGATGGCGCCGGCATACCGCTCCCGTTGCGATGCCAGGGCCAAGAGGGAATAGCAGGTCGGTTCCAAGTGGGCCGGTTGCCCGGGCGTGTAACCCCAGCCTCCGGTCGGCAAGGCCAAAGAGGCCAGAGCATCCAGCAGCGACGTGCGATCGACCACGGCATGACTCCTCATGAATTCGCTCAATTGTAGTTCAGGTTTTGGCCATACGCGAAATGGCGAGGCAGGAGTTGCCCGCGCGGAATAACGGTTGTTCGGCCCTTGCGGCCCTTACGCGGGTCGTCTAACATCACGCGAACAGAAGCCCCCAAAGGAGAATCGAGAGATGCCGACCAGAAACTGTCTTGTCCTCTTGGTGTCGCTGGGCGTCGTGTTCCCGGGTCGCGCCGAGGACTCAAAGCCGTTCCGCGCCGGAGCCCATGCGCAGGACATAACCCCGACCAAGTTTCCCGTTTCGGTCAATGGCGGAATGTCCGATCGTCAGGCCAAGGGAGCTGTCGATCGACTGCACGCGCGATGTCTGGTCCTCGACGACGGGACAACCAAGCTCGCCATCGTTGTTTGCGACAGTTGCATGATTCCTCGCGAAATCTTCGATGAGGCCAAGCGACTGGCCTCGGAAAAAACAGGTATCCCCGCGGACCACATGCTGATGTCGGCGACCCATACGCATACGGCGCCGACGGTGGGCGGAGTTTTTCAAAGCGATCCAAACCCGGACTATGTCAAGGAGCTACCGGGGATGATCGCCGAGGGTGTCGCCCATGCGTATCGGAATCTTGCCCCGGCGAAAATTGGTTGGGGCGTCGGCAAAGACCCGACGCAGTTGTTCAACCGCCGCTGGCACATGAAGCCCGGTTCAATCGACGTTGACCCGTTCGGCCAATCCCGTGACAAAGTGAAGATGAACCCCGGCTATCAGAATCCGGGGTTGGTGAAACCCGCTGGGCCGATTGACCCGGAGGTTGTGATCCTCTCGCTGCAGTTTGCCGATGGCCGGCCCATGGCGCTGCTGGCGGTGTATTCGCTGCATTATGTCGGCGGTGTGGAGGCTTTGTCGGCCGACTATTTCGGTGTCTTTGCTCAGCGAATCGAACAACTGGTCGGAGGCGGAAACGGGCTGCCGCCGTTCGTCGGCATCATGGCCAACGGCACCAGCGGCGACGTGAACAACGTGAACTTCGCCGGGCCGGCGCCGAAGGGCGTCAAGCCGGGTGAGCAGATACGGGTTGTCGCTGACTCCGTGGCCCGCGCGGCCTTCGCGGCTTACACGAAGATCACCCATCGGAATCGGGTCACGCTCGCGATGGCCGAAAAGGAGATTGAACTAGGCGTGCGATTGCCGTCGCCACAGGACGTCGCCGATGCCGAGGCGGTGTTGGCCAAGGCGAAGAAGCCGGTGCTTCAGGGCCTGCGCGAGGTCTACGCTCGGGAGACAGTGATGCTGGCGAAGTATCCGGCGACGGTCAAAGCGAAGTTGCAGGCGATTCGCATCGGCGACATGGGCATCGTGTCATCGCCGTGCGAGACTTTCACGGAAACCGGCTTGGAGATCAAAACGAAAAGCCCGTTGAAGCCAACCTGTACGATCGAGTTGGCCAATGGCTACAACGGCTATCTGCCGACCCCGCCTCAACACGAACTGGGTGGTTATGAGACCTGGCGGGCAAGGTCAAGCTATTTGGAAGTGAACGCCTCGGTAAAGATCACCGAAACCTTGCTCGATTTGCTCAAACAGGTGTCGAAATGACGTGCGTCAAAACAAAGACGTGTTGCCCATCAGGCTAACTGATGAGCAACACGTCGTCTAGAAACGAGTATCTCCGGGCTATTTCTTCACTTTGGGCGCCGCTTGAAACTCGACGGCGGTCAGCTTTTTGACGGTGCCATCTTGCAGGAGGACAAAACCACCGCTGGACGGCGCATTTTTTTCGTGGGCCACGATGGCGTTGCCCCCGCTGATGGCGAGTCCCCAAAAGACGATGCTCTCGCCCCGCTGAACTGAGGCGAATCCGACCGGGTTGGCCGGCTCGAATTCGCCTAAGTCGTCGAGGTTTCGGGGCGGGCGTTTCTTGGCAGCGACATGCGCGTTAATTAGCTCGCGGATGTCTTCCATCGCGAGTTGAGCGGGCATCCGTTCGCTTTCGGCGCCGCCCTGGCCGCCACCCTTGCCGCAACCTAGCGTCATTGTTGCGGTCCAAAGAATCACGCAAACGAAACCCATGCGTCGGATCATGATTGGCTCGGGTGGAGTTTAGTAGTCGCCGAGGTTGGCTTCGCCACCGTTCTTGGTGCCCAAGGCACGCCATGTCGCCATGGTGATGGAGTCACGGAAAAACCTGACTGAGCCGTCACCCATGCAGGCATTAACGCCGCCGGTGTGATAGCTCGACGCCGGCATATGCGAACGGACGAAATCGCTGTTGGCACAGGCATATCGCTGACCAGTTTGAACCTTAACGTTCCAGTTGATCGGAAGCGTATGGGAATAGACGCAGGTTTGCGGGAGACTGCGATAGTATTGATGGCCAACATAAACGATCAACCGAGTCGTTCCCGTTCCTCGGCAGGCGGGGATGACGGTGCCGTCGAGGTTGTTCCAGCCGGAGTTGCCGTTCATGGACGAGGTGTTGTCGAAGCCGGTCTCGTTCCAGGCGATCGTGCCGCGAAGCACTTCGGAAAACATGACGGTGTTGCTGGTGCCGTCGGTGATGCCGAGCATCTTGACGCCGACGGGTTCCAGTCCAGGGGCCGTTGCGGGGACGCACCCAAAAATGCCGGCGTTCTGGCTTGAATCGTCACGCATGTTCGACGTGGCGCCGATGCTGGCGAAATAGTTTGATCGACCGGCCTGGAAGTACTGCTTGTTCGACGGGTCCGACGGGCAGAGGTAGATCGGAATATCCTGAGTTTGAGCCGGGACGTTGACCGCGCTGGAATGCACGTCGTAGTCGAAATTGAACTGTGCGAACTTGTTGGCCTGCTCGATGTAAGGCAGGATCAACGCCTGCGGCGTGGCGCGACTGGATCCGCCATTGATCGGCCACTTGCCTTGGCCCGGCGGCAGAACCGCGAACGTAGATTCAAAGTTGTGAGCAGCCAGCCCCATCTGCTTGAGGTTGTTGCTGCACTTGGCTCGCGCCGCAGCGGCTCGCACCTTCTGGACGGCGGGGAGGAGCAGACCGATGAGGATCGCGATAATGGCGATCACCACCAGTAGCTCAATCAGTGTAAAACCTGATCGACGATTCTTCATGCGGACACCTTTGAGGAAACACGAATGAGGAAATGGTCGAGGCCCAAAAAGGCGAGAACCTCGAACAATCCAGTATTGTATCAACCTTCACGGCTTCGAAAGGTTATCATTCTCGGATTTTTTGGGCGCCGTGTCGCCCGCGATGGTAGAGCCGAAAATGATCAGAATCGATCATGGTCGGATCGGTTCAGGTGCAAACTTTAGCTATTTTCTCCAATTTGCTTTGACTGCCTATCTTGTACTGATTAATCTGGTGGACTATCTTTAACCCAACGCGGCCCTGATTCGGTCTGTCTTGGCCGAAACCCAGCGTTGTCAGCGGTTGCGTGGGTGGAGTTCGGGGGAGGCATAAGATTATGTACAGCCTTGTGTTAATGATGGCTCTCAATGGGGCCGCGACCGATGCGCCGGCGTTTGGCTGGCGGGGTTGCAGTGGGTGTGGCGGTTGCACCGCCTGCTATAGCTGTTCGTGTGCCTGCTATGGCTGTAGCTGCCATGCGGTGTCGTGCCGTGGCTGTCGTGGTTGCCACGCCGGGTGCGCCTGTTATGGCTGCGGAGCCTGCTATGGTTGCCATGCCTGTTGGGGGGGATGCCGCTGCTCGTGCCACAACCTCTACCATTGCCATGGTTGTGGCGGCTGTTCGGGCGCCTATCCGTTCCATGCTTGCTTCGGCAGCTACGGGTCGTGCTACGGTTCGTACACCAACTACTTCGGCTATGGCACTTGCGCGGTGTCTAGCCCGTATCACGAGATGCCAATGATGGCCGTACCCGTTGTTCCGGCCGAGGCTGTTCCGGTGGCTCCGAATCCGGTGAATCCGCCGGCCAAGGCCGCGCCTGAAGCCGGCAAGAAAGTCGGACAAGCTCCGGTTTCCGCGACCGTCGTCGTCCGGCTTCCCGCTGAAGCCAAGCTGTATGCCAACGGGCAGTTGACCCGATTGGCCGATGCCGAGCGCAAGTTCGTCACGCCGGCTCTGCAACCGGGTGTGTCGTACCACTATGAACTCAAGGTTGAAGCGGTCGTTGATGGCCGGCCCGTGACCGAAACCCGTCGCGTTGATGTCGCTGCGGGACAACGTTATGACATCGATTTCGGTTCCATGAAGGTCCCGGCCGAGGTCGCCGCCAAGTAGTCTTGGTATGGTGATGGCAGGAAGGAACAAACGCCCCGCGGTTGATGCCGCGGGGCGTTTGTCGTTTATGGTGGGTCCCCGCCGAGCATCCTACTCCAACGGGGACCCGTCGCCAGCGGTCTCGCCTCGTTTGCGTCGCCGGATTGTTGTCACTCGGCGAACGGACGCTGAGGCGGAACTTGCGCCCTGACCGATCGTGGAGCTTTTCAACGCGTTGGCGCAAGAGCAACAAGACGAAAGCAGGCCGTTGGGGTTAAGCCAACGGCCTGCCACGGTGAACAAGTGCGTTCGATGTCGGCTATTCGTGTCGCAGTGCCTCGATCGGATCAAGCTGGGCGGCGCGATACGCAGGATAAAGACCGAAGAGCACTCCCACGCCAATCGACACGGAAAGAGACAACGGAATCGACCACGGGTGGAGCTGGGCCGTCAGATGGCCATTGACAAGCCTCGCATACAAAGGTGGACCGGCAAAGATCACAATCAGGCCGAACAACACACCCGAGGCTCCTCCCATCGACGTTTGAACCACAGACTCGATGAGGAACTGCATCGTAATATCGCGCCGTTTTGCCCCCAACGCTCGGCGGATGCCGATTTCGCGAGTCCGTTCCGTCACAGTTGCAAGCATGATGTTCATGATGCCGATACCACCGACCAACAGCGAGATACTGGCGATGACCGCAAGAAGTCGAGTGTAGCTGGCCTGCGTCTCTTCGGCTTGTTCGAGTCGATCCAGCGGCACGGTGACGGCGAAGTCCTTCTTCGGGAAATGGCTCTTTTCGAGCATCTCCTGAATAAGCTTGCCCGTGGCCCGAACCTTGTCGCGGCCGGCGGGAGTGTCGATGGTCGTGTCGAGAGTCAACGTCACCTGATGGAGTTGGACCTTTTCGCCGTTGAACGAGCCGGATTGCCGGATGATGACGGCCTCACCATAACGGGCGTTGCATGTGTTGAGCGGGATGTAGACATCGGTGTTAAACGTCTCGGCTGCGAGACTGCCGCCCGTTCCACCCGTCGGCATGCGGTCCTTCATGACGCCGACGACACGATAATACTGAGACCCAAGATTGATGGTTTGCCCCAAGGGGTTTTCGTATGGGAACAGATAGTCGGCCGTGTCCGCGCCGAGGACGCAGACATTTTCCATGTAGTATTCGTCTTTTTCGGTGAGGAATCGCCCGGACGATAATTCGATCTTGTTGACAAGGGCGTAGTCGGGCGTGGTTCCAACGAGCCGGCCGTTAAACAGCTTTTCCGCACGCCGGATCTCTTGGGGGAAAACTCGCATGCGGACGGAATGGCTAATGTCCGGCAAGGTCAGCATTCGCTGATAGTCTTCATTGAGCAAGCCGTAGGCGAGGATGAACGATCGGCGGCCGGTCGATGACTCATCCGGCGGCTTGACGGATCGAACGACGATGCTCGTGGCTCCCAAGCGCCGAATGGCGTCCAGGGCCTCTTGTTTGCTACCCTCGCCGAACGCCATGAGCGTGATAACGGCGAGGTTGCCGATAATGATGCCCAATACGGACAGCGTCGAACGCAACTTGTGCAGCCAAAGGCTGCGCAAAGCGAGGGAAACGCTTCGCGAAAACTTGGTCGTATCGACGAGGAGGTGCAACATCGAGTCCGGCCTCGGGATTCAATTCACGCGGTTACTTCGACGACGGCATGAGCATCGTTGCGCGTGTCGGACTCGACCATGCCGTCGCGCAATCGGATGACCCGTCGTGCCCATTGGGCAATATCGTTTTCATGGGTTACCATGATGATCGTTTTGCCCTTGCGATTCATTTCGGTGAGCATTTGCATGATCTCGTCGCTGGTCCGGCTGTCAAGATTCCCTGTCGGTTCATCCGCGAGGATGACGTGGGGGTCGTTGACCAGCGAACGGGCGATCGCCACGCGTTGCTGTTGCCCGCCCGAGAGCTGCATCGGGCGATGGTCCAGTCGGTCGCCCAGTCCCACCAGCCCGGCGAGATCGATGCATCGCTGTTTGGTTTCCGCATTCAATCGCCGCCCCTGGTACAGCAACGGTACTTCGATGTTTTCGACTACCGTGTACTGCGGCAACAAGTTGTACGATTGAAAAATGAAGCCCAGATATTTGCTGCGGACATCCGATAGCTCGTCGTCGGACATCTCGGAGACATCCTGATCGCCAAGGATGTATTGGCCCGACGTCGGCCGGTCGAGGCAACCGAGGATGTTGAGCAGCGTCGATTTTCCCGAGCCGGAGGGACCCATCAGCGCGACGAAGTCGCCCACCTCGAAGGAGAGGTCCAAGCCTTTGAGAACATGGACCGTCACGGTGCCGAGGTAGTAGTTCTTGACCAGATCGACGACTCGAGCCATCGCAGGCATGAGGTTTCTCGCGGGACCAACAAACGGCGCCCGACCGGCGGCCGGGCGCTCAGGAGGAAATTCAAACGGGCGATTGACTATTGACCCGGTGGCCCGCCGCCAGGAGGGCCACCGCCACCCATCTTCATCTTGGTCGGGTCAATGCCCTTCTCTTTCATCTTCCGCATGAACTCTTTGACTCGCGGATCATTCGGGTCGAACTTGGGCATACCCTTGCGGTCGCCGCCGGCTTTGTCGGGCGGGGGTGCCGCCGACTTGCTATCGGCCCCGGTGGCATCGTCGGTCTTGGCCGCTCCGCCCTTATTCCCGCCAGCCTTGTCGAAATCGCCCGGCTGCCGCGTGCGGGTGCGGTCCTTGTCCCCCAACAAAACGCGCGGATTGAGTACTACCATGTCGCCTTCGGAAAGCCCGCTGCGTATCTCAGCAACGCGCTCGTTGCTCAAGCCAATCACAATCTCTCGCTCCGCGATTGTGCCGTCCGGCTCCTTGACGAAGCACTTTCGCTTCGGTCCCAACTCGGCGCCGCCGACAATGGCCTGGATCGGCAGCGTCAACACGGGGTCATCGGTGGCATCGACGAAAATCGAGCATTCCGCGCTCATGCCGGGCCGCAACCCTTGCTTCGAGTCGTCAATCGAGATCATCGTCTGATACATCTTCACGTCGGCACTTCGCCAATCGTTTTGAATGGCGATGGTCGCCACGGATCGAACGCGTCCCTTTAGGATGACATCGGGGAAAGCATCGACTCGCACATCAACCTTCATCCCCGATTTAAGTTTGGACACCATGGCTTCGTGAACCTTGGTGTTGACGAGCATGTGTTGCAGGCTGGGAATGCGAATGAGCTTCTGGCCTTCGCGAACCGGCTCGCCCTGCGCGATGATGGATTGCGCGGAACCCGACATCGATCGGCTCTGCTCGGAAACGAAGTAGACGATCATCCCATCTTGCGGGGAAAGGATTGTGCAGTGCCGAATCTGTTCTTCGATGTCGTTGAGCTTTTCGAGTTCTTGTTGAAGGACTTTCTGTTTGGTCGTCAGGTCACTCTTGTCGGTGTTCAACTTGGCCGCGTTCTGAATCTTGACTCGATCGAGATTCCGTTTCGCTTCTTCGAGGGCGTTTCGTAGCGCTTTTTCCTGACGCTTCTTGGTGAATTCGGTGAGAACGCGGCGTTGATCGTTGAGGCTTTCGAGCTTGATCTTGGCGCTTTGAAGCCGCGACCTCTCGGACTCGAGCTGTGAAGGTTGCAGGTAGTCGCGCCGGACCATGCTTTCGGACCAAGCCTCGCGTTGCCGCCACATTTCGAGTTCCGACTCGGCAAGCTTGATTTGCCCATTGACGTCGTTGAGCAACTGAAGGTACTCGCCTTTTTCGTATTTCTCCAAGTCGATCTCGGCCAATTCGACAGCGACTTCGGCGGAGGTCAGATCGCTGTTGTTCTGGCTTTCGGTGATTCGCACCTTACCCTCGGCAGCCACGACCTCGGCTTTCGCTTTTTCGACGGCAATCTGCTGAGTGAGTTTCTGGTCTTCCAGACCGGACTTGTCCAACTCGATGATCTTGTCGCCCTTCTTGACGTGGTTTCCGTCGTCGATGACCCAGCGGATCGTGGTGGCAAAGCTACTGCCGCGCGTCGCCTTGACTTGGCAAATCACGTCGCGGTTTTCAGCGGCTTCAAGGGTTCCTTTTTCGACGACCGTGACCTGAATCGGGTCTTTACGAACCGAATGGAACAGCAGGTCGGTTCGGTCGGAGGCAAAGTAGCTTTTCGCGATGAAATAGGCGCCGACGCCGGTGCTGCCGAGCAACAGGAGGACGACGGCAGCGGCGACAAGGAGTCGGCCTCCGCTACCGCGACGGCGGGGTGCCGGCGACCGTTCGTGGTCGCCAGATGATGTCGTCCGTGGACGGGAGATCGATCCGGGTGCCGAGTCGGGCGGGTTCCGGGAGCCGTTCGTGGGTGGCGGGTTTGCCGTCATCGTTGCCGGCGGGTTGACGGGAGGGTGGCTTGTCTTCCCGCTGTTGGGTGGCATACTCATCGATCCAAACTCCTCGGGGATCAAGAGGCATTAACTCGAGGTCTCGGTATAATTGCAGCCGGAAAGTTAGGTAATTAATCCAGTTGCTGTACATCAACTGCTGGGCCTGCTGGAGCGATCGTTGGGCGCCTAAATACTGATTGGTCAGGGCCGCCGCTTGCGCCCCACCGCCTTGCTCGCCGGGCACCGGAGGCTTGCGGAACTGCTCCAGGGATTGATCGACCTGAATAAAGGCCAGTTCCACTTGCCGCTGCTGAATTCGATACAACTCGGCGAACACGCGCAATTGCCGCAGTTCGTCGCGAACGTCGCGTACAATCCCATCTTCCGTCTCTTGCAGCGTTCGCCGTTGCCTCTGATAGTTTATCAAAGCGACACGGTAATTGTTCCGCTGAAGACGGCGTACCAACGGTAATTCCCCATTGATGGTTACCTGATGGCTCGTCCGCGACCCGCCCAAAGCCAAGGGGTGGTTCACCGATGTCGGCGAGTTACTATTGAGATGATAGCCGATATCGAGCACACCTAGCAAGGAATTTGCTTGCACGGCGATCTGTCGCCACGAATCGACCGTCTGCGCCCGCTCGTTCATTAGATCCAAACGATAGGTGAGGGCGGCCTGGGCAACACGGCCCTGAGCGTCGTCCGACGGGAGTTTCATCAAATCCTCTCCGTCGAGCATAATCGGCGGCAAATCGGGCCAACGTGTCCGCAATTGTTGAAGGCGCTCCAGGGCGACTTCATCGACAACCAAGAGAAAGTCGTTCAACACTCGCGCGTAGGCCGCGGCCCGAAACGTCGGTTGAGTTTCAGGGGCCAATCGTCGCCACGGCTCACGCTCGAAGTCACGCAGGCTCTGCTCGAAACTGCCAAGATTCACGTCATTTTCCAGGACCTTCAGCCGCGTCGCCATGGCGTCCGGAATCGGTTTGTTGTCGGTTTCCAGCTCGATTCTGGCGGTCCGCAGTTTGAGAATCTCCGCGGTGAGTCGATTCAGTTGTTCGCGAATGGCGGCGTCTTGCATCTTTTCCCAGACGGCCAGGCGAGCCAGGAAACTCGACCGGAACTGCGTGCCTTCCGAAGCGGGGTGTTGCAGCGCGTGCTGTTTTAGAAAAGCCCGCAACTGGGCCGGCTCACGCTGGGAGCCTTCGCGACGGGCGATTTCCCGGAACGCCTTGAACAAATCATAGATGTGCTCGTAACGATCCAGAGCATCCTTGACTGGCTTGACTGGCCCCATGTCGAGTTCGATCGGCAAGATCGTCGGCAGGCCGAGCTGAATCTTGAAAGCATCCATGGCCTGTTGCAAGTTGGCGTCGATCCGAAAAACCTGCCCTCGGCTGGACTGAAGCTGTTGCTCGACCTGATCGACGTTGAGCTGCGGGATGTCGCCGCCGCCTTTGAGGGCGTTAAAGAACCGATAGGATGATTCGAGATTCTTGACGTTTCGGCGTTCGATGTCGAGCTGCGCGACATTCAAAAGCGTGGGCAAATATCCTCGCCCTCCGCCCGTCGTCCCGCTGGTGGTGATGCCGGCCGCGGCTAGGGCCGCGGTTAAATCCGAGGATCCCGCACGACCGCCGCCGGCAACCGCCACGAAGAACTCCTTGCGAAACCGAGCGTAGTTGCGTGTCTGGTAGACCAGATTGCGCTCGGTTTGCGTCAATGGCTCAAGCGTCACCGCTCGCCCGCCGCCCTGGAGCAACGGTTGGGTCAGGTCGAGTGTCATCGTTGAAAAGTCGGTCGTGTGTTTCTTCGATCCGATCAACTCGATCGTGAACTGATTCGCTAGCCTCACGAGCAACAAGGCGCCGGTCGGGAACAACTGGCTGAAGCCGATCGATCCATCGCCACGCCAGCGCTCGCCTCGTCCCTGGGGCGTCTCGCTTCCCGTCGTTTCGCGGATAATGTTGCCGATTGCCGCGAACTGCCCCGCAAATGAGAATCGCTGCAACGACACGGGTAACGCCGTCAGGTAAAGTGTCTCGCGCTGGGACTGAAAATCGCGGCTGTTGATCAGGCCGAGTTCGACGGCTTGCTCAAGTGTGATGAGGTAGGCGTGCGGTTTGGTTATCGTCGCCGGATCGTCTGCTTCACCCATTGCCGTGTGCCGCAGTTCACCGGCGATCGAATCGTGGCCAACTGGGCGGATCTGCGCTGAATCGTGCGGCTTATCCGCGTCGGATTTTTCGGCTTCGAGTCGAGCGCGATTCTCGGCATCCCATTGTTGAAGCAATTCGAGGTAGCCGTTGCCTTCGATTCGTGCCACGCCGGCCTTGCCCGGCGACTGTGGCTTTGGTGCTAGGCAATGTGCGGCGGGGTCGTCCGGCGGCATCGGCGGCCGATCCGGATTCGTGGAGTCAGCAAACCGCGCGCGAGGGTCCGGGTAGACATGGAAGTTCTCGATCTTCCAGGCGCTGAAGCCGTTTTTTTCCGTGAGAAGCCGCGCCACGTCGGCATCGGTGCGCTCGCGGTAAAATCGCCGAGAGCATCCCGTACCCGAGAAAAGTACGGTCATGGCCAAGAGAGTGACGCTGACCCAGACCGAGCGAATCGGGTTGCGAAAACGATCGTGTCGGGGGAGTTCGTCCATGCCTCACCTGTCCACGCGGAATATTCGTGACAATCCGTATGAACGGTATCGGCTGGAAAGTTTGCCGCGCTTGAGTAGGAACCGCAGCTTTTCACAATGCGGAATCGACGATGACTAGGTAACAGAGACCGGATTCACCCGTTGGCGAAGCCATCGGGCGCCCGCGATTCCAAGTTGTGCGACCATTGCCAGAGCGAGGAGTTGCTCCAGGAACGCATGAGTCAAGCCGAAGCGATCACCTTGCGATTGTACCGCTTCAAATACGTCTCCATGTTTTCGAAAAGTCGTGCCAGATCGTCGCGCTGAACATTGCCCATGTTGGCAATCTGCGCGAGGCGCAACTCGGCGAGGTAGCCGCTCTGCCCGCCAATCAGGAACCCCCATTCGAGGCACTTGTTGACGAACTCAACGGCAGATTCGTTGCCGGGCGGGCAAAACGTGGTGATGACGGGGCTGGAACACGACTCGTCAGCCATCGGGGGCAAGCCAAGCTCGCGCAGCCGGCGGCGCACGAAGAGTGCCAACTCGGCGAAACGCGTGTACCGGTCTTTGGCGTGGGCCGGCGAATCGTAGTCGAGCATCGCGGTTTCGAGTGCTCGCACCAGCGGCGATGGGACCGTATAGCGTGGCCCGCTGCTGGAAAAGGTGGCGGCCAAGTCGAAATACGAAGGCACTCGATCGCAGTCGATGCTGTTGAGCTTGGCCGGATCCGCGAAGATCAGCGCCAGGCCGGCATACGACCCCAGCGCCTTCCCCGAGGTTCCCGTTGCTAGATAAACTTCGCTTAGGTCGATCGGCACGGCGCCGATGCTGCTGACGCAATCGACGCATACCCGAATGCCCCGCGCGCGGGCAAGCGATACCAGGCCGGGCAAATCATTGAGGACACCGGTGCTCGATTCCTGATGAACGCCCCAGACCCAGCCGCCCGGGGGCAATTCGTCGAGGGACGCTGCGACCTCGTCGAGGTTCCAGGGCAAGCCCCAGGACCAATTGAGAATCTTGGGTCGAAGGCCGAATCGCATGGCCTGCTTGGTAAGTCGCCGGCCGAATTCGCCATTGACCAAGAGCAACCCCGACTGCGGTTGCGGTCCGGCGGCGAGAGCGGCGGCGACGGCTTCGTTCCCCAGAGTCCCGCTGCCGACGAGAATGCCGACATCGCGAGCGCCCACCAATCGGGCGAGACTGCGCCGCAAGCGTTCATAGCGGTCGATGAACTCCGAGCCGCGATGATAGATGGGTGCCTCTTGGAAGGCGGCTCGGACCGCGGGCGACAATGGGACCGGCCCCGGAAGAAACGAGACCGGCTCACACTCGCGCGCTTCACGCTCAAGTCGTCGTTTGACTAACGCGATTCCCCGGCTCATCCGCAACTCCAGTCGATCAAGTGATACCATCATCGGGATGAACTTGGCCTCGTCATCCCCAACCGGGGGACCCAGAGGCTCAAACCCCATTCGAGTGTACAGAGGCAACTGGCTCACAATTCCCGAAATCGCAAGATGGGTATAACCTTTCGCGCGGGCATATGTAAAGAGAGACCAGACCAAACCCGTCGTCACAAAGCTGTTTCGATGGGTGGGTTCGACCGCGAGCAATCGGACCTCAAGTGGCTTCATGCCGGGCTTCGTGATCAAGGACGGGTCGGGCAAACGCTCCGTGATCGAGAACGGCGGCTGATCGTGCGCACTCAGCATCCCCACCACTTGGTCACCGCAACGCCCGACAAAATAGATGTTCTTGTCGTGGAATTTATCAACGAGTCGTCCGGATCCATTGTCGTCATGCTGCGGGATTTCCTGCACGAACGTCTGGTAGTTAAGGCGGTGTACCTGCTCCAATTCAAGAGCGGTATCCGCAATCTTGTATACGTGGCGTCCGAACCGAATCATCCGGTGAACCTCCAGCACAATTCGGCAGACCGGCATTTCGGCCGGCTTGCGTCATCGGTCCACCCTGACCGGGCCACAATCTGCCACTGGAAAGATTTACCCAAATTAGCTATCCAACCTACATTTGGCAAGAACCTTCCCGATTCTGTTTTGCAAACTTTTACTCTCGCCAAACCCCGTAATCCTCACGGTGGCTTGTACCTTTTCTCGGAAATCCCAAGACGTAACAATAAGCCCCGACACTCTCTTTTCCAACTTTTGTAAGAAATGAGACCATTCATGGCTGATCCGATTGTCATAGCGACTTGGCCGTTTGGACGCAAAGCAGTGGAGGTAGCGATTGGGCTGCTCAAGGCAGGGCAACCCGGCTTGGATGCGGCCATCGCCGGCGCGGAAGCCGTTGAAGATGACCCACGCGTCGATTCGGTTGGATTTGCCGGCATTGCCAACGCGATCGGTAACGTATCGCTCGATGCCTGCGTCATGGACGGGCGCACTCTCCTTTGCGGCGCGGTTGCCGGCCTCGAGAACATTCGCCGTGCCGCCGCTGTCGCTCGGAAAGTCATGGAGAAGACGCCGCACGTCTTGATCGTCGGCGAGGGTGCTAAGCTTTTTGCCGTCCAAAACGGCTTCCCGCTCGAGATGATGCACACGCCCGAGAGCATCGCCGAGTGGTACAAGCGAAAAGGGAAGGGCGTTCAAATGCCCAAGCACGAACCGGGCACACCCGAAAACCACGATACCGTTACCGTGCTGGCCCGCGACACCAAAGGGCACCTCGCCGGAGTCTGTACGACCTCGGGGTTGGCTCACAAGTTGCCGGGCCGTGTCGGTGATTCCCCGCTGATCGGCGCGGGATTGTACGTTGACGATCAGGTCGGAGCCGCGGGAGCCACGGGCGTCGGCGAGGAAATCATCCGAGTTGGGGGCAGTTTTCTTGTCGTCGAATTCATGCGGGGCGGGAAATCGCCCCAGGAAGCCTGCGAATTGGCCATCAAACGGGTCAACGCCAACTATGTTCGCCGAGGGGTTCATCCGCAGGGCGTCGCGTTCCTGGCCATGGACCGCCTCGGCCGGTTCGGAGCCGCCGGAACGGTCCCCGCCAAGTTTCAGTTTGCTGTCGGGATCCCCGAAAAGGTCGAATTACTCACCGCAAAGGCCATTGCTCCGCAAGGCCCGTGACCGCCTCACACGGCCACTTGGATGAGTTTGCTTTTTCCCGATACCGGTGGATACAATCGGAAGG
>CAZESP010000055.1:0-33095 GCA_964515185.1 uncultured Alcaligenaceae bacterium
TTCGCAAAACCTCGGGAATCCTACGATTCTCGAGGTTTTTTGCATCACCATCATGACGTGCCCGCCTGGGCCGGCTCGCTTGTGCGGGGCAGCGGTTTTTGCATCTTTCGAAAGTAGGCATCGAAACCTGTGATTCGGAAACGCTCGCTGTGACACCGTTTCGCACACGGTCGACGTTCCGCTTGCCAATCTTGGATCCCAACTCAGATTACTTGGGCGATTGTCAGATCGTTCCGAAATGCACGAAGTCCAGTGAACTTGCGCGGCGTTGAAGAACTGCGATCCCGTTCGCCTTGCTTCCAACTGCTTCTGGCATGACGTTTGCCTTGACCGGCTCAGCAAGACTGTCTTTCTGGTCTGGGAGTGCAATCGTGACAAAGAAACTTCTTGGGTCGGCGTGCGTGATCGTGGCGGCGGTCATTGGCTGCGGCAAGGGCGACAGTGGCGGAACCGCCGGCCCGAAACTCACGGAACGCGCTGCGGAGAAGGTCGCCGTTGAGTCGAAGAGTGACGAAACGACGACGGCCAAGGCCACCAAGCCTTGGGATCCCGCCGCGGGAACGGCGAGCATCAATGGGTTGGTTAAGTACCTCGGCAAGGCCCCCAAGCGACGCCCGATTGACATGGGGGGCAAACCAGAGTGTGCCGCTCATAAGTCCGATCAGGTGCTCGACGAGTCGATTATCGTGGGAGCCGACGGCGCGATGAAGAACGTCTTCGTCTATGTGCGGAAAGGCGTCGAAGAGTGGAGCTTTCCCGTACCGACTGAGGCGGTTGAGTTGAGCCAAAAGGGGTGCATGTTCCATCCGCACGTGGTCGGTGTCCGTGTGGGGCAACCAGTGAAGGTGAAGAATGACGACACGTTTGCCCACAACGTTCGCTCGACGCCGACGTCGCTGCGCAATGCCGCGTTCAACTTCATGCAAGCGACTGGCGGAAAAGAGGACATCGTCAAGTTTCAGGCCCGCGACGTGATGGTTCGAATCGGCTGTGACCTTCATGGTTGGATGCGGGCCAACATCGGTGTTGTGGACAACCCGTTCTTCGCGATTACCGGCGACGACGGAAAGTTCTCGCTCAAGGGTCTGCCCAAGGGCGAGTATACGATCGAGGCGGTTCACGAAGAATTGGGACGCCACACGCAGACGGTCCGCGTCGGTGACAAGGAAACGAAGGAAATCACGTTCGAGTTTTCGAAAAAGTGAGGTTGATTACCGGCGATTCCGAGTGTTCGCCATTCGGAATCGCCGGCACTCTTGGCGGGAGAAGTTCGGTGAAACTATCTCGGTCAGTCTTGATCGTAATGCTTGTGCTGATGGTCATTCTGACGCTCGTCGGGTTCGTTGCGCAACCCTGGCGACGGCCGGAAGTCGCGACGGAGCACGGGCAGAACATCGATACGGTCATCAACTACTTGCTCATCACGACGGGCATTGTTTTCTTGATCGGCAACGGCGGATTGATCTGGCTCATCGTCAAGTTTAGTCAACCTTCGACCACCAAGTATCAGCCCGAGAGCACGAGGACTGAATGGATTTGGGCGTTGGTTCCAGTGGCCTGTATGGCAGCCATTTCGGAGATCGGCGTGTTGTTTTTGGGCGGGCCCGTGTTCGACGGCATGTACGGCAAGCCGACAACGGAAGCCATTGAGGTCGAAGTCGTCGGAAAGCAATTTGAGTGGATCGTGCGATACCCCGGCAAAGACGCCAAATTCGGAAAGACCGAAGCGAAATGGGTTCATACGACGCGTAACCCTCTGGGGCTTGATGAGGACGATAATGCCGCGACCGATGACCTCGTCGTGAACAATGTGCTTCGGGTCCCTCGCGGGAAGATGGTACAGGTTCGCCTGCGGACTCACGATGTGCAACACAGTTTTTCGGTGCCGGCGTTCCGGGTCAAACAGGACTTGGTTCCGGGGCTGACGACGCGGGCTCAGTTCATTTCAACGAAGATTGGAAAATATGAAGTCGTCTGCTCGCAGCTATGCGGTGCCGCCCATTATCGCATGCGTGGTGAGGTACTCGTCATGGAACCGGATGAGTTTGACCAATGGCTGAAGTCGCAAAAGGGCTGGTTTGAGGATTGAGCTTTCGCGCGGAGGGCGTGCGTATTGACTCCATGCCCTACAGACGCCACGACTCTCAGCGGTTGCGACCGGGGTGAAGCTATTCGACTCGAAAGAGGAGGTTGTTCGTGACGGCAGAGCATGAACCAATGGGCTTCTGGCGCCGATATATTTTTAGCTTCGATCACAAGGTGATCGGGATTCAGTATGTCGTGCTGGCGATCGTCATGGCAATCGTCGCCTCCGGGTTGGCGATCATGATTCGCATTCAACTCGCTTGGCCCGGAACCGAGATGATGCGCCCCGAATCGTATTTGGCCATTGTGACGATTCACGGCACGATCATGGTGTTTTTCGTCGTCTCGCTGGCGTTGGTGAGCGGCTTCGGGAATTACCTCATCCCGCTCATGATCGGCGCTCGGGATATGGCCTATCCGTTGCTAAACATGCTCTCGTTTTGGGTCATCGTCCCGGCAAGTCTCCTCATTCTGTTGTCGATGTTCGTCGAAGGCGGCGCGGCCGCGTCGGGCTGGACCGCGTATCCTCCGCTGAGCGCTCTGAAAGAAGCCATCCCCGGTTCGGGTTGGGGGCAATCGATTTGGCTGCTCTCGATGGCCTTGTTCATTGCGTCGTTCACGATGAGCGGGTTGAATTTCCTCACCACCATCCTGAACATGCGGGCTCCAGGCATGTCGATGATGCGAATGCCGCTCACGGTTTGGACATTCCTCATCTCGACGATTCTTGGACTGCTGGCGTTCCCACCCTTGACTGCAGCCGCGATCATGTTGCTGTTGGATCGCCACGCGGGAACGAACTTCTATCTGCCGGCGGGTATGATCCTGGGCGACAAGGTCCTGCCGCATTCCGGCGGGACCCCGCTGCTGTTCCAGCATCTGTTCTGGTTCCTGGGGCATCCCGAAGTTTATGTCTTGGTACTGCCGGCTCTGGGTGTGGCGTTCGAGATTGTCGCGACCTTTGCCCGGCGCCCGCCATTCGGTTATCGCGTCTCCGTCTATGCCCTGTATGTCGTCGGTTTTCTGAGCATGATCGTCTGGGGCCATCACATGTTTGTCAGCGGGATGAACCCCTACGTCGGCAAGTACTTCTCCATCGCGACAGTTGCCATCACGGCCCCGTTCGCGGTCCTGGCAGTGAATCTTCTGACGAGCCTTTGGCGAGGACAGATTCGCCTCGAGACGCCGATGTTGTTTGTGCTGGCCATGATCGCTGTCATCGGCACGGGTGGCCTGGGCGGCATTTACTTGGGCACCGCCGCCACGGATGTCTATTTTCACGACACGTACTTCGTCGTCGGTCACTTCCACTTGATGATCGGGATGGTGACCTTCCTGGCGATCTTCGGCGGGCTGTACTATTGGTTTCCGAAGATGTTCGGCCGAATGATGAACGACCGCCTGGCGCGCGTGCATTTCTGGATGACGTTCCCCACGATGTTCGCCATGTTCGTGTTAATGCACTTTCAAGGAATGGGCGGCGCGATTCGGCGCTCCTTCGACCACAATGCCTACGAATACACGGTCGGTGTTCGGCCGTTGCATCTACCCATTTCAATTCTCGGGTTCATCCTAGTCGCGGCTCAAGCGGTGTTCATCATCAACTTCCTGTGGAGCGCGTTCCGCGGAGCCAAAGCGGGCCAGAATCCGTGGGAGTCGGCAGGTCTGGAATGGTCGGCGCCGACGCCCGTTCCGCACGGAAATTGGGGCGAAATCGTACCCGTTGTCCATCGATGGCCATATGACTATGTGCCCAATGGTCGCACGCCCGACTTTGTCCCGCAAACCGATGAGCCGATGGTTCCGGCTGGAGGTGCGAAATGAGAGCGACGCAAGCTCGGACCCGCGCCAATGAGCTGGCGCTGTTGGCCGTCATCGCTACGGTTGTCATGCTGTTCGCAGCGTTCACGGCGGCCTATCTGATTCGGCGCACGGATGCCGATTGGCAACGGGTCGAATTGCCGCGACTTTTTGCCGTCAACACGCTGATTCTGTTGGCCAGCAGCCTAACGATGGAGGGTGCGAAACGCCGGCGCCGCGGATGGCTGACGGCAACGGCCTTGCTGGGGCTGGCGTTCCTCGTTGGGCAATTCATGGCCTGGCGACAACTCGCATCCCAAGGCGTATTCCTTCCGACGAGTCCGCACAGTTCGTTCCTGTACATGCTGACCGCGATTCACGGACTGCATCTGGTTGGCGGCCTAGCAGCGATCATTTATGCAGTGACCCGCCGAAGTGTGCTGAATCTGGTCGCAGTCTACTGGCACTTCATTGGGGCAGTTTGGCTTTATGTGCTCATGCTGTTGGGAACGCTCTGACCAAAATTTCGACGTCTTTCAGTGTGGGGTGAGGACCGATTCATGGAACTTTCGACTCCAACGACGCGATGGGATGGCGGCGTTTCGCCCTATGGCGTCAGTTGGCAAAAGCTGATGATGTGGTGGTTCATCATCACCGATGCTTTGCTTTTTGCCGGCTTCCTCGCCTCGTATGGCTACAGCCGGGCGTCGGTGGATAGCTGGCCGGATCGGTCGCAGGTCTTCAATAT
Organism: uncultured Alcaligenaceae bacterium; assembly: GCA_964515185.1. GTDB lineage: Bacteria > Planctomycetota > Planctomycetia > Gemmatales > Gemmataceae > CAZESP01. Next base: position 4,634 of record CAZESP010000055.1, read on the forward strand.
GCGACTCATCACAGTCATGACGTTCGTGCTGATCTCCAGCAGCGCGACGATGGCCACGGCCGTCCTGGCCGCGCGCCGCGGCGATACCAAGCGTGTGGGCCAATTTCTTCTGATGACGCTGGCCGGCGGTGTAATTTTCCTGGGGATGCAAGCCTTCGAGTGGAATTCGCTCATCAGTGAAGGCGCCCGCCCAGACTCGAATCCGTGGGGTGAGCCGGCCTTCGGTGCTTACTTCTTCCTCATCACCGGCTTTCACGGGACGCACGTCCTGATCGGCGCGCTGGTCATTCTCATCGTCGCGCTGAAGGCGATTCGCGGAAAGGTGACCGCGGAAGGTGTTGAAATGGCCGGACTCTATTGGCACTTCGTTGACCTGGTTTGGGTGTTCGTCTTCGGTTGTTTCTACTTGCTCTAAGGAGGCCCAAAGGTGTCAACAGCCCATGCCGAAAGTAGCTATCGGACGTACTGGATCGCTTGGTTGGTCCTCTTGGCCATTACACTGGTGATGCTTGTTGTCGCGAGTCCGGTCGTTGTCCTGGCGGGAATCTCGCTCAAAGCGGCGATTATCTGTCTTTGGTTCATGCATCTGCGATACGAGCGCTGGGACTTCGCTACTATCATCGCCGTGTTTATCTTCGCGACGGCTGTCTTCTTGGCGTTGCTCACCTATCCCGATGGGGCCGCGAGACTCCGATGAAACGAGCGACTTTGATAGTGATTCTCGGTCTTCTGTGGCTAACGCCTCAAGTGTTCGGCCAGAATTGCTGCATGCCGAAGCTCGAAGATGAAGACTCGACTTCGGCACGGTTGGCCGAGGGGCTTCAAGCGGCGACCGTGGTGTTGTTGACGGTTCCGGCACTGCTCGTGGGCGGATTGATCCTCTGGATTCGGCGTGCTCGACGCGATTCGCCCGACACGACAATCTCATAGGATGGCGTTGTGTCATTCGTGCCGAAAACCTTGGAACCCCAGACCAAGGACGACGTGGGTCTATGATTATTGGTGTGCCACGCGAGACGATCAGTGGGGAGCGGCGAGTGGCGCTTGTTCCAGATTGTGTCGCCTCGTTCCGCAAGGTGAATCTCGAAGTCGTCGTAGAATCCGGCGCGGGTGTCGCCGCGGGATTTCCGAATACTGCTTACGAGGATGCCGGGGCCAAGGTGGTGGCTGACGTGCTCGCCGGCGCTGATCTTGTAATGAAGGTGGCAGCGCCAACACCGGATGAGATTCATCGTCTTAAGGAAGGCGCAACCCTTGTCGGCATGCTTTCGCCGGCGACCAACGCGGCCGGCCTCGAAGCATTGGCCGCTCGTCAAATCACGGCTTTCGCCATGGAGCGAATGCCGCGTATCTCGCGTGCCCAACCGATGGATGCTCTGAGCGCCATGAGTACGGTGGCGGGATATCGCGCCGTGCTGATTGCCGCCAACCATCTCTCTCGATTTTTTCCGTTGTTGATGACGGCGGCCGGCACGATTACGCCGGCTCGGGTCCTTGTCATCGGCGCGGGTGTTGCTGGCCTCCAGGCGATTGCCACGGCTCGGCGACTGGGCGCAGTCGTGGAAGCCTACGACACTCGCCCTGCTGTTCGCGAGCAAGTCGAGAGCCTCGGCGCGAAGTTCGTCGATCTGCCGATCCAGGCCGCCGATGCCGAGGCGAAGACCGGCTATGCCACGGGCCAAAGCGAGGATTTCTATCAAAGGCAGCGACAGTTGCTCTCCGAACGTGTCGCCCAGGCTGATGTCGTCATCACGACCGCATTGGTGCCTGGCCAGAAGGCCCCATTGCTTGTGCCCGCCTCAGCCGTCCGTGCCATGCGACCTGGGTCGGTTGTCGTTGATTTGGCGGCCGAACAAGGCGGCAATTGCGAAGTCACGCGGGCCGGTGAGACGTTTGTAGAGAACAGCGTTACCGTCGTTGGCCCGCTGAATCTGCCCAGCTCGCTGCCCTATCACGCCAGCCAGTTGTACGCGGGAACCATCATGAACTTCGTCCTTCATATTTGTAAGGGCGGATCGGTCGCGATAAGTTTGGACGACGAGTTGACGCGAGGCCCTCTGGTGACGTACCAAGGCAAGGTCGTGTTGTCATGACAACAGGGCAAGCTGTCGCTGATTCCATCGAAGGGACGGTCCGATGACGGATCCACGCGACCTTGAGTTGAATCTATACATCTTCATCCTCGCGGGTTTCCTAGGCTATCGCATCGTCTCGCGCGTTCCGCCGTTGCTGCATACCCCGCTAATGTCGGCGACGAACGCACTCTCGGGCATCTCGTTGATCGGCTCGCTGGTCGTCGCCGGAGCCAGTTACGATTGGCTTAGCACGTTGCTCGGCTTCATCGCCGTTTGCTGTTCCGCGACAAACGTGGTCGGCGGGTTCCTGATTACCGACCGTATGCTGAAGATGTTCCGCACCAGTCAGGATAAAGGGTCTCGGCCTTGGGTGAAATGGGTCGTTGCCGGGATGATCGCAGTGGCTGCCGGCGTTGGCATCGTCGTCGGCGTTGAGCATGCTCGCGGAATGGAGTCGCGCGGCATCTTGCGATACCTATACATTGTCTCGGCGGTCCTTTTCATTCTGGGACTTCAGGGATTGACCTCTCCGAAATGGGCGAGGCAGGGCATGTTCCTCGCCGAAGGTGGGATGATCGTGGCCGTGGTCGGCACGTTGTTTCACGACGAGATTCAAACGTACATTTGGATCATCATCGGCCTTGGAATCGGCACGGTGGCGGGCGGCGTCATGGGCTTGCGGATTCCGATGACGGCCGTGCCTCAGCGAACAGCGTTTTCACACGCCCTGGGCGCGATGGCCGCGACGCTCATCGGCATTTCCGAGTACATCCGCCATTACGGGCATCTGTCCAGCGTGACCATGGTCCCACTCGGCTTCGAGGTTCTTATCGGCGGGCTGACCGTTACCGGAAGCTTCATCGCAGCGGCCAAACTTCAAGAACTGCTGCCCGGGGCGCCCATCATCTACAAGTTTCAGAACCTAGCCAGCATCGGCGTCTTGACCCTGGCTGCCCTGACACTGGTGGTGTTGATCGCGTTGCCCGGACAAGGCTTCATGTTTGGCTTGCTCGTCGTCCTCGCGCTCATTATTGGGTGTTTGATCGTGATCCCGATCGGGGCCGCCGACATGCCGGTGGTGATCGCGCTGCTGAACTCTTATGCAGGTCTCGCCGACGCGGCGATGGGTTTCGTATTGTTAAACCGAATTCAGATTATCACGGGGTCTCTTGACGGAACGTCCGGATTTTTACTCTCTCTGCTCATGTGCCGGGCCATGAACCGGTCGGCATTCAACGTATTATTCGGGGCATTCGGAGTGCCGCAACCATCGACGGCGAAGGATGGCGACAGTAAGGGCACGGTTCGAAGCATTACTGCCGAAGAACTGGCTGTGCTGTTCGAGGGGGCACACCATGTCATCATCGTGCCCGGATATGGAATGGCCGTGGCCCAGGCCCAACATGCCGTGGGCGATCTGGCCAAGCTCCTCATGAAGCGAGGCGTTGAGGTCAAGTACGCGATCCACCCAGTTGCCGGCCGCATGCCGGGTCACATGAATGTCTTGCTTGCCGAGGCCAACGTGCCGTACGATCAGCTCTATGAGATGGAGCAGATTAATCCCTATTTCGCGGAGGCCGACATTGCCCTGGTCGTCGGTGCGAATGACGTGACGAATCCGGCGGCACGAACTGACAAGAGCAGCCCGCTTTACGGCATGCCGATTCTTGAAGTCGATCGCGCTCGGTCGATCATCGTCATGAAACGGAGCATGCGACCCGGCTTCGCGGGCGTGGACAATGACCTTTATGTCGATCCAAAATGCCTGATGCTTTTCGGTGACGCGAAAGAGAGCCTAAACAAGCTTTTCGCAGCGATGAAACATTGATCGTTCCCGCGATTGTACTTTCTCGGAGGATGCCGGAAGAATGGATCAGCACTTGATGCCCAAGTCGCGGTTAGACGACCTGATCCACCTCTTGGCTGGCGACGGCTATGAGGTGATCGGGCCTCGAATCGAGCAGGAAGCCATTGTTTATGGCCCGCTGAAATCGGCGAGGGATTTGCCCATCGGCTGGAGCGACGAACAGAAGCCGGGAGCCTATCGCCTTCGCCGCCGAGACGATGAGGCCTACTTCGGCTATGTGGTCGGCCCGCATTCCTGGAAGAAATATCTGTTTCCGCCAACCCAGACGTTGTGGCATGCCGTTCGCACGGCGAAGGGTTTCGAGATTCGCGAGACTCGCCCCGACCCGCCGCGTCGAGCTTTGCTGGGAGTGCGCTCATGTGAGCTACACGCCATCGCCATTCAGGAGCGGACGTTGGTCAATCGCGACGGCCGTTTCTCCGATCAGAACTTCGTCGCCAGCCGCGAGAGGCTTTTCTTGATCGCCGTCGAGTGCGAGGAGCCGGGCGGCACCTGCTTTTGCACATCAATGGATACCGGGCCTGCAGTGAGAACCGATCGCGTCCCCTTGCCGGTGGTTGATGGCAAACCGTCGCGCGCGGCGTGTGACTTGGTCCTCACCGAGTTGGACAACGCCCTTGTAATCCGTGCCGAGAGTGATGCCGGTCGCGACGTGCTTCAACGGCTGAAGTTCGCGGCTGCGACGGCCGATCAGGTCGCCGACGGCCAGCGCCGCGTTGCCGATGCCGCGAAACGAATGGGACGAGCCGTGGATGTCAACGGTGTTCAGGACCTGTTGCATCGCAACCAGCAGCATCCGCGATGGGATGACGTCGCTTTGCGATGCTTGGCGTGCGCCAATTGCACCATGGTATGCCCGACGTGCTTCTGCGCTTCGGTCGCGGATGTCACCGATCTTGGCCCGGAAAACGTGAGCCGTGTTCGTCAGTGGGATAGTTGCTTCAACCCAGACTTCGCGCAGGTTCACGGCGGCAATTTCCGAACCACAATCCACGCCCGCTATCGGCAATGGCTGACGCACAAATTCGCGTCGTGGCACGATCAGTTCGACGTATCCGGCTGTGTCGGTTGCGGCCGGTGCATCACATGGTGCCCGGTGGGAATTGATGTCACCGAGGAGATTACGGCAATTCGCGCCGGCGACGGCGCCCAACGGGAGGCAGGCCAATGACCCAGACATCGATCATCGCGGACCTGAAGAATCATCAGTTTCTGCAAGGGCTGACTGACGCTCAGCTCGCGACGATTTCCGAATTGACGGCGCCCGTGTCCGTGCCCGCGGGGCAATTCCTGGGCCGTGAGCATGAGCCGGCTCGATTTGGGTTTCTCATCCAATCGGGGCGGGTGGCCATTGACGTTCATACGCCTCACCGCGGTGAAGTTCGCATCGAGACCATCGGGCCCGGCGAGATTGTCGGGTGGTCGTGGATGATTCCCCCCCACTCGTGGCGATTCAACGCGAAGGTCGTCGAACCGGTGACGGCCTTGCGTTTCGATGGCGAGAAGCTCCGCAAACTATGCCAAACGGACCACGAATTAGGTAATCAGTTGCTGCAGCGGCTGGTTATGGTCGTCGCGTCGCGCTTGGCAGCCACGCGCGTGCGTTTGCTCGACATTTACAAGTGATCGCGTCGCCATTCGTTCAAGGGTTTGCCATGAGCTCACCAATGCTGAATGCCGTTTCGACCCCAACCGGCCCGATGGTCCCGAATGTCGTTGCAGTTCGCGATTACCGCCGCGATACACACGACACGTTCACGCTCGATCTCGAACCGCCGACCGGCTGGAAGTTCCGTCCTGGTCAATTCAACATGCTCTACGTCTTTGGCGTGGGCGAAGCGCCCATCTCGATGAGCGGCGATGCGGGGGATAGCGGGACCATCGTTCACACGATCCGTGCTGTGGGGTCGGTCACAAATGCTCTGGACAAACTTCGGCCTGGCGATTTCGTTGGTGTGCGTGGCCCGTTCGGCAACGCATGGCCCATTGCGGAATTGGCGGGCAAAGACGTCGTTATCGTGAGCGGTGGCATCGGTTTGGCGCCGTTGCGGCCTCTGATCTATCACTTACTCAGTCATCGTGGCGATTTTGGAAAAGTCGCGCTTCTTCAAGGCGCTCGCTCGCCGGGCGATCTGCTCTATGCCGACCAGTTGGCCTCTTGGGGTGCCCGCGGCGATATGCAAGTCTTGGTCACTGTCGATCATGCCGACACGACATGGTCCGGTCATGTCGGCGTTGTCACGACCTTGTTCCGCGACGCGATCTTCGATCCCGCCAAGACGATCGGCCTGATTTGCGGTCCCGAGATCATGATGAGGTTTGCTCTTCGCGAATTTGAAGCACGAAGCGTACCGCACGATCGGCTCTATGTCTCCATGGAGCGAAACATGCATTGCGCTGTGGGCTTCTGCGGCCACTGCCAGTTTGGACCGAAATTCGTCTGCATGGATGGCCCGGTGTTCCGCTTTGACGAGATTCGAGGGATATTCCACCTTCCCGAGGCCTAATAATCTCCGTGGGGAAAGTTACAGCATGGTTGAAACAGTCGTTGCGAGGATGATGCTCAGACGATGTCTCAGCGAGTTGCGATAACCGGTGCGTCGGGTTTTGTCGGTTTCCACTTGGCGACCCAATTGGCGAGCGAGGGTCGCGAAGTAGTGGCGACCGTACGCGCCACCTCCGACCGCTCGCACCTCAACGATTCCGCAATTACCTGCCATGAGGCACCGCTCGAAGATGCCGGCGCCCTGGCGCGAGCTTTCACCCGCTGCGAGGTCGTGTTTCATTTGGCGGGGGCGGTCGATTTTCGCGGTGATTGGGAGCGATTCCGGCGCATCAATGTCGGGGGGACTCGCAACGTTCTCACAGCGGCAAGAATGTCCGGTGTTCGGCGCGTCGTTCACGTCAGTTCGATCGTCGCGATCGGAGCTTCGCGGCGGCCCGTGTCGCTGAACGAATCTTCGGCGTGGAACCTTGGGCCGTTTCGCGTGCCCTATGTCACGACCAAGCGAGAAGCCGAACTGGCCGCTCTGGAGGCCGGCGGCAAGAACCTGGAGGTCGTCGTCGCCAATCCGGCCTGCGTCATCGGCCCCGACGATTTCGCTGGCAGCGAGTTCGGCACAATTTGCCGCCGTTTTTGGCTGGGGTATCTGCGAGTGCATTTCGGCGGGGGCAACAACTTCGTCGATGTGCGAGACGTGGCGGCCGGCATTCGCGCCGCGGCGTCGAAGGGCCGGCCCGGACATCGCTACATCTTGGGAGGCCAGAATCTAACGCTCGATCGGTTCTACGGTATGCTGAATTCGGTTTCGGCGCGTCGCCGCCGTTGGGTACGATTGCCGCCCGATTTAGCACCGATGATCGCGTCTGCCGTCTCTGGTCGTGTGGCCAAGTGGATCCCCGGTCGCCCGATTCTATCGCCCGAACAAGCCCGATTGATGGGGCTTTATTGGTATGCCGATAGTAGCAAGGCGAAGCGCGAGCTAGGCTATGAGCCGCGCGACATCGCGTTGTCGGTCGCCGACACCTACGACTATTGGCAGCGGCGGTTTTCGGCTAAGTTCCCGCGAGACAATCGAGGTACTCATGCCGCTTGATCCGCGATCCTGGCGCGGCAAACCGGTCGCTGTCCTCGGCGGAACCGGATTCCTGGGCTGGCACATTAGCCGCCACTTGCTGGATCGCGGCGCCTTGGTCCGATTGCTGGGGCTTCCGCCGCCTGCCGGACACCCCGCCATGTCATTGGCCGCCGAGCAGTTGTCCTTTGGCGATGTCCGCGACAAGGAGTGGTTGAAGCAGTCGCTCGCGGGTTGCCCGGTTGTGTTCAACGCGGCGGGGCCGGTGGCCGCTTCCGCCTCGGGGCTGCGTCGGGTTCATGCGGCCGCGATACGGAACTTGCTCGAAGCCGCCGAACCGGACGCTCGGATCATTCATACCTCAAGCGTCGTGGCCATCGGCGCTAATCGTCAGCCGTTGGACCTCGACGAGGATAGCCCCTTTCCGCCGGTCGCCCGGTCAATCGACTACGTGCGAGCCAAACGCGATGCCGAGGGTGATGCCCTGCGGGCCGCCGGTGGGGGCCGAGACCTCGTCGTGGTCAATCCCGCGTATCTGGTTGGCCCTGAGGACTTCGGACCGTCGTATATCGGTCGCATGTGCCTGCGGTATTGGCGCGGAATGCTCCCCGTGATTCCGCCGGGCGGGCTGAATCTGGTGGATGTTCGCGACGTGGCTCTGGGTCACCTGTTGGCGGCGGAGCGCGGGCAAGCCGGCCGGCGTTACATTCTCGGCGGGCAAAACCGGCACCTCAGCGAGTTCTATGCCGATCTGGCGGCCGCCGCCGGGCAGAAGGCTCCGCCATTTCCACGCATTCCAGCGTGGCTTCTGACGCCGCTGGCGGCGTTCACGGAAATGAGTGCACGGCTTCGCGGTGGAGTCCCGTTTCCGTCGTTGCAAGATGCTCGGGGGACGACCCTGTATTGGTTCTATCGTTCAAACCGTTCTCAGAATGAACTGGGCTTTAGCCCGCGACCGTTGCCTCAAACGCTGGCCGATACTTTTCATTGGTTTCGCGAGCGGCGGCGGCGAATCCTCAGCCCGATTTGGTTCCGGGGACATGCTGAAATGAAGGAGAAGCCATGACCCATGTAAAGCCGCGCCTCGGAGTATTCAAGTTCGCCTCATGCGACGGCTGCCAGTTGAGCCTGCTCGATTGCGAGGACGAGTTGCTCGCGGTCGCCGGCGCCGTCGAGATCGCCTATTTTCTTGAGGCGACGCGGCGGCCGCTTGAGGGTGAGTTTGACCTGACGCTGGTCGAAGGATCGATCAGCTCGCCCGAACAGCTCGACCAGATTCACGACGTTCGCAAACGAAGCCGATTCTTGGTGACGATCGGGGCCTGTGCCACCGCGGGTGGTATACAGGCTCTGAGGAATTGGGGTCATACCAAGGAGTTCTTGCAAGCCGTTTATGCTCGTCCCGACTACATTCAAACGCTCGATACATCGACTCCGATCGCCGACCATGTGCCCGTCGATTTCGAGTTGCGAGGCTGCCCGATCAGCAAGCACCAACTGGTCGAGGTGATTTCGGCGTTTCTCGCCGGCCGGCGCCCGAACATCGCCAATCATTCGGTGTGCATTGATTGCAAGCGAAACGGTACGGTATGCGTCATGGTGGCACGCGGCGTGGCGTGTTTGGGACCCGTAACGCACGCGGGCTGCGGCTGCATTTGCCCGAGCTTTGATCGCGGTTGCTATGGCTGTTTCGGCCCGGCGAAAGGCCCGAATGTCGAATCATTGACTCGCCGGCTCGCCGAACTAGGAATGGGTTCGACCGAAATTGATCACTTGTTGCACACCTTCAACGCTTGGTCGCCCGAGTTTCGGCCCGGCGTTTCACAACGGGTGCAATTGAACGTCCCGCGAGGAGGTGCATCATGAGTGGAGCCGGTAATGGCAAGACCCGAACCATCAGCGTCCACGCGCTCGCCCGTGTCGAGGGCGAAGGCGGGCTGACGATCCGAATGCACGAGGGCAAAGTCGATCACGTCGAATTGCGCATCTTCGAACCGCCGCGATTCTATGAAGCCTTTCTGCGCGGCCGCAGCGCCACGGAGATTCCCGACATAACCTCGCGAATCTGCGGAATCTGCCCCGTGGCCTATCAAATGTCCGGCGTCCACGCGATCGAGAAGATCTATGGCGTGACGATGCCGCCGCCGCTGCGCGCGCTGCGCCGGCTCCTGTATTGCGGTGAGTGGATCGAAAGCCACGTTCTGCATATGTACTTCCTTCATGCTCCCGATTTCTTGGGTTACGAGAGCGCGTTGGCCATGGCCCAGGCCAGTCCGGCTCTTGCCGATGTCGTTCGCATGGCCTTGAGAATGAAAAAGGCCGGGAATCGCATCGTGCAAGTGGTTGGGGGCCGTGAGGTTCATCCCATCAACGTCAAAGTCGGCGGGTTTTATCGAGCGCCCCGACAGGAGGATCTTCGGACCCTCGTGGATGAGTTGGCGTGGGCTCGCGACGCGGCTCGGGAATCTGTGCGCTGGGCCGCATCGTTGGCCATGCCCGAGTTTGGCGCCGACTATGAGTTCGTTTGTATTCGCCACGCTGACGAATACCCCATGAACGAGGGCCGCTTGGTATCCAGTCGCGGTCTTAATGTGACCCAAGAGGAATACTTGGATCACTTCGAGGAGTATCAAGTACCGCATTCGAACGCCTTGCAGGCGCGGCGAAAATCGGGTGGCGGCGGCGCCTACTTCGTCGGGCCACTTGCGCGATGGAACCTCTGCTCCGATCGAGCGCCCGAGATTGTGAAGGCCGCCGCTGCCGAGATCGGCTTCAAGGCGCCATGTACGAATCCATTTCAGAGTATTGTGGCAAGGGCCTTGGAGGTCTTGCTCGCCTTCGACGAGGCGTTGCGGATCGTCAACGAGTATCAGACGCCCGATCGCCCCGATGTGGCGTTCCAACCGCGTGCTGGCGTCGGGCAAGCGATTACGGAAGCGCCTCGCGGCATCCTTTATCAGCGCTACGAGACCGACGCCGCCGGCCGCATCGTCACCGCGACGATTACGCCGCCCACGAGTCAGAATCAATTACAGATGGAGGAAGATCTGCGCCGCCTCGCCCCGGAGCTGGTCGTGATGCCGGATGAAGAGGCTACGCTGCGAGCCGAGCACGCGATTCGCAACTACGACCCGTGCATTAGTTGCGCGACGCATTTTCTCAAGCTCAAGGTAGAGGGCCGATGACCTGCCCGAGGCCAATTCGGGTCATCGGCGTCGGCAGCCCCTTTGGCGATGACGCAGTCGCTTGGCATGTTGTCGATCGACTCGAGGAATCGCTCAAACACGAGGTTGAATTTCATCGCGTCGGCGGCGGGCAGCGATTGCTGGAAATACTCGACGGCGAGGGCACGCTTGTTCTCATTGATGCCCTGGCTCCGGGGACGACTCCTGGGACGATTCGCCGCTTTGAATGGCCCGACGCGAATCTGCTTGCGTTGCGACCCGGAACAACGCATGACATGAACCCGCTGGACGCGTTGAAGCTCGCCGGCATCCTCGGGATTCAGCCGGCTCGGGTCGTTGTCTTTGGAATCGAAGCACGGGTTGCCGCCGCGGGCGAAGGACTGAGTGAAACCGTGGCGGCGGCGGTGCCCGCGTTGGTGGATCGCATTCGAGGCGAACTGACTAACAAACCTGGGGAGTCTTTGCATGCATGAAATGTCGCTTCTGCGAGGTCTGATGAAACAAATCGACGAAACGGCTCGCCGCCACGGGGCCAGCCGGGTACGGGTCGTTCGGCTGAAGCTCGGACCGTTGGCCCATATCGAGCCGGATCACTTGCGCGAGCATTTCGAGGAGGCCGCTGCCGGGACCATCGCTGACGGGGCAAGGCTCGACATCGAAACGACCGACGAAATGCACGAATTCACGCTCGAGAGCATCGATTTGGACACCGACCAGGCTTAGGCATGACGGCAACACGCAACCATTCCACGACTGTCGGCTCTCAGCTCGAAGCGTTGCGCCTCGTTGTTACCGGCCGCGTGCAGGGTGTCGGGTTTCGGCCATTTGTTTTTCGAATGGCGTCGCGATTCAACCTGACCGGCGCCGTTCGCAATTCTCCGTGCGGTGTTCGGATTGAAGTGCAGGGACGCCGTTGCGATATTGACTCGTTTCGGCATGTGCTGACGAGGGAACCTCCCGACGGCGCCGCCATCGAAGCCGTTGTCGAAGAGCCGATCGCTCTGGCGGCCTATACGGAATTCTCCATCGGCGCTTCCGATGGTGTCGGGCAGGCATCGATTCGGGTGCCGCCGGATCGAGCCGTTTGTCGCGAATGTCGTTGCGACGTCGCCGACCCAGACAATCGACGCTTCGGCTATCCATTCACCAACTGCACGGTCTGCGGTCCTCGGTATTCGATCATCGACGCGATGCCCTATGATCGGGGCGCGACGACGATGCGGCATTTCGTCATGTGTCCGTCGTGCCGGGCTGAGTATGGCACTCCGGGTGATCGACGGTTTCACGCCCAGCCGAATGCCTGTCCGGTGTGCGGCCCATGCGTGGCGTTTTGGAATCGATCTGGCGCGACCGTTGCCGCGGCGGGCGACGCAATCATCAAGGCGGCCGGCCTCATTCGTGATGGCGGCATCTTGGCTTTGAAAGGGCTGGGCGGCTTTCTGTTGTTGGCCCGAGCCGACTCGCCGACCGCGATTGACGAGCTGCGACACCGAAAGCGACGCCCGCGAAAACCATTCGCAGTGATGGTGGCGTCGGTCGAGGCGGCCGAATCGTTGGCTGTTCTGGGTTCCCGCGAGCGCGACCTGTTAACATCAGCGGAAAACCCCATCGTCGTCGTTCAGCGGCGAACCGGCTCGCTGCCCGAATCGGTCGCACCGTCGATGAAATCCATCGGGCTGTTTTTGCCGACGACGCCGCTTCACCAACTCTTGCTCGGTCACCTCGAACTGCCCGTGATTGCCACGAGCGGAAACAGCGGCGATGAGCCTATCGCGACCGACGAATCTTTGGCCGTCGCCGATCTCGCCTTGATCGCCGATGCGTTTCTCGTTCACGATCGGCCCATTCATCGCGGCGTTGATGATTCGGTGACTCGGTGCATCGGCGAGCGACCCGTGACCCTGAGGCTTGCCCGCGGTTTGGCACCGCTTTCGTTACCGGCGATTGAAGCTTCGCAGGCGCCGCCGATCCTTGCCACCGGTGGCCATCAGAATACGGCCGTTGCTCTCTGGACCGGCGAGCAGGCCGTACTGTCGCAACACATCGGCGACCTGGACAACGCCGCGACACGGAACGCTTTCGTTCGCACCGTTGATGATCTGACGCGCCTTTATCAGACCGGTGTTGGAATCATTGCCTGCGATTTCCACCCGGACTATTTCACGACTCGATGGGCGAACGATCAGGGGCGGCGTGTCATCGCGGTGCAGCACCATCATGCCCATGCCGTCGCGTGCATGGTCGAGCATCACTTGCTCGATCGTGAGACGGCGGCCCTGACCTGGGACGGTACGGGCTTCGGACTCGACGGCACGATCTGGGGCGGCGAATTACTACTGGCCCGAGTCGATGGTTTTCGGCGAGCGGGATCCCTGCGTCCGTTTCGGTTGCCCGGCGGCGACGCGGCTGTGCGTCATCCCGCACGGACGGCGTTTGGGCTTCTCTGGGAGTCGCGAGGCTCGGAAGCCGTGGTCCGCGACGAGTCGCTGTTGCGACGGCTCGGATTATCCTCACGAGATGCTGCCATCCTCGATGCGATGCTTCGCCGCGGCATCAATTCACCATGGACGTCGAGCATGGGCCGGCTCTTCGATGCCGTCGCGGCCCTCATTCTGCCGGACGCGAATGTGACCTTTGAGGGTGAGGCGGCGATGCGGCTCGAATCGCTCGCGGTTGCCAAGCCGGGGCCGGCGTATCCCGTTCCGATGGGCCCAGATGACCGCGGGCTGATGGTCGGCGATTGGGGGCCGATGATCGACATGATCGAGACCGATTTTGCTCGCGGTGTCGAAGTCGAGCTGATCGCGTCCATGTTTCATCGCTCTGTAGCGACATGGGGCGCGGCTATCGCCCGGTGCGTGCCCCATCGCGACGTGGTCCTGACCGGTGGCTGTTTTCAGAACGCGATTCTCACGGAATTGACGCGCGCCACTCTGGAGGCTTCCGGTCGCCGTGTCTACAGCCATGAACGGATCCCGCCAGGCGATGGCGGCCTCGCCGTGGGGCAACTGGCCGTCGCGATGGCTCGATGCTCGTGTGATCGTCATAATGACGGAGGCTAGTATGTGTCTGGGCGTGCCGGGGCGGGTTGTCGAGCGAGACGATGCCGGTGTTGAGATGCCGTTCGGCGTCGTAGAATTCGCCGGGATTCGCCGGCGCGTCTGCTTGGCGTGCGTTCCCGAGGCGGCAACCGGTGACTTTGTTGTCGTGCATGCGGGCATCGCGATTAGTCGCATCGACCCGGACGAGGCGCAGCGGGTCTTCGACTACTTGCGTGAGATTGACGATGCCGATGGCTGGACTGACTCAACGACCACGCGAGCCGAGCCATGAAATTCGTTGACGAATACCGTGACCCGCGACTGGCCGAGCGATTGCTCGAACTGATCCGTGGCTCCATGACGCGGCCCTGGACTCTAATGGAAGTCTGCGGCGGGCAAACGCACACCTTATTACGCAGCGGCATCGATCGACTCCTTCCCAGAGAGCTGACACTGTTGCATGGCCCGGGCTGCCCTGTGTGCGTGACGCCGTTGGAGCAGATCGATCGAGCGCTGGCCATCGCCGTTCGGAAAGAAGTCATCTTTTGTTCTTTCGGTGACATGCTTCGGGTGCCCGGTTCGAGAACCGACCTATTGAGGGTTCGAGCCGAGGGTGGCGACGTGCGGATCGTTTACTCGCCGCTGGACGCGGTGAAGATTGCCGAGGTCAACCCGTCGCGTCAGGTCGTCTTTTTCGCAGTGGGATTCGAGACAACGGCTCCGGCGACCGCTCTCGCGGTTTGGCAGGCGAAACGAAATGGCCTGACGAATTTCTCAATGTTGGTGGCCCATGTCCTCGTCCCGCCGGCGATGGAGGCAATCTTGGATTCGCCCGCCAATCGCGTTCAGGCGTTCCTCGCCGCTGGACATGTCTGTACGATTGTCGGCGTGAACGAGTACCGGATATTGGCTCAACGCTACCAGGTGCCAATTGTCGTGACGGGATTCGAGCCGGTCGATCTCTTGGAAGGAATCCTGTTGGCGGTGCGGCAGCTCGAATCGGGCCGCCACGAGGTGGAGAATCAGTACAGCCGATCGGTGAGGTGGGACGGGAGCCGAAAGGCCCAAGAGATTGTCGCCGAGGTGTACGAGGTGTGCGACCGCCCATGGCGCGGGTTGGGTGAGTTGCCGCTCAGCGGGTTGCGGTTGTCGGCGGCTTACCGCGATTACGATGCCGCGACGCGGTTCGCCGTTCACACTCTAACTGTCATCGAACCATCGGAGTGTCTCGCGGGCGAAGTCTTGCAGGGGCGGCTGCGGCCGGATGAGTGCCCGGCGTTCGGCGACCGTTGCAATCCCGAGGCACCGTTGGGAGCGCCGATGGTTTCGGCCGAGGGGGCGTGCGCGGCCTATTGGAGGTATCATCCGCGCCGATCGGCTGCCGGCACGACACGAGGAGCGCCATGACTTTGCCGGGCGACCGCTCATTAACGTGCCCAATTCCGCTGAACACAAGCGACCGGGTGCTGCTGGCCCATGGCGAAGGCGCGAAGCAATCGCGGCGACTTGTTCGTGATGTCCTTTTGGCAGCCTTTGACAACGAATACCTGCGACCTCTTGCCGATGGGGCGACCCTGCCGGGAATCGCCGGTCCCTTCGCGATGACGACTGACAGCTACGTTGTCTCGCCATTGTTTTTCCCGGGCGGCGATATTGGTTCGTTGGCCGTCCATGGCACGGTCAACGATCTGGCGGTTTGCGGCGCCGAGCCGCTTTACTTGAGCCTCGCGATGATCGTCGAGGAGGGGCTGGCGCTCGATGTTCTGCGGCGAGTTGTGGGCAGCGTTCGTGACGCAGCGCGGGCCTGCGGTGTGTATGTCGTTACGGGCGATACCAAGGTTGTTCCGAGAGGAGCCGCCGATGGTCTGTTTCTGACGACAGCCGGCGTCGGCCGTCTCTGGCCGGGCGTCAATTGGGGCGTGCATCGCGTCAAGGCTGGAGACCGGATTATCGTCAGTGGTACCGTCGGCGACCACGGCATGGCCATTCTCGCCGCTCGCGAGGCGCTGGGCTTCGACCCGCCGATTACGAGCGATTCGGCGCCGTTGCACAATCTTACGAAGACCATAATAACCTCGGGATGCGACGTTCGCTTCGTTCGAGACGCGACGCGAGGTGGGGTGTCAGCCGTCTTGCGGGAGGTGATTGAAGCGACTGGCCTAAGCGCTCGAATCGACGAAAAAGCCGTTCCCATTTCCGATGCCGTTCGGGGGGCGTCGGAGTTGCTGGGCCTTGATCCACTTTACGTTGCAAACGAGGGGAAATTAATCGCCATCGTGGCGCCGGCGGATGCCGATTCGTTGTTGGCGCGAATCAAGGCGGACCCCCTTGGCGCCAATGCCGCCATCGTCGGCGTGATCTCACACGACACGCCCGCCGAAGTTGTCGTTTCCGGTTCACTCGGCGTGGCTCGCGTTCTGGACGAACCGAGCGGATCTCCGCTGCCCCGTATCTGTTGAAACTCATGGTGTGCGGTTTTCGCCGCCTGCCTGGGTATGGGTTGCGATAATCGCACACATATCACCGACGTCGCAGACTCAAGTCGCTCATTTCGATCACTGTTTGCCGGGTTTGCACGATCCCTGCGAACTTCGTCCAAAAACCGGTGATTGGCACAGTTCTTGAATTAGGTTCGTCGACATCGTTTCGGATACGATCCGCCCAGACTCCATTCGCGAGGCATCGTCGTGGTTCGTTCAATTGCAACCCTCGACGGAAACGAAGCGGTCGCTCGAGTGGCCCACATGGTCAACGAGGTGATTGCGATTTACCCGATCACGCCGGCGTCACCCATGGGCGAACTCGCGGACGCCTGGACGCAGGCGGGCCAGCCCAACCTCTGGGGCACGGTTCCCGATGTGATCGAGATGCAGAGCGAGGCCGGGGCGGCGGGCGTCGTTCACGGGTCCCTGCAAGCCGGCAGCCTGACGACGACCTTTACGGCGTCGCAAGGATTGCTGTTGATGATCCCGAACATGTACAAGATCGCCGGTGAGTTGACGCCGTGCGTGTTTCACATCGCGACCCGGTCCGTAGCCGCCCATGCACTGTCGATATTCGGCGACCACGCCGACGCGATGGCCGTGCGGCAAACCGGATGGGCCATGCTCTTCGCGGCCTCCGTGCAAGAGGCGCACGATTTCGCTCTCATCGCTCAGGCTGCAACCCTGCGATCGCGCGTGCCCTTTCTGCATTGCATGGATGGGTTCCGAACATCGCATGAGGTCAACAAGATCGAGTTGCTCGACCCCCAGGACATGCACGCGATGCTCGATCGGTCGCTGATTCAAGCGCATCGCGACCGAGCGTTGAATCCCGACAAGCCCGTACTGAGAGGCACGGCCCAAAACCCGGACGTTTTTTTCCAGGCTCGCGAGGCGATCAATCCGATCTACGACGCCGTGCCCGGCATTGTACAAAACGTCATGGATCAGTTCGCGAGCATTACGGGTCGCGGTTATCACTGCTTCGACTACTTCGGCTCGCCGGATGCCGAAAGGGTGATCGTGTTGATGGGGTCGGGCGTCGGAGCGGTCCATGAGACCGTGGAACGGCTCATGGTGCGTGGCGAAAAGGTCGGCGTGCTCGCGGTGCGGCTTTATCGGCCTTTCGACGTCGCGGCGTTCATTGAAGCGTTGCCGGTAACAACGCGATCGATCGCTGTCCTTGATCGTTGCAAGGAGCCGGGTGCCATCGCCGAGCCGTTGTTTCTCGACGTGGTCACGGCCGTCACGGAGAACTGGTCCGTCGATCCGAAACGTGCGACGCGACCGGCTCCGCGAATGATCGGCGGGCGCTACGGCCTGTCGTCAAAGGAATTCACGCCTGCCATGGTTGCCGCCATTTTTCGTGAACTCGCCGCGACATCGCCGCGCAAACGATTCACGGTTGGAATTGTCGATGACGTCACTCACCTGAGTCTCGACTGGAACCCCGACGAGATGCCGGAACCTGATGACGAGACCCGAGCGGTTTTCTTTGGCCTGGGGAGCGATGGCACGGTGGGCGCGAACAAGAACTCGGTGAAGATCATCGGCGAGGACACCGAGCTTTTCGCCCAAGGCTATTTCGTCTACGACTCCAAGAAATCCGGCGCCATGACGGTCTCGCATCTCAGGTTTGGCCCGCGGCCGCTTCGCTCGACTTATCTGGTACAGAAGGCCAATTTCATCGCGTGTCACCAATTTCAGTTTCTGGATCGGGTGGACATGCTCGATCATGCCGCCGACGGTGCGGTCTTTCTCATCAACAGCCCCTATGGCGCCGACCTTGTTTGGGACAAGCTACCGGCTGAGGTTCAACGGCAGATTATTGAGAAGAAATTGAAACTGTACGTCGTCGATGGCTACCGAGTGGCTCGCGAGGTCGGACTGGAAGGGCGATTCAACACGGTGCTTCAAACGTGTTTCTTTTCCTTGTGCGGTGTGCTGCCCCTGGATCAGGCGATGTCCGCCATAAAGGAATCGATTCGCAAGAGCTATGGCAAGCGTGGGCAGACGCTGATTGATAAGAACTTTGCGGCGGTTGACGCGGCTCTCTCGGCGTTGAGCGAAGTTGCGGTGCCCCGTCGCGTGTCGGGTCAGCCGCGTCCGCCATTGGTTGCCAGTCATACGCCCGACTTCGTGCAACGGGTGACGGCGGTCATGATGGCAGGCAAGGGCGACCTGCTCCCGGTAAGCGCTATGCCGATCGATGGCACGTTTCCAACGGGCACGGCGAAGTTTGAGCGGCGCAGTATCGCAGCCGATATCCCGATTTGGGAGCCGGACTTGTGTACCCAGTGCGGGTTGTGCGCTTTGATTTGCCCGCACGCCGCCATCCGCGGAAAAGCGTATCCGGCCGAGGCAATTGCTGGGAAGCCGAACGAGTTCCCATCGCGACCCTGGCGTGGCAGTGATCTCAATGGCTTCCAAATGACGATCCAAGTTGCGCCCGACGACTGCACCGGATGCGCGTTGTGCGTGGCCATTTGTCCGGCCCGTAGCAAGGAGGTCGCTCGGAAAAAGGCGATCAACATGGAGCCGAAAATCCCGCATCTGGATCGGGAGCGACAACACTTCGACTACTTTCTCGAATTGCCTGAGGTCGATCGCAAACGGATCGCTCTAGACACGATTCGCGGCTCGCAGTTGCTCGAACCTCTGTTTGAGTATTCCGGCGCTTGTGCGGGCTGCGGGGAAACGCAATACCTCAAATTGATGTCGCAGTTGTTCGGGGATCGGGTGCTAATCGCCAATGCGACGGGGTGCTCGTCGATTTATGGCGGGAATCTGCCGACGACGCCCTGGGCGACCAATCGCGAGGGGCGAGGGCCGGCGTGGGCGAACTCGCTCTTCGAAGATAACGCCGAATTCGGTTTGGGAATGCGGTTGGCCCTCGATCAACAGGAAGACTACGCCAGGCACCTGTTGCGGTCGCTGGCAAGCGACTTGGGAAACGACTTGGTGGATTCTCTGCTCGAATCGCTGCAACTGTGCGAGGCCGACATCGAGGCCCAGCGGGAGCGCGTTCGAATGTTGAAGCAGAAGCTCGCAATGGCGACGGCCCCCTCGGCCCGCGATTTGTTGGCTATCGCCGACGTTCTAGTCAAACGGCAAGTGTGGATCGTGGGAGGTGACGGATGGGCCTATGACATTGGCTTCGGCGGGCTTGATCACGTTTTGTCAACCGGCCGCGACGTCAACATTCTGGTCCTTGATACCGAGGTCTATTCCAACACCGGCGGGCAGGCGTCGAAGGCCACGCCCCGTGCCGCCGTGGCCAAGTTCGCGGCGGGCGGCAAGGCCGTCGGTAAGAAGGATCTTGGAATGATCGCGATGGCTTATGGCAACGTGTACGTTGCGCATCTGGCCGTGGGCGCCAACCCGATTCAGACGACGCGAGCCTTCCTCGAGGCGGCGTCCTGGCCTGGCCCGTCGCTGCTCATTGCCTACAGCCATTGCATTGCACACGGCATCGACATGTCCAAGGCGATCGATCATCAGAAGGACGCCGTCGCAACCGGCTATTGGCCCCTTTATCGATATGACCCTCGGCACGCTCACGCCGGCGACCATCCCTTCCGGTTGGACAGCGGCAAGCCCAGCCGAAAATTCCGCGACTTCGCTCTGAAGGAAGGCCGTTTCGCCTTGTTGGCGGGAGCGAATCCATCGCATGCCGATAAGCTGTTGAACCTCGCCCAGGCTGACATCGACGAACGCTGGAGGCTCTATGAGCAGATGGCCGGCGTCGAGCGTGAGGTGCCGGGCGTCTTGGAGGATTCGCCATCGTGACTATCGACCTTTCGACAAAATACCTTGGCTTGCCGCTGACCACCCCGCTGATTGCCGGGCCGGGACCAATCACCGACGATCCCGCCAATTGGCCGGCGCTCGAAGCCGCTGGGGCGGGGGCCATCGTCTTGCCGTCCCTCTGGGAGGAGCAGATTTCGCACTACGATCAAGAGGCAGTGCGATTGCTTGACTATGGCGCCGATGCGTTTGGCGAGGCGTTGAACTATTTCCCCGCGATGGACGACCAGCGATCCAGCCCCGACGAATACCTGCGCAAAGTCGAAGCCGCGAAACGGGCGGTGCGGGTTCCCGTGATCGGCAGCCTCAACGGCGTGACGACCGGCGGTTGGGTGCGATACGCGAAGATGATCGAACAAGCCGGTGCCGACGCGCTTGAGCTGAACGTCTACTTTCTGGCGACGGCGATTGATCGATCCGCCGCCGATGTCGAGCATCAATACCTCGATCTGATCGCTGCCGTTCGCACCGAGGTATCGATACCGCTGGCCATCAAAATCGGTCCCTACTTTAGTGCCCTGCCGCATTTCGCGAATCGAGTCGCTGCCACCGGTGCCGCGGGCTTGGTATTGTTCAATCGGTTCCTCCAGCCGGACATTCATCTTGAAACCTTGGAAGTCTCGCCGAATCTCGTGTTGAGTACCTCACCGGAGCTGCGATTGCCACTGCGATGGATCGCGATCTTGCGCCCGCACCTGGGCATCTCCCTGGGCGGCAACTCCGGCGTCCACGCGCCGGCCGACGCGATCAAGTTGCTCTTGGCCGGCGCCGATGCGGTCATCGTCGTGTCGTGCCTACTCCAACGCGGCATCGGGCACCTGAAGGTCCTGGTCGAGGGCCTGCGCCATTGGCTCGAAGAACAAGAATATGTCTCGGTGACGCAAATGAAGGGGAGCCTTTCGCAGGCCCATTGCCCCGATCCGGCGGCGTTCGAGCGCGCCAATTACATGCAGGCGCTGCGAACCTACACGACCGACATTTGACAGCCGTTGGCGTGGTTGACATACAATTCCACAGGATTGCCAACTCAGGGAAGGCACCGACGCGAACCCAAAACTGCCAAATCGCGTAAGATAGGCGAGCATCGAGCGAAATACTCTTGGACGCTCCACGCGCGTATGATATGTACAGCCTGGATCGGTTCGCCGCGTGTCACATTTCGGCTGAACCGGTGACAGAAACGGAGGAGAACACGAAAATGTCTCGCGCTACCCAGTGGTCCTTGGTTGGTTTGGCCCTGGCCGTTGGGGTCGGGGTCGGTGCCTTTTTCAGCGGCAATTCGCTCGTGGGGCAGCCCGCGGCGCCGCCGGTGATGCCGCGGGAAATGACATCGTATCGCGATGTCGTGAAGCGGGTTCTGCCGGCGGTTGTCAGCATCGAATCAAAATTCAAGCCAAGAATGGACCCGCGCCGGCGCGGACGTATCGATGGATTTCAGAACATGCCGGACGATTTTCGCCGATTCTTCGAGGACATGGATCGATTTCAACAGCAACAGCGGCCGGGCGAAAACACCGGTTTCGGGTCCGGGTTTGTCGTTGATCCAACCGGCGTCATTCTAACGAATTTTCATGTGGTCACGACCGAGGACGAGTCCGGCCGATCGGTGTTTGCCGACACGGTCGAGATCACATTCACGGACGGCCGCAAACTCGTCGGCAAGGACATTCGCGGCGACGCCAAGACCGACATCGCCATTGTCCGCGTCAAGGCCGACAAACCGTTGCCCTCGCTCGATTTGGGCGACAGCGACGCGATGGAGATTGGCGACCGGGTCCTGGCCGTGGGAGCGCCGTTCGGTCTCACCGGCTCGGTGACCAGCGGCATTATCAGCGCCAAGGGCCGAAACCTGCGACTGAACATGTATGAAGATTTCCTTCAAACCGACGCGGCCATCAATCCCGGCAACTCGGGTGGGCCGCTGGTCAACCTCGAAGGTCGCGTGATCGGGATCAACTCCGCCATCAAGAGCCGCAGCGGCGGGTTCCAAGGGATTGGCCTTGCGATTGCCAGCAACCTTGTCCGAACGATCATGAAGGACCTTCAGACGACCGGAACGGTGAAGCGCGGTTATCTTGGCATCACGATTCGCGACCTGGATCCTGAGATTGCCAACCGTCTTGGCATTCCGAATGTGCCAGGCGTCATTGTGACTCGGGCGATCGAGGGTGGGCCGGCGGAGAAAGGCGGGCTGCGAGCCGGTGACGTCATCGTTTCGATTGGCGGCCAACCGGTGAAAGATGGCCGCGAGTTGCAAATGGTGGTCGCGAGGCTCCCGCTTGGGCGACCTGCCGAGGTACTGATCTATCGCGAAAAGAAAGCGATGAAAGTCAACATTGTCATTGAGGAACAGCCCGAGGACTTGAGCGCTGCGCCGCCGGCCGTCGTGCCAGGCGTTCCTCGCGGCGGCAATCGTGAGATTGCGACCGTTCGCGTCGAGGCCGCGGGAATCGAGTTGATGGACCTCAACGCCGAGCGAGCGACTCGCATGGGGCTGCCCGCGCAAACAAAAGGCGCGCTGGTCCTGCGTGTCATTCCGCGCGGCCCCGCCGAGAGGGCCGGCATGACACGCGGCGAAGTGATCGTCAAGATCGACGATCAGCCCGTCGGAAGCGCGGTCGAATGTGGAACGAAACTCGACGAAGCGATGAAGGCTCCGAAGGGCGCCCTCGTTCAGTTTCTGTCGCCCGACGGCGGCAGCGATTACGTTGTTCTGAAGTCCGATACGGAATAAGGTCGCGATACAAGGGCGCGCCTCGGCAACGGGGCGAGCCCTTTTCATTTCACCGCTGCCCGATAGGCCTCTTCGACCAGAGCCAACTTGTCCGCCCATCGAAATTCGGCCGCGATGCGTTCTTGGCCCGCTGAGCCGAATGCTCTCATCATCGTCGGATTGTCAGTCATGCGCATGATAGCCGACGCCAACCCTTCGACGTCGCCGCAACGGACGAGCAGGCCGTCGGACTCGTGCAGGATTACGTCGGCAATGCCCCCGGCGCGATAACCGATATTGGCGACGCCATTGGCCCAGGCCTCGAGCAACACCAACCCAAATGAATCAGAACGACTCGGAAGGGCGAATACATCGATGCCGGCGAAGAAATCTCGCTTCTGAGAATCGCTGAGGACGCCAAGACGAATGACAGAATCTTGCATCGGAAATTGATCCCAGAATCGGCGAAAATTGGTCATTTCTGGCCCGGCCAACGCAAGACGGAATCGGGCACCACGCCGCCAAGCGAGTTCGGCAGCTTGGAGCAAATCGATCGAGCCTTTCTCGGCGCTCAGGTTCGCCAGATGCCCGACGACGATCTCATGTTCGGCGACGCCCCAAGACTTTCGAGTCGCGTGCCGGTCGCCGCCGGTGCATTCGTCCGGCGCAACGCCCATGCCTTGGATCGCGACTCGAGAGTTGGGAATCCCCAAGGACTCGATGAGCCGTTTTTCGCTTGGGGTTTGGGCGAAGATGTGATCCGCAGAGCGGAGCAGAGCCGCCAATGGGGCACGAGTGTAGGCGAGTCGCGTTGGGTCACGGGGATTGTCGGGGTCGCCTAAATGCAGAAACGGCGTGACGAAAAACGGCACGCCGCGGCGTCGGGCCAATCGCCGAGCACAGACGATGGGCCACGCATAAGGGAATGCAGAGGCATGGACCACGTCGCATGGAGCGGTGTCGGTGCCGGCGGTGCGCCACATGGACCATGCGCACGGGTTGCAAGGCATGGTCATCGCCTGCCATGATCTGGCGGGTATTACAGAGACGGCCTTGAGAATATATCGCCGCAGGGGCCAGCGCCACGGAGCGTAGCGGCGAATGGCGACGTTGTCTTCGATCGTCTCCGATGGCGTCAGTTCCCGCCGATGGCGTGTCCAAAAGGCCTCCAAGTCGATGGCCGTCGTTGTCCAGACCGTCACGGAATGCCCGCGCGCGGCCAGGTAACGGCTAAGCCTCGCGAAGTAGGCTTCCGACCCTCCCAGGGCCGGCGGATATCGCTGGATAAAGTGCGCAATATGCATCCGGTGCTTGCCCCCGCCGCGAGCGTCTCCGGTGACGGTGGGGTGTCACTCCGGCAATGGCTGGCCCTTCGTTTCCGGTGCGAAACAGATAACGACAAGGCCAACGAGGTAGACCAGACTCATCACGGAGCATGCCAACGGATAACCCTCACCGAGAAACTTCAGCGACGGCACATCGCGGAATATCGCCATCAGCGACGCGGTCTGTAGCGCGCCCATCGCGGCGATCACTCGGCCGAAATTGAAACTGAAGCCTTGCCCGGTTGCCCGGACTCGGGTCGGGAACAACTCGGGCAGATAAAGCGGAAGCCAACCGTAAAAGGTCGCTGTCATCCCGCCAGCGATGAACACGCTGATTAGAAACCAGGGCCCAAACGTGGTATTGCCTTGGTAGAACAGCAGCGTGGCCCCCAACGCTCCCAGGCACAAAAGTACGTAGGTCGCCCTCCGGCCAAGCCAATCGCCAACGATCGGGGCAATGATGGAACTAATGACCGCACCCATGGCCGAACAAAACTGCGTGTATTGCTTCGCCGCCTGGGGCCGGCCTTCGAGCTGATCGACCCACGTCGTGGCCCATTGAATCGAGGCCCAGGTCCCAAGCAAGGCCACACCGCTGAGGCAGGCACCGAGGGCCATTCGCGACAGCGTCTGTCGAGCGAACTCAGGCGTCGAGGCGGATCGCTTCAAATAGCGATGAATCGGGAACAGGTAGCCGCCGGTAATGACAAGAAAGGCGATGACTGTTCCGAAAAGCCGCGACATTCCGCCGATGCCGAACATGGGGCTCCACAGCACCAACATGGAGATGCCGCCGGCGGCACCGACAAAGACGCCGGCAAGGTCTTGGGTCGCCCATGACGAGGTTGTGCCTCGGCGTTTTTCATCCTCCCACTTTTGCGACTCTGGGACGAATATTCGAATGAAGAACGTCAGCAGAGCGGGCAGGGTTCCCATGACCATCAGCAGGCGCCACGCGGAATTTGCGCTGAGCTTCGCGACCCAAGCATCCGTGATGCCGATGCCCGACATCCCCGAACTGAGCGCTCGCAAAATGAAACCATCCTGAATCCCGTAACTGATGACGGCGACGAGCGCGAAGCCGAGATTGGCCGCGGACCCAATAAGGCCGGCGAGCAGAGCGCGCGATTTTCCTGCCCAGACTTCCATGACGAGAGCGACCCCCAACGACCATTCCCCGCCCATGCCGAGTGCGGCGACGAACCTCACCACGACGATCTGCCACGGGTGCGTGGTGATCGCGCCGGCGCCGCTGCATAGCGCGTAGGTGAGAATGCTCAGGGACATGGCACGGACACGCCCAAGCCGGTCGCCGAGCCAGCCGAATAATACCCCGCCTGTCGCGGCCCCGACGAGGAAACCGGCGATGGTGAGGCCGTTCCAATTGGCGATGAGGATTTCTTGTTCGCTCGACGGCCTACCGGTGATGCCGAGCAAATCGATCAACGCGGGACGGGCGACAACAGGAAATAACCCCAACTCGAATCCATCAAACAACCATCCGAGCAAGGCTGCGGTTAGGGCCATATAACGCCCGCGTGCGGAGGTTGTCGATGATGGTCCCATGTTGAGGTTCTCCAGGGTATTGAGTCATCACTTGCTTGCGCGTCGTGCTTTTGAGGGCGTCACTTGCTTGCGCTTCGTGCTCGTGGGGATGAGCACGCGGCGCGAGCAAGTGTAGGCGCTTCGTGGTTGTGTGGGCGTCACTTCGCGGGCAAGAATTTGTCGAACCAGTCGGCGAATTTCTCCAGGTCTTTGTCCATGCCGGCCCAGCCATGAGCGGCTCCCTTTTTCACGATCAACTCGGCTGGAACCTTGGCGGCTTTCAGCTTCTCGATCATGATCTCGGCCTGTTGAATCGGCACGAGCTTATCAGCGTCGCCATGCACGATGAGTGTAGGAGCGTCGTCAGGCGTGACATGGTTGATCGGAGCAATCTGCTTCATTTTCTCGCGTCGTTTTTCCCCATCGGTGACCGGAATAAACGCACGCTCGTCGCCGCTGAAATCGCGAAAGTCGAAAGGTGCCGTCAGTTTCACGGTTTTCAGAATCTCCATGGCGTCCTTGCCGGTTTCGCCATAATTGTGAAAATCGGTGGGCGGGAAGAAACAGGCGACGGCTTGTACCTTCCCCGAGGCCTGTTCAACCGCGTCATTGGCCTTCGGGTTGCCCTTGCTGTCTAGGGTGCCGAGCATCAGCGACAAATGCCCGCCGGCCGACCCGCCCGTCACGCCAATTCGGTCGCCGTCAATGCCGAATCGTATTGCGTTTGTGCGAATGAAACGGACCGAACGCTGCATGTCCTCGATTGCCTCCGGAATCGTGAACTTGGGTTGGCTGCCGTGAACGACCTGAAACACCGTGTAGCCGCGCTTCAGGAACGGTGCCGCGGTGCTGGGGTTGATGGAGCCATGGCTGGAGAACCAACCACCGCTGACGGCGACAACGACAGCCGCCCCGTTTTGTTTGCCCTTAGGCGTGAACACGTCCATGGTCAAACAAACGCCGAACTTTCGGCCGTAGATCACGTCACGTTCTCGGACAATCTCGGGCTCGGCGGCGACCGCCACGGGGGCGAGGCCGGCGAGCAATACCACTGCGGCACAGACTCGGGTCATGCGAATCCTCGGTAAATTCTGTCGCGGCTCAGAATATGGCCTGTTAACAACCAAGCCGCTTGGGGCTTAGCGTATTCCGCCAATCCACAAGCGGCTCGAAAGTCCGGAGCCGATGCACCGGGCCATATTTCGAATCTATCCCAAGATGCCCATGACCGGCTCGGCTTTCACCAACTCGCGCGGCTGATTGAGGTGGTTGTACACGATCGTGGCGGGATTGATGCCGAGGCTGTGGTAGACCGTGGCAATCAACTCAATCGGGTGAACGGGATTTTCGAGCGGTGCCGACGCGGTCTTGTCGGACTTGCCATAGACGAGGCCACGCTTGACGCCGGCGCCGGCGACGACGCTGGTGTAGCAGTACGGCCAGTGGTCGCGGCCGTCGTCGCTGTTTTCATTGCCCGAAGTGCTGACGCCCCGTTGCGGGCTGCGGCCGAACTCGCCGATCGCGATCACAAGCGTGTCTTGGAGCAACCCGCGCTCGTCGAGGTCGGCAATCAGGCTCGAGAGGCCCGCGTCGAGCATCGGCGCCGATTGGTTCTTCATGCGGTTGCTCAGGCCGACGTGAACGTCCCAGGAGTGGTTGTCCGAATTGGCGACCTTGGGCCAGTTCACCTGGACGAATCGCGTGCCGGCTTCCACGAGCCGCCTCGCCAACAAGCAGCATTGGCCGAAAGTGTTTCGGCCGTAGCGTTCGCGAACCGCTACGGACTCCTTGGTGAGATCAAAGGCATTGCGGGCCCGGCCTGAGATAACCAGACTCAAAGCCTTGCCATAGTACTCGTCGAGGTCGTATTTCGCGACGGCCTTTTCCAATCCCGGCGTGGCGTCGGCGACGACGTCGCGGAGCTTGGATCGGCGCTCGAGGCGTTCGCTTGTCAGTTCCGGGCGAAGCTGCAAGTCATCGACGCGGATGCGGTCCATCTTCGTCATGTCCATGTCATCGCCGGGCGGGTAGAGCGTGTAAGGGTCGTAGGCCCGGCCGAGGAAGCCTGCCGTGCCGCCCTTGCCAACAACGTTTGACTCTTGCAGCGGGCGCGGCATCATGACGAACGGCAGCATCGGCACCGTCGGCGGCTTGATGCGGATGATGTTCGATCCCATGTGCGGGAAATCTTTTGGCGTCGGTGGTTCCAGTTGCCCCGACGGGCTAACCTTATCGGTCGTGTAGCCGGTCATGATCTGGTAGATGGCGGCCGTGTGGTTGAAGAGGCCGACGGGCGTATAGCTCATCGACCGGATCATCGTGAACTTGTCGTTCACGCCCGCGAGCTTCGGGAGAATCTCCGTGAACTGCGTGCCCGGCACCTTTGTCGGGATCGTCTTGAAGACGCTTTTCACATTGGCGGGCACGTCTTCCTTTGGGTCCCAAAGGTCGAGGTGGCTCGGGCCGCCTTGGAGATAGATGAGGATGACGCTCTTGGCCTTACCCCAGCCACGCCCGCCGGACGCCGGCGCGACGTTGTTGTTGGCTCGGGCCTGCGATTCGAGCCGCAAGATGTTGGGCAGACTCAGGCCGAGCAGGGACAGCCCGCCGACGCGAAGGAGGTCGCGACGGGAAATGCCATCGCACGTATCTTTGCCGGCAACACCGGGGATCACGAGCATCGGGGAATCCTCACGAAATAGTTCGGCGCGTGGCCCGCTTCGGGCACGGGGCAGGTCGCAGGATCATTTGACAACACGCCAACGGGCCTCGCTCGGAGGCAAGGTAGGTTTGGCAATAGTTTACCCCCCCAAGGTAGTGTGCGTCAACCACTTCGGGGAGATTTG
>CAZESP010000056.1:0-31032 GCA_964515185.1 uncultured Alcaligenaceae bacterium
CGGCAGCGGCGGCGCGCACACACCAGCGGGGGCACGCACCAGCAGCGGCGGCGCGCCCTCGCCCGCGGCGGCGGCGCGCACACACCAGCGGGGGCACGCACCCGCGGCGGCGGCGCGCACACACCAGCGGGGGCACGCACCGGCAGCGGCGGCGCGCACACACCGGCAGCGGCGGGGGCACGCACCAGCGGCGCGCACACACCAGCGGGGGCGCGCACACACCGGCAGCGGCGGGGGCACGTACCGGCGGACTTACGTCGCGCCGTTCGCCGGTGCGTGTCCTACCAGCAGCGTTGGCTCGTACTACTTCACCCGCGTCATTTTCCCGTCGCCGTTCGAGCCGCGAGCGGTCCAGCGGAACACGATGCTGTCGAAAGAGTCGCCATCGCGCTCGAAGGTGGTGTCGGAATCGGCCCAGCTCGACGGCTTCTTCGTGAAGAAGTTGCGGAACATGAGCTTGCTGTCGGCGACGCGGATGTTCTTGGCGACCGCCGTGGCCACCTCGCGCCCTTGAGGATTGTGCAGCTTCCGCGTGATGGTCCATTGCCCCTTGGCGTATCGGATGAGCCAACGATCTTTCAGGACGACGTCACCGACTTTGTTGTCGCAGGTCCATTCGCCGACGAAGAGGGCCGCCGGGCCAAGGATGGCGAGGTTGCGTTCCTTAATCATCTTGGCCGCTCGGTGGCAAGCCCGGCAATTCGCTGGTGGCCTCGAACGCGGCTTTGGCTTTCTTCAGGTCGTCGATGAGTCGCACCTTAGCGTCGGCCTTGATACTGTCGCTATCGCGAATCTCCTTCAGCTTGCGGTCGAAGTCAGCCAAAAGGGCCGACCGAGCCTTTTCGACGGCAAAGGCGTGCGCTTCCTTGGCGGTCTTCAGCGCCTCCAAGGCGGGTTCGGTGTCGGCACCGGCGAGCATGAGGGTGAACAGCAACATCGACGTCATGGTCGGCCTCGATGGCATGCGGGGCGTGTCGTTAGCTTAGCGTTTTTGCGGATACTTAACACTTGCTGGCGCGTCGTGCACGGGTCGCGCCATCGGGCGACGAGGCTTGCTCGCTTTCCAGGCGCGGGTACACTAACAGAGTCTCACCCTGCCGCTGATCCCGCCGAAGGATGGCCTTCATGATCCGTCGATCTCTGATGACCGTGAGCGCGTCGCTGATCCTCGCGACGTGGGTCACCGCGAATCCGGCCGAGGATGAAAAGGCCCCCGGCGGAGTCGTTACCGAAGCCGCCAAGCGCTACTGGGCCTATCAGCCGATTCGCCGACCCGCCGTGCCCGAGGTCGCCCGGCGCGATTGGCCGCGAAACCCCATCGATGCCTTCATTCTGACGAAACTTGAAGCGAAGGGCCTCGCGCCCGCCGAGCCGGCCGACCGCATCGCCCTGATTCGTCGCGTCACCTATGACCTCATTGGCCTGCCGCCGACGCCTTCGGAAGTAGATGCCTTCGTCAGTGACAAGTCGCCCGACGCCTATGAAAAGCTCCTCGATCGCATGCTTGCCTCGCCGCACTATGGCGAAAAATGGGGGCGCCATTGGCTCGACTTGGTGCGCTTCGCCGAAACCAACGGTTACGAGCGCGACGGGCCGAAGCCTTTCGCCTGGCGTTTCCGCGATTATGTCATTCGCTCGTTCAACGCCGACAAGCCGTTCGACCGATTCGTTCGCGAACAACTGGCCGGCGATGAGATTCCCGGCGAGAACCCCGATGCTCTGATCGCCGTGGGATATTATCGTCTCGGCATCTGGGACGATGAGCCGGTCGATCCGAAACAATCGCGCTACGACGAGATGGACGATTGGGTCGCCACGACGAGCCAGGTCTTCCTCGGCATGACCATGAACTGCGCCCGTTGCCACGAACACAAGATCGACCCGATCCCGCATGCCGACTACTACCGCATGCTGGCGTTCTTCCAAGACATCAGGCATTACAGCAACACGCGCGACGTGCGCTCGGCCTTCAACCTGCGCGACATCACCTCGCCGGAAAAACGCAAGACTTACGAAGCCGAGTTGAAGCAACGCGAAGCCGACATCGAGCGAGTCACCGCGTTGATGACGGTGATCGAGGATGAGGCGATTCGCAAGATGCCGGCGGAGGAGCAACGGGCTGCCGAAGGCAATGATCGCCCCCAGGTCGTCCGCAAGGTGCCGCAGTTTCTCGACGCTGACCGCAAGGCCGATTACGCGAAGCTCAAACGCCGGTTAGACGATCTCAAAAAGAGGCCCATGCCGTCGCAGGAATTGGCCCTTTCGGTAAATCGTTGTGACGCGACGCCGCCGGAGACGTTCGTCCTTGCTCGCGGCAATGCCCATTCGCCCGCGGCCAGGGTCCAGCCGGGCTTCCCCTCGGTTCTGGGTGTCGCCGACCCGTCGATTCCGCCGCCCGCGAAGGGCCAGACCTCCAGCGGACGCCGGACTGTGTTGGCGAACTGGATCGCCTCACCGGACAATCCGCTCACGGCACGGGTCATGGCCAATCGACTCTGGCAGTATCATTTCGGACGGGGCATCGTTGCCAGCGCCAACGATTTCGGCAAGTTCGGCACCGCACCGACGCATCCGGAGTTGCTCGACTGGCTGGCTCGCGAGTTCGTCGAAGGTGGTTGGACGCTCAAGCGGATGCACAAGCTCATCATGACCTCGGCCACGTATCGGCAGTCGTCGCGCGGCAACGACGACGGGTTGAAGCTCGACCCGAGCAACAATATGCTCTGGCGCTTCCCGATGCGGCGCCTGACTGCCGAAGAGGTCCGCGATTCGTTTCTGGCTGTCAGTGGATCGCTCAACGACAAGATGTTTGGCCCGAGTATCCATCCGCCGATTCCGCGAGCCGTTCTCGCGGGCCAATCGCGTCCCGGTGAGGGTTGGCCGACGTCGCCGCCCAGCGAGGCCAATCGTCGCAGCGTTTATGTCCACATCAAGCGCTCCCTCCTAGTACCTATTCTGTCCCAGCACGATCAGGCCGACACCGATTCGAGTTGCCCGGTGCGATACACAACCACGGTGCCAACGCAAGCTTTGGGCATGCTCAACGGCGAATTCAGCAACGAGCAAGCCACGGCCTTCGCCAAACGATTGGAGCTTGAGTCGCCCGGCGACCTGCCCGCCCAAATCCGCCGCGCTATCCGCCTAACGACGGCCCGCAGTCCCAGTGATGCTGAGGTCGCCAAAGACGCCGCCTTCGTCCGCGAGTTGATCGCCCACGAGAAACTGTCGCCCGCCGCCGCACTACGCCAATATTGCCTACTGGCGCTGAATACGAACGAGTTCTTGTATTTGGATTAGCACGCCCGTTCAGCGACGCTTCGAAGAAGCGTTGAAATGGAGTGATCCCCATGAACCGACCACGCCAATTCTGCGGGCGCACGCGGCGCGAATTCATTTGGGAAATGGGCGCCGGCTTCGGGTCGTTGGCCCTCACCGGCATGATGTCGCGAGACGGTTTCTTCGCGTCGAAGGCCGCGGCGGCGACCGGTGGCTCGTTCGTCAACCCCATGGCGCCACGCCCGCCGCATCATCTAGCCAAAGCCAAGGCGTGCATCTTCATCTTCTGCTACGGCGGACCGAGCCACGTCGATACCTTCGACTACAAGCCGAAGATGTATCCGCTCGACGGCAAGACGATCCCGGTAAAGACCTTTGGCCGCGGTGGCCACAAAAACGTCGGCCGCATCGTCGGCCCGAAATGGCAGTTCAAGCAATATGGCCAGTGCGGCAAGTATGTCAGTGACCTGTTCCCGCACATCGGCTCGTGCGTCGATGACATCGCTTTTCTGCACAGCATGTATGCCGAATCGCCCATCCACGGCTCGGCGATGCTGATGATGAACTCCGGCCGAATCTTGTCCGGGCACCCGTCGCTCGGCTCGTGGGTCACTTACGGCTTGGGCAGCGTCAACGAAAACATGCCGGGCTTTGTGGTCATGCTCGACCGGACCGGCGGGCCGATCAGCGGGCCGAAGAACTGGTCAAGCGGCTACATGCCGGCGGCCTATCAGGGCGTTGTGATTCGGGCCGACGGCACGCCGATCCACAACCTCGACCTGCCACCCGGCGCCACCCGCGAAGCCCAGCGTCGCTTGCTCGATCATTTGAGAGACAAGAATCAGGATCACCTCGCGAGTCGAACCGACAACTCCGAGTTGACCGCCCGCATCGCCAGCTATGAGTTGGCGTACAAGATGCAGCAATTCGCGCCGGAAGCCGTGGATTTTACACGCGAATCGCGCGAGACCTTGGACCTTTACGGCATCGACGGCAGCCGCACCGAGGATTTCGGCCGCAAGTGCCTCTTGGCGCGGCGGCTCGTCGAGCGCGGCGTGCGCTTCATCCAGGTATATTCAGGCGGCGCTCATAATGACGATAATTGGGATGCCCACACCGACATCATGAAGAATCACAACAAACACGCCGGCGACACCGACAAGCCCGTGGCGGCCCTGTTGAAGGATCTGAAGCGCCGCGGCTTGCTCGATTCGACGATCGTGGTCTGGGGCGGCGAGTTTGGGCGGCAACCGACGGCAGAATATGCCCAAGGCACCGGCCGCGACCACAACAGCTACGGCTTCACGATGTGGCTTGCCGGCGGCGGGATCAAGGGCGGCGTCAGCGTCGGGGCGACCGACGAGCTAGGCAGCGCCGCGGTCGAGAGCCGATTCCACGTCAAGCATCTTCACGCGACGATCTTGCATCAGATGGGCCTCGACCCGAACCGCCTGAGTTACTTCTACGGCGGGCTGGATCAGAAGCTGGTCGGCGTCGAAGGCGCCGACCCGATCGGGAAGATTATTTGAGGGCGCGGCGCGAGCAAGTGACATCACATCGGCGAGCCGGGCGGCGTAAGCCCCCGGAGGAGCAGCCAGCGACTGGTTCATTCTCTGGGGGGCTTACGCCTGCCCGGCTCGCCGAATTCATTGACCAGCATGCCATAATGGAGTAATGTCGGTGCTGGTTATTGCGCTCGCCGATCCATTTCGTCAGGAATGTTCCCGTGTCAACGACGAAACCCGACTTGCCGCCCGAAGATCACATCGCCACCGAACCGCTCTATTCAAGGGCGGATGTGATGCGCTATCTCGGCATCGGCTCATCATGGCAGCTCTGGAATTCTGGGCCACGCAACGGGCCGAGTCGTTCCGCATTTTCGTTCGAGTCGTTCGCGGCGATTTATGTCACCCATGCTACGTGCAACCTGGTCCTGACGGCGCTCGATGGCGAGTCATGGGGCGCCGATCGACTACGCGAGTTGTGGCGCCTGGTCTCGGAACGATTATTTCCGGCAACGGTCTCGGAACCCGGCGAATCATTTGACGACGAAGTAACTCGGCGCATCGATGAAATCTTTCGAGGCGTCCCGTTGATTGCGCCCGAGTTAGTCAAAGCCAGAGCGGAAATTTGCCGAGATCGCGTTGAGTTCATCGATGATGTGCCGATACGGCTTTATCCGTTTACGCGAGTGCCGATGGAGGATTCGCCGCGGATCGTTGTCATGGACCCGGCAATCCGGTTCGGCCAGCCAACGATCGCCGGACGCGGCATCCCCGTTGAGATAATCGCTCGTCGATTTCAAGCTGGTGATTCGATTGCGGAGTTAGAGGCGGATTATGACCTGACGCGGGGAGAAATCGAAGAAGCGTTTCGATTGGCGACGATGTCGGCCATCGTGTGGCCGTCAAGCGATGACGCGGAGGAATGACCGTGGCGGAACGGCCAACCTTCTTCGTCGATCGGTGTCTCGGCAAGACGGTGGCGGAGAGACTGCGGCAGGCAGGCGCCCAGATCGAAATTCACGACAGCCATTTCGCCCAAGATGCCGCGGACGACGATTGGATTCCCGAGGTATCGCGCCGCGGTTGGGTGATTCTGACGAAAGACTAACGCATGCGCCAACCTCGCGGCGAACGAGAAGCCATTCGCCTTGCAAACGCCCGCGTCTTCACACTCACATCGGGCAACCTGCGCGGGCAGGAGATGGCCGCCATGTTTGTCGCTCACCTCGCGGAAATGGAGCAACTGATCGCAAATCTCGCTCCACCCTTCGTCGCCATCGTCGGTGCCGACAGTGTTCGCGTCGTGTGGCCCGCGCCGACCAAGTAGTTCGCGGTATCGCGCTCGACTCGGCAAACCGATTTCCCCGAACATGCTAACCTTAATGTATGACCCCAGACGCAGCGGAACTGATTCTCCGTGCCTCCGGCGTTCGGCGAGATGAACCAGTCGGGTGCGGCGTCCCATGGCCGCGCGGCATGCTCGCCGACGTTGCCCGGTTGAGGCTCCTCGATAACGCCGGCCAATCGGTGCCGATTCAAACCAAATGCCTCGATCGTTGGCCCGACGGCTCCGTCCGATGGGCCTTCCTCAATTGGCTTGCGGACGTTGACGGCGAGACGCGCTACCGCGTCGCGCCCGGCGATCCCGTCCCGGCACCGATCCTCCCCAAGCCGGTATTGCCGCCCCTATCGTTGGACATCACGATCGGCACGCAACGGGCAGTCATCCAGCCCGTATTTGTGTTCGACGATGGCCCGATCATCCGCTCTGCATATTCAAGCGGCCATGCGAACGTTGCCGGCAACCAGATTCGATGGGCCATCACCGTCGATGCCGTGGCGTCCATGCCAATCGCACGCGTCGCCATTACGCTTCACAACGAACAGGCCGCCGTCCATCCCGGCGGTTGTTGGGATCTAGGCGACCCGCGCTCGATCATCCTCGACGATGCCTCGATTCACATCCGCTGGCCTCACAACGAGCCGGCAACGGGAATACGCTGTTCGCGGGAATTCGGCCGGCCTTTCGAAACATTCCGACAAGCGCTTGAACTTTATCAAGATTCGAGCGGTGGCGATAACTGGCAGAGCCACAACCATCTGAACCGCCATCGCCACGTCCCGTGCCGCTTTCGCGGCTACCGCCTCGTTGCCGATGGCGGCGACGATTCGGGCCAACGGGCGACGCCGATTATCTCCATCGAGCGCGACCGGCAATGCCTGGCCGCCAGTGTCCCGCTCTTCTGGCAGAATTTCCCCAAAGCGATCGAAGCCGACACCAACGGCATTACAATCCGACTATTCCCGAGACAGTCCGCCGACGGTCACGAATTACAACCGGGGGAACAAAAGACTCACATCTTTCATGTCGCGTTTGCGCCCGACGACATCACGCCCGAACCGTTGGATTGGACGCGATCGCCCATACAGCTTCATGTCGCCCCCGATTGGATCGAGGCCACCAATGCGGTTCCGTTCCTAACATCAATCGCGAATGATCCGCATCGAACTTACGGTCAATTGGTGGATGCCGCCATCGCCGGTGACGATACATTCCAACGAAAGCGCGAAGTCATTGATGAATACGGCTGGCGCCATTTCGGCGACATGTGGGCCGACCATGAAGCGTATCTGCACCCGGAGCACGGCCCGATTCCGAGGGCGTCGCACTATAACAATCAATACGACGCTGTTGCCGGTGGAGCGTATCAGTTTCTGCGAACGGGCGACCATCGATGGTTTGAGTTGATGGACACGCTGGCGCGTCATGTCATTGACATCGACATCTATCACACTCGCGAAGATCGGGCGTTGTATAGCGGTGGTATGTTCTGGCACACATTTCATTATGTCGATGCCGACACCGCAACCCATCGCGCCTATCCGGCGAAGAGTGTGATTCCCAGTAGTGGGCGCCCGGTGCCCGGCGGAGGACCTTCGAGCGAGCATGTCTACACGACAGGGCTCATGTTGCATCATTTCCTCACCGGCGACCCAGCATCGCGCCAGGCAGTGCTCGGCCTTGCCGAGTGGGTGATACAGATCGACGATGGTAATTTGACGCCTTTTCGTTGGTTATGCCGGGGCGACACGGGCTGGGCGAGCTGTTCGGGAAGTACCCTCTACAACGGCCCGGGTCGGGGTCCCGGTAACGCCATCAACGCGCTGCTGGACGCCCATCGACTGAGTGGCGACGCCAAATACCTTAACAAGGCCGAGCAGTTGATTCGCCGTTGTACCCATCCGAAACAGGATATTGCCTCGCTGCGGCTCGATCACATTGAGACGCGATGGTATTACACCGTCTATCTCCAGGCGATTGGCAAGTACCTTGATTACAAGATTGACATCGGTCAACTGGATGGAATGTATGCCTACGGTCAGGCCGTGTTGTTGCATTTTGCTCGGTGGATGAACGATCACGAACGCCCCTATCTGGATCAACGTGATAAACTGGAGTATCCGACGGAGACTTGGCCCGCACAGGACATGAGAAAGTGCGAGGTCTTTCAATACGCGTACCGCCATGCAACGGGGGCGGAACGAGAACGGTTCCGCGAACGTGCCGCGTTCTATTTCAAACATTCGACGGAGACGCTCGGATCGATGGCGACGCGAACCTATTGCCGGCCGGTTGTGCTCATGATGAGTTATGGCTGGTCGCACGCGTGGTTCAAGCGGAACCCC
Source organism: uncultured Alcaligenaceae bacterium (assembly GCA_964515185.1). Lineage (GTDB taxonomy): Bacteria > Planctomycetota > Planctomycetia > Gemmatales > Gemmataceae > CAZESP01. The sequence goes on from CAZESP010000056.1 coordinate 8,469, forward strand.
AACGCGACGGCGCCGGCAGCCTCGGCGGATGATTTCGGGGAGCCGGCGACTTTCATACCGCAGAAGGTGATTGCGATACGCAGGTTCAAGCGCCTCATGGTCGCGGGAGCCATCGTGGGAGCGACGGCTCTGGCGGCGTTGATTGTCGAGTTGATAAGGTAGGCGCGGGTGCAAGGAGGCCGGGAGTTGCATTTGGTAACCGCGCGGGCACAATGAAATCGTGAGGTTGGTCGGCGGCCGCGGACCCTCTGTGGCCGTGATTCCCTTTTCATCGGAGTACGACATGCAGCTGGGCGCGTTTTCGGTCAGCCTCGCGGTGAAAGACCTGGAGGCGTCGCGACGCTTCTACGAGAAATTCGGCTTCCAATCGTTTGCGGGCGACGCCAGTCAGAATTGGCTCATTCTCAAGAACGGCGATCACGTCATCGGCTTATTTCAGGGGATGTTCGACAAAAATATCCTCACGTTTAACCCGGGTTGGGATCAGAACGCGCAGACACTTGCCTCGTTCACGGACGTGCGCGAGTTGCAACGGCAATTGAAGGCTCTCGGCGTGGCGTTGGTCCAAGAGGCTGACGAAACGACGACAGGGCCGGCCAGCCTGATCGCGGTTGATCCCGATGGCAACCCGATTCTGATCGACCAACACGTTTGAGGCAACCCGCGTCAACCCGCGACGGGGAAGAAGGTCTGAATGTGAATGCCCTCGGGTTCGAGTTTATCAACGAACATCCACGCTTGAGTGAACACCTTCAGATGAGGCAGATCATTTCCTTTCTCGGCGAATCGCATGAGCCAATCGCCTTGGGTATTTTCAAGGAGGTTCATGGAAACGACAATCTTCACTCGGAGTTGAGTGCCGGCGGGGGCGGCATCGAGCTTGGCAAGTTCCGTTTGGCCCGTCGTTGAATTGAGGACATAGCGCCCGATGATGCCGGCCTGTTGAATATCACGGAAGGCGCCGGCTTTGCCAACACAGTCTTCGTAGAGATCGGAATAGCTCTTGTTGGCGACGGCGGTCGTTAGGGTTGGGTCGAGTTCTTTCCAGATGGTGCGGTGGGTGAGTTTGTCGGCGACGGTGCCGCCGGGAGTCACGATGATGGGCCGGTTCGGGGAACTGGTGCCCAGCGTCGCTATCAACCGGTCGGTGAGGTGATGATCCGCGATGAGAACGTGTTGGGCCATGGTATGGCCCGCTTGGTGACCGACGGGGCTGAGCCGCCCTTCACTCTGTTCAAGGATCGCGATGACTTCGTCCTTGGTATATCGCTTGGCTCGCGGCATGGTATAGGTCTCCGATGAAGCATAGGAACACGGATGTTACCGTTGTGTTCGCAGCTTCAGGTGGGCGTTTGCGACGTCCATCATGTAATGGCTGATCGGGTATTTCTCCACGGCGGTGCGTAACTCGGGAAGGGACTTCGCGGGTTGGCCCATCGACTCGTAATACATGCCGACATAGTAGTGAGCGTAGAAACGGCGCACCTTGCGCTCTTCGGCGTCCACGTTGCCCGTTTCGGCTGCGGCGAACACATCCTTCGCCTCCGCTTTGCCGCGGAACAAGTCATAGGCTTTCATCATGTAATCGCCGCGCGGGTCACGGGCGACTCTCAACATTTCGGCTCGGGCTTTTTCCAATCCTTTCACACGCACGTTGCACAGGAAGTGCCAGATGGCGTTTTCGACATCCTCCGGTTCGGCCTTGTCCGATGTGGTGAACTGGGCAACGCCCTTGCCAAATTCATTGGCGTAATACAGGGTCAAACCGCGGCGCCAGTGGGCGGCGGCCAGATCGGGTCGCAGTTGGATGGCGCGGTCGAAGTCCGCCAGCGACTCTTTTGGCTTGGCGAGTTTGAAATAGACAATGCCGCGGAGATCCAGCGCCGCAACGGAGTCGGGTTTCAGTTTCAGAAAGTGATTGAGATCGGCCAGCGCGCCGTCGAACTGTTTCAATTGCTCACGGGCGACGGCTCGCATGCGATAGGCATCAAGACTCTTGGGAGCGGCCTTGATGGCATCGTCGAGGAGTTTGGCAGCATCGGCGGGGCGGCGTGCTTTCAACGCGTCGTCGGCCTTTTTCAATAACTCGGCTGGGTCGTCGGCACGAGACGTGGAGGCCAAGAACAGTAAACAGAGAATGGCGCGCATCAATCGAATCTCCATCGTGGCGCCGAGGGCGCAACGTGATTGTGTTAAGCGACGGTTCGAGGAAGTGTGTGAAATGCTACGTCGAACGGTCGCTTAACGGGGTCAGGTTATTTCAATTTCAATCGGTAGTACATGGTTGATAACATAGGTTCGTCGATCGGGATCGCGTTCCATGGGTTGTGTGCGTTTGCGATTATCGGTGGCGCGTGACATTAACACGGCTCGACCGGGGCTGGCGGGCACCTTCCATTCATATTCCCAAAGGCGCCAACAGAAGGGCACGGGTTGGTCGAACAATTTAGCGTCAGCCCAAGTTTTGCCGGCGTCGGCGCTGAATTCGACCTTGGCGACGTCGGCCTCGCCGGCCCAGGCCGCGCCGAAGACGCGATACGACTTGCCGGCGGGGACAGTCTCGGAAAGAGCAGGGCGGGCAATCTGGGATTTCACCATGCCTTCGGTAATGGGGACGACGCTTGGTAGGCCGTTGACGCGCTCGTACATTGTATAATCAACCGCCTGCCAGAAACCTTGAAACGGCTTGTCGGTGACGACGATTCGACGGAGCCATTTCACAGATGCCATACCATACCACCCGCCAATGACCGCTCGCAGGGGTGCGCCGTGACGCGGAGCGAGGTCCTTGCCGTTCATACCATAGACAAGCATGGTTTCAGGCTTGCGGGCCTTTTCCAGAGGCAGTCCGCGAGCATAAGCGATGGGGCCGGGAGCGCCTTCGGGGACGCCGGTGTCGGCGCCTTCGAGGACGACTTCAACGGCATTCGATTTGACACCGACTTTTTCAAGCAGAGTCACCAGGGGAACGCCGGTCCACTCGGCGACACCCACGGCGCCGAGTTGCCAATTCACGCCGCGAGCCGGCGGGACAAGGTAGCCGCGACCATTGCCGGCGCATTCGAGCAGAAGCGGGACGCGAACTTCGGCGAGCTTTTGTAACTGATCGAGTGTGAACTCCATCGGCTTTTCAACGGCGCCTTCAACACGAAGTTTCCAGGCGGCGCGGTCGATCTTCGGCGTGGCGAAGTGACTACGAACGTAAAAGGTGTCGGTCGGCGTGATGAATCCGCTGAGGGCGGCGAAGTTCGACTCGAGGTTCTCGGGGTGATGACTTCGCAGGATGCGAGCTGGCGCCTGCCCGTGAAGACGATGGCCCAAGGCCAGCGGCAATGCGGAGCCGGCGGCGAGTCGCAGAAAATCACGGCGATGAGGGGATGGCATGGGGAGTGATCCTCGGCGGCAGGCGAACAGCAACGGGGTTCAGTGTACACAAGCGGGCGAATGATAGTAGGCCGAGAGAGAGGTGAGGAGACGGAGAAGCGCAGCGGAGGCTGGGCTTTTTGCAAATCAATCTTTGCGTGGAAAGGCACCTTCCGCGATGAGGGCTTCGCGCAGAGCGAGTCGGATCGGTTCATTGATGGCGAGTACGCTGACGGTGACGCGGCGAATTGGGGTTCGACCGGCAAGACGAGGTCCGACCCAGAAGAAATGGTAAGTCCACACATGCCGGCGCGGGTGGAAGAGGCGGACCAGTTTCGTTCGTGACGTCGTGCGATCGATACCTGCAAGATTCGGTCCCTTGTGGCGGTTGCAATGTAAGCATGCCAAGGCAAGGTTCCCCAGGGAGTTGGCACCGCCATGTTGTCGTGGAATGACATGCTCGATCTCGAACGGTCCGGGGTGGAGCGATTCGGGGAGTTGACAGTATTCGCATCGGTGGGCTGCGCGATGGCGTACCTGCTCGTCAATTCGGTTATCGACGGACATGTGAGTTAAGTGGTGATGGCTTGACGAGTCTGCGGGCCTTCGACTGAAGCATCGCCAGAAGATCGCCGACGGTCACGAAACTGTCGAGTTCATCTAGCTCAGCCGGCGACAATTGACCTTCACGGTTGCGTTCGGCGAGTTCCCTCATCCGAGCCAGATCGGAGTCGCTGAACCGAAGTTTGAGAATGTGTCGAGCCACGGGCATGGTTAACTGGCAATCGCCATCCCAAAGGCGGCTGAAGATGATCGCGGTTGTTTTCGGGGTCATGTTGGTGTCGGCGCTCATAACAAGATCCTCCTTGCATGACTCAAGGTCATCATAGCGGATTATCAACGCCGTATGGTAGACGCTCATCGATCCGCTCCTCCGCCCGCGAAGCGTCGCTTATCGCCGATTCCATATGCTGACACCATGGCCTGTATTGGCGCAGGTCGCCAAGGTTTCATCCCCAAGAAGGAGGGGGCGATGCGAGTGAAGTGGGTTGGCGTGGCCCTGGCGTTGTCTATCGGTTGGGCGACGCTCGGCATGGCGGATGACAAGAATTCATCGGAGAAGAAAGTGATTACTACCAAGTCCGGATTGAAGTATATCGACGAGGTTGTCGGCACCGGCGCCGAAGCGAAGGCCGGCAATACCGTGGACGTTCACTACACCGGCACGCTCAAAGACGGCACCAAGTTCGATAGCAGCAAGGATCGCGGCAAGCCGTTCTCGTTCCCGCTCGGCGCGGGTCGCGTCATCAAGGGCTGGGACGAAGGCGTCGCGGGCATGAAGGTCGGCGGGAAGCGCAAGCTCATCATCCCGCCCGATTTGGCCTACGGCAAACGCGGCGCCGGCGGCGTCATCCCGCCCGACGCGGAGTTGACCTTCGAGGTCGAGTTGCTCGGCGTGAGGTAACGGAAACCGATTGATCGTTACGCGCTCGCCGGTAGCGGCGAGCGCGTAACGATGAACAACATCGGGATATTTCAGTGTTTTTCAGATGTTGGTTTCCCCTGATTGTTCTTGCAACCTTTGCCGGCCGCGCCTCGGCTCACGGGTTGGGCGCGGAGATCAAGCCATCGGGGAACCGCCTCAAGGTTGAGGCTTTTTTCGATGACGATTCGGCTGCGGGTGAGGCGAAAGTCAGCGTCGAAGACACGGCCGGAAAAATCATCGCGAGCGGGGTAACCGACAAGGACGGCGTGTGGGAGTTGCCCATGCCCGCCGATGGGGGTTATCGTCTTATCATCGACGCGGGTGCCGGTCATCGCGCCAAATTGACATTCACCGTCGCGAATCAAAAGCTGGAAACCGCCGGACCGACACGGGCGCAATTCACGCGCACGCCGTGGGGAAGAATCCTCGCGGGGATCGGCGTCATCGCCGTCTTGGCCATTGTTGGGCGCTGGTTCGCCGTGCAGCGAAACAGCGCATCATCGGCTCATAGATCATCGTAGCGCATATCAAAGAGTCGCTTGGCACCCCCGACGTCGCCGGTATCGAAGCCGGCTTGGAACCAGCGCATCCGTTGCTTCGACGTGCCGTGCGTGAAGGCGTCCGGCACGACATACCCGCGAGACTTTTTCTGCAAGCGATCGTCGCCAATCTCGAAGGCTGCTTGAATGGCCGACTCGATGTCGCCGCGCTCGAGGAATTTGAATCGCTTCTGGCCGTGGTGTGCCCAGACGCCGGCGAGATAGTCGGCCTGCAACTCGAGCCGCACCGACATATGGTTGGCCTCGGTCTTGTTCGACGACCGCCGGGCTTCATCGACGCGGGCGGAATAGCCGAGCAGGCGCTGAACGTGATGACCGACTTCGTGAGCGATTACATAGGCTCGGGCAAATTCGCCGGGGGCGTTGAGCTTCTTTTCCATGTCGCGATAGAACGACAGGTCGATGTAAACCTTCGAGTCGCCGGGGCAGTAGAACGGCCCCATTGCTGATTCGGCCTGCCCACACGCCGACACGACGTGGCCGCTGAAAAGCACCAGCGTCGGTTTTTGATAGGTCCTACCCATGCGTTGAAAGAGGTCGTCCCAAATGACTTCGGTGTCGCGGAAGATGACTTTGGAGAACGACGCCATCTTTTCTTCTTGCGGGTCGGAAGGCTTCTCGCCGACTTGGCCCAAGCCGGCGTTGGGGTTGCCAATACCTGGGCCGCCACCGTTGCCGGCCTGTTGCATCAATTGACGCGGATCGACGCCCAAAAGCAGGGCGATGACGATGAGGATCAGCCCACCCGCGCCGCCGCCGATGGCCAAGCCCGTCTTCGGCGAAATCCCGCGGCGATCCTCGACATTCCGGCTCTCCTCGCGACCTTCCCATTGCATGGCGAATGACCTCCTGATGAAACCACGATGATAACCCGTGTCGGGCATTCTACCGCATGAGGCGCGATGGGGCCAATGTTCAGCGACGCAGGGGCGTTTCGCGAAGCGTCGCCGAGTTCGATACTTGCTTACAGTACTTCCACCGGGACTTCCGAGCAGCGTGATAGAGTCCGGTCCCCGGTCAAGAACACCGTCGCACCGAAATCCACCGCCGTGGCGTAGTGGATGGCATCAGGCGTCCGAAGGTTGTATCGCGCGCGAAAATCGGTAGCCCGTTCGATGACCGAAGCGCTTAGCTCGGCCAGAATCAGCTCGATACCGTCGAAGAAGACGTCAAACTGAGCCAGGGTAGCGAAATCCGCTGCTCGCAATGGTTTCGATCGGCATTCCAGGCGGGTCAGACGCGAGGTGACCAACGACTGCGGAACTCCAATCGACGAGGCCAACCGAGTTTCCAACGGAGCGCGGGTGAGGGCGTCCCCTTCGACCAATCGAATCACGATATTCGCGTCGAGGTAGATCAGCGGTCACCCCATTGATCACGCTCAGCCTGCAATTGCGTTAATAACTCGTCTCCACTTCGCAATTCCGGTGCGGTGCCGAATGCATCGGCGATTGAACCTTTCGCCTGACGTGAAGTGATCGTTATGACGAGTTCCGCTGTTCCCTCGGCCTCGGGTAGTGGGCCGTCCGGAATGAATGTCCGCCCAACATATCGCCCACGGACGACTAACGTCTGTTGCATGAAATACCCTCCTCAAAGGCACTTGTAAGGTATCACACCCAGGCGCAAACGGGGAGTTGAAAGCACTCACGACGACAACCTTCGCCTTATCGCCCCCTATCGCCGGGGCCATGCTAAGCGATGCGGAAGCGCTATTTCGATGCGTCGATGTGTTCGAAACGGGCTTACAGCACTTCCACCGGTACTTCCGAGCAGCGTGCCCGCGGCGCCAGCAAGTGTCTTTAATCCTGCCGCGATCGATGATGTCCCATGCCGCTATTCCTTCTTGGCTTCTGAAGGAGAGCCGAGAGATTTGAAAGACTGAATCAGCGAGACGAGGGCGACGCCGAAGCACGCTCCCGCGGTCATCAACCGGATCACATCCAGCGTGTGATACGTCTCGAAGCGGGGATTGCCGGCTACGTTGGAAAAAGAAACAAATCCAATACACATTGCGAATACGGCCATCCCAACTCGAACGCGCCTCATGCGTCGCTGACGTTGCTCTCGCGAGATGTCGTCCGCGACCTCGGGATTGACTGAATTCATGGTGTTGTCCTCGTCACGACGTCTGAGTCACAGCGTGCAACCGCGCCGTGGGATTCAGTGGTGGTTGGTCTGCCGGTCGAAAGAATCCATGCATCTGGTTGCACCGCGAGCGGTCCCTGACAGCCCGCGACAGTTCATGGGGATGCCGGGGGATGTTGGATGTAGCGAACTCACTTACACCCCGCAGACATACCAAGACGGCCCCTATTGTCGCCATCGAACTCGGCAGATTCAACTACGTTTTGGCGAGCCGTGCGGCATCGCGTAGCCGGACCGCAACACTTGCTCGCGCTGCGTGCTCATGTTGAAGAGTACGCAGCGCGAGTAAGTGTAGGGGTCAACACTTGCTTGCGCTTCGTGCTCTGATTTATTGACTTCCGAGGCCATCAACCTTTTTGGCGCGCTGCCTTATGCCCGTGATTGCCACGCGGAGGCATCCCGCGAGCCGTGCAACACAGCCAGCACCTCGATCCGATCCGGGAAGACCACATAATAAATCACATGCCGAAACTTCCTCAACCGCGCCGCCCGCGTCTGCCTCGGGCCGCAGGATGACGGGCAGGCTCATGACCCGCCTCTGAACCGTGCGAGAGCTTCTCGCCACGGCTTGCCCGCTCCCGGCGAGGCGTCAGCCTGTGCGCGTCTCTTGGCCAACTCGGCCAGGTGCCAAGCGGGCACCTCCCCTGGGCTGACCTGCTCCGGAAGGCTATCCCAGATTTGCTCGATCAACTCCAGTCGCTCAGGTACGCTGAGCCGGTCGATTCCCAACGCTTTGATACTGACAGGCATGCCAGTTCCTCCTCGGCGGCTATTACCTCCGCCAGGATACCACGGCTGGAAGACCAGGGAAAGGTAAGGCGTGACCGGATCCTCGGCGGTCTATCTCTTGCGAGCAATGGTTTGCTTGTTGTACTCGGGATCCGTGACTGTGAACTTCCGTCCCCCAGCCACGACCTCCTCGATCTTCGAAGCCTCGCGCCGAACAACCCGCCAAGGCGTGACATCTGGTCACTTGCACATAACGCCCGCTCAGGCAGTTCTCGGGGCGGCGTGACCGGCTTACCCCTCGTCGCGGGCCTCACGTAGCCGGGCCACCGCCTCCCGCAGCGCGCCCACCTCCGCCCGCAGATTGTGGACCTTCCTCTGGAAGGCGACGACCGGGGCCGACGCCATCGCGAACACCGCCGGCAACAGGTACAACGGCTGCGGCGCCGCCAGGCAGACGTAACCCGCGAACGCGACTGGGAGCATGGCCGCAACCAACCCCCCGGCCTCCGCGGTGACCTGCCACAGAAATGACCGTTCCGACATCACCCGCCCCTATTGTTAACGCCGAGAGAATCCATGGATGCTGGGGGATGCTGAGTCGATCAGCCCTTCCCACCCGATGGCATGCCATGATGGACCCTATTCTGGCCATCGATCACGGGGAGTTCAACAAGGTTTTCGGTCGAAGCGCGCGGCATCGCGTAGCCGGACCTCAACACTTGCTGGCGCGGCGTGCTCCGCAAGAGAAATCATCTACCTCTCACCGCGGTGAAACCGTATCCTTCCCGCAAGACCCGATACCGCGAGGAGCTACCGCCATGAAAGTCGACTGGACCGGCGTTTATCCCGCCGCCATGACCCAATTCAAGCACGATCAATCGCTCGACATTCCCGCCACGCTGCGGCACCTCGACGCCATGATGGCCGCCGGCATCGACGGCCTCATTCTGCTCGGCACGCTCGGCGAGAATTGCTCGCTCGAATATGGCGAGAAGATCGAGCTACTCAAAGCCGCCGTCGCCCATGTCGGTAAGCGCATTCCGGTGCTGGCGGGCGTCGCGGAAAGCTCGACGCGCATCGCCTGCCGTTACGCCGCCGATGCCGCCAAGGCCGGCGTCGATGGCCTCATGGTTCTGCCCGCGATGGTCTACAAAGCCGATGGCCGCGAAGCGATCGCCCATTTCCGTGCCGTCGCCGCCGCCAGTGACCGGCCGATCATGATCTACAACAACCCCGTCACCTATGGCGTCGATATCACGCCGGAGATGTTCATCGATCTCGCCGACGAGCCGAAGTTCGTCGCCATCAAGGAATCGTCCGACAACCCGCGCCGGATCACGGATCTGAAAATCGTGTGCGGCGACCGCTTCACGCTCTTCTGCGGTGTCGATGACCTGATTTTCGAGGCCGCCATCCTCGGCGCCACCGGTTGGGTCGCCGGGCTGGTCAACGCCTTCCCGCGTGAGAGCGTGCGACTCTGGCAACTCATCGTGACGGGCAACCTCGACGCGGCTCGCAACGTCTATCGCTGGTTCACGCCGCTCTTGCACCTCGACACGCACGTCAAGCTCGTGCAATACATCAAGTTGGCGATCCACGAATGCGGGTTGGGGTCGGAGGTCGTACGCCTGCCGCGAATGACCCTCACCGGCATGGAGCGCGAGCGAGTCCTCGGCATCATCCGCCGCGGGATGGCGGCGCGATCGCACGTCGCGGAGCTGGCCGCCCCATGACCTTTCGCCGCGTCGCGGTTATCGACACCCACACCGGCGGCGAACCGACGCGCGTCGTTGTGTCGGGCGGGCCTGATCTCGGCACCGGCACTCTCTCTGAGCGCCGTGAACGATTCCGTGCCGAGTTCGACGACTTCCGCTCCGCCGTCGTCAACGAGCCGCGAGGGTCCGACGTCATGGTCGGGGCGATCCTGCTGCCGCCGACGGACCCGAGGTGTTGCTCGGCCGTCATCTTCTTCAACAACGTCGGCTATCTCGGCATGTGTGGACACGGAACGATCGGTCTTGCGGTCGCGATGGGGCATCAAGGGCGCATCACCGTGGGACAGCATCGACTGGAAACGCCGGTCGGCCTTATCGCTTTCGACTACGATGGTGCCAATATCGCGGTGCTCGACAACGTGCCGAGCTACCGGCACGCGGCAGGGGTGACGGTGCCGGTCGAGGGCATCGGCGCGGTGACCGGCGACGTCGCTTATGGCGGCAACTGGTTCTTCCTCGTCGGCGAGCACGGCCAAGACCTGACGTCGGCGAATGTCGAACGATTGACAGAATATACCTGGCGCGTCCGACAGGCGTTGGCGCGGCACGGCATCACCGGCGCGGGCGGCGCCGAGATTGACCACGTCGAGCTATTCGGTCCACCGCACGACCCGGCCAACCACAGCCGCAACTTCGTCCTCTGCCCGGGCAAAGCGTACGATCGCTCGCCGTGCGGCACCGGAACGAGCGCCAAGCTCGCCTGCCTGTTCGCCGATGGCAAGCTGCACGAGGGGCAACCGTGGCGGCAGGAGAGCATCGTTGGAAGTGTGTTTGAAGGTTCGGTGCGTCTCGACGCGGGCCGGATCATTCCGCGGATCGCCGGTACCGCGTTCGTCACCGGCGAGGCGACCCTGCTGCTCGACCCAGCCGACCCGTTCGTCATGGGGATTCGTGGATGAACGGCGGGCGCGTGGTCATCGTTGGCGGCGGAGTGATCGGCGCGGCCTGTGCCTATTACCTTCGCCAGGCCGGTCGCGAAGTGACGATCATCGACCGGGGCGAATTCGGCCAAGGCTGCTCACACGCCAACTGCGGTTACGTCTGCCCGAGCCACGTCTTGCCGCACGCCGGCCCCGGTGCCCTCGGCCCAGCCCTCAAGGCACTGCTGACGCCGAACTCGCCGCTGACAATCAAGCCGCGGTTTGATCCTGCGCTCTGGGGCTGGCTCATTCGTTTCGCCCGCCGCTGCAATCGGAGGTCGATGCTCGACGCCGGACAGGCAATTAAGGCCTTGCTCGACTCCTCTCGCCGGCTCTACGACGATCTGATGCGCGTCGAAATGTTCGATGTCGAGTGGGAGGAAAAGGGCCTGCTGTTCGTCTATCAAACGGCCCATGCCTTTGAGCATTACGCCCAGATCGATCGGCTGCTTCGCGACGAGTTTTGCGTGCCGGCGGAGCGATGGGACGCGGCGACCCTTGCGGAAAAGGAACCGGCGCTTTTGCCGGGATTGCCGGGCGCCTGGTTCTATCCCGGCGATGCGCAATTGCGACCCGATCGGCTCATGGATGCCTGGCGCCGGTGGCTGATCTCGCATGGCGTCGAGATTCGCGAGCGATGCGAATTGCTCGGCTTCACACGGCAGGGGCGAACAGCGCGGGCGGCCGAGACCTCAAACGGAACCATCGCTGCCGATGCCGTTGTCGTCGCGACCGGAGCTTGGACCCCGCTCTTGCGACGGCACCTCGGCGGGCGCCTGCCGATCCAGCCGGGCAAAGGCTATTCGATCACGATGCCGCGGCCCGACCCGTGCCCGAATCGGTCGATGATCTTCGAGGAGCATCGCGTCGCCGTCACGCCGTTCCGCTCCGGTTATCGCCTCGGTTCGACGATGGAATTCGCCGGCCATGACGCGACGCTCAATCGGCGCCGGCTGGAGTTGCTGACTCGCGGCGCGGCTCATTATCTGCGGGCGCCGACAGCGGCGCCGATTCAAGAGGAATGGTGGGGTTGGCGGCCGATGGTCTACGATGGCTTGCCGATCATCGGCCCAAGTGTGGCGCTGGAGAATGTCGTAATTGCCGCCGGTCACGGGATGCTCGGCCTGTCGATGGCGCCCGCGACGGGTCGCCTCGTGGCCGAGATTCTCAGCGGGCAACCCCCGCATCTTGACCCAGCACCGTACCGGGCGACGCGGTTCGGCTAGGCTGCGACATTACCCATTCTTCGCCTCCTCATCCCGACGGCGATGCTCCAACCACCACGGGGCGACGGTGGGCGGTAGTTCAAACCCGTGATCGTCGGCGGCTTGGCAGAGTTGGCACGTCAGCCGCGCGAACAAGTCGATGTTCTCCTGGGTGGTCGGCAGCGATTTCGGTCGCCGAAGTTTGCGTTTGCGCCACCACTTCGCGACCGGCGCCGGAAACGGCAGGCCCTTCGCCTCCATGGTTTCGCAGAGCAGGCACAGTCGTTGAAACAGGTCATTGAAATGGCCCACGGCCTGTTGCAGCCATTTCTCGTAATCGTGGTCTCGGCAGGCCATTGGTTGTCGCCCAGGGATTGGCCGCTATGGCGTCGCGTGTCGATTAGTCTATCAGCTCGTCCGTTGGCGATGGGCGACGCCGGCGCCGTCATGCGCGGCGGGCGGCCCGAGCGGCTCTCCGATTGTGCACGAATTTGCGGATCGCGGCGCGAATCGGTCCGGTGGGTTTCGGTTGTGGCGGCGACGACGACGGGCTGACTTTGATCCCTGGCGGGGTGACCGTGTTCCATTTCCACCCGAGCAGATGGTTTGCCGGGATGGGAAACCGGTTGCCGTATGCAGCTTCAAGGTAGTCGAGCGCCACCGAAAATGGATGAAGATTATCAAAGTCATCCGTGTTTGGGTCGCCCGCAAACCAGCCGACGATGAGGGGGATGACGGCATAGTCGCGGAATTCTTCCAAAGTCAGGAATCGCTTCTCGAACGACATGGCGATTCGATAGTAGAAAGCAGTTTCGGCCGCGTTCTTGAAATCCGAGATCACGTCCTTGGGTTTCCAGAACCAGGGCGTGTCCCATGATTCCGCGGCGCCCGTAATGGCCAGTTGAACGATACCAATCTCAGGCCCCTGACCAGGCGTCAGGGCATAGACCAGAGAATCCTTGTTGACGTTGAACTTCACCAACGCCCGTTTTACTTTGCCGGGAAGGACGAGATTTGGGTCGCTCGCCCAGTCAAACAGGGTGGCGGGGTGGAATAATAGCTCATGAATCTTGGGATAGTGGTCTTTCATCAACGTGCCGTGCTCGATCATGACTTTCTCCGATAGGGAACGAGGGCGGTCGAAGGGTCGAAAAAAAAGCCGTTGACCGCGTGTCCTCTAGTTCCCAATACGGTTGGCCCTGACGCGAAAATGTGACAATCGGCTAGCGATGCCGTGGGCAATGTGAGAGGCGTTGGCGAGGCGTCATCGTGACGGGTCGGGGAGTTCTCGCACGGGGCGAAAACCGAGGTCGGCGAAGGAGCTTTCCGGCGCGCAGGGCAAGTAAAGAAGGCGAGTTCGCAACGGGAGTTGTTCCAGATGGCCATAGCCAAGGGTCATCCGCGACCGGGTCATCACTTTGGTCACGGGATCCGGGATGGGTTCCAAGGGATCCGCCGGATCGATGATCAGCCCCTTTCGATCGCGAGTCGTCAGATACCAGTCATGGCACCATTCGCGAACGTTGCCGATCGTGTCGAACAGCCCCCAGGGATTCGGGACCTTCCGGCCGACCGGTTGCGGCCCGTCGGGGGCGTTGGTTGCGAGCCAACCAATTGCTGGAAGGTCGGCGTTGTAGACCTGCTTGAGCGGGACGCCCGCGCCCATGGCCCAGGTCCATTCGGCTTCGGTCGGCAAGCGATAAACGGCTGACTCGCGAACGCTTAGCCAGTTGCAAAACGCGCGGGCGTCGTGCCAACTGATTTGCGTGACCGGGTAGTCGTCGCCGGTGACCGGGCCGGGTGTCCGCCAAGTCTGACGCGGATCGATGACCACCTTTCTTTGCCCGCCGGGTCCATCGAGCGTTGAGCGAAAGCCGCCGCGACCGTTCGTTTCGGCGTCGGTGCGGTGCGAGGTCGAGTTCACGAACTCGCGAAACTGCTTCACCGTGACTTCGTGGGCCGCGATGAGGTACGGCCGACTCAGGCGAACGCGATGCGTGGGCGAGGCGTCCCATTCACCGGGTGGGATGAGCACCATCGTCATCTGGAGGGTGTTGTCTTGCTGAGGCTTCATGCCGGTGAAGATCGCCCATTTTCGTACAAGTTCCTGAGCGTCGACGGCACTCATGGGGATGGTCCCCATCGGCGGCGCGATTTTCGGCACCGGCGGATCAACAGCCGGTCCGCTAACGACGGGCGGGGATTCCGCCGTCGATCGGTTGGGAGTTTTGATTCTGGGCCAGATGACGACGGCGACGGTGATGGCGGCGAGGGCCAGAATCGGCGCGAGGAGCCAACGACGCCGGCGATTCGGCGTGCGGGTCAACAGCCGGGCCACCTCGGCGGCCGACGCGGGTCGGTCTTCGGGTCGTTTTGCCATCATTCGCTGAACGAGTCGATCGATCCGCGTCGGTACTTCGCTGCGCAGCGCCTTGATCGACGGGATCGGCGCGTTCCGGTGCGCCTCCTGCTTTTGGGCGGTCGATGGGAAGCGGGTGTTCGGATAAGGCGGATGCCCCGCGAGGAGAAAAAACAAGGTGCAACCCAAGCCGTATAAGTCGGAGGCCGGCCCGACCCGATGCGAATCGGTCCATTGTTCAGGGGCCATGTAATCGGCCGTCCCGAGAAGGTCGCCGGTGCCGGTCATGCTCTCGGTCGCTGATGCGCCGCCCGTCGGCGCCCCACCCGAAACCGGCGGCTCCTGATCTCGCCGCGCCAACCCCAGATCGAGCAGTTTCACTTTGCCCGTGTTCGTCAAAATCAGGTTCGATGGTTTCACGTCGCGATGGATCAGCCCGCTGTCATGAGCATGTTGCAGCCCCAGCGACGCCTGCCGAATCCAGTCACATGCCTGGGCGACGCTGACAGGTCCGCGCTCATGCACGTATCGGCGCAGGTCGATGCCGTCAACGTACTCCATGACGAGGAACAGGCGCCCGTTCGCGATACCGGCGTCGGTCGCCTCAACGATGTGCGGGTGCTGGAATTGGCCCAGTGCCTTGACTTCACGTTGAAATCGGTTGACGGCGTCGGGCTGGCCATCGGTTCGGTCGTTCAACAGTTTGATGGCAACCGTTTTCTCCAATCGCCGATGGACGGCTCGAAAAACCATGCCCATGCCGCCCTCGCCCAACGGCTCGATCAGTCGATACTCATCGAGCACGTCCCCCGGTTGGGGCCACGCCATGGGCGCCGGCGCAGGGTGATCGGTGATGAATCTCTCGACGGTTTGCCGCACGAGGGGATCGAGTCCGTCGTCGATGGCCGTGCCCGCGCCTCGCAGGGCGAACTGCAGCGGGTCGTCGGTCGTGGTCAGGGCATCGAGTCGTGCCAGACAGGCCGCACAGAGGCGCAAATGATCTTCGATGGCCGGCGCCGAATCGGGCATCGTTCGCCCGTCGCGGTACGCCCGTAACGAGGCGTCAGAGAGGCAGTCGCCGGCATGACGGGTATCGTTGTCCATCATCGATCCGTGGATTCGATGGCTCTAGGGTTCGTGCGGCCGGTCATTGAGTAGTTCGTTCATCTCCTGTCGGAGTCGTCGCAACACGCGAGCCTTGGCCTGATAAACGGCGTCGATCGTCGTGCCCAGTTCGGCGGCGATTTCGCGAGCGGTCTGACCGTCAACGGCAGCCCGCCAGAACATCTGCCAGGTTTGCTGTTCGAAGTCGTTGTGGATCATTTCCAGGGCGCGTTCGAGGATGCGGCCGGCGCCGTCGGCATGCGATTCATCGATGATTTCCTGGGGTTCGTGCTCGGGAATCTCGCGCAGTGTTTGCATGGCCGTACTGCCGCCGGTCGCCGCGAATTGGGCGTGCCGTTGTCGAAAATGATCCTGCAACCGACTTCGGGTGATGACCCAGAGCCACCCGCGAAAGGAACCCCGTTCGGGTTGATAGTCAGCGAGGCGCCGGACGACCGTCTGAAGAACGTTTTGCAAGACGTCGGCGGCATCCTCGCGATCCAGCCCAGCCCGGCGGCACCAGAAGAAGATCAGGGGGCTATAGAGGCGAACAAGATGCTGCCACGCGCTCGGTTGATTTTGGCGAGCACGATTCAGCAGACTCAACGAGGTGACGTCGCGCGACAACGGCTCGGACGTGTCCATACCTCACAGGATAAGCCATCGGCGCCTTACAAACAACTCGCAAATGATCGGGGCGATCACAGGGCGCGGAGGCTCATGCCGCGTTTCGCATCAGCGCAATGTCGCCGCGAAGCTCTTGCAGGATTTCGTTGTTGAGGATCGACTCGACTTCGCCGACAACCCGAGCGGCGGTGTAACCATCCAAGACGCGATGATCGATCGCCAATTGAAGAGTCATTTCACCGTTGGATGTCACGCGATCGTAGTAGAGGCTGGTGGTCAATGGTGTGATGAATTGCAGCATGCGAGCACGCATGGCGGCGACCGAATTGATCATGAATGTCCCGAAGTATTGCGCTCGCTGCCGTCCCAGAAACCCGATGGCGGCGCCGAGGAGCAGGCGGCGAAGCGGCGTCGGGTATCGAGTAAATCGAATCATTCGCCGAAAGGCTTTGATCTCTTCGATCGGCTTTTTTTGGTAGTCATGAAGTCGGCGCTGGATGTCAGACAAAGTTTGAGTCTCGGGTCGCGACATGGTGACATAAAACACGGCGTGCTCACCCTGCCAAGTGCGATCGACGACGACCGAAGCATAGCTATGCGGCGACTGATACAGATGCGGCCACGGATAGCTCATGAACGAGCGGCGAATTTCAGGCATGCGCTGTGAGGCCAAACCATAGGCGCGAATCAGAAGAGCCAACCAACTGGGCGATTGCCGAGACGCCAGACGGGCTTCCGCCACGGCGCGGACGCGAATTGTACGCTCGCCGGCGACGACCGGAATGCGCTTGCCGAAATGACAGATATCCCCAATCCATCGGCGAGGTAGTGACAGGCGTAGCCGTCGTTCACCGGGTCGAAACATGGCCGCCATTCCTTTACGCGATTCCTTTAACAGAGATGATCGGCCAACGGCGGGGTCGTGGTAAAAGAAAAAACGCCTGCGGTGTCTCGCCGTCGGAATAGACGGGGAAGCCTTGCAAACACGGGCAATTGCGCGAAGCTACCCCGACCGCTTGAGGCGTGACGCCACCCACGCCAAGCGCCGCTTCGCAAAAGGCCTGCCGCTTACCCCACCCAGATGCCGCCGAGGAAGGTGGTGTCGAAGGCGAAGAAGCTTCGCAGGGGGACGCCGTCGATGCCTCGGAAGGCCCTGACGTGTGGCCCGCCGCTGGGACCGGCTCCGGTGACGATGTCGGCTCGTCCGTCGCCATCGACGTCTTCGGCCGCAACCCGAACGCCGCCGAGGAAACCAGGGCCGTACGCGAAGAAGCTCTGTAGCGCCGCTCCTGTGGGTGAGAAGACGCGGACGTGCGGCCCTCCGCCGATGCCTGGGCCGGTGATGATTTCGGCCTTGCCATCGCCGGTGAGGTCGGCGGCGGCGACGTTCACGCCTCCGAGAAAGGCAGTCGAATAAGCAAAGAAACCGAATCGCTCGACGGCGGATTCGGAGTTCCAGACGCGGACGTGTGGCCCTCCACCGGGTCCGGCTCCGGTGATGATTTCGGCCTTACCGTCGCCGTCGAGATCGCCGGCAGCGACGTTCACGCCGCTGAGGAACTGAGGTGCGTAGGCGAAGAATCCGTATCGTTCGTTGCCGGTGACGCCGTCGAAGACCCGAACATGCGGCCCGCCCCCGACGCCGACGCCGGTGATGATCTCGTCGAAGCCGTCGCCGTTGGTGTCAGCGCTGGTGACATAGACGCCGCCGGTGAATCCCGAGGCATAGGCGAGGAAGTCGCGGATGATGGCGAACGTTCGGCCGTCGTAAACGACGACGCGCGGCGCTCCTCCCGGCCCGGCAGCACAGATGATGTCGTTCGTGCCGTCGCCGTTAACGTCTCCCTGGGCGACGCGGACGCCGCCGGTGAAGGCAGTGCCGAAGGGCTGGAGTCGAGCGCGATCGAACCCGGAACTGCCATCGACCACGCGGACGGTGGCGACCGTGCCCGAGTCGGTCCCGATCGCCGTCACCGGCGGCTGAGGCGGTTGCAGAATCAGGTAGACCTCGCCGCGATCCGATCCACCCGCGTTCGCCAGATGCGCCCCGACGATGATATCGGCAAATCCATCGCCATTGACGTCGCCGGCGCCGCTGACGCTGCGCCCCGTGAATGCCGAGTCCTCGAAACCCCGAAAGGTAACGCCTCGGTTGCCCAGTGCATTGAGGGTGATGGCGGTGCCGCTCAGCCGTGGCCCGCCGAATATCAGATACGCCTCGCCCCGGGCGAATCCGCCGGCGTCGGTCCCGTAGGCTCCCACCAGGAGATCGGCGTAGCCGTCGCCATTGACGTCACCCGCTCCGCTCACACTGCTGCCGGCCATGGCAAAATTCTCGAAGCCGCGGATGGTAATGCCGCGCGTCCCCATCTGACCGAGGGTGAGGGTCAGGTTCGCCAACGAGTTGCCGCCAAGAACCACATAAGCGCCGCGGCCTTGTCCTCCCGGCGCTCCGATAATGAGATCGGAGAAGCCGTCGCCGTCCACGTCACCGGCCCCGCTCACGCTGGTTCCTGACGTGGCCAGGTCATCGAAACCGTGGAGGGTGAAACCCCGAGTGCCCAGGTTGTTAAGCGTGAGCGTGGTATTGGCCAACGAATTGCCGCCGAATATCACGTAAGACTGCCCCGGGTCGGCTCCGCCCGCGTCGGTGAATGGCGCCCCGAGTATAACATCAGAGAATCCATCGCCATTCACATCGCCGGCGCCGCTGACGCTGCGTCCCGCCGAAGCAAGGTCCTCAAAGCCGGATAGTGTGAAACCGCGGGTTCCAAGATCGCTGAGAGTCAGCGTGGTATTGGCTAACGAGTTACCACCAAATACAACGTAGCCCTCTCCACGATTGGCGCCCCCGGCGTTGGTATTCGGCGCCCCGAGGATAATATCAGAGAAGCCATCACCGTTAATGTCGCCGGCACCACTCACGGCACGGCCGGCATAAGCGCTATCCTCAAAACCGCGAAGGGTGAAACCCCGCGTTCCCAGGTTGCTGAGTGTGAGAGTCGTACTGGTGAGACCTGCACCGCCGAATACAACATATGCCTCGCCGCGATCAGTTCCCCCGGCATTGGTATTCGGCGCTCCGACGATAATATCAGCGAAGCCATCGCCATTCACATCACCGGCGCCGCTGACGCTATAACCCGCAAATGCGTCATCCTCGAATCCGCGAATGGTGAAACCGCGCGTGCCGAGGCTACTGAAATTAAGGCTTGTATTGGACAGAGAGCTACTGCCGAATACGACAAATATCGTTCCGCGATCGGTGCCATCAGCGTTCGTTCGATATGCCCCCATGATAACATCGGCAAAGCCGTCACCATTAACATCTCCCGCGCGACTCACACTAAAACCCGAGTAGGCATCATCTTCGAATCCGCGGAAGGTCGCGCCGCGATTGCCGAGGTTGTTAAGCACCATCACGGGCGACGCCGGCACTTCGCGGGCCTCAAGAATCTGCAATCGGGGCCGGAAGAAGGAAGAAGGTCGGCGCATAGAGCGACCCCGGGTTTATTGACGGTGGGAATCGACTGTGTGGGGAGTCTACCCGGTGTAGGTAACGTGTGCAAAAAGTCGGGACGTGAATTGTAACAAGGATCAGATTACCCAGGCGATGTTAATTGCGTGATTGGCATTATTAAACACGTCTGACGGTTCCATGTGAGCGTCACGAGGGACGCTTTCGCCCGAGATAGGGAAAGCGTCGCATCGGAGACTTGCGCCGGTGCAAGTCTCCGATGCGAGTGAAAGGGTTATCCGACGTAGATGCCTCCAAGGAAGGCGGGGTCGAAGGCGAAGAAGCTCTGTAATGCCATGCGGTCGATGCCTCGGAAAGCCCGCACATGGGGCCCGCCGCTGGGACCGGCTCCGGTGACGATGTCGGCTCGTCCGTCGCCATCGACGTCGGCGGCAGCGACGCGGACGCCACCGGTGAAAGCCGTGGAGTACGCGAAGAAGCTCTGCAATCCGGCTCCGGTATGTGAGAAGACCCTCACATGGGGTCCGCCTCCGGAACCGGCACCGGTAATAATCTCAGCGCGTCCGTCGCCGGTGACATCGCCGGCGGCGACATAGACTCCTCCGAGGAAGCTGGTGGAATAGGCGAAGAATCCGAATCGTTCGTTGAGCGTCTCAGAGATCCAGACACGAACGTGTGGCCCACCTCCGGGTCCCGCTCCTGTAATAACTTCATCGATGCCGTCGTTGTCGAGGTCGCCGGCGGTGACGATGACGCCGCTGAGGAATCCGGGATCGTAGGCGAAGAATCCGTATCGTTCGTTGCCGGTGATGCCGTCGAAGACTCGGACGTGTGGCCCTCCTCCGACGCCGACGCCGGTGATGATCTCGTCGAATCCGTCGCCGTTGGTGTCCCCCGAGGCAACGTAGACGCCTCCGCCGAAGGCAGGTGCATAGGCGAGGAAGTCTCGAATGATGGCGAAAGTGCGTCCGTCGAAGACAACGACTCGGGGTGTGCTTCCGATGCCGGCGGCGGCGATGATGTCGTCGGCGCCGTCGAAGTTGATATCTCCGGTGGCGACTCGGACGCCTCCGGTGAAAGCGCCGAAGGGTTGAAATTGTGCCTTGAGAGCGCCGGATTTGGCATCGAAGACGCGAACGGTGGCGGTGATGCCGGAATCGGATCCAACGACGTAAATGGGTGGCGGTTTACCGAAGATGACATAAATCTCGCCGCGATCCGATCCGCCGGCGTTGGTATTTTGCGCTCCCACCAGAAGATCGGCAAAGCCATCGCCGTTGACGTCGCCGCCGCCACTCACGGAGTTACCTGCGATTGCGCTATCCTCGAAGCCGCGCAAAGTGAAACCGTTGGTCCCCAAGTTGTTGAGCGTGATCGTCGCTCCGCCGAGGTTCGCGCCCCCGTGAATCACGTAGGTCTCGCCGCGATTGCTGCCTCCGGCCTCGGTCAGGTGCGCGCCGACAATCACATCGGCGAACCCATCGCCATTGACATCGCCCGCTCCGTTCACACTTGCGCCGGCGCGAGCTAGATCCTCGAAGCCACGCAACGTGAAACCGTTGGTTCCCAAGTTGTTCAGCGTGAGCGTAGTGCCTGCCCGATTGCTGCCGCCGAACACGACGTAGGCTTCGCCGCGAGTGTTGCCGCCGTTGTCCGTGCCGTAGGCTCCAATGATGACGTCCATGAACCCGTCGCCATTCACGTCGCCGGCTCCCGCAACGGCGTCGCCTGAAAAAGCGCCGTTCTCGAAACCGCGGATCGTGAACCCGTTGGTGCCCAGATTACTCAGGGTCAGTGTCGTGTTAGCCAATGCGGTGCCGCCGAAGACCACATACGATTCGCCCCGTCCCCCGCCGCCGGCGTCGGTGCTGAATGCCCCGATGACGATATCGGCAAAGCCGTCGCCGTTCACGTCGCCGGCGCCCCCGACGGTACTCGCTTGGGCGTTGTCCTCGAAACCACGGACGGTAAAGCCTTGCGTGCCTAGACTGCTCAGGGTCAAAGTGGTGCCGCCCAAAGAGGAACTGCCAAAGACCACGTAGCTCTCGCCGCGATCCGAGCCTCCGACATTGGTCCCGTATGCCCCGATGATAACGTCGCCGAAACCATCGCCGTTGACATCGCCCGCCGCGCTCACCGAGTTCCCCGCATAGGCCGAGTTCTCAAAGCCGCGCAGCGTGAAGCCGCTCGCTCCCAAACTGCTCAGAGTGAGGGTGGTGCCCGCGACGCTGCTGCCGCCGAACACGATGTAGGCTTCGCCGCGATCGGTTCCGCCGCCATTGGAGTTGAGTGCGCCGATGATTAGATCCGAGAACCCGTCGCCGTTGACGTCGCCCGCACCGCTGACACTACGGCCGGCATTGGCCGAGTTTTCAAAACCGCGAAGGGTGAATCCTCGCGTCCCGAGGTTGCTCAGGGTCAGATTGATACCCGCGACATTGCTGCCGCCGAACACGACGTAGGCTTCGCCGCGATCGGTCCCACCTGAATTGGCGAAATCCGAGCCGATCAGAAGATCGGCGAAGCCATCACCATTCACGTCGCCCGCATGGCTAACGCTTCGGCCGGCGAAGGCCGTGTTCTCGAAGCCACGCACGGTGAACCCTTGATTACCGAAGTTGTTCAGCGGGATAACGGGCGACGCCGGTACGTCGCGCACTTCGAGAGACTCAACTCTCGGACGGAAAGCCCGTCGCATTCGTAATGATCCGTGACGCATGGATGACACCACATAACAAAGGCAAAGAAATGGGTATGTCGCAGAGTGTAATCGAAGAATAGGCGAAACGCAACCCCGTGGTTGTTGTGTG
>CAZESP010000057.1:0-30276 GCA_964515185.1 uncultured Alcaligenaceae bacterium
AATGACGCCCGAGTTGATTCTAGCCGGGTCGGGCCATCGCTGGCCTGGGATTAGCAGCTCGATCGGCATCTATCGCCGTACCGGCAGGCTAGGAAGTTGTCGCCACGACTTTCCGAACCGATTCGCCGGCGTGCGTCGCAAATGGCGCCTCGATCGGTCAGTTGGTGGGCGACACTGGCGGGGATTGATCTTTGCGGTCCACGGTTCGACTGCTAGGATATTCCAACGGCTTGGCGAGAAAGGTCACCGCGCCGCCTTAGCTCAGCGGTAGAGCACAGCTTTCGTAAAGCTGGGGTCCAGGGTTCAAATCCCTGAGGCGGCTCTGAATGGATCGCCGTAGGGTTCCGACCTTGCGGCGTTCTTCTTTCCACGACATCAGCAATCTATTCTGATCTTAACGTCGATTTTCCGTCACCAATCACAGGGCGATCTTCACCCGCCGACCGCACCTGAAATTGAAGCGTCGCTCTTTCGCACTTGTCACGTTTCAGGGCTGTCTGCCCCTCTCTTTACGCCCGTGTGTCCGCTCCCGGCCCACAACAGGAAGCACGCTCCGAGGACAGCGCTGACCAGCGACCCAAGTAGAGTGCCGATCTTGCCGGCCGCTTCTTTCGCTGGGAACTCTCCGACAGGGAACGCCAATCCGTTGATGAACAGGGCCATTGCGAACCCGATACCCCCGAGACAGGCCCCGCCCAGGAGCATGAGCCAACTCACGCCCTCGGGCAATGCCGTCAGACCGAGGCGAATGACAAGGAAGCAGAATAACACGATGCCGACCGGCTTGCCGACAGCCAAGCCAACCGCAACGGCGATGGCGACCGGATCGGTTAGCCCGGCCGCTTCGACGGGCACACCGGCGTTGGCGAGTGCGAACAGCGGCATGATGACGTACCCGACCCACGGGTGCAGGGCCGTTTCGAGACGGTGCAGGGGTGATACGGTTTCTCGGGCGGCGATCTTAAGTTGGTAGAGGTCGCCGTGCCACTCTTTGTCCCTCTGACCGTATGCTTGGAGGCGCTCCCACAACCCGCCGACGACCGCAAGGAACGTCTTATCGCCTACCCACGCGCTGGCGGGGGTAAGCAGCCCGAGCAACACGCCGGCGACTGTCGGGTGGATACCGGATTTGTACACCGCGACCCAGATTCCTGCCCCGATCAGCACATACACACCGACCGACCGGACGCCGGCCCGGTTCAACCCGAAGGTCAGCCCGAAGCCGACGGCCGCCGCTGCGAGCCAATTCCATGCTAACGACCCAGTGAACACGAATGCGATAACCAGCACTGCCCCGAGGTCGTCCACAATGGCCAGGGACAGCAGCATGATTTTCAGCGAGAACGGCACTCGCTTGCGGAACAGGGCGAGGAATCCGACGACGAATGCGATGTCTGTTGCCATCGGGATCGCCCACCCTCGCTGCCCCGGCTGCCCCCACTGAAGGGCCAGATACACGCCGGCGGGGACGACCATCCCGCCAATGGCGGCGAAGATGGGCAGTAGGGCTTTGCGCAGTTCCCGCAACTCGCCGGTGACGATTTCTCGTTTGATTTCGAGGCCGATCACAAAAAAGAAAATGGCCATCAGTCCGTCGTTGATGACGAAATGGCCGACGTCATCGGCCAGTTCGAAATCGCCGATCTTGAGTTCGACCTTAGTCTTCCAAATGGCGGCGAATCGGCCGGCCAGTGGCGAGTTGGCAAGAACCAGGGCTACGACCGTGCAGGCCAGCAGCACCATGCCGCTGGCAGCCTCGATGTGCAAGAACCGGCGAACCGGCGTCAGCCACCGTTCGACCGGGGCTGTCGGGAGTCTGCCCGTCGTCCGCTCGTCGTTCGCCATCGTCACTCCTTGCAGACTCGAATCAGTGGGGCTTTCCGCGCGCACTAGCCACTCTGATGGCTCGCCCCTTATCCCCGACCCGTGTCGCCGTGCGAATACACGCCGGCATCGAGATCTTCCCACGTGGGAGGTTCCGGGGGTCGTTTGCCCTCACTTTAGACTCTGGATGGCGAGATCAGCCGTGGAATGACCGGACGTTGAAGACCCAATCTTACCAGGAACGCCTCCATAATTAAGACGAAGCGATCGGGGGCGAGCCGTGTCTCGGCTTGGCGATGAATGGCCCAACCGATGTGCTTCTCATTCGCATCGATGGAGTCTACGGTTCAAATCCCTGAGGCGGCTTTTTACAACTCCTTTCTACCCGCACCAAAAAATCCTCAAGATTTGGCCCGGCGTCACTGCCGACGCGAACGGCGGATCGTCGGTCTCGGTTCGTGCCGCTGAACCTGATCGGCGGTTACTTCAGACGATCGCCGCGCCTTTGCCGTTGATCCTACTCCTTGCGACGCGGGCGTTCGGGTTCGTTTCGGGACGGCAACTGTTTCTTCAGATTCAGTTTTACGTCGGCATGCTGAGTCGCCGTTGCCACGTTGGTCCACTCGTAGGGATCGTTCATATGGTCGTAGAGTTCCTCGCTCCCATCGGCGTAGCGGATGTATCGCCAACGTTGGGTTCGGACCGAGTGATTGTTAAGGTGGAACGTAGTGATGGCCGGGCGATTCCACGCCGCGCTTGGATTCCGAAGGAGCGACTGAATGTCCTCACCCTCGACGTGTTTGGGGCGCTCGAGACCACAAGCCGAGCAAAGTGTGGGATAAACGCTCATCAGGTCCACGGTACTCTTGCAGACCCCGCCGGGCGTTGTCACGTTGGGCACCACCCAAATGTATGGCATTCGCGTGGCTTCTTCCCACAACGCGAACTTGCGCCAATGTTCCTTCTCGCCGAGGTGCCATCCATGATCGCCCCAAAAGACAATCAGCGTGTTCGCCTTGTGGGGCGATTGGTCATAGGCGTCGAGCAGTCGTCCAATCTGCGCATCGCAATAGGCAATCGTCGCCAGATAGGCCTGCACGGCTTCTTTCCATCGTCCCGATTTGAGGATGGCGGCATGGTCGCCGGCGGGCTTCGCGAACTTCAGCCCGGCAGCGGGAATGTCGCTCAGATCAGACGCGGTCGTTGGCGGCAGTTGGATGTCCTCAAGCGGGAAGAGGTCGTAGTATTTCTTCGGCACGTTCCAGGGCATATGCGGCTTGTGCAAGCCGACCGCCACGAAGAACGGCTTGTCGTGACGGGCCTTTAGTTTTTCGATGCCATAGTCGATGATGTTCTCGTCACTGAGTCGTGAATCATTGGTCAGCGGGCGAAACTTGATTCCGCCGACGCCATCGGTTGTCGAGCTTGGGTGGGGTTTGGCGGCCTCGCGATTGCCCACGAAATAGTCGGTCCATTCTCCCTCGCGGTGCGCGTTGGCGTGGTAAATCTTGCCGCTGCCGTAGACGTTGTACCCGGCCTTTAGGAACTGAGCTGTCAAGGTCTTCGACTTGTCGATCACCGGTTTCCAATCCTGGCCGTTGTCGTAGATGCCCGTACTGCCAGGCCGCAAACCTGACATAAGCGCCGCCCGGCTGGGGTTGCAGACGGGAGCGGCACAGTACGCATGCGTGAACGCAACGCCCATCTTGGCCAGCCGATCGATGTTCGGAGTCTTAGTTTGCGGGTTCCTGCCGGTGTATCCGACCCAATGGTTCAGATCATCCACAGCGATGAACAGGACATTGGGCTTGGCAACTGTGTCGGCCGCCGAGACGCTACCGGCGGCGACCATGACAACAATCAAAGACATTCGAGAATAATTCATGGCACCGACTTCCTCCAGTTGATGGCGACCCGTGTCAGTTGCTCGACCACGTCAGGTTTCTCGGCAGCGAGATTCTTCTCTACTTTTTGAATCGGCCGTGAGATTGAACAGTTCGGCCGATCGGCCGTCGGCGTTGACGAGTAGCTTCCATTGCCCGTCGCGGACTGCCACGTTGGGGCTGCGGTGCTTGGCGTCTTTGGGGTAGGCAAACGACGCATTGTTTCGGCCGTATTCCCAAAAGAGCGGTCTCGACCGCGAGGGCATCTGCCCCTTGATGGCAGCGGTCATCTCTTCACCATCGGGCACATACCCGTTCGGGAGCTTGGCCCCGGCGATTGCCGCCAGCGTCGGAACAAGGTCAAGAGTCGAGATCACGGTCTTGTCGTTCACCACGCCGCCCTTCACGGTCCTTGGCCACCACGCCACGAATGGCACCCGAATGCCGCCTTCATAGAGGCTGAGTTTCTGCCCGCGCAGTCCACCGACTCGTTCACGTTCAAACGGCGGTGACGCACCGTTGTCACCAATGAACAGCACCAACGAGTTCGTGTCTCTCAATCCGTCGACGAGCCGACCGATCTGTTGATCGAGCGCAACCAAGACCGCCTTGTACCGCGCCCTTTGCTCCGTGTCGCCGGCCGACCTGACGGCCTTCATCTGCTCCTCGGATGGCACAAACGGCGTATGCGTGTCGTCCAACCACAAGTTGACGAAGCAAGGCCGCCCCATGTTTCTCTGAATGAAAGCCAGCGTCTGATCGACCATCCACTTCGAGCGCTCGTGACGCCGAATCTGTTGCGGCTCGAGCTTGTCCTGCGGTCCCCACGGCACGGTTTTCAGGCCCAGCGGTGCGGCCGGTTCGGGGCTTTCGTTTGTGCCCAGACCCAGGTCGTAGCCGTATTCCCTGAACTTCGGAGCGCCGGTCACGTCGCGCCCGCCGCCAAGATGCCATTTGCCGATGTGGGCGGTGGCGTATCCAGCCTCTTTGAGAATGCGCGGCAATGACGGCGCCTTGGGATCGAGAAAGTCGGCCATCTCGCAAGCTCTATTCCCGGCCTTCGTCTGAAGGTAGCTGGTGATCCGCCAACGCGCCGGAAATTGCCCCGTGATGACCCCGCACCGCGACGGCGAACAGATGGGCGATGCCACGTAGCCCTGCGTGAATCGCACGCCCTCCGACGCCGCCCGATCCATGTTCGCGGTCTTGCACATCGTGTTCCCATAACACGACGGGTCACCCCAGCCGAAATCGTCCACGAAAACAACGACGATGTTCGGCTTTGTCAGCGGGTCGGCGGCGATCGCGTTGCTCACGCCGGCCATTAGCATCAGCAGGCCGAAAATGGGGTTGCGCATCGGGTCGGTCTCGCTACGTTGCTCCGAAGTGCGGGAAAGCCCACGTTGATACGATTCGTTCGTTCCACATCCAGGTCGAGTTCCCGGACCCCAGTCAGTCACGGGCCCCCGGCGCCGTTTCGCGACTCGTTTCGTGGTCTTGTCGTTCTACAACATGGGCTCTCGCTGGCTGCCATTTGTCGATACCTTCATTCGCGATTCGCTGGTCTCGCTGCCATTCTGTTGCGTCACAACGCCGCAGGATTGGCTTTCGACAACGCCATTGACATTGACGCCGATTGGCGCCGCGGATAATTTACTGACTGACGAGTCAGTAAATATACCCAGGTGTCATGGACCCATGAAGACCGCGAAGCCGGCTCGCCCGCCAGGGCGACCCAAAGACCCCGAGCGTGTCCGGCAACGGAAAGAAGAGATTCTTTTGGCGTCGGCTGTCGTTTTCGCCCGACGCGGTTACGATGCCGCGGATCTGGAAGAGGTGGCCGACGCGGTGGGAGTCAGCAAGGCAGCCCTCTATTACTATTTCACCAACAAAAAGAGCCTTTTTCTCGCGACCGTCGATCATGGTATGCGACGGCTCAAGGAAGCGGTTCATTCGCGTGAGAGCCTGATCGACGATCCGCTCGAACGCATCAAGGACGCGATTCGGACCTACCTGCGGTTTTTCCGCGACCATCCTCAGTATGTCGAACTGATGATTCAAGAACGCGCCGCGTTTCGAGACCGAAAGACGTCGACCTATTTCGAGCATCGCGACGCCAATATCCAGCGATGGCGCGACTTGCTCGCCGGACTGATTCGCGACCGGCGAATCCGCAACTACCCGGTCGATCGCCTTCTCGACGTATTGAGCAACCAAGTATACGGAGCCATGTTCACGGCTCATTTCACAGGAAGCCACCGGTCGCCCGAGGAATCGGCGGCCGACATCATCGACATCGTTGTTGGCGGAATGCTCACGCCCAGCGAGCGGAGGAAGACGAGTGGCCATTGAACATCAAGCGTCGGGTTCGCTTCTGCCGGGCGGCCCGGACTCGCATCCCCATCCGTCACCGCGCACGATGACCCCGAAGTCGCCGGCGCGACGGTGGATTGTCATCCTCGTCGTGATCGCGGTCGTCGTGGCGGTGGCGGGTGCCGCGACTCGGTTCGCTATGCGGGGGAATCGTGATGACGGCGCCGGGGTGAAAGACGAGGCGACCCCGCGTGAAAACAAGCCGGTTCCCGTTACGGTGACGCCTGCCGTTGCCCGACCGGTTCAGCGAAAAGTGCAAGTCGTCGGCACCATGATCGGACGCGAGGAGATTACCGTCACCGGTAAGGTCGAAGGCCGAATCGTCCGCATCCATCATGACCTGGGCGACGAGGTGAAGCCCGGCGACGTGTTGCTCGAAATCGACGACACGGACTACAAGCTCGCGGTCGCCGAGGCCGAACGGATGCTCGACGTTGAACTCTCCCGGTTTGGCCTGTCGAGCCTGCCGCCGGACAATTTCGATATCACGTCGCTGCCCATGGTCGTGAGAAGTGCGGCCCTGGAGAGGAGTACCGGGTTTCGTTTCGAGCGTGCCAAGCGGTTGAAGGGAACTAATGCCATTTCCGATGAGGAATTCACCTTGGCCGAGGCGGAATACCAAGTCGCGAAGGCCAACTATCAACAGTCGCTGCTCGACGCGAAATCGACGCTCGCGGCCATCCGGCAGAAAAAAGCCACGCTGGACACCGCCCGCCAGCGACTGGTCGATACCAAGGTTCAGGTGCCGGCGATCAGCGACCAACCCGTTCCGGTAATTGGGCCGGATCGAAAGCCGAGTCACCTGCCTCCCGTCACGCGATTCTCGGTGTCCCGGCGGATGATCTCCGAAGGCGAGATGCTGCGAATCTCCCCGACAACGTCGATGTCGGTCTATCGGCTCGTGGTCGATGATTATCTGAAACTCGGCGCTACCGTTCCCGAACGATACCTTGACGAGGTCAAGATTGGCCAAGAGGTCGATATCGAAGTCGAGGCCCACCGCGGGCGCGTCTTCAAGGGGCTGGTTATTCGCATCAATCCGACCGTCGAACCTGCCAATCGCACGTTTCAGATTCTGATCGGCGTTCCGAATCCTGATCGCAAGCTGCGAGCAGGGAGTTTCGCGAAGGCGGCGATTGCCACTCGCGTCGATCCGGCTGCCATCACCGTGCCCGAGGAGTCGATCGTTTCGTTCGCCGGCGTTACGAAGATCTTCGTCGCTCGTGACGGTAAGGCCCGCGAGGTTCAGGTCACGCCCGGGATCCGCGTCGATGTATCCAAAGGAATCCGTGACGCCGGCTGGGTTGAAGTGACCGGCAACGTGAAGCCCGGGGAGGCCATCGTCACCACGGGCCAATCGCAGTTGTCCGACGGCAAGCCGTTGCGAATCCGCGAAGGCAAGTAACACTCATTGGAAGTGTAAGCCAATTCTGGTCGAGGGCGGGAATGAGCCTTTACGAAATCTGCATTCGGCGTCCGGTCTTCACCGTCATGTTGATGGCCACGCCCGTTGTACTCGGCATCGCATCGTATGCGCGGTTGGGTGTCGATCTATTCCCCAACGTCGATCTGCCGGTCGTCGTCGTCACCACGACCCTTCGCGGCGCCAGTGCCGAAGAAATGGAGACGAGCGTCACCAAGCCGATCGAGGAAATCGTCAACACGGTTTCGAGCATCGACGAGTTGCGCAGCACGACCAAAGAGGGTTTCTCGCAGGTCACGATTCAGTTCAAGCTCGAGAAGAACGGCGCGGTGGCGGCCCAAGAAGTCGATGCGAAGGTGCGGACCATTCTCAGTCAGCTTCCGGTAGGGACCGATCCGCCGGTCATCGATCGATTCGACTTGGATGCGTCGCCGGTGCTGACCATCGCCGTTTCGGGGCGACGCGACCTGCGCGAGGTAACCGAGATTGCTCGCAAGCGAATCAAAGAGGATCTTGAGGCGCTTCCGGGTGTCGGAGCCGTGACGATCGTCGGCGGCCGGCAACGAGCCGTCAACGTTTACCTTGATCCGGACAAATTGCTGAAGTACGAGAATCTCTCCGTCGAAGATGTGCGTCAGGCCCTCATCCGCGAAAACCAGGAACAACCGGGCGGCCGCGTCGATCAGGGCGGCGGCGAGGTCGTGTTGCGCACGCTCGGCCGGGTTGAGAAGCCCGCCGACTTCGCGAAACTGATCGTCGGCAATCGTGCCGGCCAGCCCGTGCGAATCGAGGATATCGGACGCGTCGAAGACTCCTTCGAAGAACCGCGTGGGACCAGCCGCCTCTGGGTTCGCGACAAAGTCCTCGTGAACGCGATGTCCGGCGCCGGCGACAATGCCGTCAGCCTCATCGTTCAAAAACAATCGGGCGAGAACACAGTTGAAGTCGTGGACCGCGTCCGAAGCCGCTTGGGAGACATCCTGCCGGCGCTCCCGGACGACATTCAGGCCGAGGTCATCCGCGATCAGTCTCGTTTCATTCGGAAGTCGATCGACGAAGTGAAGCTCCACCTTGTTCTGGCGGCTTTGCTGGTCGTCGGCACGATTCTGGTGTTCATGCGTGATTGGCGAACCACGCTTATCGCCACGCTGGCGATTCCGACCTCGATCGTCGGCACGTTCGCATTCATGGACGCCATGGGCTTCACCCTAAACAACATCACGATCCTTGGGCTGATCCTGGCCATTGGCATCGTGATCGACGACGCCGTCGTGGTCAACGAGAACATCTATCGGCTCATGGAGGAAAAGGGCCTTTCGCCGTTTCGGGCGGCGGTGGAGGGCACTCGCGAAATCGCGTTGCCGGTCCTCGCGACGACCTTGTCGCTTCTGGTGATATTCGTCCCGGTGGCGTTCATGGGCGGTCGCGTGGGGCGGTTCTTCTCAAGCTTCGGTTTCGTCGTGGCGTTTTCGTTGTTCCTGAGCATGGTGGTGAGCTTCACCCTGACGCCGATGCTTTGTGCCAAGATGCTCAAAGCGAAAATGGTGCCCGGCCACGGCAGCAAAAGCGGGTGGACGTGGCGCATCATCGAAGGGTCGTACATGCTCATCTTGCGATGGGCCATGCGAAACCGCTGGGCCGTGATCGCCCTGACGGTCGGCGTCCTTTTATCCACGCCGGTGATTTTCAAGATGATCGGCAAGGATTTCGTGCCGCGAGACGACCAAAGCGAGTTCGAGGTCGTCGTCACCCTGCCCGAGGGATACTCGCTTCGACGGGCCGAGGACGAGGTGAGCGACATCGAACGACGGTTGCGGGATCTTCGCGGTGTGACCCATACCTACTTTGTGATTGGCGACACAACGGGGCGAATCACCAAGGGGCAGGGGGACGTCACCAAAGCGGTCATCTACGCACGCATCACGGACCTCGAAAAACGCAATTTCGTCCCGGCGATATCGGGCATCCCGCCGGGTGGCTGGCTGAGTCGCGTCTTCAAGGCATTCGCGGCCGGTCGGCCTGAGTTCTCTCAATTCGATGTCATGGATGACGCCCGAGCGATCCTCGGTGACTATCCCGATCTGCGGGCAGCCGTCCAAGATGTCTCCGCCTTTCAAGGCACCGGGTTTCGGCAGGTCGAGATTGATTTCAATCTGAGCGGCCCGGACATGGACATGCTTCAGAAGTACTCCGACCAGATTTCCGAATGGATGCAGTCGCAAGGCTATTTCGTGGATATTGACACCAGCCTGTCACTCCGAAAGCCAGAACTCCGCATTCGGCCGGATCGGGAACGGCTCTCCGATTTGGGCGTCTCCATTGAAGCCGTGTCGACCACAACCAACGTCATGGTCGGCGGCCTACCGGTGAGCAAGTACAAGGAACTCGGCGAGCAATACGATGTCTGGCTGCGGGCGGATCGCCCCTATCGCGACGATGCCGAGACCATTTCCCGGTTGACCATCCCGTCGTCCAAGGCCCCCGGCGGCGTGGTGAGGCTCGGCAGTGTCGTGCGCCTGGAAAACGCCCTGGGGCCGAACACGATTGATCGCTTCGGCCGGCAGCGACAGGTGGTCATCTCCGCCAACTTGCTTGGCAATTCATTGGGTGAAGCCGTCGGAGCCTTATCCGAACACGTTCGCGGTATGAGCTTGCCGCCCGAGTATCGATGGGAGTTCATCGGCCGAGCGAAAACCATGAACGAGTCGAATGCGAATTTCCTCATTGCCTTCGTGCTGGCGTTCATCTTCATGTACATGATCCTAGCCGCTCAATTTGAGAGTTTCGTACAGCCCATTACGATTCTGGCCGCCTTGCCCCTGACCATTTCATTTGCTCTGTTGTCGCTGTGGCTGCTGAGGACAAACCTCGATATTTATGCGATGTTCGGCCTGTTCATGTTGTTCGGGATCGTGAAGAAGAACGGCATCTTGCAGGTAGACTACACGAACGTTTTGCGTGGTCGCGGCGTTCCCCGCGAAGAGGCGATCCTCGAGGCGAACGCGACACGGTTGCGGCCGATCATGATGACAACGTTGATGCTCTTGGCGGCGATGGTGCCGATGGCCCTCGGTCAAGGGCCTGGCGCCTCCACGCGATCGGGCATGGCGAAGCTGATTCTCGGCGGACAGGCGCTATCGCTGCTGCTGACCCTGTTGGTCACGCCGGTCACGTATTCGCTCTGGGACGACTTCGCGGGCTTCGTCGGCCGGGTCTGGCGGGAGTTGTTCCCACATTCGGAATTGACGCCTCGGCATGCCGGCGATGCCGCGCAATCGGTGGTCGCCGTTGCGGATCATCGCGCCGGTCCAATCTGATCGGCTCGCCGACGGTCATCGTGCGGTCCCGCGAGCGGCTTTCACATCACCTTCGTGGCGGTGCCTTGCGATGACGCCTTCGCGTCGCTGGGCCATCATGAATTCGTACAGCCGCTCCGTCGCCGATTCCCATGACCCGCCGCGGGCCTTGGCGATGATTGTTTCGAGCGAACGGGCAGCGCCCTTGGGCAGTTCGCCGCGATCGCGATAGACTCGCAACTTGGCTTCGCAACCGTCGATCTTGGCAGCGTCCCGCAGCCGAACTGCCGTGTAAAGGGCGTCCACGGTGCGAAACACGTCTTCGCTGGCCCCCATCTGGGGCGGGCGCCGAAGCCATTGTTGAGCGAACAGTGCCGCCACGAAGATCCCGGCAGCGATCATGACCACCATCGCGGTTTTTTCACGACTCCAACCGTCGCGTGTCTCAGTCGCCATCGACCACCTCCCCGCCATCGCGTGTGGACATTGCAACGAATTTCAGAGGATCGACATGGGTCGTCACAAACCGGACCGAGCCGTCGCCGAACAGGATGTTGCAACCGTAGCCATGTTCGCCCCACATTTGATCGGTGTGGCCGAACGGGTCATTGGGAGCGTGAATGATGACCTCCGGGTGATCGTGGGTATCGGGGCCACTGTGAATCCCCACCAGGCAGCCGGCCCCGTTGTTCTCCGAAGGCCAAGGCCGCAAATCCAATCGCGGAGGGGTCACGGCTCCCGGCACGACGCCGACCCAAGTCTTGTTGCTCAGGATCGAACTATGCTCGCCAGCGAAAATGGTGTTGGATAGCCCATCGGTCACCATTGCGATCGTCGTCTTGGAGTTGCGATAGAACGGGCCGTCGATCCGGGCGAGTTTGTTGCCGTTCTCGGGGATCGGCTCAGGGGTGTCGTAGTCATAGCAATATGCGGTGGTTCGACCCCACGGTTGATGGATGCCGGCGTTGGTGAGGTAGTGCGAGTGAGCGAAACGGATCCGGCTTCCATCGCTGCGAGTCATCGGCACGCCATGGCGAATGTCGGCGCCCTGGCGCTCGACATCGAACCCGTCACTGCCGCCCGTCGTCGATGGACAGAGGAAGATCGCCACCTTGGTATTGACCAGGCCCGCGAATGCCGGTGACCAACACGGCTGGTTCAGATCGAATCGGCGATACAGGTTCTCTTGCTCCAGGTGAGGCAACAGAAAAACTCCCCAGGCCCAACCCGGCGGGCCGTTGCGATGCTCGTCGCCATAGCTGATGCCGAACGCAGTCCCGTCGAGCCGTGTGTTAGCCGTCACATAGGCGGGTGGAAAGACACGGTTCACACCCTCGTAGTTGTGCATCGCTAAGCCAATTTGCTTGAGGTTATTCAGGCACTTGAGCCGGTTCGCCGCTTCGCGGACCTTTTGTACCGCCGGTAAAAGCAAGCCGATGAGGATCGCAATGATGGCGATGACGACCAGTAATTCGATGAGAGTGAAACCTGCCGGTACGCGACGTGACATTGGGTTCTCCTAATAAGATCAATTAGCCAAACATAATTTATATCATTAGTTTCGACTAATTCAATCCTTTGTTGCGTCGAATTCGCCCTCACTTTCTGCAGATCTTGGTTTTAGTCGCGGGGATGGCGTTGCTGATTCTCTTGCCGGCCGAAAGGGCCGAGAAGCGTTGGCTTGACGATTGAAGTTCGTCTTGCGTCGAATCTCGGGGCGGTTATAAGTCCCGCGCTATGTTCCGTTTTCGGGGGGCCGTTATGCACAGGCTCGCACATTGGGCGTTTTCCGGGTTATTGGCTTTCTTGATTCCACTACCCGGCTGTAGCACACCATGGGCCCGATCCGCTGACCCGCCGGTGACCCGTGACCCGAATTCGCGGATGCAGAAGCCTGATCCTCAGCCGGCGTCGGCCGTCGTTTTGCCGGCGGTGGCTCGCGGCGGGGGCGAGGTCGCCGTTCGCGTGATGGCCTATGTCAACAACTCGCCTATCTTCGAGAACGAACTTCGCGACGCCGCCGCCCAGCGAATGCGTGAACTTGCCGGACTCGTTGAACCGGAGCGCACGAACCGAAGACGGCAGATTTTCCAGCAAGAAATGGACAAGATCATCGAGCGCGAGCTAATCCTGGAAGAGGCATTCGCCAAGCTCAAGAAAATGCCGCCGAAGGTCATGGAAGACGTGAATCGTGCTGCGTCCAAGGAGTTCGATCAGCGCATCCGCGATATCAAACAGAACAGCGGCATTGCCACCGACGAACAACTCAAGGCCGCGTTCGAGGCGCAAGGCGTTTCGATGACGGGCATGAGACGGCAAGTCGAGCGGAGCTTCATCGCCATGGATTATGTGCGTAACCTGATCTTTCCGCGAATCCAAGCCATTACGCTCACCGACTTGCACGACTATTACAAACAACATCCTGACGAGTTTAGGACCGACGACAAGATCGTCTGGCAGTATCTCTTCGTCGATGCCGGCCGGTTTCCGTCACGGGAATCGGCGAAAGCCTACGCCGATCAGGTCATGCGCCGCTCGCGGCTTGGGTTCGACTTTCCCGCTCTCTTGAAAGAGGCCGCCAACACAGGGAATCTCCAAGAAGGCGTCGGTAGCGGTGAAAAGCCTGGGGAGATCCGTCCGGCCCAACTCGAACCGGTGCTGCTGGCGATGAAGCCCGGCGATGTGAGCGAACCGATGGAGTTTGGAGCTGGATTTCACATCGTCAAAGTGACCCATAGAACTCAGGCCGGACGGAAGCCATTTGACGGCGAAGTCCAAGCGGAAATTCGCCGGCGGATTCAGAATCTGATCGCGGATCGCGAATACAAGCGAATGGTCGCGAGACTTCGCGCGGAAGCCGTGGTTCAGATTGTGGCCGAGCCGTAGTGCCGAGAACCAAACAGAAACGCCCCGTCGATGCTGGCCATCGCCGGGGCGTTGTCATTGGGTCGAGGTGTCAATCAGGCCCCACCGGGACCTCGAGACCCTCGCCGATCCGATCCGGGTCCGGTGGGGGGGGCGCCTGGGCTACTACTGCCAGGTCCACCTCGCAGTCCGCCAAAGCCTCTCATGCCGCTCGGTCGGCCAGAACCGGAATCAGCGCCCGGTCTGCCGCTACCAGAGGCACCAGCACCTGGGCCGCCGCTGCCGGGTCCGCCCATTCCAGGCATACCGCCGGGTCCGCCTCGGAATCGAGAGAATCGGTCGCCACGGTCGGATGATCCGCCGCGGTCGGATGACCCGCCACGGTCGCCACGATCACGGCGGTCGCCATTTTCAGCCGAAGGTGGTCCGCCGCTCGGACCGCCAGGGGTGGCACTTCCCGGAGGTCCAAACCGCATACCACCGAAGGGCATGCCTCCGCCAAACGGACTTCCGCCACCGAAGGGCATTGCGCCGCCGCCGAAGGGCATTCCGCCGCCCGACGGCATTCCAGCCCCAGGTGCGCCGCTCGGGGCGCTGCCGGGGGCTTGCGGGCCGCCCGCAACCAACATGGTCCCGCCGTTGTTCTTCAGCTTTAAGTTGAACAAGGCTTCTTCGGCGGTGACCACGCCGTCACCATTACGGTCGTACTCTTTGAATTCGTTGATCGACCGGCTGGCGGCTCGCCACTCGTAAAGGCCGACTTGGCCGTCGATGTCGGTGTCCATCTGCGAGAACCAGCTCAATTCTTTGGGAAGCTTGCCGGCGCGATAGTTGGTAGGCCGGCGTTCCGGTTCGGGCTGATCATTCTGCGGTGGGGGCTGATCACCGCCCGGCATGCCGGGGATGTTCGGGAACATCGTGGCGGCTTCTTGTCGGCGTTGCTCGATCCGAGCGTTGAAGTAACCCTTATACTCATTCGCGTCGATGAACCCGTCGCGATTTGTGTCCCACTTCTCGCGTTCCGCCAGCAATTCCTCGGGCATTTCGTCGGCGCCGAGTTGCCCGTCACCGTCGCGGTCATAGCGACGGAATCGGCTCTCGGCGAGGGCACTCAAATCAAATCCGCCCGGTCCACCGAAGCCGCTTGGGGATCCGCTCGATCCGCCGAACCCGCTCGGAGATCCACCCGGCCCGCCAAAGCCGCTGGGACCGCTGGGAGATATTCCCGGCATACCGGGAGCCGTCGGGGCGCCGCTTTCGGGTCCGCGTGACCCTCGGCCTCCCATCATCATGCTCATGCCGCCACCCGACGCCATTCGTTCGCGAGCCAGTCGCATTCCCTCGGAGAATTGATCGCGCGTGACTCGCCCGTTCGTGATGCCCATGCCTTGGGTCATCATGTCGAACATCGACTGCATCCGCGGATCAAGGTCCTCGCGGCTGATGTAGTCTTTGCCCCGCGAGAGCATGTTGAAGAACATGGACGGGTCGCCGAACATGCCGCCGCGACCGCTGCTCGATCCGCCCGGCCCACGGTCCCGCCCGGATCCGCCGATCCCGCCGGAGCCACGGTCACCCCCCGGAGGGCCGCCGGGAAACTGAGCCGAAGACGTTGATGTGAAAACCGCTAGAGACAGCAGACTTGCCGCAATCCAACGCCTCGTGTTCATGCGCGAGACCTCCGGGGCGGGGGCACCCAAACTCTATTTCAGTATAACCCCGTTCGCCCCGGATTGTAACGCGATTTCGCCCGCAATCAGGGATTCATGGTCAAGAATCGAACACCGAGGATCGTCTCGGCCTGTTTCGGATTGCGGGTCAAGTATCGCGCGGGATTGGAAAAAAAGGCCAGTAACTGATTGGCGCCTTGTTCGGCCATCCTTTCCGCGGTGGGGCCGAGCAGCTTCGCGACAACGTTGGCGGCACGGCTATCAGCATGGACGAACACGTCAACTTGATGGCGAACGCGGACCGTTCCGTCGGAGTTCATCTTCGCGACATGCCGGAGAATCGCTACAGCTTTCACCGGAATTGGCGCCAGCAGCGACGACGGTTTGACATGCCCGTCGGCGACCCAGACTCGTAGCCGCGGATTCTCGGTGGCGGTCACCCACGAAATCTCGCTGCCCTGACCATCGGCCCAACTAAATCGGCCGTTACCCTGATCCAGGATCGGGGCACACGGCACGCCCAGTTTCTGCCAAATGTCGGCGGCTCGATCGGGATGTTCCACGAGCCAGGCATAGGTCTCAGGATTCGCGACGAATTCTTCGACAGGGGCATGCGTGACCAATGTCGGGCGCGCGATGATCCGTCGAACAAGGTCGCGGGTCGGCCCGGGCATGGCGTCGAATGGGACCGCGCTGACGGCGGATTCAGAAGTTGTTGAGCGTGTGCGGAACGGGCTATCGGACTGGGCGTTCAGCCGCAGAGCCGAACCGCTAAACGTCAGCAACACGACGCACCATCGCAACGTCGGGCGCACCATGAGCGACCTCGTGAGGGGCGGAAGCGAATGGGGGGTATATCTCCGCCAAACATCATCGCCCGACGAGGCCTGCCAGATTGAGATATTTCGCCGTCGCGCGTTCAGGTCGCATAGGTTTCACCGACGGCGCGAATCCTCCCAATTACCGCTGCGGTGGCTTCGGCGTGGGGCCGGGTGCGGGCGCGGGCAACGCGGCGCCGGTGGACGGGCGCCCCGAGACCCCGGCCGTCGCGCTTCGCGTCGCCAGCCACGCGACCCAGTCTGCCGTCAGCACTTCGACGGCCTTGTCCAATTGCGGGTCCTCCCCTCGCAACAACTGTTCGGGGTGCGGCTCAACAAGAACGTCGGGCCGAACGCCTTCTTTCTCCATGTTGACTCGACCCAGCGAATAGACTCCCGTTCGCGGAACGCGGAAGTACGACCCGTCAATGAGGCGCACCGCCGTCGTCCCGATCACGAATCCGCCGGTCGGTTGCCCCACGAGCTTGCCCAGCCCCAACGTGCGGAACGCGCTGGGGAAAATCTCCGCGTCACTGTAGGAGCGATTGTTAATCAGCACGGTCATCGGCTTGGTCCATTTGCGATCGAACGACCTCAACACCAACCCATCGCCGCCGTCCCGTTGCCGAAATACCGTATGCTCCTTCCCGGTGAGGTAGTTCAACACCTGGTCATGAGTGAAGCCGCCGCCGTTGAACCGCACGTCGATGATGAGAGCCTCTTTGTCGAAATTGTCGGAGTACAACGATCGAACGAACCGCTCCAGGCCCGGCTCGTCCATGCTGGGAATATGGATGTACCCCAGTTTGCCTCGGCTCAGCTTGGTGACGCGATCGGCGTTTTGTTGAACCCAGCGTTCATACATCAGCCCCGAAATGCTCTCGCGCGTCGTAGCCGTGACCTCGACCCGTCGCCGGTTCTTGGGATCTGTTCGGCTGCCGTTCGGCTGAATCAGAACATCGAGACTGACGGTGTCGCCGACCTTGCCGTTGAGTCGCTGGCTCAAGTTGGTGTTCAGGTCGATGGGGCTGCGGTCGATGGCGCTGATAATGTCGCCGGGTTTCAGGTTCAGGCCTCGACGATCGGCCGGCCCGCGTTTGACGATCTCGGCAATCTTCAGGCCGGGGCCGGCATGTGAGGCGTCGAAGATCAGCCCCAGGTCCGCCGTCACTTCTTCGGGTGACGAACCGAATCCGCCGACGCCCAGGTGGGACGCATTGAGTTCGCCCAGCATCAGGTGCAGCATTGCGTATAAGTCTTCCTTTTGGGCAATGTGCTTGACGATGGGCCGGTATTTTTCGCGGACGGCCTTCCAGTCGGCTCCATGAAAAGCGGGATCATAGAACGACTCGGCCAACGCCCGCCACGATTGCTCGAACATCTCGGCATATTCTTCGTCGCGTTTGACAATCAATTTGGCGTTAAAGGAGACCCGCGCCGGTTCGGAGCTGCCGGTGCCGGCGGTGCCCGGCATGGGCCGCGCTGGACTAAACATGCTGCTGCCGACCACCGACATCCGAATGGTCCCGGAGCTGTCCAGAAAATAGACCATGCCCGGAATGCGTTTCGACCAGCGAATCTGGCGTGGCTGCAAGTTCCCCGTCGTCACGCGCGTCAGGTCCCGGCCATCGGTGCCCGCGACCCAAAGGTCGTCGCCGCTGGATCGGCTGCGAAAGGCGACCCGAGCGCCATCACGCGAGATTGCGCCCTCTTCCGCGGAAATCGGCGCCACGCGCTCGGCTCGCAAGTGAATATCTTCCCAATCGATGCCGGAGGCTTCACCGGTTCCGGGCTTTTGTAACGGCAACGCGTAGATTCCTTGGTCGCCTCGACGCTGGCTGATGAAGGCGATCCGGTTGCCCGTCGCGCTCCAGGTGACGTCGCCGTTGTACATCGCGTAGCGGGTGATGTTTCGCGGAAACTCGTTCGGGAACGCACGAGCGAATCCACCGGCAAGGAGGCGGCGCGCCGACCCGCCGTCGGATGGCGTGATATAGAGTTCGGCCGCAAACGATCCATCACTTCGGGCATAGACAAACCATCGGCCGTCGGGAGACCATTCATAGTCAAAGACCTGTCGCTCGGAGACGACGGCTTTGGCCCCGCTGCCGTCGGCCAGCATCGTCCAGAGTTGCCCGTTCTTCAGAAACGCGATGCGCTTCCCGTCGGGTGAATAGCTCGCACCGGACTTCGAGTCGGACGAATTCGTCAGTGCCTTCACTTTGAATCGTGTGGCCTTGGCCATCTCGGGTGATTCCGGGTCGTCCGATTGAGCGAGGTAGAAATCTTCTTGCCCGCCGCGATCGGAAGCGAAGAGTACCGCCTTGCCATCGGGCGCCCAAACCGGTGCATGGTCGTAGGCAGGGTGATCCGTCACGCGAGTCGCCTTGCCGCCGCCCGGCAGCGGAACGATGAAGAGTTCGCCGTGAACGATAATGGCCGCGTGCCGTTCGTCCGGGGACGGGGCGTACGACGTGATGCCTCGGGAGAACGTCGTGACTCGTTCCGGGTTGCTCTTGTCGTCGGCGCGGGCTTCGATGGCGATTCGCCGCGAGCTTCCGCCGCGAGTCGAGATCAACCACAAGTCGCAGCCGCATTCATAGACGATCCACTCTCCGTTGCGGGAAATTCGGGCGCGGCGGACGGAATCGTCGGTGTGGCGGGTAATGGCGACCGGCGACCCGAACCCCGTGGGCGTCACATCGACGGCGACCACGTTGGCCACCCCGAACTGCTCCGAAACATAAAGGACCCGGCGTCCATCGGGCGACCACATGGGCGACCCGTCCTGACCATCAAATGTGGTCACTCGCCGGTGGCCGGTGCCGTCGAACTTTGCGACCCAGATGTCATCGTTCGACGATCCACGATAGCCTTTGCGATACCAAGCGCCTGGTCCTCGCGAATAGGCCACCAGGTCGCCGGATGGAGAGACCGACGCCTCCTTGACGTCCGTGATACCCATTGGCTTTTCGGGGCCGCCATCGACGGGCACCGTGAACAGGCCTTGGGTACTCGGAAAGGCCACCCCGCGTGTCGAGGCAAACAGCACGTGCTTTCCGTCCGAGGTCCAACCCGTGACGTGATCGGCCGCGGAATCAAACGTAAGCCGCCGTGGCTTGCCGCCTTCGACCGGAACGACGAACACGTCATAGCTGCCGTGCCGGTTCGAGGAGAACGCCAGCCATCGGCCGTCGGGGCTGAAGACGGGGTTGATGTCGTGAGCTTCGTGCATCGTGACCGGCCTGGCGACGCCGCCAACCGACTCGACGAGCCAAATATCGCCGAGGTAGCTAAACGCGACCCATTTCCCTTCGGGTGAGATATCGGGGGTGCGTGCGAAACGG
Source organism: uncultured Alcaligenaceae bacterium (assembly GCA_964515185.1). Lineage (GTDB taxonomy): Bacteria > Planctomycetota > Planctomycetia > Gemmatales > Gemmataceae > CAZESP01. The sequence continues at coordinate 19,500 of CAZESP010000057.1, forward strand.
ATGGGTTCCTGGGCCGATGCGGTCGAAGCTAGCAGTCCGATTGCCAGCGCCATCAATGCCAAGCGGCGCGGGGTCATAAGAAGTCTTGAAGCCTCAAAGGTGTCGGTTCATGGCGGGTGGACGGCCGTAGCCCGTCGCCGTTTCACAATACTCTTTTCCGCCGGCGATTTCAAAGGGATTGGAGGAAAATGGTGTCGGCGGCGGCGCGCCGGACTCGGCAAAACCCATTTGCGAAGACCGATGCGCTAAATAGCTCCTCAGCCCAGCGACAGTGATCGAATTGACACTCGGCTGTCTCGACCCCCCTTTGTCCCCCCGCATGCGGGGGGATAAAGGGGGGTCGAGACCAAAACGCCACTGGCGCTCATGTGGGGAGCTATTTAGCGAGGGATTGCCCGGCGAAGCCCGACGCGTAAGAGGGAATAACGGGACCAACGCTTGCGGCTCTGCAACTATCGAAACCGAGGGCTTTGTATGCCGTCGTCGATTCTCACGCTGAACGCCGGGTCGTCGAGCCTGAAAGTCGCTCTGTTCAGCGGCGATATTCTGACGCACGTTGGACGAATCGAACGCATTGGCAGCGGGACCGGGACTGCCGCGGCGCACATGAATGTCCGCGACGCAGCCGGTTCAACGCTCTTCGATGTCGATATCGCTGCGACCGATCACGATGCCGCCCTGGAAGCGATATTCAAACATTTGCCGTTGGATGATGTGGCCGCCGCAGGGCATCGCGTGGTGCACGGCGGTGACCAGTATCGGGCGCCGGTTCGCGTGACGCCGAAAGTCATTTCCGACCTGGAACGGTTAATCCCGCTGGCTCCGCTCCATGAACCGCACAATATCGCCGGCATTCGAGCAATGTCGCGTCTGATGCCTCGCTTACCACAGGTCGCCTGCTTCGATACCGCGTTCCATGCGACGATTCCGCGGATCGAGCGAATGTTCGGACTTCCGCGAGAATATGAAGCCCGCGGCGTGAAGCGCTACGGATTTCATGGGCTGAGCTACGAGTGGATCGCGATGCAATTGCCCGCGATCGACGCCCGAGCCGCTACCGGCCGAGTGATTGCCGCGCATTTGGGGCAGGGTTGCAGCCTTTGCGCGATGCGAGCCGGGCAGAGCCTGGCGACGACCATGGGGTTCACCGCACTCGATGGCCTTCTCATGGGCACCCGCGCCGGCGCGATCGACCCTGGAGTGTTGTTGCATCTACTGTCGCACGATGGTTTGAATGAAGCACAATTGACGGACCTGCTCTATCGGCGTTCCGGCCTTCTGGGCGTGAGTGGCGTCAGCGCCGACATGCGCGACCTTCTGGCGAGTCCGACCGAGACGGCGTCCGATGCAATCGAGCTGTTCTGCTATCGCATCGCGCGGGAGATGGGGGCGCTTGTCGCGGTGCTCGGCGGCCTGGATGCGTTGGTCTTTACCGGCGGCATCGGCGAGCATGCGGCACCGGTTCGCGAGCGCGTGGCAAAGCTCGCACAATGGCTGGGACTCGATCTGGATCATGACGCCAATTCGCGATCCGCGATGGTTCTGCACACGCCGGCCAGTCGCGTCGCGGTTTATGTCATTCCCGCCAATGAGGAAGGCGTGATCGTTCGGCACACCTCGGCCCTGGTCGCGTGATTCCCGCGGAATCTTCGGCATTTCTCGTCGCGGGCGTGAAAATCCTGCGGCCCCTCAGCGTTATAAACTTGTCGCCCGATTGACTTCCACCAAGGGGCCGAAGATGCGCCGCTCACGTTTCAACAATGTCCCGACCGCAATGCTGGCTCGGGCGATTCACATCGAGGGAAACCTCGCCACCAACTACTCCCAACGCGGCGACGACAACGCCGAGCTGTGGGACGATGTCGCGGACCTGTACGCCATTGCCCAAGCTCTGTTGGCCGAGCGCCACGAGCGAAAGGCCGTCGCGGCCAGGCTCTACGAGATGGCTCGCTCTCGGGCCGTCGAACTGCGTCGCGAGCGCCCGTGGCCGCTGCCGCCCACCGCCGGCCGCCCGAGAGTCTAACTCTCGCGGCTTCGGTTTTTAACATTTCGGGCAAAGCGGGCTGGTTCTCGAGGCGCCTCTCCTGCCATCGAGTGCCACCCGATCGGGGCGGGTGACGCCCAATCGTATGCATCTCCCGTCGCTCAATCAAGTAGACGCGACCATGCCGGTCCGGTATCATTCAGGTCTCACCTTGGCCGATAGGTTTCGTCGCGTGAGCCGAGTGGAAGACAGCTTAACGATTGCCGCGCTGGAACCGTTCGTGGTTGCCGTCACGAGAAGTGGCCTCATCGACTCCGAGCAAGTCATGTTAGCCTTGAAAAAGGCTCCCGAAGCGGCGCGAAGCAGCGTTGCGGAGTTGGCGAATCACTTCGTCCGAATCGGTCTCTTGACACGGTTTCAAGCCGACAAAATTCGAAGTGGTGCCGAGCGCGGCCTCGTGCTGGGCCCTTTTCACGTCCTGGCGCCTCTGGGCAAGGGTGGCATGGGTGCGGTCTATCTGGCGCGCGACACGCGAGTGCCTCGCCTCGTTGCGTTGAAGATTCTGCCGCCCAAAAAGGCCCGTGAAGAGGAACGCACCCTGGCCCGATTCCGGCGCGAGATGGAGATATGCCCCCGCGTCGTGCACCCGTTCTTGACGCGCACCTTCGAGGCAGGCGTTCTTCAGAATGTTTACTACATCGCGATGGAGTACATCCCCGGAGTGACCCTGGCCCGAAAAGTGATTCAGAGCGGGCCTCTGCCGATCGATCGCGCCGCCAAGGCCTTCGCCGAGGTTGCGGCCGCTCTCGATTATGCCCATCGCGAAGGCTTGATCCATCGCGACTTGAAACCATCCAACGTGATGATAACCCCCAACGGCCACGCCAAAGTCCTCGATCTCGGTTTGGCGTTGATTGAAGGTGAAGAACTGCCGGCCGATCGAGCCGTGGTAGGCGGCAGGGGCTATGTCGTTGGCACCATGGACTACGTGGCACCCGAACAGGTTGAGGACGCGGTGCAAGTCGATGGTCGCTCCGACATCTATTCGTTGGGTTGTTCACTCTATTTCACGCTGACGGGCCGCGTACCGTTCCCCGGTGGCACGTCCATCCAAAAGATTCAACGACACCTCAAAGAATGGCCCGAACCAGCGACCGATCTCAACCCCACGGTGCCCGTTGCCTTTGCACGAATTATTGACGACTTGATGGCCAAACGGCCAAAGGATCGTCCCGCGTCGATGGCTCAGGTTCGCAAACTGTTGCTGCCGTGGATCGGAAACCTCCCCGATCTTCCCATCGATGTCATCATCGATCGCGCCGACCCGAACGAGGTGATCGACTTACCGGCGGACGCCGTTGCGGCCGATTCGTTCTGGGAAACCGTACCGGTAACGGCGTTCATTGAAGCGAAGCCCGCCGACGTCGGCCCCGTTGAGAACTCCGGTCGCTCGCGAGTCTGGCTATGGGTGACCCTTGCATTATTGGTCAGCGGTGTTTCGATCGCGGTCGTCGTTGCGGCGATTCTGTTGTTGGCGTTGCGTTCCTGAGACGGCGGTCGAGGAGGGAGCGAGACTGCTCGCGTCGCAACAGGCGTGATGGTTGCGGATCGCGTTTTTTCGACATTCGACGGCAGCGAATGTTGCCGCCGGCGGGTTTCTGTCTTAAGATCGTTCGTGATAGTGGGTGAGTATCTTATCCAGAGTGGCTGAGGGTATCGGCCCGTTGAAGCCACAGCAACCGATCCACCTCTTCCCGATATTGGGTGGATGCTGGTGCTAACTCCGACCCGACCCTTGAAGGGATCGGGAGAGATAAGGTAGCGTGCCACACACGCCAGTTCTTATCGCTTCGGCCGCCACAGGCGGTCACCCCTGGATGATACTTCCCGCCGTAAACCGGCTCATGGGGCCGGTATGGTCGTTTTCCCGGGGAGGGATCGTGTCGTGGCCGTTGATTTCGTTCGTGGGTTGACGTGTCGAGTCTGTGGCAAAAGGTATCCGAAACAGCCACTCAATTTCTGCACCGAGGACTTCGGACCTCTGGAAGTCGAATACGACTACGAGGCGATTCGCGACGTCACGAGCCGCGGCAAGATCGAGATGCGGCCATGGAACATGTGGCGCTACCGCGAGTTGTTGCCGCTCGATGGCGAGCCGACCGTGGGCGTCCACGTCGGCGGCACGCCGCTTATTCGCGCCGATCGGCTGGCTGAGGCCCTTGGCGTCGAGAAGCTCTGGCTGAAAAACGATGCCGTCAACTTCCCCTCGCTGTCGTTTAAGGATCGGGTCGTCGCTGTCGCCTTGAGCAAGGCTCGCGAATTCGGCTTCCGCACTGTCGGTTGCGCCTCGACAGGGAACCTTGCCAACAGCGTCGCGGCCAATGCTGCCGCCGCCGGATTGGAAGCCTATATTCTCGTGCCCGCCGACCTGGAGCGGACCAAGCTCGTCGGGACCGCAGTCTACAACCCGAATCTCATCCTCGTCACCGGCACCTATGACGAGGTCAATCGACTCTGTTCGCAGATCGCGCTGAAATACAAGATGGGTCTGGTCAACGTCAATCTGCGACCGTTTTATGCCGAAGGGTCGAAGTCGTTCGGCTTCGAGATTGCCGAACAACTCGGCTGGCGCGTGCCGCGACACGTCGTTTGCCCAATGGCCGGCGGCAGCCTGATCGGCAAGATCCACAAGGCATTCCAGGAGCTGGAAAAGGTCGGATTGCTCTCAAAGGGCGCTTGCACCATGCATGGCGCTCAGGCGACCGGTTGCAACCCGATCACCGACGCGGTCAAATCTGGGCGCGAGCGGCACAAGCCGGTGCGAAAGCCGAACACCATCTGTAAATCGCTGGCGATCGGCGATCCGGCCGACGGCTATTTTGCCGCTCAACTGATTCGGCAAACCGGCGGCTGGGCCGAAGACGTCCATGATGACGAGATTCGCGAGGCCATGATCCTCCTGGCGCAAACCGAAGGCATCTTCGGCGAGACCGCCGCCGGCGTAACTGTGGCGGTCACCCGAAAGCTCGTCGAGCAAGGGCGAATTGCGCGTGACGAAGAGATCGTGCTTTGCGTCACCGGCAACGGGCTGAAGACGCAAGATGCCGTCGCCGATGTGCTGGATCAAGCCGTGACGATCAAACCGACGTTAGAGGCTTTCGAGGCGGCTCGCGGCGGTGCCCGCGAGTTGGCATTGGCATAAGGGACGAGATCACCGCGGCCGGCGGCTTTCGACGCCGCAAACATTGGGAACGAGTTACTGACATGGCGATCAAAGTGAATATCCCATCACCGTTGCGTGAACATTCGGCAGGCAAGACCACCGTGGACGTCGCCGGCGCCACCGTCCAGGCGGCCCTCGACGACCTTGGCCGGCAATTCCCGGCCCTCACGCCGAAGATTTTCGACAACGGCGAGGTCAAGCGATTCCTGAATATCTACATCAACGACGAAGATATTCGTTATCTCGACAACCTGGCGACGGCCGTCAAGGATGGCGATGAGTTGAGTATTATCCCTGCCGTGGCGGGAGGCTGATCGTGGCCGACGAGCCTGCCGAAGTACCGGAAGGGGCCGCGGTTTTTCCCCTGATTCCGGCCGAGCTGGGCGTGAACCCGCTCTTGTTAGCGGCGATTCACGCGGTCGTTTTTTTTGATGGCTCGTCGGACCAAACCGTCAATGCCGACGCTGCGGTCGAGGCGATGGAGTACATCGCGGCCTATTTGCAACGCCTCAGTGGGCCTGACTTACAGCGTGTTAAGGAAGATCTGGCCACGCTGGTTGGATTCGCCCGCGAGGAGAAATGGCCCAAGGGCGCTGTGCAGTTTCTGAAATCGTTTCTGACGGATATGGGCGTCGAAACCCCTTCGTGAATACCGATGACACTTGAACAATCACTAGAGCGTTACAGCCGGCAGATGCGATTTCCCGGCGTGGGCACCGAAGGCCAAAAACGGTTGCTCGCCAGTCGTGTGACTCTTTGCGGCGTCGGCGCTTTGGGGACCGTGCTAGCCAATGCCTTGGTCCGGGCCGGCGTCGGCTATCTGCGCATCGTCGATCGCGATTTCATCGAAACGCACAACCTGCAACGCCAGGTGCTGTTTGATGAAACCGACGTATCGGCGAACTTGCCCAAGGCCGAGGCAGCGGCTCGAAAACTGCGCGTCATCAATTCCGCCGTGACCGTCGAGCCGGTCGTCACCGACATTGACCGAACGAACATCCTGGAGTTGGTTCAAGACGCCGACTTGATCCTCGACGGCACGGACAACTTCGAGGTCCGGTATCTCATCAACGATGCCTCCATCAAGCTGGGCAAACCGTGGGTCTACGGCGGTTGTATCGGCAGTCACGGGCAGACGATGACCATCTTGCCTGGCGAGACGCCGTGTTTGCGATGCGTCATCGAAGCGGCTCCGGCGCCGGGCGAGGCCGCGACGTGCGAGACAGCCGGCGTCCTCGGCCCCATCGTCAATATCGTCGCCAGCTATCAAGCCACCGAGGCGATCAAGATCCTGGTCGGCAAACGCGACACGATCAATCGCGACCTGATTTTCATGGATATTTGGGAGAACGTGTTCAAGCGATTTTCAATCAAACGGCTGCTTGAGAAAGGCAACTGCGTCTGTTGCAAGCAGAAGAAATTCGAGTGGCTCGACGGTGCCCATGGCTCGCAAACGACAACCCTTTGCGGGCGCAACGCCGTGCAGGTGTCGCACCGAATCAGCGGCCGGCTCGACTTCGAGTCGATGTCCAAACAATTGCAGGCGCTGGGCCAGGTGAGCTTTAACCGGTTTATGATGAAGTTCGCGGTCGAGGATTACGAGTTTACCATCTTTCCCGATGGTCGGGCGATTATCAAAGGCACCAGCGATGCTGACAAGGCGCGGACCCTTTATGCCAAATACATCGGCCATTAGCGAGCCGCCCGCGACCCGCCGCCACGTTGGACTTGGCGCGAAACTCGGGCTCTCCTTGAGCGAGATTCGGATGCCGCGGGAGTCCTGTTCGAATTGGTGAAAGGTCCGCCATGTCGACCACAACAACGCCCCCTCCGGGGCGTCTCTCGGCGGAGGATCTGCCGGCGGCCCAGCCGTCATTCAAGCCGGCGTCTCTCTATTTTGTCAACAAGTACGTCGATGTTGCCATGATCGGCGGGCTGTCGATCTTGGTGTTCATCTTCTTCCGCCTGGCGTACAAGCCGTTAATGATGTGGCTCAAGTCGCGGTATCCGGAATGGGCACTCTTGGATTTTGTGGGCACCGAGGCCTTCGACGGCGCCCAGCGGGATGCCTTTGTCATTCAGCTCGCGGTCATTCTGATGTGGGTTGGAAACTGGCCCCATTTCGCCGCGTCAAGCTATCGGTTGTATCACACCTCGGACCACATTCGCCAATATCCCGTGACATCGATCGTCATTCCATGGGTTGTTCTGGCCGCCGTCGTTGGGTCCTTCGCGGTGCCGACGGTTATCGCTCCGTACCTCGTCCGGCTTTATCTCGTTTGGTCGCCCTATCACTTCAGCGGGCAGTCGCTCGGAATCACGCTGATCTATGCCCGGCGCGCCGGCATAAAGATTAATCGCGTCGAGCGTCTCGCCCTTTCGTCGTTTATTTTCGGCACTTTTATCTCGCAGACGATCCGGTCGGAATACACGAAAACGAGCGACCAATTCTATGGAATCTACTACCCGAGCTTCGGGTTGCCCGAGTGGAGGGTGCCGGGATTTGAAATGCCGTTGCTGACCATGATCGTGGTCGGTGTCATGTGGCTGGGAGGCTTGGCGTTTCTCGGCATGATGATCCGGCGCATGGTGATCGAACGCCGCGTCTATCCGTTCATCGTGTTCTTGCCGGCCGTCACCCAATACACCTGGTTTGTCCATACGTCGTTGTGGTTGAGCTATGCCGAGTTCGTGCCATTCTTTCATAGCATCCAATACATATTCATCGCCTGGACTGTGCAGTTGAAAGAGAAGATGGACGCCCGCGGCATCGAACCATCGGCTCGATATGTCTTCCGCGAGACGACACGATGGGGCGCGATCGTCGTGGCCGGCGGCATCATGCTCTTTTTCGGGATTCCCAAATTGCTCGCCCCTTATTCGTCGCTGTCGCATTATGCGGTGACCGGCATCATCGTCTGCGGCGTTCAAATTCATCATTTCTTCGTCGATGGTGTGATCTGGAAGCTGAAAGCCCGCAGCAACATGTCGCCCATGATGGTGAATCTCGACGAGATGATTCACGGCCCCCAGCCGGCGTTGGCCTCAGGGAGGGCCTGATGCGACTGACGGCAACGGGATTCTGGCTTCTGTTTGTGTTGCCCGTTCAGGCCCAGCTTCACCCGACGGGGCCCGAGCGTATCGTATTCCGCACCGTCGCGGGCGATTTGGTGTTCGCGCTCTATCCCGATGTGGCTCCGGAATCGTGTAAGCAATTCTTGAAGCTCGCCAGGCATGGCATTTTCGACGGCACGCATTTTGTCCGCATCGAACCGGGTTTCGTCTTGCAACTGGCCAATGCCGACGATCGTCTGATGCCAATGTCCCCGGAACAGTCGGCGTTGATTCATCCGCTCAAGGCCGAGTTCAGCTCTCTGCGTCATTCGCGAGGGCATCTGTCGCTGGCGCGTTTTGACGATGACATCCATAGCGCAGCGACCTCGTTTTCGATACTGCTCAGCGAGGCCCCCCACCTCGACGGGAAATACACGATCTTCGGCGAGATGGAGCCTTATTGTTGGCCAGTCGTTGACGAATTGGTGAAAGTACCAACACGGGACACAGTCCCGGTCACGCGGCTGACGGTCGTCAAAGTCGATGTCTACCCGACACCGGAATTGTTGGGGGAGCAGATCATCGCTGGCGCTCGACCCGTGCCGGGGAGCCAGGAGCGTGCCGCCATCTCGCCCCTGGGGAAGGGCGGCCCCATCGTGGAGGTGGCGCCGATCCTTGCCTGCTGTATCGCGTCGATGGTAATCCTTGGTCTGGTCTATATTTACTTCGGGAAATACCTGACGCCGGCCCAACTCCGATCGGTGATTCTGATTGGCGTCCTGGTCGGCGGCTTTGCCTTGCTCATCACTCTTGTTCCATATGGGCATGACAACCCCTGGCTTGCTGTGCTATTATTCTTTGGAGTGATTGGGTTGTTCAAGCTGATGAGTCAGTTTGAGGTTTCTGGGTAAGAGAATCACAGTCACGGCGGTAACCCCCAGCCGATACCGCCTGTAGTTGCCGTACGGGAGAGACCGCACGGCATCTTGAATCGGGTCGCGAGACGCCCGCAGGGATTGAAGGCCGCTCGCCTAGGTGGTCGAGAAATCCATCATGTGTGGTCGTTTTACGCTCCGCGCGCCGACGGAAGCTCTGGCAGCCCTGCTCGAATTGCAGGAGCTTACGCTTCCGATCGCGCCTCGATACAACATCGCTCCTTCGCAAAACGTCCTCGCCTGCCGGCAATCGCCTTCACAACGGGAAGTGACATGGCTTAAGTGGGGCCTGATCCCGTCCTGGGCAACCGATCCGAAGATAGCCTTCAAGCTCATCAATGCCCGAGCCGAGACCATCGCCGAAAAGCCATCGTTCCGATCGGCTTTTCGTCATCGCCGTTGCGTGGTCCTTGCCGATGGGTTTTACGAATGGCAACCCACCGGCAAACGTAAGCAGCCGTACCTATTCTCGTTGGCGTCGGGTGAGCCGTTCGGATTGGCGGCTCTGTGGGAATCGTGGCAGTCGCCGGAGGGTGTGATCGTCGAATCGTGTTCGCTCATCACGACCGAGGCGAATGATGTCGTGCGTCCGGTTCACGATCGTATGCCCGTGATGTTCGATCGTACCGGCATCAACTATTGGCTCGACAAGACGCTACCGCCTGCCGAAGCGAAATCGTTGCTGCGATCTTTCCCCGCGGTCGCCATGATTGCGACGCCGGTCCATGAACGAGTGAACAATCCAAGGTATGATGGACCGGATTGCATTGAGCAATTGCAAGTAGCCTGAACCGTAACCGCCGGGGCCGTGTCCGAAACGTGATTGACCGGCAGAATCCGCCGGCGAATCGCATATAATGAGGCGACGGCGTGGCCCCCGTAGCTCAGGGGATAGAGCAACGGTTTCCTAAACCGTAGGTCACAGGTTCAAATCCTGTCGGGGGCATTAGAAAGGCAGTTTACGTAAAGGCTTTCAAACAATGGGTTTGATAGCCTTTCTTGTTGGCCGAACATTCTGACGTTCAAACAATCGTATCGTCCGGCGCTGCCGATAGGAGCAATTCCGCCCGAAATGATGGCTTCTGAAACGTTCACCGCTTTGCCCTGTCCTGTCGGCATCGCGTGAGCATAAACGGCGGCGGTAGTGGCCGATGAACCGTGGCCAGCCCGTGCGGCCACGGCAGGGAGGGAGACTCCGGCGTCAAGAAGGTTGGATACATGAGCATGGCGAAGATCGTAGAATCGGCATTTCAGTCCGGCGCGACGGCAAGCCGGCTCGAAGTGTCGGTGGAGTAGATTTATATTCCTGATGAACCCGCCGATGGTATCGCAGAACACTACCCGTTCCGGCCCGTAGAACCTCTCGGATTTCATCCGTTCCCGATGGCTGGCCAATGATGCCACGGTGGACGCCCCGATAGGTACGCGGCGGTGAGTTGCCGGTGACATCGAGCACTACCCCAACTTCCGCAGTTCGAAGAAAATGGCAAGTATTTTCCGCCGCTGGAGCGTTGCAAGTCGTTGATTGTCAACAAACGCTTCCGCTCAGCGGCGATGTAGTGCCAACCTACCCTCTTGAAA
>CAZESP010000058.1:0-29834 GCA_964515185.1 uncultured Alcaligenaceae bacterium
AAACCCGTCCCACGCAAACGCCCAACCCGAATTTTTTGCTGTGACAATGCACTAGCCGTTTATTTCTTGCCGCTCGGCGCGTCCGATTTCAGCGCAAAGTCTAAGGGACCCGCCGGGGGAACCGTCGCCTTGTGGGGGGTCTTCTCCACGTTGGAGTAGCTCACGGGGATCGCGGATGATGATGATTTCTTCGCAGCCATTTCCCGTTGGAGCCTGAGCGCTTCCTCGGCCCGTTTCTTGGCGTCCGCGCTCGAATCACCCGGACCTTTGCGCAAAGCCTCGGGCGTGACATCGACCTTGAAGGTGACCTTGTATTCACCCGGCAACGCCCCGTCGCCGGTGTTGAATGTGGTCAATTCATATTTGCCTGCCGAGTCGGTGCGGGCCGAAGCGGGACGGCCGCCCGTGGTCGAGTTGAACGTGACCAGCACGTCCGCGATCGGCTTGCCGTCAAGCGTCACCGTGCCGGAGACCTTCACGGGCTTCGATTTGGCATTGCAGCCGGCAGCAACCGTGATCGCGACCACACCGATGATCGCCGGGAGGATTCGATTGGCTCGCATGTTCCTATCGGGGTTGTAGAGTCCAGGGGTTTCGGAAAAGGGGCTGGCGAAACACACCAGGGCAAGGGCGAGCCGCTCGCCCTTGCCCTGGATGATTAACGCCGATCCGAGTTAGTAGTCAGACGGAAGCGGCTGATTGTCGTTTCGGCAGCCGATCAACTGATAAGTCTTGTGGTTGATCGTCTGATGGACCAATCGGACCGAACCGTCGGCAAACGCGAACAAGGCGCCGCCCGTATGGTGCGACTTGAAGCCCCACGAGACGTTGACATCCCACCAATTCTGCCGAGTGTCGAGGTTGATGGGAATCGTCGTCGAACAGTGGGCGTTGCCGGCGCGACCACTGGCCCAGCCACCGAAGCCCGCACAGTCATGGAGCCAAGCATGCTGAATCGGCAATGTCTCGCCGAGCATCAGAGTATTCGAGGTTCCGTCGGTTATCAGCGCGAACGTGACCTTGCCGCCGGTGCCGGTGAAGCAACCGCGAATTCGCAACGGGTCCATTGCAAAGCCCAATGGCGACGACGCTTTATAGCCCCAGTTGCCCAACCCGTTCGCGGCCGGGTCACAGTATTGGTCATAAGGACCGCCCAGCAAACACGACGGGCCGTTCGATCCGACATAATTCGAGACAGGGTCATCGAGCATGTCGCCGTCGCTGGGGCAGCGAAGGTAGGGCAATCGCGTGGGCAGAACGCCGGCCTTGATCGATTCGTTGACGGAGTTGTTCCGATCGTCGCCGGGATTGGACAGATCGAAAAAGTCCATGTACTTCAGATTCTTGTACAACGGGTCCTGTTCCATGAACGGGAGCGTGTGAACCAGCCACGAGCCTTTGTCGTAATGACAACTCCACGGGTGCGAGGTGTACGGCACGCCGTCTTTGAAATACTTGCCGCCTGGGGGCAACCGTTCGAAGGTGCCATGATAGTTGTGGCAGGCAAGAGCGAGTTGCTTGAGGTTGTTGCCGCACTTCATGCGAGCAGCGGCTTCGCGGACTTTTTGCACCGCGGGAAGAAGCAATCCGATGAGGATCGCGATAATGGCGATGACGACCAGCAATTCGATCAGCGTGAATGCTGGGCGAAAGGGTCTTGAGTTGCGTTTCGGCACGATTGAGGCTCCTTCAGTCAGAATGAGCAATAAACGGAAATACCCCGCGGGGCGGTTCGCCCTTATCCTAACTTCTTGTCCGAGCGATGCCCGCCGACGGAACAAAAGGGATATATTCTCTCCATGATACCACGTGCGATGATAAAGCAGGTGAGTTCCGAAGTCAACGGGGTAGTCGCCAACTTTTTCACAAATGGTCCCGGTCATGCCGCCAGCCCGCCCGCAACCCCGATCCACGTCGCCGGCTCAACGATGGTCTGTGCGAATGGCCCGTGTCTTTGGCTCGCTTCAACTGGCGGTCACCTTGCTCCCCATCTTTGCCGGAGTGCTCTTCCTTGGCACCGTCATTGAGTCATGGCACGGACGGCCCGTCGCCGCGTCGCTGGTCTATCAGACCTGGTGGTTCCTCGTCATCTTGGCTCTTCTCGGCGCCAATATTTTCTGCGCCGCGGCCAAAAAATGGCCATGGAAACGCCATCAAATCGGATTCCTCATCACTCATGTCGGTCTCCTCACCCTCATCGCGGGGGGAGTGGTCGATAGCCTAACCGGCACGACCGGTGAACTCTTCCTGGTGAATTCCGACGATCCGCGAGCCGCGTCGTATGCCCCGCGCCGGATCGAGTCGATCGTCGATCGCGGCGACTTGCAGGTCCGATTACGCCGTTCGGGGCGAGGCAGGCTCGGCGATTACACCCTGCAATTCGCGCCTGGCCCCGCGGGGTGGGATCACGCCGGTACGTCCAGCGAGCGGCTGGACCGGCTAACCGCGTTTCTCGAAACACTTGCCCATCCGTTGCCCCGATCCACGTCGATCGACCTCGACGACCAGACCCGCCTCGAAGTGGTCGCCTATGTCCGCCGATCGATCGCGGAACCGTTCGGCCCCGCGCCGGCGGCCTCGCCTCCCGTGCCCGAGTCCGTCGCCTTTCCCGCGATTCGGTTTCAGTTGGCTTCCGCGCTTACAGGCATTCTCGCTCCGCAATGGGTCGCCCTCGACGCGGGAAGCGAAACGGCAAGGATCGGCCCCGGCTTGGTGTCCGTCATCGGTCGCGAATGTTCCCAGGAATCGCTCGCCGAATTCCACAGTCCTCCCGCGACCGTTGGGCGCCAGGGTCAATTGGTGGTGGGCATTGGCCCGCAGTCGATTCGTTTCGATGTGGCTCGCGACCGTGACCAGCCGGGCCGGCCTCTCGGTGCGACCGGCTGGGAGATTCAACTGGAGCGACATCAGTACGGGCCTGTGGGTCCAAACCGCGATCTCGTGGATGCCGTCCAGTTCTCGTTGCGACGACCCGGAACGGCGGGTGTCACCTGTGTGACGACATCCGCGATGCCCGGGGCGGTGGCGGTCAACGGCCCGTTGCCGGCGGGTTTGTGGGTCTGGTATCACGTCGATCCGCTTCCGGCAAATGACTCCGCACGGGCGATATTGCAATTCGCGGCCGGACGTGATGGGCTGCTTTATTATCGCTCATTCGGCGGGGGGACCCACGGCGACCATCGCTTTGAAGGCAGCGGGCAAGCCTCGGGCTGGCACCCGATTTGGTCAGCCATGGGCTGGCGGTTTCGCGTGCGTGACTTCCTGCCGAAGGCATTCCCCATGATGACGTGTCAACCCGCGGATCAGTCGCCCGATCTTTCCGATGACCCGAATCCGCCGCCGGCGGTGCGATGCAAACTCTCGCGCGGGCCGGCATGGATGGAATTCTGGCTGCGGCGGACCGACGAGCAACTGACGCCCGTAACGGTCGGCGGTGAGCGATTCGAAGTCGGCCTGACAGCCACGCGCCACGATCTCGGTTTCGGCATTGAGTTGATTCGCGCCGAATCGGCGACAATGCCCGGCGCGGGTCCGGCATGTGACGTCCGGCTGATCGTTGAGGGCAAATACCTCGACCCGCAACGCATCTCGTTGAATCAACCTTTGAATCACGGCGGATACAAAATCTACCAAGGCGCGGTGGCGCCGCTTGGCCGTGACGACGCCGGGCGCCCGATGTTTCGCGTGCAATTGCTGGCCAACTCCGATCCGGGGATGTGGTTCAAGTACGCGGGTTCGGCGATGTTGGCACTCGGCATCGCTTGCATGTTCTACATGCGGGCGTATTTCTTCAAACGACGTTAGATTAACGAGGATTCGACAATGCCGTACGATTCGACCCACCCGCGGTTGAAGGTATTGCGCCTCACGGTTGCCGTCATCGCGGCGGCACTCGTTGTCCAAACGATCATCGTTTTCCTTCCGTTGGTCCGCTCGTCCGCCGGGGAACGATCCGCCCCGCGCCCGTTAGTACCCGACTTTGACTATCGGCCATGGGAATCCGTGCCGGTGCAGGCTGGCCGAATCAAGCCGATGCAAACCGCCTGTCGTGATTGGGTGCGCGAGATCACCGGGAAAGAACGGTTTGAGAAGCTGGACGCGGTGGCCCTCGTGCTGGCTTGGTACTTTTCGGCGCACGATTCGCCGGCGCCGGGGCAGACCGACTGGGACCATTACCCCTTGATCCTGTGCGAGTATCAGCCGTTGCGGGATGCGGTCTTCGAGCATCGGCGATCCCAGGGAGGTCCAATTCCCGCAGGCCGGCATGTCGCCGCTGCCGACCTCCACGGCTCCCCCGGCTTCGATGCCTTGCTCGAAACTGTCGCCCGTGCCCGGCGAATGTATCGGGATCGGGCTCACCTTCACCTGTCCACCACAGAGCTTCGCGCCGAGGAGGTTAGCCGGCGCCTAGTGCGATTCGATTCGCTTCGTAGGCGAACCGTCACGCGATTGGCGCGCAATGCCTTGATCAGCGGCGAGTTCCTGAATCTGGCCGAATTGGCCGCGATAGAGGGCCTTCAGACGGACCTGATCCTAGCGCGGCGTGAGGATCGAGTGACGGCCCTGGCCGACCCGCTGCATCTGGTGATTTTGGATCGAGCCGGCTGTGCCTGGTTTTCTCTGGGACAACTTCGAGCGTTGCGCCAACAACCCCGACGCTGGACAGAGCTGATTCAGGAGCGAATCGCGGAAGCCCCTCAGCGTTATTTGGCCCCGGAAGACGCCGCCGAGCTGCGACGATTTCAGGATCAATTGGCATCCGGGCGAGCATCGAGTTTGACCGACGAGTTAGCGGACCTGCTGGCGAAACGACGAATCGACGCCGTTGCCCAATTCGAGAAGGCCCATCGGGCGAAGGACACCGAGCAAGCCAACCGACTTTTCAACCAGATTGTCCGACAGCCGGCCGACATCGAGAGGATTCGCAAGGTTCAATCACGGGCCGCCGCGGACAAAGTGGCTTCCGACGAGTTGCTGAAGCGAATGACGGTGGAGATGCTCGCGATTCGTGCCGATGCCGATCGCGCGACCCTCGATCGCTTGCGACAGGAATGTGAGCAAGCCACCCGGCGATTCAATCGCGACGACCCAAGTTTTCGATCGCTGTATCAAGGGTATCTGGAGGCTCGAACGCCGGACGTGTATCAGCGAGCCATTGCCGCCACGGAGTTTCCGGCGGAGACCGCAGCCCGCGTCCTGAGCCGCTTCGATGCCCTTCGCCGGGCCTATAGCTCGAGCGACCCGGCTGGGCTCGCCGGCGCATCAGCGGATTGCATCGAGGTTCTGCGGTTGGCCGCCGATGAAACGGGCCAACCTTATCCGGGAGTAGACACGATTTCCGCGGAGATTCGATTCAATCGGTTGCGCCCGTTTCAATGGGCCTGGGTCGTCATGCTGTTGGCGTCGGCCAACTTCGCCATACGGCTCGCGGGAGGGCCAAGAGTATTCTCGTTGTTTGGCTATTTGCTCGGTGGGGTCGCGTTGGCCCTTCAGATCTACGGCTTTGCCACGCGGGTTCGCATCTCGGGTTGGGCGCCCGTGAGCAACATGTACGAGACCGTGGTCTTTGTCGCGTTCATGGCCGGCGTGTTCTCGCTCGTTCTCGAATTGCTGTATCGGAAAAAGGTGTTGGTATTGACCGGTTCGCTCGTGGCTACGTTTGGCCTGATTCTCGCGGATAACCTGCCGCTCGATTCGGGTATCGGTCAGCTTGTGCCGGTGTTGCGCAGCAACTATTGGCTGACGGTCCACGTCGTCACGATTGTCTGCGGATACGCCGCGGGGGCATTGGCATGGGGCATGGGTAACGTGTCGCTGGGAATGCTCGCTTTCGGTCGCGGCGATCGCGATTCGCTGAAAACTCTAGCCCAGCTCACATATCGGGCGGTGCAATTGACGGTGCTGCTGCTGGCGACCGGGACCTTTCTCGGAGGATGGTGGGCTGCCGAGGCCTGGGGTCGATTTTGGGGGTGGGATCCCAAGGAAGTCGGCGCCTTGTTCGCTCTGGTTTGTTATGTGATTCCATTGCACGCACGTTACATCGGTTGGGTTCGCGAGTTCGGGTTGGCCGTCAGCGCCATTCTTTGCTTCGGGGCGATTCTCGTTTCGTGGTACGTCATCAATTTCGTCCTGGCCGCAGGCCTGCACAGTTACGGCTTCGGCGGTGGCGGAGGACCGTGGGTGCTTTGGTCGGTGTTACTAAATCTGCTCTGGGTTTCATGGACGGCGCTCCGCTATCGACGGCGTCAGCTTGAAGCGGCTCCGACGACGGCCTACGACGCCCCGTTGGAGAATCTGGCCGTCTGAAGTCTCGCCGAGAACATGATGGCTCAGGAGGTCACGAGACGTTCTCCAGGAACGGCATCCCCCCATCGGTGCGACCGCCGCCGATCGAAGTTCGTACAACTCCCTCCACAAACCGCGCCGACCTGAACTTTCTACCATTGGGAATTCCGACGATGAATCGACTCGGTACATGGTTGGCCGTGGGCCTGCTGATCACGTCCCATCCTATCGTGGGATCGGAGCCGGCACCGGCACGGGAGAAGTTTGTTCCTTCCCCCGACGAACTTCGATCGGCGTATCAGCGACTGGAACGTCCCCGACCACCGGCCGGCGCCTACAAACTTGAGATTCGGCCGACTTGGTTTCAGAACAACTCGCGATTCTGGTATCGCAATGACCTCCAAAATGGAACGCGCGAGTTCATCGTCGTGGATGCCGAACGCGGGACACGGGCCGCCGCTTTCGATCATGCCAAGCTGGCGGCGTCGATCTCAAAATCCACCAAGACCAATCTTCGCGCCGACCGCCTGCCGTTCGATCGCATCACCTTGACCGACGACGGGAAACTGCTGCGATTTACTGTCACCGGCACTGTTTGGGAATGTGACCTGACGAATTATGAGTGCAAACAGACGTCAACAAAACCCGATCGCGATATTCCGCTCGAACCGACCGATGCGCCCCCCGCGGAGCCTGAATGGGACGAAGCCCCGCAAGCCCCCCAACCGCAAGGCCGGCCGCGTCCCAAGCCGGATCGATCACCCAAGTCGCCCGATGGAAAATGGACGGCGTTTGTTCGCGACTTCAATGTCTTTGTTCGCCCTGCCGACGGTGCCGAAGTCCAACTGACGACTGATGGCAAGAGCGGCAACGGTTACGATTTGTTGCAGTGGTCGCCCGACTCCCAACGACTCGTGGCGTTTCGCGTCGAGCCTGGCGAAGACAAGGAGGTTTACCTCGTCGAGTCATCGCCCTCGGGTGGAGGCCGCGCGAAGCTCCGCAGCCGGCCCTACCCGTTGCCGGGGGATCGATTCGGCGCTTTCGAACTGAACCTATTCGACGTTGCCGCCAAGAAACAGACCAAGCCGATGGTCGAACGCATCGACTTCGGATTCCCGCGCCTGAGATGGCATCGCGACGGTCGCCATTTCACCTACGAGAAACGGGACCGCGGCCATCAGAGGTTTCGGATAGTCGAAGTCGATGCGCACACCGGCGACCCGCGAACGATCTTTGATGAGCCGTCAAAGACGTTCGTACTGAGTCCTGGCTACGGTGGCATCGCGCCGCACTATCTCGATTCCAGCGATGAGATACTCTATGCCTCCGAACGCGACGGTTGGCGGCATCTGTATCTCATTGATGCCAAGGCCGGCACCATCAAGAATCGCCTCACGCAAGGGGATTGGGTTGTACGCGCCATCGATTATGTTGACGAGAAAAACCGCCAAGTCTGGTTTCGGGGCAGCGGTCGAGTCGCGGGCCAGGATCCTTATTTCGTTCACTATTATCGCGTCAATTTCGATGGTACAGGGCTGGTCGCGCTCACCGAGGGCGATGGCTCGCATTCGGGCAGTTTTTCCCCCGACCGCCGATTTCTCATCGACACTTACAGCCGCGTCGATCAGGCGCCGATTCACGAGTTGCGTCGCACGTCCGACGGCAAACTCGTATGCCGATTCGAGCAAGCCGACATCTCGGAGCTGCGGGCCAATGGTTGGGAAGCACCCGAGGTGTTCACCGCCAAGGGGCGCGACGGCAAGACCGACATCTGGGGCATTATTTGTCGCCCGCCGAAATTTAATCCCGGAAAGTCGTACCCCGTGATCGAACACATTTACGCCGGCCCCCAGAGCGCTTTCGTCCCCAAGACGTTCAGCAGTTCACGGCGGTTTTCATTCCTTACCGATCTGGGATTCATCGTCGTTCAAATGGATGGAATGGGGACGCAACATCGCTCCAAGGCTTTTCATGACGTTTGCTGGCACAACCTCAAAGATGCCGGTTTCGCCGATCGCATTCTCTGGCATAAAGCCGCTGCTCGCAAATACCCCCACTACGACTTGACTCGCGTCGGAATCTACGGCCACTCCGCGGGAGGCCAGAATGCAGCGGCTGCCTTGCTATTTCATCCGGACTTTTATCGGGTCGCCGTGGCGTCGTGCGGATGCCATGATAATCGCATGGATAAGGCGTCATGGAACGAACAATGGATGGGCTA
The DNA here is from genome assembly GCA_964515185.1 of uncultured Alcaligenaceae bacterium. Taxonomy (GTDB): domain Bacteria; phylum Planctomycetota; class Planctomycetia; order Gemmatales; family Gemmataceae; genus CAZESP01. The sequence continues at coordinate 8,507 of CAZESP010000058.1, forward strand.
TCCGGTCGGCCCCCATTATGCTGCCTGTTCAAACATCGACAATGCCCATCGATTGCGTGGCCGGCTGTTTCTTATCGTCGGCGAGTTGGATACAAACGTGCCGCCGGAATCGACGCTGCGATTCGCCGACGCACTCATCAAAGCGGGCAAGGACTTTGACCTGCTCGTCGTCCCCGGCGCCGGCCACAGCATCGGTGGCTCCTACGGCGAACGCCGTCGAATGGACTTCTTTGTGCGCCATCTCCATTACGTTGAACCGCCCGAACGTAACAGTGGCGCCCGTCAATAACACCGAGGATTGAAACATGAATCTCCAACGATTCACGCCCGCTATTATTCTGGCCTGTGTCCTTGTGATGGCAAATGATACGCCGGCCCAAGACAAAAACCCGGGCCACCTCAGGATGGCGCTCGTCAACATCAAGTCACTCCCTTCCGACAGCCCCGACCCCGCCGCGAATCGAGCCAATATTGAAATCAACTTGAAACGCCACCGGGATTTCATCGATCGTCTCTCCGGTGACGGAGCCGAGTTCGTCGGCTTTCCGGAATTATCGCTGAATGGCTACAGTTTCCGCAAAAACGATGACTTGGCTGCGACTCGCCGGCCCCGAAGTCAAGTCACTTCAATCGAAGGCTAAGGAGAAGGCCGTCTACGTCGCCGTCGGTCTCGCGGAAATCGATGATGAAGGGAAGAAGTGGAACACGCACATCGTCATCAGTCCCACGGGTGAAATCGCCGGCAAACATAACAAAATCTATCTAACAAAGGAGAAAGGCTTCACCGAAGCGGGCACCCAGTATAACGTCTTCGAGGTCAAAGGCATCAAGATGGGGATTTCGATTTGTGCGGACGGCACGGATCGCAGAAACCTTCAGGCGCTTGCCGATAAAAGAGCCCAAATCATATATGGACCGCACGCCAATACAACGGGCGGCACCATCGCCGGATGGTACAAGTTTCGAGCCGGCTGGGCCGGGCCGGATGGCTGGATCGCACAATTGAAAGTCTATGCAGCCCTCCACAATCATGCTGCCCACTTCGCTCCCGAGTACAATCCGCCCAGCGTGAAGGCCCCGGCCGGAAACTGGGCCAGCGGAGCCTGGTTTATCGGCCCAGATGGAAAAACAATCGCTCAGATGCCATCTTCGACCCAAAAGAGCGACAGCAAGGAATATGTGTTGACCTACAATATTCCCATTCCATCCAAGTCAGGCCAGGATTGACATGAATTCCACAGGCTTGAGTTGACATTACCACTAATCACTGCGACTCGCACATAACAAGCAACGCACGCATCCCGAGGGTACCTGTACCCTCGGGTAGTTCCGCCACCGGCAACGCAATGGCCGCGATTTACAACTACGGTATCGACGCGACACGACGGGCATCAATCGGATTCAATTCGGAATCGTCAGAGTCAATGTTCTCCTCTGCCCGTTTCGCAAGATCGTGACCGCGACCTTGTCTCCGGGTTTCTTCTTCCACAGCGAATAGGCCAGCAGATCCGATTCTCGAAGCAAGTCCGACCGGCCATCGAAAGAGAGGAGAACGTCTCCTTTCTGAAATCCGGCGCGTTTGGCGACGTCATGCGGGGCATACTGACCGACATGCTGCACGCGAAGAGCCGTTGCGTTCTCCGGCAATTTCGGTCGCTCGCCTTGAGGCAAATCCACCAATAACATCCCTCCAAAAGCCTTTCGACGAAGAGCCCAGGTGCTCGCACGCCATGAGATGTTATCTTTTTGGCGCCAACCGCTCTCAAGTTTGAGAGTCACCTTCATCGATTGTCCGCTGCGTATAAGGTTCGCTTTGATCTCACCGCCGGCAGCCGGTGTTCGGTGCAAAACCCATTGCACGTCGGCAATCGACACCAGCGGCTGGCCGCTGAGGTCCTGAACCATGTCTCCCGCCTTGAAGCCAGCCTCGGCGGCCGGCGAACGTGGATCAACGCTCACGACGGTCGCCATTTCTTTCGGATCAAATGTTAGCCCGACTGTCCTTGGATGCGGAAACGGAAACAAGATCTCCTCGGGCAACGCGGAATGCTTTTGCATCGCCGACTCGCGAATGGCCTCACCTACTTGATGGCAATGGATACAACTCGGCACGACCTTGCCCTGATAGTCGATGGTTGATTTGTAACGACCTTTCAACATGGGGTATTTTTCGGGGCTAGGATATTCCGGTGCCGGGCCACGCTTACCGGCGAGCGATGCCTTGTTCGCCGGGAAGTTCGCATGCAAATCAAGCGCTCCCTTGAGAGCCTTGGCCAAACCCTCAACGGAGACGTCACCGATCCATTCGGTCCGATGCGAGCGCGTGCCAAACCGGCCATAAATCGTGCCGTCGGCGTTTAAGAGAAACACGGCAAACGACTGATCGGTATCAAATTGAAACAGTGACAGGTCCAGCCCATTTGTTGAAACGATGCGCACACGAACATACTGGTCGAGCAGCTTCTTGAGTTGCTCGTCGGCGTCGATGATCTCGTCATCCAGTTTGACGCACTCTTCGCATGGGATACATCGCAAAACCGCGACGATCGGCCGGTTTTTCTCCTTGGCCTGGGCAATGGCCTTGGGAAGATCGTTGTAGATCCAATATCCCTCAGCCTCGACCTTTTTCTTGTCGTTGCGGACCTTGTCTTCTCGATTCTGCCCGAAGGCTCCCGCAGTGAGCAGTCCACAGGCGACAATCGTCAGAATCATACTACGAGCCATAATTCGCTCCTCACGGGCGATCATGATGCCGACGCGTTCGACAAACCAATTGCATTGTAAGAACATGGTTTTACACTACTACTTGCGATGGTCGGCGGCAAAACGCGCGACATCATTAGCGAGCGATTCCCAGCCATGATCCATCGGCAGCACGTGGCCGCAGCCCTCGACGCGCTGGAGGCGTTTGACCCGAGAACCACATCGATTGAAGAACGACTCCGCAGACGCGTTATCCACGACCTTATCCGTCGCCGCCAACACCATGTACAGCGGCATCTCGATCTCTGCGGCGCGATATTCGTTACGTGCGATGAGCGAGAAAAGTTCGCGATAAATGTTCCGCGGCACGAAACGATCATCCACGAGCATTGATGCCGCGGCCGGATCATAACAGTCTTGTGGAAATGGTATGGCCACGCGATCGGAGAAAATGACAACGCGATCCAGGAGTCGAAACCAGACGGCTGGCGATACCAACGGACTTCGTCGGTCGGAAATTCCAATCAGTGGTGCCAATAACACCAGCCCGTCACACGCTGACGACTGGCCGGCCAGCGCGTCAATCGCAACCGCCGCTCCCAAGGAATGAGCAACGACAATGACTCGCCGATGATTCTGTTTCAGAGCGCTCAACTCGCTCCGAAGTGCCTCACACCATAACGATCGCGAGCTTCGGCTGTATGCAGCCCAATCTTGGGCAAAAAAGGGAAGCCGCATCGCTTTCACTTTGAAGCTATTCGCAGCGAGCACCGAGGCCATTCGTCGATAAACGGCTGGCGAGTCCGCGAAGCCATGAACCAAGAGCATCGCATCGTCTCCCTGTCCCATTTCAAATGCCGCACAGCCTTCGCGCACTCCGTCGGCGTCGCGTGTGATGGCTCCATTCCAATTCGAATAGCAGCGGCGCATCAACAGGAAGTGGCCGAAATCCGCAGAGGCCGCGGCAACGGGGAGAACTACCACGATTGCGAGCAGCCAGCCAATAATGGGCCAGGTCGCGGCCATTACAATTCGCCTGACGACGCACGTCAAGACAGTTATCGCCATCCCAAGATACAGCATCGTCCCCATGAACTCAATGAAGCCGAACGCCGGCACGAGAAATGCTCCCGTAGTCGCTGTTGTCATTCCCGCCACCATACCAACAACCAATTGACGCAGCCGGCATCGACGTTTTCCGTTTGGCGCGCTGCGTGGCGTTGGGCGACCGAGAAGGTTTATCATGTTCCCTCAGCAATCGGGGCGACTCGGGACTTCCCATTTCCAGGTTGATCGGCCATGGGAAGTTGCTATGAGCGTATCCGAAGCATGTTAAGGCGGCTATATGGGAAGATTGGGCGAAGGGCCATCATGTCCAGCGTAACAACCATCTCTCGACGACCGTTTGTCGCCGGTATGATATTGATATTCAGCGTCCAACTGGTCGCCTCGTGGTGGTTTCCGCCGAGTGAGGATGAACTTTACTATTGGTGCTGGTCGCAGCAATTGCAGCTTAGCTATTTTGATCATGCCCCGATGGTTGCCTATCTAATCCGGCTAAGTACGGTTCTCTTCGGCGATAGCGTTGTCGCTATTCGACTGCCCGCGTGCCTTTGTTTTTTGGGAATGGGGCTGTTAATCGGTTGGAATTGCCCGTTCCCGCGATGGCTCGTGCTCATTGCGTTGGCACCGTTGACACTTTTCGGCGGCATGCTGATGACGCCCGACTCGCCACTTCTCCTTTTCTGGGCGGCCTATGTCGCCTGGCTAAACGTCCTCCACGGACGGATGGAGACGGGACAAGTGGACTGGAAAATGTGGGTGGCCGGAGGCATGGTCCTTGGTCTGGGAGGATTGAGTAAGTACACGATGGTTCTTGCTGTGCCGGCGGCGTTTGCAACGTTTCTGTTTCGCCATCGGTGGCGGGCCTGGATTGGCGGTTTCGTCCTTCATGGCATCGTCGCCCTAATCATGACCAGTCCAGTTCTCATTTACAACTTCCAGAACGATCTCGTTCCGTTGAAATTCCAGCTAGATCACATCGCCGCCAGCGGCACCCGTTTCGGCCAGTTCGCGCCCGAGTTCTTCGCGAGTCAACTCGTCCTCGTTGGATTCATACCATTCGCGCTGCTGCCATGGTCTACGGCGAGGATCCTCCGGCACTGGGAAGATCCTCGTTTCCGTGTAAACTTCTGCTTGTATGCCGTACCGCTGGCCTACTTCCTGTACAAGGCATTCAATACTCGTTTGGAGGCGAACTGGGCAGCTCCATGTTACGTGTCGATGATTCCATTGATTGCGTTCTATGCTTTAAGGCTGCCTGATACTACAAAACTCCGCCGCTTGACGATCGCGTCATGTGTGTTACCCACTATCGTTACGGCATTTCTGATCGTACATTCCATCGTGCCCGTCGTGTTCGTTCCTCCTTACAATGATCGTCTGAATATCACGCGCGGCAAGCTCGAGTCGTCGCGAAACTTCGGCGAGTATTATCGCGAGCACGAACTCAAATCGCCGGTATTTGCCTTTTCATATCAGTGGGTTTCTTATTGTCGTTACCAGGGAATTGAAGCGTATCAGGTGCCAGGGTATGGCCGCGACAGTTTCTTCACCATGCCGCCGGTTTCGGTGGACTCATACGAGAATGTGTTGATCCTACACGATTTCCCATTACCGACAGAATTTGTCGGCCGATTTACGTATATCGAGCAGGTCGCGATGTTTGCCAAGTCCCATCGCGGCTGGGTTGATCGGCCGATGCGACTCTATCGCGGGGAGCTTCGGCGAAATTCGACAACGGCCAAGCGATGACCGATTTCAGCCCGTGCATTGATTGCAGGATTCAATTGTATTTGATTGTCGCGATAGCAGGTGTCGAATCTGCTTTAATGTCGCGACCCTTCGACAATGAGGTCGTCGCGTGTTTCTACGGCTGCAATATCGGGAATGGCGCTGTCCAGGAACGATCGTCTTTCAACGTTCGTGAATCCAACTTGTTCGAGTGTCCGTGTTAGTGTGACTTCGTCGTAAAGCCATTTGTGATAGTGACCGGCGGATCGAAGACGGCGGCGGCCGGTGCAGATATCGCGGAAGAATTTCTCAATCCAACGACTGTGATCGTCGGTCCATTCGGAACGTGGGCGCTGGATCGTTGCATCAAATTCGGTCAGGTAATTGCGCCAGAATCGGGCGTTGTCCGGCACGCGCACCCGGATCACTCCGCCATGTTTCAATACGCGATGGCACTCCGAGAGAAGCCGAAGGCCCTCGGCACAAGTGAAATGTTCAAGAACTTCGCCCAGGTAGATGCAATCCGCCGAAGCCGTATTCCAAGGTAGTTGTTTGAGGAGATTCGCGAATCGAGTTCGCCGATTGAATTCCGTTGGGGGCCAGACCTTCAAGGAGACCATGAACCGATCGAACCAGCCAAACCGAGTCGCAACGTATGCGCGCAGAGACCCATCGACGTTGACCCATCCCTCGGGCTGAATTGGCCCGCATCCGAGATTTAGCTTAGGCATGTCCGTCCGCGGCTCCCCGCACCGTGGTTTGGCCTTGGTCATGCTAATCTTGGGTGGCTCTCACCAGATAGTCAAATCGAAGTCTAACGTAAACGGGATCGGGCACTCGGTTACGTCCATTGCGATGGGTCATCCGGCTGGTACAATGGCGGGGAATCGATCGACTGGCCCTCATTATTGGGGACGTTCCGATGAGGAATCTGTGGGCGACCGCGATGTTGATCGGCGTGATCCTGTTGGTGGCGATGAATCAAACAACAGCGGACGAAAAGACCGACAAGGCCAAAGCGTCCGCCAAGAAGAAAGTCATGAAGCAACTTGGCACGAAAGCTGATGGATTCTTCTTGATCGCACTTGAGGAAGTGTCGGGGCAAAAGGTCAACGCTGTTTCAATTGTGCTCAGCGAGGGACGGGATGCTGCCGCTGATGCCATCGCCGAGCATTTGGTTGGCGTGACCAAACCGAAGAAGCGTACCTTTCAAGTTGTCGCGCGGCTGGAGCCGAACCAATCGGCGATTGCCGGGATGCATCGCAAGAACCTTCAAAAATCCGTTGACAATCGTTTGAAAGACCCGGTGTTCTCTCTCGATCCGTGCTACAGCGATCTATCACCCAGTTCGGGAAAGAGCCTCAATCAGAAACTTGCCGAGGGAATCGCGGTCCGCTATTTGCCGCTCCGTTAGACTCGTTTTCGCCGATGATTCGCGGGATTGTCCGGCGGCACCCGTTATCGCTGCCCCGTATTGCCGAAGCAGACGGCGCGACTGTACGGGAACATGTCCGCTAGATCTTTCATGCGGTGGCGCACCTGAAGTTCGGGATCGAACGAATCGTCGGTGACACCGATGCGAATCGGCCCGCGGTGAACCTCGCGCAAGACCCGGTCTCCGTTTTCGAGCCAGACAGCTTGAGCCGTGTTGGGTAGCGGCTTTCGCGTCATGACCCGGGAAATCTGTTCGAGTTGCCGATTCTCGGAATCTGTCAACGGCGAATCGCGGCAAAGGAGCACGAGCGACTCGATTCCGGCAGGTCCCGGTCCCAAGGGCGAGATTCCTCCATCGGTTTCGGGCAACATCAGCCGAGCGCGAGTCGCCTCGGCAGGCCGACGGTTCCAGTCTTCATTGATCCATGGCCATAACGGGGTGGTCTTACCCTCGGTGTCAACCCAAAGCACATACATATAGGCCATGCGATTCAGCTCGATCTCAATCCGAATCCAATCGTTGGGTGAGAGAGGAAGGGCGCCCAACTCGTGCAGCCGCATTTTTTGGCGGCGAGTCGCCGGCTCGAATTTCAGTGGATCCTTGCTAATCGATTCATAGACGACGATATCGATCGAGCCTCTGATGGGCGTCACCGCGACTTCCGTCTTGGGCCGTTTGGGATCGTTTGTTTTGTCGCGACCTTTGCCGCTGCCGAGAATCCCGGCGGAAACCGCCGCCACGACGACGAGGATTGCCGACGCCAACATTACAAATCGCCTTGGGGCGCTCATCGCCGGTTTCGCGACTGCCGGGCGAGGTTGCAAGAAGCTGACCGTCGGCGAATTGGCGGCAATCGGTTGTCCGGCCAGAAACCTTTGGAGGTCGTCGGCAAGTAGATTGGCGTTGGGGTAGCGCTCGTGGGGCGATTTCTGCAGACATCGTCGGCAGATGGTCTCTAAGGTGTCGGGCAGATTCGGGCAAAGTTCATGAGGCGGCACGAATGACTGGCTGCGGACCTTGTCGAGCGTCGCCAGCACCGAGTCACCGCGAAACGGAAGCGAACCGGTGAGGAATTGATAAAGCATGACGCCCAAGGCCCAGACGTCGGTAGCCGGGGCGATGGCGTCGCGGTCGCCCACGGCCTGCTCCGGCGACATATAAAACGGCGTGCCCATAATGTCGCCGGACGCGGTCTGGTGTTCGACGGAGCATAGATCGCGAGACAGCCCAAAGTCCGCAACCTTCGGGAAGCCAAATCGCGTGTTTCCGGAGCTACCGGGAATGGGCGGCGCGAGCAAGACGTTGCCGGGTTTCAAATCGCGATGAACCATTCCCGCATTGTGAGCCGCCCCGACCGCCCTCGCCACGATTGCCAACAGGGCCGCTGCCTCCGCGGGCGGCATCGGTCCCACCTCGCGCAACGCGTTGTCGAGCGATCCGCCGGAAACAAATTCGAGAGCGAAGTAAGGCGACGGCTTCCCGTTTCGCGGGTCGATTGCCTCACCGAATTCGTGAATGGCGACGACATGGGGATGCTGCAACTTCGCCAGATTGGCGGCTTCGGCTCGAAATCGCGCGATGTCACGATCCGAAACCGTGTCTCGCTTGAGCATCTTCAATGCCACGAGCCGACCCAACCGTGAATCGCGCGCCTGATAGACGACGCCCATCCCCCCCTGGCCCAGCTCACCCAGGATCTCGTAGAAACCCACTCGTGGTGGCGACGTGGGGTTATTCACAAGCTCCGTCGGCGCCAACATCCGCAGCGGGCTTAACGCGCTTTTCACGAGTTGCTCATCCGCGAAAAACCGGGTCAACTCCGGCGCGAGATCGGGGTACCGAGCAATGATATCGCCGGTATCCATCGGCTTGCCCGTTTCGACGCTCGCCAAGTAGTCCGTGACCACCTGAACAAGACGGTCGTTAGAATTGGGATCGTTGAGCGCTGAGGTGACGGCCGCGTCGGGATTGCGTGGGTCGTGGCTCATCGTAACTCCGGCAAGGAAACCACAAAAGCAATTGGAAGAATCTTCGGATATCAGAAAAGACGGAATCGCCTCGCAACTGTCCGGGATATACTCCATAGTCCTCGCGGGATTGGCCACGCTCGCGCCCGTTTCGCCGATCGGCCGTCGGTATCGCCGGTCATCGATCGTAGACGGTTCTCGGCGGCTTTGCGGCAAATTGCCCTTGGCATGGGGTTCGCTCCCCGTTATAGGCTCGCCTCGTGTTGGGTTCCGCACATGGAGCGGTGCCATGGCCGAAGCGCAGGGCGGTTTGGTGGTCGAGACGAGCCACCTCACCAAGATCTACCAAAACCGCCAAATTGCGATAAACGACGTGACGCTGACCGTTGAACCCGGTTGCGTCCTCGGTCTGATCGGGCCGAATGGCGCCGGTAAGACGACTCTGCTTCGGCTGATCTTGGGGCTTCATCGCCCCACGGCGGGCTTCGTGAAGGTGTTCGGCCGCAGCATGACACCCAACGCCGCCGATCTACGTCGCCGCGTCGGATATATCCCCACCAACCCTCAGTTTCCTCGCGGCATGACGCCGATTACCTATCTGGACTACATGGCCCGGCTCTTTGGACTTCCTCGCGACATCCGCAAGCCGCGTCTGGCCAGCCTGATTCGGGCCGTCGATCTCCTGGCCCATGCAGGGGCGCCGATCGATCGCTTCTCCAATGGCATGACGGCGCGCCTCGCCGTCGCCGCCAGCCTCATCAACCAACCTGATTTGCTCATCTGGGACGAGCCAACGCACGGCCTCGACATTGAAGCGCGCCGGAGCATGCTGGAACTTATCAAGACTCTGGCCGCTGAAAAGACTATCATCATCTCCAGTCATAACATCGACGACATCGACGAAGTCTGCAACCACGCAGCCGTCTTGAATCATGGCCAGCTAATCTTTCACGACTCACTTATGGAATTGAAAGGTCGTATTCGCAAGAACCATTATGAAATGGATCTCGAGGGCGATCAGAAGTCAATCACGAAGGCTGTGAGCATCATCAAGAGCATGAGTGAATTCAAGATCGCCCAATTGAAACATCGTCGCCTCGAACTGTTGCTCCTTCCCGACGCCTCTACATGCACGGCACTGGCCAACGTCTTCGTGACACTGGCTGACAACAAAGTGAACCTCATTAACATTCGCAGTGTCGGGCAGCAGACCGAACAGGCTTTTCTCGACCTGGTGGAAAAGGAACAATCGCGCGGCTTCACGCGGCTCTACCATCCGGGCGAGGCCGCCTAAAACGCCGGCGGGAATCATCGCATGGATACTCCGTCCGCATCGACTGTTGCCCCGAAATATCGCATCTGGCTGCCATTCTGGGCAGTCTTCCAGACCGATTTAAGGCAGACAATTCGCGGATGGACTTACCGCACTTGGCTGTTGTGCCTCGTCGTCCTAACAGTCGGGATGTTGTTATATCGCGCGGGGTTATATCGCGAGGCAAAGATCGTCCAAGATTCCGTCGCTTATGTTAAGGATGTGATTCACTGGGTGGTATTGGGAAGCGCGGCCATGATCGCGGCGCTGACGGTTGGGTGTATCTCGTCGGAGCGCGGCACTCTTGCCGACGCCGTCCTCAGCCGAGGGATTAGCCGCTATCAATACTTCTTGGCGAAACTCTACTCTCGAATGGTCAGCGTGATTGGCACCTTCAGCGCTGTCGGGTTGGCAGCCGTCGTGGGAAGCTACTTTCTACTCAACGAACAGAAGCTTTCACTCATGGGCTGCTTCATGGCGTTGCTCACATTGTCATCGTTGTATGCCGCCGTCGTGGCTTGCGGTGTGACGATCAGTGCGTTTTCGCAAAGCACTCTGATGGGAATGACGATTCTCTGGATGGGGTTGTACGGCGGCGCACTCGTCATGGCGTTGCTGGCCTCGGCGATCCCAACGCCGCTTCAATTCCTTGAGCTTTTGCCGAATATACTCCAAGGCAACTACGATCCCAATCGGATCGGTCAATTCATCGGGGGCGCCGCGGCGATTGGCCTCATCGCGACGGTCCTGGGCATCACGCACTTCGCTCGCAGCGACGTATAAGGGGCTACGGCTTTTTCTTCGCGAGGTGGGCGGCCCATTCCTTGGGGTCGATCTTGCCGTCCTTGTTTGTGTCGATCTGGTCAAACGAATCAGCGAATCGGGTGGTTTTCAGTTCAGCGCGTGTGAGTCGCCCATCGGCGTCTTTGTCATGGGTATCGAAATCATTGGGATCCGCGGCTGGCGATCCGAAGCCGGGGCGACCGAATGGCCCCTTGCCGTCGCCGCCCGGCGGGAACCGGCGCGCCATCGACAGCAACTCTTCCTTTTCCAGTTGGCCGTTCTTGTTCGCGTCGAATCGCTCGAAATTCTCGGCGATTCGCGGAGGGCATTCGTCCTTGCTCAACTTCCCGTCCTTGTTGCGGTCAAATCGTTGAAGCATGAACTCGATGATCTGCTCCGGCCCGGCGGCTTTCTTCGGAGCGTCAGACGGTTTCTTTTTCGGTTGGGTCTGGTCGTCCGCCCGGGCCGCGAGGGCGAGCAATCCGAAAAACAGGCCGATGGCTAGGAGTCGTCGTGTCATGGTGTCACCCATTGCAGACAGAGCCGAGGCGCCCGCGATCACCCTTGGTCGCAGGCACCCCGGCTCTGATCTAACCCCGAAGTAACCATCGAGGTTTCGGCGTCTACGAACCGCCTTGTTTCTTCCACCACTCGCGCCAGTCGTTGGCGGCCTTCGTGCGTTCGGCCGGAGTGGAGCCAGCGGGGGGGCCAAAATCCTGACTGGTTAGACTCTTCAACGCCAATCGCGCGGCCCGCCAAACGATCTCCTCGGGATCGACAATCACGGGAATCAGGTCATTCACGTGTTCTTTGTCGTCGCGCATCGCACAGGCCAAGGCGGCGGCCCGTCGCATCTCGGGGTCAAGGTCCTTGAGACGCACACGAATATAGTCGGCCTTCATGCGAGCCAGGCGCTCGGCCAAGGCGTCACGTGCGGCTTTTTGTGTGTCGCCGGTGAGTTTATGAATGGCCAACGAAAGGCCCTCCGTGTAAAGGGCTCCCTTTTCGTCCTTGAACTTGGCAATAAGTTCCGCCTGTTTGGTGCCCTCGGCTTTCATGATCGCAGCCGCCACGTCGGCGCCGGTTTCCAGAGGCTTTTCAGTTGGTTTCTTGACGGTGCCAAGCGGGTTATCCTGAGGCAGCGTTCCCTTGGCCTTCATGGTCGTGCCGCCCTTCATCATGCCGGTCAAGTCACTGGCAAGGTTGGCCCGCAACAAGAACAACATTGCGAACGCGGTGGCGACATCGTGCATTTCCGTGCCGTACCAACTGGAGCTTCCGGCCCAACTGCCGTCTTGACGCTGCATACGAACGATGGGCCGCCAGCCCCATTCATACCAATCGATCCCGCCGATGGTGTTGAGGTTATAAAGCATGGCGACTCGTTCGATCGACCACATCAGATACAGGTTCTCGTGAATGCCCCCGGCTCCGGGACCACCGCCGGGCATCGCCGGCCCTCGCCCCGGTCCGCCGCCGGGTCCACCCGGAAGGCCCGGAAGGCCGCCAATGGCTCCCGGCCCGCCGGCCCCCGCACCTGGCCCCTGCATTCCGCCGGGGCCACCCGGGGTTCCACCCGCCGGCGCGGAATTAGTCCGCAACACAACGCCCAGATAGTTCAGGGCGGCCCGAACGGCCGGATCGGTGTTCGGATCCCGAGGCTGTTGCGATGCGGGAGACGATCCACCCTTGGGTTTGTCGCCTGGGTTGGCAAAATCATTCTTTCCGCCCGAGGTCGGGGCGCCGCGAGCTTTCAGGATTCGCTCATTCGAATTGCCGAAACCGGCCGCCAGAGCGAACAAGCCCGCACAAGTCATCGATGGCGTCGTGAAGATGTTCGTGTCCGAGCCATAGGCCCAGCCGCCGTTGTTTTGGTTCTGAAGCCGGCGGAACCGATTGGCGGCGGCCGTAATTGTTTCTTCGACCGGGACCCCGTGACGCCGAGCCGTCCACAATCCCAGGATCGCGAATTGGGTGTTCGAGTTGTCCTCCGGCGGATGGCCGGCTCCGGCCGGCGGCGCGAAAGTGCCCCGGTTGCGGACCTGATCGGCAAGGTCTCCGGCCAAGGGCGGGCGATTCTCCATGCGAATGCCCGTGGTATCGCGCGGAGCCGCTCCGGCCCGCATCGTTGCTCCATTCAAACTTCCGTTCAACCGCTGCAGGACGCGACCATCCGACGGCGGACAATCGTAACCCCAGCCGCCCATACGCGTCTGGCCGGCCAACAGGCGAACGCCCATGGCCTGGATGAGGTCGGTATCGACCGGATCGCTGTATTTGTCCAGCAGGATGATGTAGAGCGAAAGCTCATAGGTCTTCGTAAGGTCAATCGACGCCTTGCGAACGGCCTGGACAATGGCCACCAACGTCGGATCGTTTGGCGGCACTCCCGCCTCGATCAGCGCGATGGCGCCGAAGGCCGTACGTCCCGTCGCGATGGCGCCTCCGCTTCCGGCGCTGGTGTACTGTGAATATTGCATGCGAATGTAGTTCGACCCACGTTCAATGGCGGCCTTGACAGCCGGAATATCCGGCGGGGCGGCGGAAACCGTGGCTGTTACCGCCATTAACACCGCCAACGTCGCGCCGAGTCTGGTGGAAAAACCGCGCATTTCCATACTCTCCGAGCGAAATATCACTGAACGACTGCCATGATTCAAGCATACCGGCGCCCTCTCCATGTTGCCAGCGGAAATCAGCCCGTTTCTCGTCGATTCACTTCGCGGCGCTCGACGATTCCCGGAAACCGTTCCAGGAGCGTTCGGAGCCGGTCGGGCTTGTTCTGCGTCCGCGAGTGCGTCGGCTCGTTGACGTTGTCGATGACGCAAGCCAGTTCGTAAGCCGTCGCCTTCGGCGCGCCCAGCCCGCCCGCGTTGGCCTCATTGAAGGTACTTGCTTGCGCCGCGTGCTCTGCCGGAAAGCCCTGTTGAATCTTCAATGATTGATGGCGACAATAGGGGCTGTCATGGCAAGCCGGCGGGTGTGAGTCTGCGACTTTCAGCATACCCCAGCAGGCACGAAATTTTTCGCCGACGGGCGGTACGTTGGTGTTCGGGAGGGTCACGCAATGGGACGGTACGTTGATGGGTTCGTCATCCCTGTTCGCAAGGATCGGATCGAGGACTACAGGCGCATTGCCGAACAGGCCGCGCCGATCTGGAAGGAGTACGGCGCACTCGACTACTGGGAGTGCGTCGGCGACGACTTGGACGTGAAGGGCTTGGTGGCGTTCCCGCAGCTGGCCCAGGTCGGTCCGGACGAGACCGTGGTCTTCGCCTGGGTCGTATTCGAGTCGCGCGAGCAGCGAGATCTGGCCAACGCGAAGATTGCGGCCGACCCCCGTCTCACCGAGATGGTGGGGGACAACCCTCCGTTCGACATGAAGCGGATGGCCTTCGGCGGGTTCAAGGTACTGGTACGGGGGTGAGCCGCCGCAGGAACTTCCTGAGCGGGCGTCGTGAGTAAGGGACACCAGCTTCTGAGCCGTCGCCGTGATCGCCTTGGGCGCGCCCAGTCCGCCAACCGCAACGCATGTTTGACTCCGGGGGCTGTCGCCGCCCGGCTCGCCTTTTCATGACGTCGCTGACCCGGATGAACGCGTGAGTCTCGTCGATGCCTTCGATCGCCGTCTGATTGCGATTGCGGGCGACGCTCATTCCGGGTATTTCCTCATCCCATGGAGTGCAAGCTGTCCGAAAGTCTTGGTTGGCGATTGGTCTGCTGGTCGCTCCTGGCAGCCATTGTGGCGGTGCAGGCACTGGGAATTCAGTCGCTGTTCGGTCGCGACGATGCCCTCGACCGAATCCGCGACTCGCGACCGATCGTCGATGGACGCCATCTTCTTCACTACTACCACGGGCTACTCGGCGCTCGGGCCTGGAAGCTCCATGGCTCGACGTGTTGCTACGACACCTCGTTTCAAGCCGGATACCCCAAGACACCGATCTTCGACGCTGGGTGCCGGCCTGCGGAGGTATGCATTCTGCTCGGCGGCGAAAATCCGGCAGCCTACAAGGCGGGGCTTGTCCTGGGGTGTCTTCTGTTTCCGTTGCTCGTTGCGATGGCCGCTCGAACCGCGGGGCTGGGTTGGGGCGGAATGGTCTGGGCCTCCGCGATGGGGCTACTCCTGTTCTGGGGCGGGCCAGCTCAACAGCTCCTGAAAGATGGCGACGCCGATGTCTTGGCCGCCAGCGTGGCCGTCCTGGTCCAGGCGTCGATGTTCAATCGGTATCATCTTGATGCTCGGCCCGCGAACTGGATCGGACTCTTCGCGTCCTCAGCCGCGGCTTGGTTGTTGCATCCTCTGCTCGCGGGCGGCACGACACTTCTCTATTTCGTTCTCTGGTTGGCAATCGCACCCAGGCACGGTTTTATCTGGCACATCTTCCTTTGGTCCGCGTGGATCGCAGGTGCCGGGCTTAATTTCGGCTGGCTGGTAGATTGCTGGCGACACGGGTGGGTGGCACAGTCGCCGGCGTTGGCGCCGGGCACATCGTTGGCGCACTCGGTCTCGCAATGGTGGAGCCAATATCTGTCGGGGAATCGCCTCGACGTGTTTCCGACGATCTTCGTCTGGGCCGTCGCGATTGTCGGGCTGGGGGTGTTGCTCGCCCGCAAGAAGTGTCTCACGGCCGCGACGTTTGGATTGCTGGCGATGGGTTTTCTGGCCACGAGTATCGGTGCCGGCCGGTCGGCTCTGCTGGCAGGCCTGGGCGCCGAACGATTGTTTGTTCCCGCGGGCATCTTCGCCGGCGTGTTGGCCGGGGCGGCCCTCGGCGAGTGCCCCTTCATGCTTCACCGGATCACGGGCCATCCGGTTCGAGCTGCCACGTTGGCTCTCGCGTTGCTCGGTGCGATGTATTATTACGGCCAAAGCCAGGGCGCCGACTTGCTTCAACACCTGACCCACCATCGCCCCTTTTCCTTGGGTCTGACTCGCGAACAACTCGAGCTGGCCGACCTTTTGAAGACGCACACGACGGCCGACGCTCGCATTCTTTGGGACGACGGATCGGGCGAAAATCGATGGACCGTCATGCTGCCCGAATTGACCGGGCGCGCGTTTCTGGGAGGGCTTGATCCCTACGCCGGAGTTGAACATGCCTTTGCCGGGCTGAGGCACGGAAATCTGGCGGATCGCCCCATCGCCTCATGGACCGACGCGGACCTCGAGGCGTTTTGCCGGCGCTACAACGTCGGCTGGGTCGTCTCCTGGACACCGGCCGTCGAGGCTCGTTTGCGTGCGTGGTCCGCCATCAGCGAAGTGGCAGCCCTCAATCATGGCGGCCGAGGCAGGTTGTTTGCCGTCAATCGTGCGCCGGCCTTCGTCATCAAGGGCAAGGCCCAGGTCGATCAAGCTGATTGGCGCCGCGTGGCCCTTTCCAATGTCGAGCCGGAAAACGGGGAAATCGTTCTCAGCCTGCATCATCATGCCGGTTGGCGCGTCGTGCCGAACACGGTGCGGGTCGAGCGTGACCCCGACCCGTATGACCCCATCCCCATGCTTCGATTGCGCCTCCCGGGGCCAATCATGCGGCTGACGCTGACCTGGGAAGGGAAGTGAAGACGATTGTCAGAATAACTCTTCGATCACCTTGCCGCTAGGAGTCAGCCCCATCGTGGCGAGTTGTTCGAGGGTGATACCGGCGGCGTGGTAAACCGTGGCACAGACATCGGCCGGCGTTACGGGCTGGGCGTGCGGGTGTTCGCCACGGGCGTCGCTGGCTCCGATCAGGCGACCGCCAGCCGCGCCGCCGCCGGCGATCAGAGCGCTATAGCACTTCTCCCAATGGTCGCGCCCGGCCTTGTCGTTGATCTTTGGTGCGCGACCGAATTCGCCGAACATCAACACCATCGTGGTTTCGAGCAACCCTCGATCGGCCAGGTCCGTCAAGAGAGCCGACGCCGCCAGGTCCAGCCATGGGGCGTGGCGATCCTGCATGATCTGAAAGTTGCGATAATGATGATCCCATCCACCATCGCCGGAATCTTCTTCGGCTTCGACGTGATCGCTCCAGTTGACCTGCACGAACGGCACGCCGCGCTCGACGAGCCGCCGAGCCAAAAGACACGACTGCCCGAATCGGGTGCGGCCATAACGATCGGCCAGCGCGGCCGGTTCGTCCGAAAGATCGTACATGGCTCGCGCCGACGGCGAGGTAAGCATCGCGAAAGCCTGCCGGCGGTAAGCTTCAACGGCTCGCGCGGACGCCGCGAGGTTTGCCGCTCGTTCGACGCGATCAAGTTCCTGGGCGAGACTCTGACGATTGGCCAATCGTTCCGGCGTCAGTCCCGGCGCCAGTTGCAGGCCAGGTATGCGGGTCGAGCCGCTGGCCAAGTCATACTCGAGCCGGAATGGATCGTAGAGAGCGCCTAACGATCCGCCGCCCTCGCCGGTGATCAACTTTTTGCCCTGGTGAAGCTTCCCCCCGACGACGAGGAAGGGCGGACCACCGGAACTACCTCCACGAGCCTTGGCGACGACCGCGCCGGTGGCCGGTCGGGCCGAGCCGGCTGCTGTCTTGCCTCCCAAATCGACGGCCCCGGAATTGCTCCCGGTCAGACCGATCGTGCCCGCGACCCCGTGATCGTTCGACAGCGTGTGCATCGATCGGATCAAGGTGTAGCGATGACTCTGTTCGGCCAACAACGGAAACAATTCCGAGATGCGAATCCCGACTGTTCGCGTCGGGATCGGGCTGAACGGGCCGCGAAATTCCAGCGGGGCGTTCGGCTTCGGGTCGAAGGTGTCCAAATGGGCTGGCCCACCCCAAAGCCAGAGCAAGATGACGGCCTTGGCCTGCCCGCCGGTGGGAGCGCCCGCAACCGCCCGACATCGCAGACGATCCGCCAGCGACAATCCCAACACGGTGCTGGCGCCGATCTGCAGAATCTCGCGACGGCTCATCGTGCCGCCGTGACGCGTGCGTTGGGAACCGAACAATAACATGATGAGCCGCCTCCAATCCGGCAGGGTCTCGCGGAGGCACGGCGCATTCGTCACACACGCCGGGCCTCACGCCAATCCGCGGAACGGTTCGACGATTACTTCTTCATGTAGTCGTCATAGACCTTGTCGAAATCGGGATTGGGGATGGCTTCCTTCTTCACCCGCGCGAGGAATTTCTTCACCTCGGGCTTCGCGAGTTTCTTATCGGCCAACATCTTCTTGATCATGCCGATTTCTTCGTGGCTGATGATCCGGTTGTCGAGGAAGCTGTCGCCCATCGCCTTGAGGTAGAATTTCTGAAACGCCGGCGTCGCCGTCTTGACCTTTTTCCAAAGATCCATCAGGAACGATATCTCGGCGTGGGTGATACGATTGTCGGCATAAAGGTGCTTGCGGAGCAGGCGAACCTCTGCCACATCGACGTTGTTGTCGGCGGCGATCAGATCGATTGCCAATTGACGGAAATCGGCCATTGTTGTGATTCCTTGTGATCCTACGAGTACGGATTCGAGGCGAATTCCCCCTGATTCATCGCCCCGTGCGAGTCAAGGGTTATCGCAGCAGCATACCAAAACGGCTTGCAAATTCATGCGCAATTCACCCGAAATGGGCAAAAAAAAACACCCAATTTGTCGCGAAAGGACGCCTACAAGACCTGGTCGCCTGGCCATTAGCTGTGGCGGCGCTCCATCAGATCGTGCTTTTTCATCTTCTTGTATAGGGTCACGCGACTGACGCCCAGGGCGCGAGCAGCCCGGCTGACGCAGTATCCGGAATTCTCGAGCGCTCGCAGAATCAGCCCGCGTTCGGAGGCGTTGCGATTCTGCTCCAGGATACTGCCCGCGGGCTTGGCCGTGCCCTTCGAGGCAGCGTGACCTCTTACTGGTGCCGGTAAATGCTGTGGCGTCAATTCGGGGCCGGTGCTGAACAAGACCGCTTGCTGCACGACGTTTTCCAACTCGCGGAGATTCCCCGGCCAGGGAAATCGGCGCAAGATCTCAAGCGTCTCGGCGTGGACGCCCAAGAGTTCTTTGTTGAATTTGAGGGCAAACCGCGCGGCCAACCCTCGCACCAACGGTTCGATGTCCAGGATCCGTTCTCGCAGCGGCGGCAAATAAAATGGCATGACGTTCAAACGGTAATACAAATCTCGCCGAAAGTCCCCGCGCTCGACGGCTTCTTCCAAATGCCGGTTGGTCGCGACGATCACGCGCGCCGTGCAGACTTGCGTTTCGTTGCTGCCGACCGGCTCGAATTCGCCTGTTTCGATCACGCGCAACAGATTCGCCTGATGCTCCAGGCTCAGGGCGTCAATCTCGTCCAGCAGAATTGTTCCGGAACCGACCGCCGCGAATTTGCCGACCTTGTGAGAATCGGCCCCGGTGAAGGCTCCTTTGACGTGGCCGAACAACTCACTCTCGATCAGATTCGGGGCCAACGCGCCGCAGGGCACGACGAGAAAACGATGAGCCGCTCGCGGCGAGCAATCGTGAATCAAACGTGCCAAGAACGTCTTACCGGTGCCCGTTTCCCCGTCCAGCAACACCGTCACATCATGGGCCGCCGCCAAACTGAGCGGTTCAACGAGGTGGTTCAACGATGGCGTCTGCAACAAGAGGTTTCGGGCAATCCGCTCGGAGATCGTTTCATGCTCGGGGTCACGGAAGCCGGTTCCATGGCCGGCATGGGCGCGAATAAGTCCGGCAAGTTCGCGTTCGGCCGTTGGCCAGGTAATCCGCGCCGTCAACGCCGACGCCAAACCGTTGAGTCCGCCGTTGATATTCGCCGACGCCGACTCCACGAGAACCAAACGCGGGTTCCAACGAAGCAATTGGATTTCTTGCAAGAGCGCCCGAACGGGGGATAGATCCGCCGGTTGGCTCGCCAGCAGAAGCACGACTCCATCCACGGACGGCTTCAAGAACTCGCGAACGCCATCGAGACGACACGTGAGCGCGTTGCCGCGCTCGATGAATCGCCGCAATGCCGCTTGCACCGACTGCATGGAGGAAGGATCGTTGCCGGCGATGAGGAGGCGTTTCGTTGCCGTCATGATTGCTCCATCCTGTGACGGATTCGAAGGCCAGCGGGCGTTCCGTCTTCAAAAACCTGTTAACCATGAGGTAGCGCGATTCACCAAAACTGTAGCTCATCAATGTCGATTCGCAATCATTAGCACCGTTATTCAGCCGAGACGCCGACCTGATTTCGTGACGCCGCGCGAAGTTTCGCGCAAACCAATGATCTCGGGCCTCGGCACCCTCACCGTTTCCATCTCGATCCGTTGTTCTAAAATAGGCCACGTTCGATTGTCTAATGCCAAAGAGGACGACCGTGAGCAGCTTTCAATCACAACTCGCCAAGATGCGCAACCAGCCCGGGTTTATTGCTGCCCTCGACCAGAGCGGGGGCAGCACGCCAAAAGCTCTGATGCTTTATGGCCATGCCGAAGGCGATTGGAAGAACGAAGACGAAATGTTCGCGCTCGTCCACAACATGCGAACGCGAGTCATCACCAGCCCTGCCTTCGACGGTAAGCGTATTCTCGGAGCCATTCTGTTCGAGGGTACGATGGATCGTGCCATCGAAGGGCGACCATCAGCCGATTATCTGTGGAACGTCAAGCAAGTTGTCCCGATACTCAAGATCGACAAGGGCCTCGCCACCGCTGCCGACGGCGTCCAACTGATGAAGCCGATGCCCGACCTGGATTCCCTACTCAAACGGGCCAAGGAAAACGGCATTTTCGGCACGAAGATGCGATCCGTGATCAAGGAAGCGAATCCGGCAGGGGTGAGCGCTATTGTCAAGCAACAGTTTGAATATGCCCGCAAGATCATCGCCGCCGGCTTCGTCCCCATCGTGGAACCTGAAGTCGACATCCATTGCAAAGACAAGCTTCAGGCCGAGAAACTGATGAAAGCAGGCATTCTTCAAGAACTGAATGCTCTCGCGGCCAACCAGGACGTGATTCTGAAACTAACTCTGCCTTCGGAAGACAACTTTTTCCAAGACCTCATTCATCATCCTCGAGTGGTCCGCGTCGTGGCGCTATCCGGCGGATATGATCGCGATAAGGCCAACGGCATCCTTGCCCGCAACAAGGACATGGTGGCCAGCTTCTCCCGTGCCCTCTTGGAGGGGCTTTTCGTCCACCAAAACGACGCGGAATTCAACCAAACCCTGGACAAGTCCATTGAGTCGATCTTTCGGGCATCGACCATCAAGACGGCCTAGAGACAGTTTCATAACCCAAGTTCATCCCTGAATGCCATGGGTTTAGGGCACCAAACGGTGGTGTTGAAACAGTCGCTCGATTCGTAGGACGGATTTCCTAATCCGTCCCATGCGTGACGAGGGAGCACGGATTAGGAAATCCGTGCCAC
>CAZESP010000059.1:0-29071 GCA_964515185.1 uncultured Alcaligenaceae bacterium
GCGTTCCCGGTTAACCCGTGGGTCGTAACTTTCCGTACCGCAACGGGTTAGCTCCGCGACAAGGATTCGAACCTTGGACCCGCCGGTTAACAGCCGGCTGCTCTACCGCTGAGCTATCGCGGATCAGGCGGCGCATGGGCATTGCGCTAATTCTCACCTTTATATAGCGCACCGCTGGCCTACTGACAAGAGGAATCGTTCAATATCGAGGTTCGCCCATCTTGCCTGAGAATCGAGTTATGCGATTTGTGACGCTAGCCACGGCGATGGGTCCCCGCGCCGCCATTCGTGTCGGTGATCGATATGTCGATCTCAATACGACCGATCCGAATCTCCCTACCTCGGTGCGTGAACTACTGATTGCCGACGCGGACATTTGGGCCGGTGTTGAACACGCGACGCGACGGCCCGACGCCGTTTCGGTTCCGGTTGCTTCGGCAAGGCTCCTGCCTCCCATTCCGAATCCAAGCAAGATTCTCTGCATCGGGTTGAACTACCGCGATCATGCCATCGAGGGAGGTAAGGCCATTCCGACAGAACCGGTCGTGTTTGGCAAATTCATCAACGCCCTTCGTGGCCCGGGCGACGCGATCGTCCTTCCGCGAGTCAGCCAGAAAGTCGATTACGAAGCCGAACTCGTCGTGGTCATCGGCCGTCGTGGCAGGCATATTCCCGTCGAAAAGGCTCTCGAATTCGTCGCCGGATACACCTGCGGGCATGATGTCTCGGCTCGCGATTGGCAGTTTCGCGGCGAAGAGAAGCAATGGATCATCGGCAAGACTTTCGACAGCTTCGCGCCGATCGGTCCCGAATTGGTCCTGAAAGACGAACTGCCCGACCCGCACAATCTACCGGTCCGGCTGCGGCTGAACGGGCAACTGATGCAGAACAGCAACACCCGAGAGTTCATCTTCAGTGTGCCGCAGTTACTCGCGTTCCTGTCCCAGATCGTCACTCTCGAACCGGGCGACCTGATCTTTACGGGGACGCCGCCGGGCGTCGGAGGCGCGCGCAAGCCACCCATTTGGCTCAAACCCGGTGATACAGCCGAAGTTGAAATCGACGGGATCGGCGTATTGCGGAATCCGGTCGTCGCCGAGGACTAACGCGCGAACCAGTTGAGCAGGTAATTCACCAGGGCAAACGCGACGATCGACAGGGCGCAGAGTAACCAGAGGAGAAGTCCGACCATCGACGTCGCAGAGGCGATGGGGTCGTTTTCCAAATCCACTTCGGCCGGGGATTCGAACGGCGCGGGTTGATGATTTGGGGCTGCCATCACCGGTGCCGCGGTTTTCAGGAGCGGGGATTTCTCGCGAGCCATGCGAATCACTCCGATGGGCGACCAAGCCTTGCTTTGTTCCTTTGCGAACGAGTTGGGTTCGATTCAACTCGCTGACGCTATCCGTGCCGCTGACATTCCTGGTTTGATCGACGTTGTGTCGGCCTACGTCACGGTCGCCGTCTACTTTGACGCGGACCGAATCTCGTTGGCGGCGATGGCGTCCCACCTGCAATCGCTTGCAACCGATGTGCCGCCGACGACTTCTTTGGGCCGATCCCGAACAATTCCCTGTTGTTATGAACTGGGGCCCGATTTAGAGCGGGTTGCCTCTCACCTCCGGTTAACAGCCGCGGAGGTAATCGAGCTGCATTCCTCCATCGAATATACCGTTTATGCTATCGGCTTTTGCCCGGGGTTTCCGTACCTCGGCTACTTACCGAGCAGGATTTGCAACGTGCCACGGTTGGCAACGCCCCGCACACGCGTTCCACCCGGCAGCGTCGGGCTAACCGGCAAACAGACCGGAATCTATCCACTCGAGCGCCCCGGTGGTTGGTCGCTGATTGGCCGAACGCCTCTGCAATTGGTCGATGTCGCCGAGGGGTATTTTCCACTCCGGTCGGGAGATCGTGTGCGGTTTCACGCCATCGAGCTCCCGGAATATGAGCGTCTTCAAGGCAATCGCTTGCCGTCAGCCGAGCCGAAATGAACGAAATCGACCTCCCGCAATCCGAGGCGTTGGGATACGATGAGCGCACGCCCAACAGGAAGGAGCGATGCCGGTGTTTCGCCACATATTATGGACAAACCTTGTCGCCAGTTTCTTGGTATTCGGCTGCGCGGGATCGAACGGAGTCGCCCAGCCACAAGAACCCGACCCGCCGAAGAAACCGCGAACGCAATTCGCCGAGGATCGGGCGGGGAACGGAACTACCATGATCCCATTCGACTCCAAGCGAGCGATGGGTTACCTCGAGGCCCTTTGCCGCATTGGGCCGCGCGTCAGCGGCAGTGAGGGAATGCTCCGCCAACAACAACTCCTCGACAAACATTTCACGGCTCTAGGCGCGACCATCGAACTCCAGCGATTCCCCGCACGGCAATTCAGCCGGCCCAAACCCGTGGACATGGTCAACATGATCGTGCGCTGGCACCCGGAACGGGAACGGCGAGTCTTGTTCTGTGCCCATTACGACACGCGCCCCATCGCCGACCAAGAACCTCGCCGCGAGGATTGGTTCAAGCCGTTTCTCAGTGCCAACGACGGCACTTCCGGTGTCGCTTGGCTGATGGAGTTGGCCCATCACATGAAGGACTTTCCAACGGCAGTCGGCATCGATTTCGTCATCGTCGATGGCGAGGAGTACATCTTTGAGCCGGGACGCGACAAGTTCTTTTTCGGGTCGGAGTATTTCGCATCGGAACATCGCAAGAAAAACCCACGGCCGAATTACATTGCCGGAGTCGTCCTCGACCTCTTCGCCGGCGAAGGGGCTCGCTATCCGATCGAGCAGAACTCGGCATTTCATGCCGGCCGGGTCGTCGAAGAGATTTGGGGAATCGCCAAGGAACTGGGGGTCAAGGCCTTCGAGTATCGCCGAGGGCCAACTGTGGACGACGACCATCTCGCCCTGAATCGAGCCGGTATCCCGACGGTCGATATCATCGACTTTGACTACCAGCATTGGCATCGTCTTTCCGATGTGCCGGCGAATTGCTCGGCAACGAGCATGGACAACGTGGCAAAGGTACTTACCGTCTGGCTGCAACGACTGAAATAAGCGGCGTCGAGGAACACCAGTGGCCCACCATGTCGCGATTGGGCTTGTCTTGATCCTAGTCGGGACCGCGAGCTTCTATGCTTGGCGGCAACGGGCGATACTGCGGCGTGCCGCCGATCCTGGGACGCCCGACAGCGAGAGGCGCTTCCTTCGGCGACAGGCTCGTCGGCGCCTCCTGAATTGCGTGCCGATGGCGATTCTGGGCGCCATGCTGGCGGGAACATTTCTTTCAGGAATGGAGCAACGGGCTGATCAATTGGCCACGGATCGAAGCGCACTCAGAGCTGCCGGCGACGATACTCCCATGACGGCCGAGGAACGACGCTTCGCGAAGTTCTATGGCTGGTATTGGATCGCGATGCTCCTGGTCCTTTTGGTGATCGTGACGATCGCTGGGATCGACATGATGGCGACGCGTCGTTACGCATTGACGCAAATGCGCTTGCTTCGCGAGGATAGGCGACAAGTGATCGAAAGGGAATTGGCCCGATTCCGACACGAACGCAACGGCACGCATTGAGGCCGCGAAATCTCGACGGCAAATCCAACACCCCCTTGCCATAGGGGGCGATGGTGATACATTGCTTTGAAAGATGTTGGTATGATTTCTTAGGCCTTTGGCCGGAGCGGACCGACGGGCGAAGTGAGGGGCGCGATGGCGATCACGAAGGAGCGCAAGACGGAGATCATTCAGCAGTACCGGCGCAAAGAGGCCGATACCGGCTCATCTGAGGTACAGATAGCCCTGTTGACGTCTCGGATCAACGAGTTGACCGAGCATATGCGGGTCCACAAGAAAGACCACGCCAGTCGTCGGGGACTGCTGAAGATGGTGAGCATGCGAAATCGGCTTTTGACGTATTTGCGTATCACCGACCGGAATCGGTATTTAGCCGTCATTCAGAAGCTCGGTTTGCGGAAATAACCTCACCGATCCCGGTCACTATCCGTTGTTGGGGCGTTGTCTCGCCGGCTGAGCGCATCCTTCCTATCGTCCCGCCTCGTCGCCTGTCGTCACGCCGGCCGGTAAGAGGAAGGATTTGATTCCGTGCAACCCTGTCGCGTCGAACTTCAACTCGGCGAACACACCCTCAGTCTCGAAACCGGAAAACTCGCAAAACAAGCTCATGGCGCCGTCGTCGTCCGCTTCGGGGATACGATGATCTTGACGGCCGCCGTCGAAGGCGACCCAATCCCTGGCCGGGATTTCTTTCCCCTGACCGTCGATTATCGCGAGCGAACTTATGCCGCCGGCAAATTCCCCGGAGGCTTCATCAAACGTGAAGGCCGGCCCACCACCAAGGAGACCCTAACCGCTCGGTTGGCGGATCGTCCGATTCGGCCGTTGTTTCCCATCGATTATTTCAACGAAGTTCAGATCATGTCCACGGTCTTCTCCGCGGACAAAGAAAACGACCCGGACGTCCTTTCGATCGTCGGCGCTAGCGCGGCCTTGCATGTCTCTCACATCCCATGCTTGCAACCCTCCGGGGCTGTCCGCGTGGGGCGAGTTCAAGGCAATCTCGTGGTCATGCCGACCCACACCCAAATGGAAGAGAGCGACCTCGACCTGATCGTGGCGGGCACGCGAACGGCGGTCACGATGATTGAAGGATTCTCGCGTGAGATTCCCGAAGACAAGATGGCCGACGCGATCATGTTCGGCCACCAGTACATCATCAAGATCATCGACCTGATCGAGCAATTGCGAACGGCAGCCGGTCTCCCTGCGAAGACACCACCGCCTAAGTCCGAGCCGAACCCGCTGATTGCCATGTTCTACGAGCGGTTTGCCGACGAGTTTCGCATCCGCAAACTGGCTGCGGGCAAACAAGAACGCGCCGACAAGATCAAGGAGATGAAGGCGCGAATCGTGGCGGAGTTTGTTCCCGAGGAGAATCCGCAGTATTCCGAGGCGCAGGTCAACGCTGCCTTTGCCGCACTTGAGGAACGGGTCGTCCGCGAGTTGATCCTCGAAGGGCGACGGCTCGACGGGCGAAACGCGAAGCAGATTCGGCCCATTTCCTGTGAAACCGGCCTGTTGCCGCGAACCCACGGTTCGGCGGTTTTCCAACGCGGCGAGACCCAGGCCCTGGTCGTCACGACCCTCGGCACCGTTTCCGACGAACAGCGGATCGACGGCCTTCAGGATGAATTCGCTAAGAAATTTATGCTTGATTACAACTTCCCGCCGTTTTCCGTGGGTGAGTGCCGGCCGATCCGCGGACCGGGCCGCCGTGAGATCGGTCACGGCATGCTCGCCGAACGGTCGCTCAAGCCCGTTATCCCGATGCCGGCCAAGTTCCCATACACCGTTCGCGTTGTCTCTGAGATTCTGGAATCCAATGGTTCCTCGAGCATGGCGTCGGTTTGTGGCGGCACGATGGCGTTGATGGACGCCGGTGTACCGATCACCAACCCCGTCGCCGGCATTTCGATCGGTCTGGTCAAAGAGTCGGGCCGATTCGTCCTGTTAACCGACATCATGGGTGATGAGGACCATTACGGCGACATGGATTTCAAGGTTGCGGGTACCCAGCGGGGCATCACCGGCATTCAGCTCGATCTGAAGATCGATGGAATCTCCGAGGAGATTATCCGAGGCACGTTGGCCCAAGCCAAGGAAGCCCGCATGGAAATCCTTCGAGTGATGTTGCGCTCACTCATGCAACCAAGAAAAGAACTGAGCCGATTCGCCCCGCGTCTGTTGACGCTGAAGATTAACCCCGAGAAGATTGGCCTCCTGATCGGCCCTGGCGGCAAGACGATCAAGGGCATCCAGGAATCGACCGGTGCCAAGATCGACGTGGATGATGACGGCACCGTCTACGTCGCTCATAACGACGCTGCCGGAGCCGAACAAGCCAGGCTTCGCGTTGAAGCCCTCACCGAAGAAGTACGCATTGGCAAGGTCTATGAGGGGCGAGTCACGTCGGTCAAAGACTTCGGCGCGTTCATCGAGATCCTGCCGGGCCGCGATGGCTTGTGCCACATCAGTGAATTGGCCGATCAATATGTCAGCAAAGTTGACGAGGTCTGCAAGGTCGGTGACATGCTTCAGGTGAAGGTCATCGCGATTGATGATCAGGACCGCGTGAAACTTTCACGCAAGGCGTTGCTGCGGGAACAAGCCGGTGCCGCCGGAGGCCCACCCCCAGCGGGTCCCCCACCCGCGGGACGACCTCCACGCGGTGGGAATGGCAAGTAGTCGTTTCGGCCGCTCGGGCCAATTGCGGTTGTCCCGAGCGGTTTTCTATCATGAGCCACAATTCCGACCTCGCCGAACTCGCCGGCGGGTTTATCCACGAGCTAAGGAATCACCTGAGCACGTTGGGGTTAAACCTCCAGCTCATGGCCGAGGATTTCGCCGACGCACAAACTCCACGAGAACGCCGAGCCACCGAGCGTATCGCACGCCTCCAAACCGAATGCCGGCGCCTTACCGACATCGCCAATGACTTCCTGAGATTCGCCCGGATGCGGGAGCTGAATCGCAAGCCCGTTCGCCTCGATGTTGTCATATCCGAGATGGTCGATTTCGTGGCTCCGACCGCCAAGGCCGCCGGAATCGAGATTAAGACGTACATGTCCAGCGACCTTCCCGCCGTGCCCATCGATTGCGACTTGTTCCAGCAAGCGTTGCTGAACCTGATGCTGAATGCCGAACAGGCAATGCCCGATGGCGGCGAAATGACGATACAGACGCGAACCGAAGGCGATATGGTTCGCATTGATCTGATCGACACGGGCACCGGAATGGCGCCCGACATCTTGGCAAGAGCCTTCAAGCCATTCTTTACCACGAAGTCCTCCGGCAACGGCCTGGGCCTTCCGACGACTCGACGCATCGTCGAAATGCACGGCGGGCGAATCGAGGCCCAGAGCGAACCTGGAAAAGGAACGCAGTTCACGATTTGGTTGCCGACAACCGTAACCTGATTTGGCCGTAATCACGAGGTATCGACACGCCACGCCGGATTCGTCTCACGGCATCAATCGCCCGGCCCAAAGCAACGCAAGAATCATTGTCCCCAAAACGACTCGATAGATTACGAAAACAGCAGTCGATCGCGTTCGCAGGTATCCGATCATCCAAGCGATCGCCGCATAGCCAACGCATCCCGCGACGAGGGTGGCGAGCAACAGATGAGCGGCATCACCACCGGACGCAAGCAACACGCCTCGTTCCCGATAAAGCTCGTAGACGCCCGCCGCGAAAACCGATGGTAGCGAAAGCAGGAACGAGAATCGTGCCGACGCGCTTCGCGTTAAGCCGAGCATCAGGGCCATGGTTATGGTCGCCCCGGATCGAGAGACGCCAGGCACGAGGGCACCGGCCTGGGCCAGACCGATCAATAGCGCATCGCGCCAACCGACGCATTCCAACGGGCGCCTTGAAGCGATCGGTTTTCGCGCCCCCAACCAATCGGCAATGCCCAACAGTCCCGCCAAGAGAATCAGAGCGAGACTGACGACGTATAGAGATCGAAACGACGACTCGATCTGACGCTTGAGTAGCAACCCAAAAACCACGACGGGGATAGTGCCGGCGACGATCTTCCAGGCCATCGCTCCATCAGGTGTACTCCCCGGGCGACGCACCGCGAGGTCGTAAAAGACGGCTCGGATCATCCGGCTCATGTCGGAGCGGAAATAGAACATGACCGCGGCGAGGGTGCCAAGTTGTGTCACGGCAGTGAACGCCGCGCCCGGGTCGTCCCATCCGCAGAGTGCCGGAACCAGTCGCAGGTGGGCCGTGCTGCTGATCGGCAAAAACTCTGTAAGCCCTTGGACGAAACCCAGGACGATTGACTGAAAAAGGGTCATGATTCCGCGAGATGATCGCAAAAACGCCCGAGAGAATCAAGCAGGGATTCGAGAAGTCCCTTATGAACCTCCATCTACTGTCCACGAGTCTCAGTGCGGGGCTGTCCCCACCGCGTCCCCTGGGATCCCGCTTCGCTAGTCGATTTCGACGTGCCGGGCGTTACCGGCTTGTTACAAGGTTGCAATCGAAATCGGCTCGCAACTCGTCATAATTACGTGTGACCCGTTTCAAGAACCGGATCACTCGGAATTCGAGCGAACCCGATCGTGGGAGGAATCAATGAAGACGCGATATTGGCAACTGGCCTTGGCGGTGGCCATGATCTGCCCGACGCTGGCCTTGGCGGAAGGTTCGTGTGGCACGAGCATTGACTTTGTCGATACTCCGAAAGAGGCGGCGACGTTAGCGAAGGCCGAACAAAAACTGGTCTTCGTGCTGCATGTCTCCGGGCATTTTGAAGATCCTCGCTTCACCTGAAACAACGCCGAAGCGTTGCGTGTCAACGCCTTGGCCAATCCCGAAGTTGGCAAGTTCATCAACGAACATTTCGTGGCTGCCTTTCAGAAAGTCGGCACCTTCAAGATCGTCGGGCAGCAGAAACAGGGAGGCAACGTGGCGAGCTATTTCTGTGCCCCGGATGGGCGCGTCTTACACGTCGTCGCCGGTCCTGTTGATGCAGGCACTTTGCTCCGTGAAGCAAAGTGGGTCGTCGAAACCACAAAAAAAGCCATGGCCGACGCCAAGGGTGACGGCGGCAAGTTCAAGGCCTACTTCCGCACGGCCCATGCCGCGAAGCTGCAGGAAGAAACAGGGTTGAAGGTCGAGCCGATCACTTACGATTACACGCCGTCATCCACGGATGATGCCCTCCAGTACCGCGACCCGTCGGGGCAACCGCTCGCACCGAAACTGCCGCCCCCGCCCATCGACGGTCCGGATGTTCGACTCCAGGAGCGAGAATTCAACGCGCGCCAGATGAAAGCCGCCAATGCTCCGGGCGCCGGCGGCGCGGCTGTCTATTGCGTCGATCGCGCCGGGCGACGGTGGGCCATCGGCAACAACGGCCGCGTCCATCAGATGATGGCGGCACACTCCATGGTCAAGATTGAGAACATCTACGGCACTGTCTTCGAGAACATCCTCGGCGAGAAAGTCTCCACGAAACCCGTCGAAGTCAAGACGCCATTTCCATGGCGACCCGAGGGAATCAATCGTCGCGGCGGCTAAGCGTCCGCGCGGCAACACAAAGCGAATGAAGGCCCCAGCCGAAGTAATAGGAAAGGCTCCGCGAGTCAAAGCACTCGCGGAGCCTTTGTATTTTCGGGCGTACCCGGTTGATTACGGCACTTGCGGATCGTCGTTCACTTCACCGCCGGCTGGGGTGTTCGCCCAGTAGAAGGCATGGTCTGAAATCGTGGAACTGAACGAGACCACGCTACCATCACCCATGCAAACGTTGATGGCGTTGGGGTTCATCGACTGAACCTTAAGAGGATGGCAGTTCAGTACCGGCGGGTTGAATTCAGGCTTTTTGTGGCACTTGCATTGCCACGGCTCATTCGGGTTGCCGTCCCAAGGCCCGACACCCGCAAGATTGACAAAGCCGAATCGAGCCCAGAATCCGCTGGCGTAGAGGTGCGTGTTCGGTTGAACGCCCACGTTGTAGTCAACGCCCGCGGGCGGAAACACGCCATAGCCCCACAAACAGGCGCCATACAAAGGCGTGCCATTGGGGCGCTCCGTGCGAGCATATTTCTCGGCGAAGATCGTCGTGTGTGACGTCCCGTCGGTGATGGACAGAATCGTCGCTCCCTTGTCGTGGAAGAACTGCCAATTGGCGCCGTAGCTGCTAACGGCCCAATTCGGATTGGCGGCGTTGGCCCATGGCGGAGTGGGATTACCGCTGCTTCCTCCCATGACCCATGAGCGCATGCCCGGAGTGAGGAGGTAGATTCCATCCTTGAACGTGGTATCTGCCGGATGCGTCAAGACCTTCAATACCGTCGAACGCGAGGCATCAGGCCCCACCCGGTAAAGGTTGTCCTGCTCCAAATAGGGCAACATGTGATAGAAGACCGAGCCGGCGGGTCCACTCGTTGAGTTGCCGACGTAGCCGAACATTGGCGGCGTGATGCCATGCGTGTCGTGGAAGTTGTGGATGGCCAACCCGAGTTGCTTCAGGTTGTTTTTCGACTGCGTTCGCGCCGCCGCCTCACGGACCTTTTGCACGGCCGGCAGCAGGAGGCCGATGAGGATCGCGATAATCGCGATCACCACCAGCAATTCGATGAGGGTGAAGCCGTCGGCGCGAAGCCGATTCCGAAGGTGCATACTCTCTCCTTGTCGGACACTGTGCAGGGCACGGCGTGTGAAATACGCGCCGCCGCGCCACCGCGGGGACAGAATTACCGGCACCTGGATCCGAAACGGCCAAGCGCCGACGAGAACACGTGGGTTTAGCGCAACGATGGCGCCGAGATCAACGATTCGTTATGATGTCGTTGGTTCGACCGAACGATGGGATTAGCGCACTCAGGAAAAGCCCTGGCCGAAGGTGACCGGATCATAAGCCGATCGAACCAGGGGGAACTTGTCGGGTAGAGGAAGAGTCGAGCAGCGCATCAAACACCGTCGCCTTTCCTATGAAAAAACAGGCCAAGCACGATTAGCATATAAACCCCGTAGCCGGCGGGAAGCCTCGCAGAGCGCGGCAAGTTTCTGTTCGGCGATGGCCGCGGAAGACACGGGATTGTCGGCGAAGGTCGCGAACCCACAATCCGGATTCAGCAAGACGCGATTCGGGCCGAAAATGGCAATGGCCGCCTCGGCCCGAGCCATGATGTCGTCTACCGATTCAATCGCCTCGGTCTTCGGATTGACCGCCCCAACGCCAAGCCGGCACTGTGACGGCAGCCCTCGCAATGCGGTCACTTCACCGGCCCGCGGCGTGCAAAGCTCGAGGAAGAATGTACCGACCGGCAATTGCTGAAACAGCGGAAGCAACGGTGAATACGGACCACTTAACGCCACGCCTTCGTCACGAGACCAATTCCCGCGACAGACATGCATCGCCAGTCGCTCTGGTGGGAATCCCTCAAACACTCGTCGAAGTAATCCACAGGCGAACTCCAATTCATGTCCGGGATTCTGCCGAGCAGCCAATGCCCCGCACATGAAACCCCGATCGTCGTTCGGCCGGCCGAAGACAACATCCGTCAACACCGGTTCATCGAGCTGAACGATCGCGGCGCCGTGGGCCAGTAGATCGGAAATCTCGGCACGAAGAATCGGAACGAGGTCGTCGGCCAACGCCTCCCTTGTCGGATAGACGCGATCCGAAACGCATTCCAGTGCAAGCATTCGCGTAAGCAGATACGGCCCGGGAAGGGCGACTTTCACGGGTTTCGAACTGATCGACTGCACGAATTTGAGTTCGTGCAAGGCCAAAGGCCGGCTCCGCCCCAATCGCCCCAAGGCCACTGGCTGCCGCACCTCTTGGGCCGGCACATCGAGAGACTTAAGATCAGCCGCGAATTTCTGAGGGTCGTGGACATAGGGCAACAAATCAACGATCGGCACCAATTGGCAATTGTCGAGCCGGTTGCCGACAAAACTCGCATAACTATCGCGCCGTTGTTCGCCGTCGGTAATCAGATCGACGCCGGCACGTTCCTGGGCGGCAACCGATAGACGGACGGCATCATCGGCAAACAGCTCGAAGTCGTTCTCGCTCAATCGGCCTTCCAGGCGATCGTGAAGCGCTCGCAGCAACCACTGCGGACGCGGCCAACTCCCGATACCAGCAACCGCGAATGGCGGAAGGCCCTTCGTAAAGGGGTAGGCTCGACGATTGGCAACGACAGTAATGGGCGGCTCGCGATCATCGGCTTTCGAATCAGCGCGTCGCCCCGCCTTGCGAATCAGATAGCTCCGCAGATGGCCTCGCCTCACCCGTGAGACCATCTCGTTTCCCGTCAGCCGTGACCATGCGGGCAGGTCTTCTTCAACGGATGAGTCCGTCGATTGCACCTCCAACAACTGACCGGGTTCGAGTGGATCGATATGCCGCCGGATCAACAGCAGTAAGCCGCTGCCGCAATCGAGGTCGCCGCCATCGAAGCTGGCGTGCGGCTGATGCTCGTGATGGTCGGACCAATTCATGTCAGTATGAGATGCCCGGGGCCGTATCGCCAAGGAACTCAACGAGCTTGGCACCGCCAACGATCACGGCGCCGGCAATCAGCTTCGTTTCGTCCAACTTGCGTCGCTTGAAACAAGGCGAGCATACATAGATCTTGCCACCGGCCGCGGCAAAATTGGCCATCAAGTCTTTTAGGGCCGCGAACCCTTCTTCGTGAATACCGTCCGCATAACCGGTGACCGCCAGCCGTACCGCTTCGGTGCTGAGGAATACGACCGTGTCCTTGTCCGATGCGACAGCCGCATTGGCCACCACGAACGCAACCGTAGCTCGGTCCGCATCGTCCTTGGCATGTGTCAGGCTTACACAGAATCGACCGGACATGCACTAACCATCCTTTCGCCGGATGTCATATTCGGGATGAGCCTCGCGAAGCAGCTGATGCCCGGTAAGGCGGCACCATGCCGGTAGATCTTCGGGAGCGGCCGGATCGCGAGCAGTTACCCTAAGGACGCTACCCGCTGACATACTATTCAGGCGAATTCGCAGTGCGAGGACAAGGTCGCCGCACCCCATATCGCCCGCGTCCCAATTCGCGGTGATCGCCACGGACAATTCCGGATCTGGCCCCGGCCCCACCGATACCGGCATCGTTCCATTGATACCGTAATCGAGACAGGCGGGGAGACCCGTGCCGGGTTGCCGCTCGCGTTCGCCCGCAATCTGCCAGGCTCGGCGGTAGCAATCGCGGCGTTGAACATAGCCAAGAAGTTGGTCGCGCAGTTCCGTCAACGGGCGATTGAGGCCGGTCGCCAAGCAAGGCAAGCACCGGGCCGAGTTGCGAAACCCCAGAGCCACGCTGCAAAGAGCTTCGTGACCGCAGATGGCACGGTCGCACGAAATGCAACGGGCACCGCTAAGCCGATCAAGGTCGGCGAGCAACTTGGTCTCAACGAGATCGTCGTCGGCGTCCATGATGTCTCAAAGCGATGGCTTGGGCGACATCATCGTTGTAGAGGTAGACATGCGAACGTGAATGTACAGCGACTTGCCGGCAACTCTAAGCCGCGACTCGAAGTCGTGACGGTGCGGCGTCGATGTGGCGAAGGTCAACCATCTCATGGATGTCGCCGTCGATGGGAGACGCCTTGATGAGCCGATCTTGGCGATTCAGAATCACGGGAATTCCGCCGCGCGGACCAAGCGAGATGCCCAGTTGCCGATCGATTCGCGAGTGAGGAACGACCGCGATCTTCCACTTCGGCAGAATCTGCGACAGCGCGATCTTGATGACGAATTGCGAAAGCGCCGCTCCCAAGCAAGTTCGCACGCCCGCGCCAAACGGCAGATACTCCGCCGGAGAGGGTTTGATCGTCTCCCAACGATCGGGCCAAAAACGCTCCGGCTCTTGGTAAATCTCGGGCATGTGGTGGGTGACGTAATGGCTGAACAGAATCCGCGTCTTTTTCGGTACAAGGTAGCCGCCCATCTCGACGTCGCACGCCGTGATGCGGCGGTTATAGGGCACGGCGGGTAGAATCCGCGTGCTTTCTTTCAAGACTCGATTCATCACGGGCAATTGTTCGAGAGCGTCGGCGGGAGGCACTTCGCCTCGCCACTCGGCCAGTTCGTCGAGGACCGCGTGTTGAATCTCGGGATGTTGAGCCAATAGGAACAGGGTCCACGTGAGCGTGTTTCCCGTCGTCTCGTAGGCCACGAGAAACAACGTCATGGCATGCCCGACCAATTCCTGATCGGTTGCCGGGCGACCGTCGGCGTGTTGGAATCGCAATAACGCTGAAAGGGCATCGTGACCCGCCGCACCTTCGGCTCGCCGCGCTTGCATAATGCCCAAGAATTTCTGTTCGAGCCGGCTCGCCTCTTTGAGCATTCGCCGGTACGGCGTGAACGGCAGGTTGAAAGGAAACGAGCGAACCGACGGCGAGAAGGTCTGGAACATCCAATGTTCCATCGCGGCGTGCAAGGCTTCGCTCGCGTCGGTTTCCTCGAGGCCGTACAGCAGTTTGCGCACGACACCCCAAACGAGCAGGTGCATGTCGCGATGCAAGTTACGATGCTCGCCGACCTTCCAATCTTGAGTCGCGTTTCCCACCAATTCGATGATCGATTCGTGGTAATTCGGCAACGTCGATCGCTGAAACGACGGCAACAACTGGTGACGCATCCGATGATGGGAATGGCCGTTCAACGCGAAAATACTCTGGCGTAAGCGATGCTGGGAGGAATTACGCTTGGCCGGAAGCACGAATGGCCGAGACAAGAAGACGTCCGTCTCGGTGTGCAACTGCCTGTTGTTTTCCGGGCCATACGCAAAGATGAGATTGCCGAGAAGATTCTGATACCTCACGAGGTCGCCGTAACGGGCACGCATGTCAAGCATGGCTCGAATCGGATCCCGATCGAAGATCGTTTGCGCGCGAAGGGCACCCAAGAGCGATAACCGCCCGGGTCCCGGAATCTGGCGAAACGTACGACATGACCGCGGCGAAATCTGGCTCACGATCCGCCCTCCCCTTTTGGCATGACAGCGCGCGCCGTGATTAATCATCGGTTGAAGTTCGAGGGAACTTTGTTGATTCTCCGCGAAATGACGATTATTCCGTCGCGCTGCGCAATCCACGGCATCACGGACTTGTCCAAAGCACCTGAAGTGTCGTCAACCGGCTTCGAGAGTTGCTGCCGCCGCGAAGCCTTTTGCGTAGAATGCATCGGATGAGAGATCTTTCAACTGGAGACGCCAATGGCTAGTCGCAATGTGGTCGAGTTCACCTCTGACAATTGGCAGACTGAGGTCGTGAATAGCAGTACGCCCGTTCTCGTTGACTTTTGGGCGCCCTGGTGTGGCCCGTGCCGTATGCTGACCCCGATCATTGATAAGCTCGCCGATCAGTTTGTTGGAAAGGCCAAGATCGGCAAAGTTAACGTCGATGAGAATCCTGATTTGGCCGTGCAATATGGGATCGTCAACATCCCACGCGTGCTCATTTTCAAGGGATCCGACAAACCCCTGCATACGATTGTTGGTCTCACCGACGAGCGCAGCCTCGCGGCGAAACTAAACGACGCACTTCAAGGCTAGGTTCGCTCCGTTACGCATTCAACGCAGTTGCCTCGCTCGGCGAATCACGCAGAGTCTGTCGATTCGCCGAGCTTTCCTCATCTGTTCCGGATTTAACGATCATATCGAGTTGATCGGTTGGACGATAGAAACAGGGTGGATTGTCGCTCCCCTGACCCTGTTTGGCCGATCGCCATGAAGCCAACCGACTCGAACATCGCCGCCGGCACGTATCCGGCAGCATTCCGAATTCAGGCCGCCGCCGTCGTTGCACAGCAGACGGTGCTCGAAGAGTTCGAGGTTCGTCTCAACGAGCAACGACTAGCGCTGGAACATCGCGAGAGGCAACTGGCCGCTCATTTCGACGAGAAACGTCGCCAGATGTTGGAATTGCAACAGCAACTCTCAGAGTCTCGCGAGCAATTGCGGAAGGAAAGGGCCGAACACGCGGCCAGGCTCGCAGCGGAATATGGCAAGCTGACCGATGACCGGGCGCGATTCGACGCCGAGTTGAAACGCCTCCATGAAACACGCAAGCGATTCGTCAGGCAGTGTCAAACACGGTGGTCTGCCGAACGGCGCGCCGCCCAGAAACGCAGCCACGAGCTTGCCCACGAGGCGGATCAACTGCGTCGAGGACGACTCGAATTCGACCGTATCCGTCAGCAACATCTCGATACGGCCACTTCTGAGAAGCGCCGCCTCCACGAAGCGTGGAAGAAACTCGCTGCCGAAAAATCGCGGCTTCGCGAAGCCCGCCGCAGAGTCGAACAGGAGTTTGAGCGACGCGAAAAGCGATTGGGCATGGCCGTCGGTGTCGCGAAACGCGTCGCCGATCAGCACGACCAACTCGTAAAACGCGTGGAATCCTTGCGACATGAAGAGACCGGTCTCGAAACTCGCATCGCCAACGCCCGTCGCCGGCTCGCGGAGCTTGAGGTTAAGCGCGCCACGTTGGATCCCGATTCGCCAACGCCTGTTCCGGCTCCGCCGGTACTGACACCCCCCGACCTTCGGGTTCATGCCGGTGATCCCAATGAAAACGACCTGGCCACACGGGAACGGAACCTGACAAGGCAAATCGCCGAGGTTGACGATCAGCGGCGGCATCTTGCCGAGCTGTATGTGCGCCTGGGCAAGGCTGAAGAGGATCTTCGGAAACGACAGATTGATGCGCTCGCCGAGTTGGAAATGATGGCGAAGCAGCTCCACGAACAAGAAGCGGCCTTGCAACGCGCTCGCGACGAACACCAGGAAACGGAGAAACGCCTGAAACACCAAGCGGAAACTGTGACTCGAATCAAACGTGAAGGAGAGCTTGCTCGCTCGGAGTGGATGGCTCAACAGATTGTTGCCGAAAGCGACCGCGAACGGCAACGATTAGAGTTGGAAGCGGCCCGCGCGCTTCAATCGAGGCGTGAGAAGGCGATCGGCGACTTGTTCAAGAAACTGTCCGAGCGACGTCGTGCGGAATCCGAACGGTGGCGTGGCATCATGGATGCCGCCATTCAGTCGCGCCGTGATTGGGCCACCCACGCCGCCGATGCTCAACGGCGAGCCGCTGCCTTGCGCGAAGCACAGACCGCGCTGGCCGAACAGGCCCTGGCCCTCGAACAAGCTCGCCAGGACTTTCTGGCTCATGTCGATGATCCGGCGGCGGCGGCCAAGCGGCTTGAACGCCTTCGCCGACGATGGGAGGGACTATCCAGCAGCGCGGCACGGGCACTCATGCGGCGGCAGCACGAATTGGAAAAAGCCGACGCCGTCTTGATGGCCCGCGTCGAGGAACTCATGCGCCGCGAGGCCGAACTTATCGATCGGGATCGCGAGCTTGAGGCACGGCTCGCCGACGTCGATAACCGGGCGAGGATTGTCGAGGGCGATCAGGCCGACCTTGAGCAGACACGGGCCACTTGGCAGCTTGAACGTGCCCGACTTGAGCAGCAACTGGCCGATCTCAAGCAAGAGCTGGATCGAATCGCGAGGTTGCTCATCGACGATTCGACGATTCCCCCCACGGCCAGCGCCGCGTGATCTCCCGAATCTACGGCGCCTTTAGGGTTGGGTCAGTCGTGTGACCATCGGGGTTTGAAATAGGCTCGTCCAAATCGAGTGGGGGCTTGCCGTAACGGCGCCGCAAGCGATCGATGGCGGACCGGACCCATTGTCGGCGAACCAGCCACATCTCGAAACGCCGCCGGCCCGGGACATCAAGCATCATGACGCCCAATAGGATCGTTAAGATCCCCTGACCGGGCACGCCGGGAAGTGACATGATGACACCGAGCGACACTAAGAGCGCGCCCAACACGTTCTTGGCCACTTTCAAGAATATCCGCAGCACCGGATGCTGGCGTGACCAAGGATCGGGGCGCCCGTTACCGCGAAAATGATCCGCCGGCAGGTTCACAATCAAATAGCCCGTCACTGCCAAGCTTCCGACAAAGGTTACCAGAAAAATGGTGACCGAACCCGTCACCATCTGCCATGTCGGCAACGAATCCAGCCAGTCACGAATTCGGTGGAACATCGGCTTGGAAATTCCTTGCAATGGCAAACGACCCACTTTAGCATCATACGTATCGACTCCGCCTTTCGCGAACGACTCGTTTGACCTTTCCTTCCATCGAATCGGGGTATCCCCATGGCGATCAACGTCCGTTGTCCTGGGTGCAAGACGCCATTTACTGTACCCGATGATCTTGCCGGGAAAAAAATCCGCTGCAAATCATGTGGCGACGCCATAGCCGTTGTCTCCGATGTTGTCCAACTTGTCGAGCCGGCACCGGGTAAACCCAAGTCGCCTCCGGATAGACACCCTCCTCGAAAGCCCCAGGCAAAGCCTCCTTCAACGACTCGCGACGACGACCAAGACGACGACGACAACGATCGCGATGCGCACGGCGAGCGGCGAGACCGTGACCGCGGCCCGCGTCACCGCAAGAAAGCTGCCAAGTCGGGTTCGGGCGGAATACTCATTGTCGCCGGCATTGTCGGCGGCCTTGTGTTGATCGGGGGCGCCGTGATTGGCACGGCGTTCATGTTTGGCGGCGGGTCCAAGCCCACGAGCATTGTTAACGTGACGCCGAAGAACGCATTTGCCAATCCGAGAGAGGATTTCAACCCTCAAGGAAACTCGGAAACAAAAACCCCACCGCCTCCGCCACCGCCGCCCCCGAGTTCGAAGCAAGGTCCCAAGGACGTGTCGGTTCCACCCCCACCACCCCCACCTCCACCTCCACCGCCGCCGGCGACCGTCGCCCCTCCGCCACCGCCGATTCCCACTGGGGCGCGCCCGGCCACATTCACACCGGAAGTTCTGGCACGTGTCAAGCGATCGGCCGTCTACATCGAGGTCACATCGCCGGACGGCTCGGGAGGGTCAGGCTCCGGGTTCTTCGCCGTCGAACCGGGCATGGTCATTACCAACGCTCATGTCCTCAACATGCTCAATCCTGTGAGTCCGCCGCCGTCGAGACTCGACCTAATCATCGACAGCGGTTTGCCAACCGAGCGCCGAATCGGTGCGGAGATTCTCGGCATCGACCGCATCAACGATCTTGGTCTACTCAAGATCCGTGGCGAGAATCTGCCGGCCCCCATGAAAGTCGTGCCGTCGAAAGAAGTCTTCGAGACGATGCCTGTTTGCACTGTGGGCTTCCCGATGGGCAAACTGCTTGGCAAACAGGTATCAATGCGGCCGACATCGGTTAGTGCCATTCGGACTCAGGGAGAAGGCATCTTCAGCGACTACATTCAGATTGAAGGAGCGCAAAATTCCGGCAACTCCGGCGGCATGCTAATCAATACTCTGGGCGAGGTTGTCGGTGTTTGCGTCGCGGGCATGATCGACCCGCGCGACGGCAGCCGGGTTGGGATCAACTTCGCCATCAAGGGCGATCATGTGCTGAGCATGTTCACCGGCAAGATAACGGAAGCCGAGATGGGTCAACCGTACCTTGCCGGCAGCGAGATCCGCGTTCCGTACACGGCCAAACTGCTCGACCCCATGAGTCGGGTCAAGACGGCCGCCATCGAGGTCTGGACCGGTGCGCCGAACATGGCTCCGCCAAGCGACGATACCATCGCCGGCTCATCACGCCGAGCCTATCAGCTTGCGATCCATGAGACATCCGCGACAGGCGAGTTGGTCTTGCCGCCGGCGCCCCCGGGGCACGTGCATTGGATTCAACCCGCGGTCGTAACTGCCGATGGTCAAACACGCCGGACCACGGCCACGGTGTTTACCATGGATGGACCGCCCGTCGATCGAAAGCCCGCCCGACTTCAGATCCAGTACACTCGCGGCAGCGTTCGGCCGATTGAGTTGGCCTTCAAGTCGCGCATGAATGCCCGTAAGGGCGAAGCCGATAGCGATTCCGAATCAGGGATCATTATCGATTACTCGGCAAAGCTGACCGAGACGATTATGGATCGTAACGCCACCAGCGGCGAAGCCACCGTGCAAATGCGCTACAACGCCGCGACGTTCGATGTCCGTCGCAACGGGCAGCCACCGCAGAATCTGAAGACTCTCCAGGAGCCGCTCAAACACATTTCCTTCCTGGCCGCGAGGGTTGCGATGACTCGCGACGGCATGGTAAAAGAGATTCGACCTGATGTGGTCCAGGTTCCGCCATCGTCGCGTGACGGTCTGGCAGCCATTAGTGAGATGTCGCTTCAAGCATTGGAACTCGCGTCGATCCCGATTCCGAACAAGGAAACCGCGCCGGGAACGAAATGGACAGGCCAAAGCGTGTTTCAGTTGCGGCTGCCCGGCATGAAATCAAGCGACCGCGCCGTCAACAAGGTTTCGTTCACCTTCTTGGGAACGCGAATCCGCGAAGGGCGAGCCGAGGCCGTCATCGATGTCACCGGCACGCTCTCGGGTCCGGCCGGTCGTGAAAGCCGCATCAGCGGCTACACTCGGGGCCGGGTCCTTTTCGATCTCGCGACCGGCACGATCACCAACGCGACCATCAAAGAAGTCATGGACATGGACGCGGTCGTCGAGGACTCCGCGGTCCGCCTCAGCGGCAGTCACGAAGCGAGGCTGTCAAGAGGCCAGCCAATTGGTAAATAATCCTTGGATTGAACCATGCGGCGTGGCGGACGCTGATGAACGCGATCCGCCGCGCCGGCGTTTTTTTAATGCGGGCTTCATGTCATGAGTGTCGAAGCAATCTATTGCCCTTCGTGCAACTCGAAGCTGCGTGTTGGTTCCGACATGCGCGGCGACGAAGTTGAATGTCCCAAGTGCGGCGCCATTTTCCGAGCGCCTCCGCCGGATGACGTTTCACCAATACGAGCCGCACGCGAGCGCTACGACGATTTTGAAGAGCGCCCGCGCCGGCCTCGGCCTCGCGACGACGATGACCGATGGGAGGAGCGACCGCCCGCCGGAGCCGCCATTGTCGCCCCAGGCATTGCAATGTTGGTCCTCGGTGGCCTTTCACTCCTGATTAATCTTGCCCAGGTCATACTCTGTTTGGCTGCCCCAGACTTTGTTCGGCAAACGCAGATGAACAATCCTTTCGCTAATCTCGCGGGAAACCCGGCGGGTGGACCGGATCCGG
This sequence comes from uncultured Alcaligenaceae bacterium, assembly GCA_964515185.1. GTDB lineage: Bacteria > Planctomycetota > Planctomycetia > Gemmatales > Gemmataceae > CAZESP01. The sequence goes on from CAZESP010000059.1 coordinate 20,691, forward strand.
TCATCTTGGAAACGATCGCGGGCTTCATTTTCGGTTTCGTCGGGTTGATCAATCTTCTTGCCGGGATCGCCATGACCACGCGACGCTACTACGGCCTAGCCGTTGCGGGTTCGATCTTGGCCATGCTGAATTGCAGTAACCTATGCTGCGTGCTGGGGCTACCCATCGGTATTTGGTCACTCGTCGTTCTCATGAACGCCGAAAACAAGGCCGCGTTTAGCTGACGCCGCATGGACACTCCGCCAATCCCTATTTGCTGCCCCAAATGCCGCCGGTTACTCAAATGGTCGGCTGAATACGCGGGGCGCATGGTGCAATGCCCCGCGTGCGGAGAGCAATTCGCGGCCAACCCGGATCCGCAACCGCAACGACCGCCGGCACCACTCGACCGCTCACAGGCGCCGGCACCGCCCGTGTTACCGCCTCCGCCACCCGACTTCGACCCCCCAGATCGACCGCTAAGTCGCTCAGCCTCCAACGAACTCTGCCCGGAATGTGGAACCCCCGTCAGACCCGAATCGAATCGCTGTCCAGCGTGCGGCGTGGAATTAGACCCCATCGATCATCGGCCTTGGGTTCGATATCAACACGAGCGACGCGATGCCGAACCGCATCGCGCGTCGCTCATCTGGTGGATGGGCTTCGTGAGCATCTTCATGTTCCTGCCCGCGTGTTGCCCGGTCATCGGTACGGCCACTTGTTTGATGGGGCTTGCGCTCGGCACCGCGGCATTTCGCATGGCGGAATCGGATCTTCAGAAGATGGCCATGTTCACCATGGACAATTCGGGCAAGTCAACAACAAAGACAGGAGCCAACCTCGGCCTTGCCGGTCTTTGCCTGAACGCGGTTTTCCTGTTGATCTCGCTCTTTTTCACTCTCAGAGTCCTCCTCTAGTGATCCCGACGCGGCGCCGATTCGAAATCCGAGACATCCTGTCGTCGCGCTTGACCGTCGCTCGAACGATTGCCAAAATGAAAGAGTTGGGTGCAACAGGTCACTGAATGGTCAGTTTTTGCCAAGTGTTGACCATTGCCTCAAACGGCCCTCCTTGAATCCTCCTTGCTTGATCGATGACCATGAATCGGAATGATTGTTGCTCTCCGGACATTTCTGTTCACAATCAACGCCCCATCGCATGAGTGGCATTATGACGACACGCCGAGTTGGATTGTGGCTCATTGGCGCCTTTGGTGGAGTCGGCTCGACGGTCGCCCTCGGGCTTGCTGCGTTGGCTCGGGGATTGACCGATCACACGGGGTTGGTCACGGAACTACCGGCATTCGACGGGCTCGACCTCGACCCGCCGGCATCGTTTGTCGTGGGCGGGCATGATATTCGGCAGGGTTCCTTCTTCCGGGGAGCCTGCGAACTGCACGATCGAGCGGGCGTTTTCGATGCTGCGGTTCTCAATGCGTGCAAGCCCGACCTAGAAGCATGGAGCGCTAATGTCCGCCCCGGATCGGTGCGCGAAAGCGGCCCGACCATTGCGGCTCTGGCAGACCTGCCGGAATCCCTCAAGCCGGAAACCCCACGGGCGGCCATCGCCCGCTTCCAAAATGATCTGCGACTTTTTCGGGAATCGAACCAACTCGATCAAGTCGTCACCGTTAATGTCGCCTCAACGGAACCGCCCTTCGAATTCTCCGACACCCATTATTCTCTCGATCGTTTGAATGCGGCTCTGGATCGCCAGACAGAGCATGTGCTGCCGGCAAGCTCGCTGTATGCCTATGCCGCCCTCGACCTCGGTATGCCGTATGTCAATTTCACGCCATCGCCAGGGGCGACCGTGCCGGCATTGCAGGAAATGGCGGTCATCCGTCAAACCATCTGTTGCGGCCAAGACGGCAAGACGGGTGAGACTCTCATGAAGTCCGTGCTGGCGCCCATGTTCGCCAAACGCCACCTTCAGATTCTCAGTTGGGTCGGGCACAACATTTTCGGCAACCGCGACGGCGTCGTGCTCAATGACCCATCGAACAAGGCTTCAAAGGTTCGGACCAAGGACGCGCTGATTCAACAAATTGTCGGCTATCACCCGCAAACCCACGTCTCGATTGAGTACATCGAGTCGATGGACGATTGGAAAACGGCGTGGGATCACATTCACTATCGTGGGTTCCTCGGCACGAAAATGATTCTTCAGTTCATTTGGCAAGGTTGCGACTCGCTGTTGGCGGCCCCCCTGGTGATTGACCTGGCGAGGCTGGCACTCTTGGCTCAACGGCGCGGCGAAGCTGGAGTTTTTCGAGCCGCGGCGAGCTTCTTCAAGAGTCCAATCGGAGTCACGTCGCACGATTTCTTCGAACAATGGTCGATGCTCGAAGAGTGGATCCGCAACAGCCGATAGCCAACCCCATATGGCGATTCGATCAGAGGCAGCCTATCATCAACGAGTAACTATCCTTCGTCTCGGGGTTCGTCGATGCGTTGTCTGTTCGTTGTCAGTTCGCTTTTCGCCCTCGTTCCGCCGGCAAACGCGGACGTGATCTTGAAGCCCATCGAATATGTTCACAACGGGACAAAGCTCGAAGGCTGCCTTGCCGTTGATTCTTCGCCAGCCGCGGGAAAGAGGCCGGGGGTTCTTCTCGCTCATGGCAGCGGTGGCAACAGTCAGGCGGCCCGGCAACGGGCGCTTCAGTGGAGCAAGCTCGGCTACACGGTGTTTGCCATCGACCTCTATGGCAAAGGCGTCTCGCCGAAAGACACGAAAGACGCTCTCGCGAAATCGGGACTCAACAGCAACGATCGATCCCAAACACGGTCGCGAGCTGAAGCCGGGCTGAGTTTGCTTTTGAAGCAACCCGGCGTCGATCCGAAGAACGTCGCGGGCATCGGATACGGGGCCGGCGGACTCGCGCTCTTGGAACTTGCTCGGGCCGGCGCCGACCTAGAGGGCGTTGTCTGCGTGCATGGGCCGGTTGATGCCGTCAACCCAGCAGACGCGAAGAAAATCTCGGCCTCGGTGTTGGTGATCGTCGGGGCCGACGATCCGTTGGTGTCCGCGACGCTGCTTGCTAAGTTCGAGCAGGAGATGAACGCCGGCGGCGTCGATTGGCAGGTTGTACGGCTCGGCGGGGTCGCCCACGATTTCACCAACATGGCTGCGGGCCGAAATCTCAAGTCCGGTTCGGCCTATGACGCGGACGCCGACGCCCGAGCCTATGGGCAGATTCGGTTGTTCCTCGCCGAAATGCTGGTCACGAAGCCGGCGCCTTCGACAAAGCCCGGGGAGAAGCCCGCCATCGCCATTCCCAAGGGCGTTCCCGAGAAAGCGATCAAAGTGCTCAAATACATCGACGAACACGATGAAGCGATTTCCGGCTACGAGGGCGGGCGCACTTTCGGCAATTTCGAAAAGCGGTTGCCCCAAACGGACAAGAGCGGCAAACGCATCCGATATCGCGAGTGGGACGTCAACCCGCTTCGTCCCGGTGTCAATCGCGGTGCCGAGCGACTGGTTACCGGCTCGGACCACAGCGCTTATTACACCAGCGATCATTATAATACATTTACGAAGATTCGGTGACCTCGATGGATCTCATGCCGCTCACCCTCACTGCCGCGCCGTGGCACCATCTGACCATCGCACCTGCCGATGGAGTCAGCGCCGATTTGGCCAAGATGGAGAAGTCGATGCCGGGCTGGGTCGCCCGCACACTCGACGGGCGCAAGGCGACGACTACCGCTGAGTTGTTTGCGGAGCTAGCCTCACTCTGGGGTTTTCCCGAGCATTTCGGCAAAAACTGGGACGCGTTGAATGACTGTCTTTGCGACCTCTCGTGGCTGAACCCGCGGGGCGTGACGTTTTGCATCGCTCATCCAGGCAAATTGCTGAGTAATTCGACGGCTGACTCGCGAAGGAAACTTGTCGCCGTACTCCAACATGTCGCCTCCGAGTGCAATCGACCGACCGGCAAAGGCAAGTCGCCACGGCCTTTCCACGTCCTCTGGCTTGTTGCCCCCGACGATCGCGCCGAAGTTGTGGCCAAGTGGTTGTCCGCCGGCGCCACATTTCAACTATTGCCGGCCTAAGACATGAGGATCGCGAGCATCACCTCGGGCGCGGCCGGCATGATCTGCGGATCATGCCTGAAAGACAATACGCTCGCCGCCGCCTTGAGCCAACTCGGGCATGACGCGTTCCTCATCCCGACATACACACCGATTCGAACCGATGAACCGGATGTGAGTCGCAGCCCCGTTTTCCTGGGTGGAATCAATGTCTACCTGCAGCAGATGGGCCGGATCTTTCGACATCTCCCGAGACCCATCACTCGCTGGCTCGATCGGCCGCGCGTGTTGCGATGGGTTGGCCGGTTCGCCGGCGCCGTTCAAGCCGACAAGCTCGCGAATCTGACACTGTCAATGCTGAAAGGTGTCGAGGGAAGGCAGCGGCGCGAGTTTGTTCGCCTGATCGACTGGTTGGAATCTGACCTCAAACCCGACATCGTACTCCTTTCCAATGTCCTCATTTCGGGAATGATACCCGAATTCAAGCGACGCCTCGGCATACCGATTGTCGCAACGCTTCAAGGCGACGATGTCTTCCTCGATCTATTTCCGCCGGACCTTCGCGAACGCGCCACGGAGCTGATCCGACGCAACTGCGAGGGCGTCGACGGGTATTTAGTGACATGTCGCTGGTATGCCGATTACATGGCAAGCTATCTCGGGTTGCGGCGTGAATTGATGCATGTGGTCTATCCCGGCATTCGTCTGGGCGGCTACGAGGTGACGAACACCACTAACGCCGAACCCGTTATTGGATACTTGGCTCGTATCGCGCCGGAGAAGGGGCTTCACAATCTCGCCGAAGGCTTCATTCGACTTCGACAGATGCCCGGAACCCCGCGCTGCCGGCTTCACATCGCCGGCTGGCTGGGTTCCCATCAACGGTCGTATCTCGACGGCGTCATGAATCGGTTCGCGAAACACGGCCTTCACGATGACGTCACGCTCGTGAATGCCGAGTCGCACGCGGAAAAACAAAGGTTCCTCTACGGCCTCGACATTCTTTCGGTGCCCACGGCTTTCCTCGAACCGAAGGGGCTTTACGTTTTGGAAGCACTGGCAACCGGCGTGCCTGTCGTTCAGCCTCGCCATGGGGCGTTTCCAGAGATCATCGAACATACCGGCGGCGGGCTGCTCGTGGCTCCGAATGACGCGGACGACCTGGCCCGAGGACTTCAGCGGCTTGTCGCCGACGGCAGCTTGCGACGCGAACTGGGTCTCCGAGGCGCCTCTGCCGTTCGCGAACGATTCTCCGACGTGCGAATGGCCCGTGACACCATCGAGGTTCTCGGCGAGCTTCTCGCCCCCCATCGCCCGGCCACCCATGACTGATCTGGACAGGGCCGCCCGTTTCTACTTACACTGCGGACCTACGATATTCATCAACGCGAACGGACTCGCATGCGCCAGACCCATGTAACCTCATCGACCTTTTTCGGCGGGCCGGAGCGCCAGATGCTCGGGCTGGCATGTGCCCTGCCCTCCGCAAACCCCATTCAGTTCTTGTCGTTTTCCGAAGGCGGTCGCTGCCGGCCGTTTCTCGATCGAGTGCGTGCGGCCGGCTTTGAGGGAATTGAACTTGCCCATGACACGCCACGGCTGGTGGCGGCCATGACCGAACTCGCGCACCGGCTGCGTGCTTCACATACCGACATCCTCTTTTGCCACGGCTACAAGGCGAATCTTGTCGGCCGGGTTGCCGCTCGGCGAGTGGGTATTCCCGTCGTCGCTGTTTCGCGAGGCTGGACCGGCGAGAACCGCAAGGTGCGCCTATATGAATCGCTTGATCGTTTCCACCTGAGGTTCATGGATCGCGTGGTTTGCGTTTCCGACGGCCAAGCGGCGAAGGTCATCGAAACTGGCGTCGCGGAACGAAAGGTTGTCGTCATTCGCAATGCAGCTCGTAGTTGTTCGTTTCGCGATCCGACGCCGGAATACCGAGACGTTCTTCAGAATCTCGCCGGAGGAAAACCAGGCCGAATCATCGTCAGTGCGGGGCGACTCAGCCCGGAAAAAGGCTTCTCGGTTCTGATTCAGGCGGCGCGGCGAATCGTGGATACGGCTGTCGATGCTCGATTCGTCGTATTTGGCGAGGGCGAATTGAAAACGCCGTTGCAGCAGGAAATCGACGCCGCCAACTTGAACGGGCGATTCGTATTGGCCGGCTATCGCGATGACCTCGACGACCTGCTGCCGAATGCCGACGTATTCGTCTTGCCGTCGTATACCGAAGGCTTGCCGAACGTCATCTTGGAAGCGAGCGCGGCCGCGGTGCCGGTCGTCGCCACCGCGGTGGGGGGAACGCCCGAGGTCCTGATCGACGGTGAGACCGGTCACCTCGTGCCGCCGGGAGATGTTGATACCCTGGCGTCGCGAATCGCCGCTCTGTTCGCCGACGAAACCCGTCGATCGCGGATGGGTCAAGCCGGCCGGCGGCTCGTGCAACAACAATTCACCTTTGACGCTCAAGCACAGGCCTATCTGCAACTCGCCGAATCGCTCTGTCGCAGGACGGCGGCCGTCGCGTAAACCTCGGAGTGCGTTCATGGTTCCAAGCCGGCCCGTTCGTGTCGCGTTCTTGATCGACAAGCTCGATCGTGCCGGCACCGAATCGCAACTCGTGACGCTCCTACGCTCGTTTGATCGTTCGCGAGTCGAGCCTTACCTGTGCCTGCTCAATGGTGAAGATCCCGAGTCACAGGCTCTGGAACCCGCGGACGTGCCGGTGATGCGCCTCGGCATTCGCTCGTTTCATCATTTGAGCATCGTTCCGAAAACGGCACGGTTCGTCCGCTACTTGCGCGACCACCGGATCGACGTCGTTCAAGCCTATTTCCTCGACAGCGTCTACTTCGGCGCGTTGGCGGCTCGCATCGGCGGCGTGCGACGGGTCATTCGCGTTCGCAACAACCTCGGCTACTGGCTGACGCCGCTGCACAAGGTTCTCGGATGGGTTTACGGTCGCCTTGTGGACGTCACGCTGACGAATTCCGAACCGGGAAAACGCGCCATCATCGAGTCCGAACGAGTCCGACCCGACAAAGTGACCGTCTTACCGAACGGTGTCGCCATCGAGCGGTTCACGCAAGCCCCTCCACCGGACACGACGCGGCCGATTGTTCGCGTCGGTGCTGTCGCCAATCTGCGACCCGTCAAGGGAATCGACCTGCTCATTCAAGCCGCCGTGCAACTATTGCCGCGCTATCCGCAACTACGATTTGAGATTGCCGGCGAGGGTAGCCAGCGCCCGGAACTGGACCGGCTCATTGTCGAGCACGGCCTTGGCGATCGATTCATTCTTCGCGGCGCCGTCGCGGACATTCCGGCGTTCCTGGCGAGCCTCGATGTCGCCGTGTTGCCATCGCGATCGGAGGGAATGTCCAACGCGTTGCTGGAATACATGGCGTCGGGCCGGGCCATCGTGGCGACACGGGTCGGCGCCAACGGCGACTTGATCCGCGACGGCGTTGAGGGCTTGCTGATCGACCCCGAAAACGCGATTCAACTCGCGTCGGCGATCGAGCGCCTCGTCGTGGCCCCCATTGAAGCGTGCCGATTCGGCGAGGCGGCCAGGGCGCGGGCCGTCGATTCCTTCAGCCGCGACGCCGTCCGCCGGCGGTTCGAGGAGTTTTATCGCGGCTTGCGAGGATGACGCGCAGCGATTTAGCGAATTTCACAACGAGCCGAAATGCGGCCGGGACGGCGGCGCTCCTTTTCGACGCCAAGGAGCGCGGCCGTCCCGGCCGCTTTCGGATTTGACGGAGCGCGGCCGCCCCGGCCGCTTACGGATTTGACGGAGCGCGGCCGTCCCGGCCGCTTTGCGACGACCCCCAAAAAAAATGCGGCCGAGACGGCCGCGCTCCCATGCGCGGCCGGGACGGCGACCTTTTCCGACTCCCTCGCCCCGCCCCGACGGGGCGAGGGCTATTAGCCCAAGGGTGAAACCCGTGACGGCTGGTCACGCGCGTCAGTTGAGGCGGAACACAATACGGAAACCGATAATGTCGCTGCGATTGACCGGCTCGGGCTTGATGCGGTACGCAGCTCGGCAGCGGCGAGCAATACTGCGCCACGAGCCTCCGCGTAGGACGCGGTATTTGTTGCCGCTGCTGTGGAAGTTCTCACACCATTCCCACACGTTTCCGTGCATGTCGCATAACCCCCACGGATGAGGCGCGACACACTCGTAGCTCCCCACCGGCGTCGTCCGCCCCGTATTCTCGCCCTTCGTCGTGGTGCCATAGGGATGGTTCCCGGCGCAATTCGCATTGTCCCCGTTCAGACTGTCGCCCCAATAGAACGCGCGTTTGTTCCCCAACCCGCCGCGGCAGGCATATTCCCATTCATCTTCGTGCGGCAGGTCGA
>CAZESP010000060.1:0-1571 GCA_964515185.1 uncultured Alcaligenaceae bacterium
ACCAATCGACGGGGTTGTGGGCATGCTGCCGCAGATACGGGCTGTTCTCCTTGGCAAGTCGATTGGCAGGCCGGGCCTTCGGCTTGGCCGGCGGATCGGCGGCGAACGCCGTCCCGACCGACGCCATAACCCAAACCGCGGACAGAATCACGTTGCGCATACGGGCCGCTCCTTGGGGGCGAAGTCACCACATACTATCTCGATCAGACGATATTTCGCCAAGGTGAATTCAGACCTAACCGTCTCGCGCTCGCCGGCCGACGCGAAACGTCAGCCGTAATTCCGTAACCTAACTTGACCCTTTTGAGGAGTTTCGGATGCCCGATCCCGATCTCAAGGCTCGTGTCGCGGCCGCTCTTGCGGCTGAAATCGGTCCGGCCCTGGAACTTGACGGCGCCGCCATCGAGGTTGTCGGCGTCGAGAAAGGCGTTGCCCGGCTGCGGCTCGGCCCGGTCTGCGCCTCGTGTCCGGCGACCGTCGTGGCGATCATGCGCGGCATCGAGGACGAGCTTCGCCAACGGGTCCCCGAGGTGCGATTCGTTGAGGTCGTGCCGTGACCTCGCTCCGCTTCGGTTACAACTCCAACGGCTTCGCGCATCATCGGCCGCTCGATGCGCTCTCGATACTCTTGGAGGAATTGGAATACGAAGGCGTCGCGCTCACAATCGACCATACCCTGCTCGATCCGTTTGACCCATCCCTTCGCAAGCGACAGCTTCCGCCGGTGAAGCGCCTGATTCATCGATTTCGCGAGGCCTGCACCGTCGAGACAGGGGCGAGGTTTCTTCTCGACCCGCTTCACAAACACCAGCCAACGTTGATTTCGCACGGCGCCAAGGGCCGCGGCGAGCGGCTCGATTTTCTACGCAAGGCCGTTGACATTTCCGCCGAATTGGAGGTGCCGGTTGTCAGTTTCTGGTCGGGCACGCCGGATCGGAAGACGCCGGACGAGAAGCTCTGGGCGTGGCTCGTCGAGGGTTGTCGAGCCTTGGCCGAACATGCCGCGACGAAGAACGTGCGCCTGGCCTTTGAGCCGGAACCGGGCATGTTCATCGACACCATGACCAAGTTCGGCGAGCTGCACCGGCGAGTCGATCACTCCGCATTCGGCCTGACGCTGGACATCGGCCACTTGCACTGCCAGGGTGAGACGCCGATTGCCGACCACGTCCGGAAATGGTCGCACGTTCTTTGGAACGTTCACATCGAAGACATGCGCCGCGGTGTCCACGACCATCTGATGTTTGGCGAAGGTGAGATCGACTTCCCGCCGGTGTTGCGGGCGTTGCGTGAGGTTGAGTACACAGGCGGCATCCACGTCGAATTGAGCCGCCACAGCCACAACGCCGTCGAAACGGCCCGCCGAGCGCTGGAGTTCTTGCGGGTGAAATCCAGAGGATAGGCATCAACAGCAGGCGCTGACCAACTCCCGGTTTCCTTGGGAAAGGACTACACTTCCGTGAGCTTGACGCCGGCCTCTCGGTGGCGTTATTTCGATTTTTTGGCATTCGACACAATTTCTGAAGAATTTGACTTGACTCTACACTTATCGCCTGGTACTTTTTCCAGCA
>CAZESP010000060.1:1671-3587 GCA_964515185.1 uncultured Alcaligenaceae bacterium
GCTTTTTCCAGCAGCTTTTTCCAGCAGCTTTTTCCAGCAGCTTTTTCCAGCAGCTTTTTCCAGCAGCTGCAGGAATCGACGGAGCTTTCGACCAATTACGCCCGGTCTGAGCCAAATTGCGTTTCTGTTGTTGTTCGAGCAAGCAATGTCTTTCATCAGAATTCTAGCTGTCGCACTCATGCTGTTCGGATGCGTCGGGCTGATCATTTCTCAGCGAGCATCGATCACAATTCCACCTCCATTACTGACCGTAACATTGGATGGTCATTCAGTCACACATGAGTTAGGACTGGTATCCCGTGGTAGTTGCACTTCGATAGCCATCTGTTTGAAGAACACAGCAGACCGACCGATTACAATTGAACACGTGAAGACGAGTTGCCCTTGCTTGTCGATAGTGTTGCCGACTTTGACAATCGGCCCTGGCGATGCGACTACTGCGGACCTGATTGTCGACTTTAGTCATGATCCGGATGCGGCTGGCGACTTGCTGCTCCGCGCGGAAGGCATTACGTCACAGGGCATTCGGGCAATCGACATCCGGGTTGGTGTGACCGTTCGATAGTTGCGTTCAAATATTCTCTCATGAAAGGAACCACAAATGACGACGAGACTCTCGATCCGCCTAATGGGGTTATTCACTGTCGTGGCGCTTGGTATCGTGCTGGGTCTTTTCGCAACCGATTTTAGTCCGGTTCGCGGTCAGGGAAAAGAAGACGATCCAATACCCCATCCAAACCATGAGTGCATTAGTGTCAACTGTTGGGACGTTCAGACCTACGTTGGTGGACTCTGTGGTTGGTGTACCGGTGGATCGTCTTCAAACTGGTACAAGTGCATGCCCGGAGGAACGAATGTTTGTAACGAGTACCCAAATCTCGGAACCAAGGTGTGTACTGGCGTGTGTTCCGAAGGCGGTTACGAAACTTGCCAAGCTACCTATCACAAATGTGCACAATAAGAACACCGGGTGTGTTTTAGAAGGCCTGGAGGAAAGCAATGACAGCCCATTTAAAGCATGGGGTTAGACTGGTTGTTGCCATTTGCCTCATCAAATGTGTGTCTGGACGCGCTGAAGAAGGGGACGCGTTGCTGAAACGTGTCACGGCGGCTCATCGTGCCGCCCGCGAAGCCATAACGACGGTGGATGCTCGGTATGTTTGCGAGGGAATCGTCCCGGAAAAAGCAGTGCTCGATTCGGGGCGATACATCAGAACGCCGAATGCCGTCCGTGTATTGCAGGGCCAGGAAGGGAAGTCGTCGTTTGATATCCTTGTCAGCGCTGGTGAATCGCGGATGGTGAGCCGCCAATGGTCGACAGGAAAAACGCGGTTCGATGCATCACGAGCCTCGTCGGCACAAACAATTGGTTTGTGTGATGTCTGGCATGGATTGCTGTTTACCTTTTTCGCGAGAGAAAACCAGCCGGTGACCTTTGAACGATTCGTTGAGTTTGCGTCTGAACCGCCCCAGGTCAGGCAAGAACAAATCGACGGCCGAGAGGTAATTCACGTTCGTGTCGCGATAGAAAATGCTTCAAAGCGCAACTTGTTTTCATTTGAATTCGATCAAGGCAAAAACTATCTCGTTCGACGAGTGAAGTTTTGGCGGGAAGGCGCCGACGGCCATTCTGAAGCTGAGATCAACGAGTTCGTTGAGGCAAGGCCCGGTGTGTTCCTACCACTGAAGTGCCATCGCAAAAGCTTTTGGCAAGGCAAGCTTGTGAACGAGTCGATAGTCTCCATTAAAGACCAGAAAGTGAATGAACCCGTAGACGAACGACTGTTGTTGCTACCGCCTATCCCGTCCGGCACTGTTGTTCACGACCGAGCACGCGAGTTGAAATACAAGATCGATACGAATTGGAAACAGATCGGGACATCAACACCCTCGCCAATTTACAAGATCGGTGGTCC
>CAZESP010000060.1:3687-28459 GCA_964515185.1 uncultured Alcaligenaceae bacterium
GCGGTTGAAAGGGTCGTTCGGATCCCGATAACTGGTAATGTCGAGTCACCATTTCTGGTGTTGCCGTCGGTGATTTACCTTCCACGATTCGTTGATGGAAAGAGGCAGTATTCGGCGTCTGCTGAGATTGTTCATCGAGGGGGAAAACTGACTGGTGCCGAACTTCTATCGGTTCCACCCGGTCTTTCGATAACAATTACTGGTGTCCAAGACGGGCGAGCTTGCCTTTCGATTTCAACCGATGTTGTTTCTAAACGCGACGGCGCACGACGCCGTCAGTCTGTCGTTCGAGTTCGAGTTAGGGCGGATAACGTCGAGGCGATTGAAACCCTCGAAGTGAGTCATCCCGATGAAACGAGCCATTAACTCTATGCGGCGCGGGGCAACGTTGATCGAACTTCTGGTGGCGATCGGCCTCATAGGGATCATGACAGGACTATTGTTATCAGCCGTTCAACAGGTGCGAGCGAGAGCCTATCGTACAAGTTGCACGAATCATTTGCGCCAGATTGGTTTGGCAGTTCATTCGTATCACAACGATAGACACTCACTTCCACCGGCGTATGTGCAGAAATGGAGTCGTGCCCGCAACGACAGCACGTTGCTACCATGGGGCGTATTGCTGTTGCCCTATCATGGCCACGATCCCCTTTGGCGTGCCTCGGTGGCTGCCTACGAATCCAAACCAGGATACGTTCGTCCACCTCATGTCGGGCTGACAACGATCATTCGCGTCTATACGTGTCCCGCCGACAGCCGCCTCGCGTTGCCGATTACCGACGAATATGGATATACCGTCGCCTACGGCTCTTTCGTTGGTGTGATGAGCGCGTCGGAGTCGGGTGATCGATCCGCGTTGCACACGCTGACGGGGATCCCGTTGACTCAAGTCGCCGATGGATCCAGCAACACGCTTCTTATCGGCGAGCGGCCGCCGTTTGGTAGGGGGTTTTCAGGGAGTTGGTATACCGTTGAGATTCCTAACGAAAGTGTCTTACGTTTGCGAACGGGTGCTGCGTACGGTTGTCGTCTCGGGATTCGGGGCAATGGCTGGTGGGAAGGGTGTCGCGGCCCGCTTCGATTCGGCCCCGGGCGTGTAGAGAATCCGTGTGATAGCTTCCATTTCTGGTCGCTCCACAGCGGCGGCGGGCACTTCCTGTTTGCCGATGGTTCCGCTCGTTTCATTACCTATGCAGCGGAGCCAATTCTTCCGGCTCTTGCTACGCGAAACGGACGAGAACCCGTGTCGGGGCAGGACTGAATAGCATCTCGGTCAAACGCTACTTCGAGGCGTCGCTAAACGTTTCTTCTTCGAAGCGTCGTCAAACGTAACTTCTGCGAGGCGTCGCCGAACGTCACTTCTTCGGAGGGCCGCTGATGGGTTGGCCGCCGAAGATCACGCGGTTGTCGCTACTCAGGAAGCGGATGATTAGCTCGCGTTCGATGTCGTTCAGGTCGATGATTTTCACCTTGCCTTCGCGTTCACCTAGGTCCATGCGCATCACGCCGGCGTCGGGGCGTTGCAGGTCGCGGAAGGCCGGCATCGTGTTGTTCGCCCCGTAGCGGAACGGGTGATCCGGCGACATGATCATCATGCGCAACCATTCGGCGTCGCCGTAGCCGGTGAAATCCGGGCCTTTGGTGGCCTCGCCGATCGGCTGGCGATAGCTGTGACACTCCATGCACTTGTCGGCGAAGACCTTGGCGCCAGGATGCTTGTCCTGTTCCGCTTGAAGGTCGCCGCGCGGGTGAGTACCGAGCCAATTCGACACATCGGCGAAGTCCTTGTCGAGCGCCGCTTCCTTGCCGGCTTTCTTTGCCTTGTCGCGTTCGCGGCGAACCCAGCCGGTCATCTCTTTGAGCTTCGTGCGGCCGAAGAACTTGGCGTCGCTCGGGTCCTTCAGCAGATTCAGAACCCAATCGGCGCTCCCGAAGCCGGCGAGATCGGAGGCCGTCGCGTTCGGGTTGGCCTTGAACCGGCTCGTGTCGTCGTGGCAACTGGCACAGTGAATGACGAACAGGTCCTTGCCGCGGGTCATCGGGTCGTTGCGCAATAGGTAGCGGCCGCCCTCGGCGGGGACGCCGGCCATGGCGAGATTCATCGCACGCTCGGCCAGTTCCTCGGAGTGTTTCATCTCCTCGCGGAACTTGACGGTCTTTTCGAGAGGCACCTTGTCGGCGTCGGTCATTTTCGACTGGATGAATGCGACGACTTGGGCCGGGATGCGGTGGCCGTCAAACGGCGTGGTGTCGGTCGCGGTCGGCTCGGCGGCGCGGAAGGCCCGATACTTCGAGTCGGCGTCCATCGCCAAATAGGTCAAGGCGCCGGTCGCGGCGACGGCCAAAAGTACAAGGGTCATGCCGATCGTTTTGACGGCGTTGCGGAATCCGCCAACGCCGAGCACATTGATGATGGCGAGCATCAAAACGAAGACCAACGATATCAGCGGGAGCATGTTTGTCCCGAGTCGATTGAGCAATGCCCGACTCGTTGGGTAGACGGCATCTTCACCGAGAGCCAATAGGGTCAAGGCGCCGGCGCTGGTTAGCAAGCAGACGACGACCACGACGCCGATCGAATGCCCGATCGGGCGCAGCTTGCCTCCGCCGATGAGCGGCAGCAGGAAAAGGATCAAGCCGACGCCGCCGGGAATGAACAGCGTGCCGACGAGGACGTTTGGCCCCTCGAAGTATTTGAGCAACTGAAACAGGAACAGGAAATACCATTCGGGGCGTGCGGGGTACGGCTTGTCAGGGTCGGCGGGCGCGTCGAGGTTCGCTCCGCAGCCATCGCGGCCGGCATGAGCGAGTTTGTCGTAGAGCGACCGCGGCGCCTCGGCCTCCGAGGCGGCGGCGACGGGTGCCGGTGACTCGACTTTGTTGCCGTAGCCGGTGACCACCAGAGTGAGCATCACGCCGAAGACGATGAGGCAGGCGACCATGTCTTTGAACATCTGATCGGGCCAGAACCAGCCTTCGCCGACGGCATAACTCGGCGTCGTAATACCGTGGCGGCGGAAGACGGCGATGTGGGCGATGAGCAAGCCGATGACGATGGCCGGGAGAATGGCCACGTGCAGGCCGAAGAACCTTGTCAGCGTGTGATTGCCGTATTCGGAGCCGCCGACGACGACCTTTTGAATGAACGGGCCGACGACCGGGACACCACCGGCAATGTTGGTGGCGACTTGCGTTGCCCAATAACCCTTCTGATCCCAAGGCAGTAGATACCCGGTGAGGCTCAGGCCCAGCACGGCGCCCATCAGCCCCAGCCCGATCCACCAGTTGAACTCGCGCGGCGGCAAGTGAGCGCCGGCGATGACGACTTGGAGCATGTGCAAGCCCATCAACACGACCATGGCCTGCGACCCGAAATGGTGCAGGCCGCGGATGAGCCAGCCGAAGTCCATCTGATATTGGATGAAGTGGACACTGGCCCAGGCAGTGCTGTCGCCGGGGCTGTAAGCGGTCATCAGGAGAGTGCCGGTGACGAGTTGGATCGTGAAGACAAAGGCCAAGGTGCTGCCCCAGACATATCGCCAGCGAGCGCCGCCGGGCACATGTTCGAGGAGCATCGCATCGATGAACGGTCCGAGGCCGGTGCGATGGTCAATCCATTCGCGGAGTCGGGTTAACATGGCGGCTCCCTCGGCAGTTGTTGGTGTCGGGTCCGGGCGCGGGTCAGGAACGAACGGTCTTGGCGGGTTTGCCGGCCTCGAAGTTCTCGTATTTCACTTGAACCAGGAAGTCGGGCTTCTCGGCTAGGGCGGCAGGGTCGGGCACGAGTTTCACCTCCAGGCCATCCATTCCTCGCGGTGCCGGGTTCTGAGCGCCGGGCCGATGGATAACCGAACCGTCCATGCCGAACGTTCCATTGTGACAGGGGCAAATGAAGAGCTTCTGCTTCTCTTCGAAATTGACCGAGCAACCGAGGTGCGGGCAGATCGTCGTGAAGGCATCGACCGTCTTATCGTCGCGGCGAAGCAGCCAAACCCGTCCGATGACATCGTTGGGGTGAAGCGTCCAGGCATCCTTGCGAATTTCGCGGATGACGGCTTGGAAAGGCTCGTTGACCTTGAGGTCGCTGAGCCGGGCGATGGTCTTGAAGTCGCCGGCCCGAGCCGGGCGATTGCGGGGGTCGAGGAAGAAGAGCGCCGCCGGGGCGCCCAGGGTGGCGGCAAACGCGGCACCCAGGCCGTGGGTCGCCCATTTCAGGAAAGATCGACGTTCCATGGGGAGAATCTCCGGCAGGTAGGTGAGGTCATCATACCGGAGGAGCGCCGGGCGTCCACGATGCTCACGAGCGGCGCCATCGACCGGGTCTCGATTACTTCGCCAGACTTCCCGAATCCGCACAATCGCGCCGGCCCTCAAAATCGCCAATTCGGAGTCTTTTTCGCGTCTCGGCGACGAAACGATGGCCAGGTGCGGCGAAATTTCACCAACATTTTAACCCGCAATCGAGTTATACTCATGGGTAACCCTGACCGAGAGGTACCAGCGACCCCACGGAATTAGGGCCGGCGTAGGGAGCACGGCAGCCGTGGCGACCGAAGGCGGCGAAAAACTGCTGGCCGACGAGTCAACGCTCATCCGCGACGCTCAGAATGGCGACCGGGCGGCGTTTGCCGTGTTGATCGACCGTTACTGGGATCGGCTTTATCGCTGGTTGTATCAACTCTGTCGCGATGCCCACGCGGCCGAGGATTTGACGCAGGAGACATTGCTCAAGGCGTTCGCGGCGGTTCATCGATTCACCCCCGGCACGAATTTCCGGGCTTGGCTGTTTCGAATCGCTCACAACAATTTCGTCAATCTCCATCGCGCCAAGGATAGTGCGAGGCAGCCGCTGGTCGAGGACTTGCCCAGTCCCCACGACGACCCGGTCGAGGTGACCTTGAGCAAGGAGGCAATGCGCGAGTTGGCCGCCGCTGTCGATCGGCTCCAGGCTGATTTTCGAGCGGCGTTTCTGTTACGAGTCGAGGAAGGGATGTCGTTTCGATCGATAGCGGCGGTGCTGGGAGTTACTGAGGAGACGGCACGGTGGCGGGTATTCAAGGCTCGACAGAAGTTGCTGCAATCGCTATCGCCGGAGTTGTTCCCGCCCGCATTCCGGCCGGAAATGGGTGAGCCGACGTCATGAAATGTAAACAGGCCCAACATCGGTTGTTGGCGACCTCCGGCGGGCGACACCTGCCGGATGAGGTGACGTCACATCTGACCCGTTGCCCGCGTTGCCGGCTATGGCAGAATCGGTTAACTCAGATTGATGAGGCTGTTAAACACCTCCCGCGGCCTTCGTCGCGGGCTGCCAAGGATGCGTTCATCGCCGAGTTTCTGACCGGGCCGGCCGTGATGCCGGCACCAGGGCCGTTATGGTCACGGCCTGCGGTGCGGATCGGCGTCATGGTCGTGGCGGCGGCCAGCATCCTGCTCCTGGCGTTCGGCATTGGTCCATGGTTTCGAGGCGGACGCCCGACAACCCCTGGGGCAGATCCGTTGCTGGCGGCCGTCATGAAGCACAATGCCGCCCTCGCCACGGCCGACACGCCCCAGAAAAAGGTTCAGACCCTGGCGGATCTGGCCGACGACCTGCACGGAAACACTCGTTCGCTGGCGCGGGTGGCGTCGGGCGATGACTTGGCGACGCTGGCCCGTCTGTATCGCGATGTCGTAAGCGTGGGCATCGTCACCCGTGCCGACGATATTCCGGCCGCTGAACGCAAGGAAATCCTGTTTGCCATTGCCGATCGCTTGTTCCGCACCCGGGAGCATGCGGCCCAATTGGCGACCGACGTTCCGCCGGCAGCCCGACCGGCGCTGTTGGAGATTTCGCGCGTCGCCGAAGATGCGGACCGTCAACTGCGACGCAAAGCGGGAGAGGAGCGATTTTGAAACGCCTCCTCTCACTTATGTTCCTGGTTGCCCTCGCCACCTGGGTCGGCGCTCAGAGTGGAACGAAGCCATCGCCTGCCGAGCAGGCTCAGTTGTTGCATCGCAATCGAGAGCTGATCGCGGCCGCCGTCGAGAATGGCTTGCTACTGACGGCTCAGCACGACCCATTGGATCGAGCCGAAAACTGCACCGATCTGGCTCGACGATTGGCCGGCGCTGTCGAACAAGCGGCCCGAGCCGATGAACCCTCACGGGCCGCCGAATTGGGACAGCATTTGCGGTTGGTCGTCGATAGCGGCGTGACGGCGAATCTGACTCAGGCGCGGCATTTGATCGCCGTCGGGTCAGCCGCCGAACAGAAGCTCATTGATCGCCGCGATCAGGCAGTTCGCGTCATCGACGACTTGCTCCGTCACCTCACCGGCACGAATGCTAACCTTGACCCGGTCATCGCCGATCTACGCAAGGGCCGCGACCAACTTCAAAAGGCCGCCGAGAAGGCGAAGTAGACTCGCATCGTTCTGCGGGTGAGAGAAACTCCGGGGGCTTACGCCCTCCGGCTCGCCGCGCCCCTCTCTTGACTCTCCTCACTCCGTCCCGGATAGTACCACCTATCACCCACCTCATCAGGGGAGACCAATCATGCTCCGACGCGCCGCGTGTATTGTGGTCGTGCTGACGATGGCCGGCGTCGTTCAAGGCGGCGAGCCGTCAGTGCAAATCAAACCCATCGGCAAGGACCAGCTCGAGTTCACCGTCGATGGTGCCTTGGTCACACGCTATCATTTCGGTTCGAATGTCGCGAAGCCGTATTTCTGGCCGATGCACGCGCCCAACGGTGCCGCCGTCACGCGTGCCTGGCCCATGGAAAAAGGTGCCGCGAAGGAAACCACCGACCATGTTCACCAAAAGTCGGCTTGGTTTTGTCACGGTGACGTCATCCCGGAAGGGCTTGCCTTGAAGATTCGTTCGTCGGACAAGCGAGTCGCGGGTGTCGATTTCTGGTCAGAGTCCAAGGGTCACGGAACGATCGCCCTTACTGCCGTCGAAGAAACGAAGAACGCAACGCTGCGGACCCACAACGAATGGCGCGCGCCCGATGGGACGAAGATTCTCGATGAATCCCGAAACGTCACGCTTAAGGTTGTTCGTGGCTCCTATCTGTTTGTCCTTGACATCGACCTGTACGCGAGCGTTTGCCCGATCACGTTCGGTGACACCAAGGAAGGGTCGATGGGCGTGCGCGTTAGCGACGAGATGCGACTGAGTGCCAAGGGCGAACGCAGCAAGATGTTCAACGCCGCGGGAAAATCCGGCGAGAAGGACGTCTGGGGCCATCGGTCCGACTGGTGCGCCTATGTCGGCGAGGTTGGCGGGAAGATGGGCGGCATCGCCATCTTCGATCACCCGTCGAACACGTCCCGGTCGTGCTGGCATTCCCGCGGCTACGGGTTGATGGCGGCCAATCCCTTCGGCCGCAGCGGCGCGGGCTTCCCCGCCATGAAAGGGAACAACGAATTGCTCAAGTTGGACAAGGGCGCACATTTGAAACTGCGTTACGGTATCCTGTTGTTCAACGGCGACGAGAAGTCGGTCGCCCCGGTCTATGAACTGTTTTGCAAACCCTAATCCGAAAAACCTCGCGGGAGAGTTGTACCGATGGGAGTGAATGCACCGCTGAATCGCAAACTGCGCATGGCTTTGATTGGCGGCGGACAAGGCGCGTTTATCGGCCGCGTCCACGCGACGGCGGCTATTCTGGATAATCGCGCCACGCTCGTTGCCGGTGCCTTGTCGTCCAACCCGGAAAAAGCGAAGGCCTCGGCCCCGGATTATGACATCGCGCCGGATCGCGCCTATGGGTCGGTCGAGGAGTTGATCGCCAAAGAACTGAAGTTGCCCGAGGATCAGCGTATCGACTTCGCGTCGGTGGCCACTCCGAACCACACGCATTTCCCGATCGCGAAGGCCCTCGCCGAGGCTGGTTTCAATGTCATGTGCGACAAACCGTTGACGTTCGACCTAACGCAAGCGGAGCAACTAGCCGAAGTTGTGAAGCGGACGAAGGTCGTCTTCGGCGTGACGCACAATTACACGGGTTACCCGCTCGTGCGTCAGGCTCGGGCAATGGTGATGAACGGCGACCTCGGTGAGATTCAGGCGGTGCGGGCGTTCTACATCCAAGGGTGGTTGCGAACGCGGCTCGAAGCCGGCGGGCAGAAACAGGCGGCTTGGCGAACCGACCCGAAGCAGAGCGGAATCGCCGGTTGTTTCGGCGACATCGCGACCCATGCCTATAACCTGGGCCGCTACATTACCGGACTAATTCCCGACCAGGTCTGCTGTCAGTTAAAGGTCTTCGAATCGGGTCGCGCGCTGGACGACTACGGCAGCGCGATGATTCGTTACAAGGGCGGGGCGCTGGGCACCGTGACAGCGTCGCAAATCTCGCATGGCCGTGAGAATGACCTGTTCATCGAGATCGATGGCACGCTGGGCGCCTTGGAATGGCACCAAGAAGAGCCAAACAAGCTGATCGTCCGGCAGAACGGCGAACCGCACAAGATCTATACCCGTGCCGGCGGCGGCTATTTGGCACCCATCGCCGGCGCTTCGAGCCGTTTGCCCAGCGGGCATCCGGAGGCTTTTTTTGAGGCGTTTGCGAACATCTACACCGCCTGTTACGACGACATGATCCGCCGTGCCGGCGGGCAGCCGTTTGGCGGCACGGACACGATTTACCCCAACGTGTTCGACGGCGTGGACGGCATGAATTTCATTACGCAATGCGTGGCGAGTTCCAACCAGGGCGGGGCGTGGTTGTCGCTGCATCACCCGGCGTGCCGAAAGTAGGCAATCCTTCGAGCACGCGGCGCAAGCAAGTGCCGCTTTCGAGCACGCGGCGCAAGCCAAGTGCCGCTTTCGAGCACGCGGCGCAAGCCAAGTGCCGCTTTCGAGCACGCGGCGCAAGCAACTGAATGCACTTGCTTGCGCCGCGTGCTCGGTAGTTACGCCCATGGGGACTTATCATGCGACGTATCGGTTTTATTCTGATTGCCGTCTTTGTGTCCGGTTGCGCGGCCGGCGGCGATCCAGAAACGCCGGACCCGCCTGTTGTGCGGACCGCTGAATGTCGTCGCGCCAAGACTCCCATCACCATCGACGGCCGCACCGATGACCCCGCCTGGGACGCGGCGCAGGTTCTCTCTGGCTTCAGCGCTTTTTGGGACAAGAAACCCGGCAAAACCGAGGCCTCAGCTCGCTTGCTCTGGGATGATGATTACTTCTATTTCACCGCCGACATGGAGGACTACGACCTCTACGCCGACATCACGCAGCGCAACGGCATGACTTGGCTCAACGACGTCTTTGAGATCTTCCTGAAACCATCTGTGCAAAAGAATGCTTATTACGAGTTCCAGGTCTCGGCGAACAATACACCCCTCGAGATGTTCCTACCGTCACGCGGCGCGGGTGGCTGGCTTCGATTCGCGCCACTTACGCCGAAACTGCTCGAATCAGCCGTCAAACGCCGCGGAACGCTGAACAATTTCGAGGACAAGGACGGCGGCTGGACTGTCGAGGGCCGCATTCCTTGGAAGCAATTCGCCCCGACAGGCGGCCGGCCGAGACCTGGCACGATCTGGAAGTTCGCCCTATGCCGATTCGACTATTCCTGGACTCTCGAACAGCCCGAGCAAACGTCAACGGCTCCGCTGACCAAACAGGACTTTCACCGCTACGAGGATTACGGAGACCTGACGTTTGTGGACAAGTGACAGCGTGACGAGTACGCGGCGCGGACGAGCACGCGGCGCAAGCAAGTGTGCAGATTGACGAGCACGCGGCGCGAGCAAGTGTTCGCGAAACACTTGCTTGCGCCGCGTGCTCGTTCGCAGGACGATCATCCACGGTTTTCTTCCAAATTCCGTGAACCTTGGCGGCTGTCTCTCGTCTATTCCAGTGAAGACCCGAAATCATCAGTTGAGGGGCGTGACGTGCTTCTGCAACGACCAAATCCGAACGCCGTTTGGTGCGAGCCTTTATGCTCTGCCTCGCCATTCGGCCAAGGTTCGATCATGTGACGCCGACTTCCCCCTCGGAAGCCCCCAGGGGCCGGGCGTCACGAACGACGCCCGGCCCCTCTGCGTTGGTATTCGCGCCTATGGTGTAGCGGAAGCCCGCTGGCTTGCCATGCCGGAGGTCCGGGTTCAATCCCCGGTAGGCGCTCTGATTTGGGGTGTAGCTCAATTGGTGGAGCCGCTCCCTGTTAAGGAGACGGTTGCAGGTTCGAGTCCTGCCGCCCCAGCTTGATTGACCACGGGGGGACAAGCCGATTGGCGACGGCACCCGTCTCGAAAACGGGCGAGCGATGAGCCTTGAGGGTTCAACTCCCTCTCCTTCCGCTGACGATTCGGGGATCGGCTAACGGTAGGCCGACGGTCTTTGAAGCCGTTCGTGAAGGTTCGACCCCTTCTCCCCGAACTTGTCTGAAACATTCCGGGGCGGTTGCTGCTGGTAGCAACGCCACGCTCTGAACGTGGAGGCCGTAGGTTCGATTCCTACCCCCGGAGCTTTGGACTGGCTCGGTAGGCAACAGGCAGACCACTCACACTCAGAATGTGAGATGCTGTGGGTTCAACTCCCACCTGAGCCACTGCGGCACGGTGCGCCAATCGGTAGAGCGGCCGGGCTTAAACCCTGGCGGCTGTGGGTTCGACTCCCACCCGTGCTACACCGCCGGCCCGTTCGTCTAGGGGCATAGGACACCAGGCCCTCAACCTGGAAGCAGGGGTTCGATTCCCCTACGGGTCACTGCGATATTCCGATGTAGCTCAGATGGTAAGAGCGTCTGCCTGAAGAGCAGAAGGTCGCTGGCTCGAACCCAGCCGTCGGAACTGAAAGCGCCCGTGATGTAGCGGCAGCTTGTCGCCTTCCCACGGCGGACGTGCGGGTTCGACTCCCGCCGGGCGCTCTGGCGTGAAGCGACGCTTCGAAGAAGCGCTGTCATTGCCTCGCTTCTTCGAAGCGTCGCTCAACGCCAATTATCGGGTGGTGGACCAGGTGGAGTGGTCGCGTGCGTCGGAAGCACGAGAACGTGGGTTCGACTCCCACCCTCCCGACTGAATTATGCAGGTGGCATGGTGCCGACTGGCCCTCATAAGGCCGGAGCGCACGGTTCGATTCCGTGACCTGCAACTGCAACGGGCTGCTGGTCCAAAGGGACGACGCCGGTATCGCACGCCGGAAATCGGGGTTCAATTCCCCGGCGGTCCACTGTTGAAACCTGGGCTTATCGTCCAACGGGAAGATACCTGCCTGGCGTGCAGGAGATCCGGGTTCGATTCCCGGTAAGTCCACTGGGGATAAGTGTTGCGGCGGCATGCGTGCTTTGGGAGCACGTGGCGGCAGTTCGACTCTGCCATCCCCAACTGATTCAGCAGTGTGCTCCTGGGAGAGCAAGCAGCCTCCAAAACTGCCACACTGGGTTCGAATCCTAGCGCTGCTGCTGAGGCCGATGTGGCTCGATGTAGAAAGGCACCGGTTTCGTAAACCGGCACGATGCGGGTGCGAATCCCGCCGTCGGCTCTTGTTCGTCCCGGTAGTGCAACGGACAGCATCGGACCCTCCGAAGGTTCAGATCCTGGTTCGAATCCAGGCCGGGATATTTTCCCAATGACGCTGGGGCCGGATGGCAAGGCGGCTGCCTGCAAAGCAGCCTCAAGCGGGTTCGACTCCCGCCGGCGTCTTTCACTCAATCCGGAACCGTCACCGGTTCCCGGCCAGACCGCGTCGCCAACGCCGGCATGATCGCGTCCGCATCATATCTCAGGAATCGCACCGAACCATCGCATAACACAAACTGACACCCTCCAAGGTGCTGGCTCCAATAGTGAAAGATGTCGCATATGTTATCAACGTCACCATTCGCGAAATGATATGGTCCGGTCTCACAAGTCGGTGTGCGAAATGTCGTGCGTACCTCGCGAACGCCTAATACCAAATCAGCCGCCCCATCACCTTCCTGACCCATGCCGGCATACCACCAACCCCAACGATTGTCGGGGCTGTGAGGTCGCTCGCCGATCATCAATGTGTTGCTTGTGCCGTCATTGACAGATGATAGCGCGACTCGGGAGTCGCGAAATAACACCCCGTCGTAGGAGGCGCTTGTTATGCCAGATATTCCAAGGTAGTGTGAAAAGGCGACCGTGTAACCTTCCTTCACTTCGCCCTCGGTGCGGCCGTCGGCTGGGCAGACGAAAATCGGCATCGGCCGAGAGCCGGCTTCATGACGAGGCGGCCAATAGAACCGCGGCTCGCGCGCGAAATCACTCCGAATCTGCAGCCACAGTGCGTCTTGCTGCAGAAAGGGCAGCAGCCGAGCACGCCAACTAAGGAACGGATATGGATCGTCCTTGGATCGAAACCCCGGCGGCAGAAGGCGATGCTGGTCATGATATTGATGCAGCGAAAGTCCAATCTGCCGCATGTTATTGGCACAACGACTTCGGCTTGCTCTGTCTCGCACCCGAAGGACGGCGGGAAGTGCCAAACCTAACAGTACAGCGACAATTCCCAAGACGACGAGTAGTTCCAATAGAGTAAAGCCGCCTCGCCTCATGATCGGACTCCACGCACTCGTCGCCGACTAATCCGACTCGTGACGCCCAAGAGAAGCACGGCGGCGCCGAGTGCCAACCACCGCCCGCCGCGGCGCCAGTGCCACCAATGGGCGCGGGTGGCGGCGATGTCGGTGTCCATAACCGTATCAGATTTCGCTCGTGCCAGCCTATCGAACATCCTGGGCAAATCGGAAACATGAATTCGCTCGTCTTGCTTCAGGTAGAAGTGTCCACGCCCAGCTTCGGTTCCACAAACTTGCGTACCCGCCGGCACTTCGATCGAGAATTCGTCTGTCGCGGGGCGTCGGTCGACGTCAAGTTCGAGTATTTGCAACCGCACAACGTTGTAAGGAGGTCCCTCGCTTAGTCGGGATACGCTGATCATTTCACCGGGGAACCAACGGCCCTTGCTGCATTCGCGCCATCGTGTAATTCGATTGTCGATATGAATCCTTTTGTTGATTGACTCGGTATGTCGAATGGGCAAATATCCATGTTCAGGGTCTAGACAATACAGCCATTGGCAGAATCGATTCCCAACGTTGCCCTCGAGTCGCAAATTGACAACCGGCCTATCATTAAGAACCTGGACGCCATCAAAATAGGCCCGATACGTTACTTGATCCGTCAGTTTGGACTCGATGAGACTCCGTCCCAGATGAATTTGAAATCCATACAAGAAGGGCGTTGCGTGTGTCGGTCCTTGGACCTTTTCGGGGGATCGAAGATTGATAGCCTTTAGGACCGGCGGAAAGCTCAATTCGCCATGCTCTCGATCGGCAAGAAACCTGCGAGTGACGAATGACGTGTAGACGAGGCGTCGCCCGTCTTTGCCCTTGACGGCTTTGCGCGACTCCGGAGACGGATCTGCATCGCATTCGAGTTTCTCGACATTCCCATCTCTGAGATGTAGTGCGTCGCATGACTCGGCATCGTAGATCTTGCCGTCCCAAGCGTCAATCGCGGTATGAGCCTTTGCGAACGTCGTGCGGTATCGACAACGTGAGAATGGGAACGATTCATAACTTGCCAACAGGGCCGTCACCGCCGCCCGACAGACCGTTTCGTTGTTTTTGGACGCTGCTTGGGTCGGCTGTGCCAAAGCCTCAGCGTTTAGGCAGCAAAGTAGTATGGCGGCGATAATACTCCGCCCGAAGGTCGTGTTTGCCATTTTCAAGAGTGCTCGGTGCGTCATGTATTCCGTTCCGATCACGAAAACTCTCAAGGGCATTCTAATTCCCGCCCGTTTGAGGATTACAAGCGGGGCCAACGATGACTCACGCTCCGCATTGAGGTTGTGTGCAGTTGGAATCACTGTAAAACGTCAAGTGGGCACAATAGAAATCCGCATAATCCGTACATGACCAAATCGCAAGAGTCCCCTCGCAAACTCCCCATTCCCTTTGATTGTCGCGTTTGATGGACGTGTAGGTTTGACCTGAGCAAGGTAAGGAACTATCGGCAGTGCATATGTCGTAACCGGTGCACCAATTCGACTGCGTAATGCACTTGGCTTTGGTAATCGAGTGGATGTCCTTGCTTTCCGGCCAATCGGTTGAAAGGGCGAAGTTATTCGCCATGACGATCATGACATTCGCCAAGACGAAAAGCCCAACGATGGTGCGTCGCGACATGACAGAACTCCTATTCTTGGAAGATCGTGATAATTCACGGCCCTCAATTTCGACTTCACACCAGTTTGTCAGCATCACTGCCGCCTCGCCTCATGATCGGACTCCACGCACTCGTCGCTGACTAATCCGACTCGCGACGCCCAAGAGAAGCACGGCGGCGCCGAGTGCGAACCATCGCCCGCCGCGGTGCCAATGCCACCAACGGGCGCGCATGGCGGTGATGTCGGTGTCCAATCGGCGATTGGCCTTCGACTCGGCCAGCATCTGAAACATGTTTTTCAAGTCGGAGATGTTAATCTTTTCATCCTGTTTCAAGTAGTACACACCATCGCTCGGCTCGCAACCACAGACCTGAGTGCCGGCGGGAACATCGATGGTGAAATCGCTGGGTTGAGGCGGCCGATCGACTTCCAACTCGGTAACGCGAAAGATCGTTGCTGGGTATGGGGCTGATTCATTCTGGTGCGTCACATAGACGATCTCGTCTGGAAACCACCGACTCTTCGAGCATTCACGAAATCGAGTGATTTCGTGCCTCGCGTAGACCTTTCCATTGACCCGGGTGATCACTCGGCGGGGCAGATACCCATGTTCCGGATCGAGGGAATAGGTCGATAGGACAGTGTCGCGTTGTGAGGTCCATTGAATTCCAATGTTAATCGCGGTCCAACCGTCGATGATTCGTGGTCCTTCGGGAATCATGGTGAATTTGGTTGGGTCGCTCGTGCGCGTTTCCAAATAGGTTCGGCCTGAGCGAGCGTGAAAACCATGGCTAAAGGGCGATCCGACAGATGACCCGTGGGCTTTTTCCACCGGTCGCAAATTGACCGCTTTCAATGCGGGCGAATACCGGATTTCGCCATGCTGCGTATTAGCCAAGAATCGCAAACTACCAAACCGGGCGCTAACATAGCGCCGGCCATCTTTTCCGCGCACGGCGTTTTTGGCACTCGGTGGTGAACCAGCGTCGCAGTCCATCATCTCCTGATCGCCATCGCGGACTTGAAGTGTCTCGCACGACACACTGTTGCGCAACTTCCCCGCAATGGCCTCGTCAAAATTAACGACTTGACCGCCAATCATTTGATAGCGGCACCGAGAGAAGGGAAAAGCCTGATAGTTTGCGGCGCCGGCAATGATCGCCGCCCGGCAAATCTCTTCATACGATGGTGTTGATGGCTGAGCTTGGCAATAATCTGTGAGAGCGAATCCAAGAGAAATGGCGGCGAGTCGCGAGCCGGATCGGGACCAAAGTCGGCTTGTCATCTTGGTCGTGTATTGACGCATCTTGGAACCCTATGGTTTTCAACAACTGTGATGAGCATTCTTTCACAATGCTCGGCCTCATCGCGTTGTCGGCGCTTGCGATGTCGCGCCACAAGCGAACTGCCAGTGATGCGAAATACGTCGTTGACTATTTCGGGCTTGGAGTCCCGGGCCAAATTGTCACTGACCACCTGTCGCCGGATTACAGGCTGGTCCAACAATGACCCAGGTCCAACATCCACGATCTTCACAAGACGGGTCATATTGATCGTAGAACGACAATTCGGCACAGTAGAAGTCCGCATAGTCCGTACAGGACCAGACAGCAAGAGTCCCTTCACAAACACCCCAATCACGTTGATTAGTTCGTTTCATGTAGGACCACAAATAGCCGTTGCACGTTTCTGATCCACCGGTTGAGCATGTGTCGTAACCGGTGCACCAAATTGGCTGCGTGATGCACTTGGCTTTGGTAATCGAGTGGATGTCCTTGCTTTCCGGCCAATCGGTTGAAAGGGCGAAGTTATTCGCCATGACGATCATGACGGTCGCCAAGACGAAAAGCCCGACGATGGTGCGTCGCGACATGACAGAACTCCTTGTTGAGAGAACGATACCGTTCGTGGCCTACGACTTCGGCTTGTAAAAGACCGCAACTGGAATTCGCACGACTGGTTGGATCGGATGATCCGTGACGACCTCTGCCTCTTCCCAAATGGTCTGGTTCACCTTTGTTGGGTTCAACGTGAATTCAAGAGTCGGGGGATTATCCGCTTCGCAATGCACGTTCGCCTTGATCGCTGCATGGTTGATACGAATGTATTTGATGGCGAACGGTTGGCTGTCATCGCGGCAGAGCGTCACTTGTTTTGTCATCGACTCGGTCATGCCTGGTTTGATTTGACCGAAGAAGATGCTTCCCGGACTCACTTGAAAGAGCGAGCGGACCTTCCAGGTCAACTCGAGTCGAACGAATTGGCTTGGATCATCCGGGCGCGCGTAACGTATCTCGGCCTGGTCGATTCCCGGAGCTGCGGTCGCGGTCAATTGGATTTCAATCGGAATGGTGCGAACGTGAATTCCCGACGGTAGCGTTTCGTTCCTCGCTTGTCCCAGTGAAATGTTGATCCTCTTCGCGTTGTATTGCAACACGGGTTCGGAAGGGAGTCTGGTCTCGTCGCGGCCGCACAAACGCAACTCGGTTTGGCGCGTGACCGTCGCGTTCGGGTCCACGTTGCCGAAATGCAGGGCGCCATTCTCGGTGAACCGCATGGCCGTCAAGACGGCCGTCTCGAATCCGTAGATCCACAATTGCCCTCGATCATCCACCAGTGTGCAGGCGAAGCGTTGTTCGCCTGATCGTCCGAATAATCGGGCCTCGATGCGAAGCGTGGTTTCCTGCCCGGGTTCAAGCGTTCGCGTACCCAATTGCACACCCGCACAAGAACACGCCGGGCGCGGTTCGGCGAACACGACTGTGCGTGACGTGTCATTCCGGACTGGAATGTCCTCTTTCAAGATCGGAGTTTCATCGGCGAACACGGGCGGAATGCGCACGTATTTCTCAACGTGAATTCCGATGGGCGACCCGACCAGATCACGTTGAGGTGGCGGAGTTTGCTTCCCACAGCCCGCCATGAAACAAGCGAAGAAGAAAGCAAACAGATCGGTACGGCGCCGAAGTCGAACGTTGGGCATCGTGGATTCCTCCAATACAAGAGACACCGTCGGAGACCGAAGCCGGAAAAAAAAAGAAAATCTCTTGATCGCCCCAAATCGAGCGGATAAATTCAGATCAGCAAGTCAGGAGTTTTCGGTCGAGCGCGATCGCGAAGAATCGCGCCAGCGCCCACGCTATTGTGACGGTAGACTGAACCATGACTCGCCAACTCGTTCCGCTAATGGAGCTGATGGAGCAAGCCCGCAACGGGGACGGACGCGCGTTTGAGGAGTTGTTTGTTGCATTCAATCATGTGATTCGCCACGAGGTCAAACGACGGCTGCGACAGCCGAGAATGTGGAATTCCACGGACTCGGACCTGGTCCAAGACACGATGGTCAAGATCTTTGGACGCTGGGTTGACTATCGCGGCACGACGGATGCAGAACTGCGGGTTTGGCTTCGACAGATCATTGATCGAACGGCGCTCAATCATGTTCGGTGGAATCTCCAACAGAAGCGAGACATCCGGCGCGAGCAAACGTTCGACGACACTGAGACTGAACCGATTGATCCCAAATCCGAGGCCCACCCACCCGAGGCCATCGTTGCCGACCGCGAAGAATCCGCCCGCATCCAGGCGGCATTGGCCTCGCTCGCGGAGGACGACCGGCAACTGATTTCTTGGCGCCGCCGCGGACTTTCTTTCGAGGAAATCGGCGAGAGGCATGGGATTCCAGCCGATGCCGCCCGGAAGCGATTTCGCGGCGCCGTAATGGAACTGGCTCGAGTTCTTGCCGTCCAAAAAATGACCCGATTGTAAAGAGTGCGGGTTTGCACTTTGTGTGCCGTGGGCCGATGGGGTGACGGTCGGTGATCTCGCGAGCCTCGGAAGATGTAGCGATTCTGACGCATGTAGCATCTGATACATTGCCGGAATCTCGGATTTCGTTGATCCTTAGAGGCAGTACCTGCGTAGGATTCAATAGCCGCGTGCAGCGCTCCGATGGTCGCCAACAGGGTAGTGCATTGTCACAGCAAAAAATTCGGGTTGGGCGTTTGCGTGGGACGGGTTTCCTAACCCGTTCTGAATCACGTAGGACGGGTTAGGAAACCCGTACCACAACCCGAAGATTAAGCTGTGACAATGCAGTAGTGCCAGCGGTTCATGTCTGACGAAAGGCCGAGGATACGGCTGGTAGGGGACGTATCGCGAACCTGGGGCAACTTTTCAGCCCGAATTCTCACGAGAAGCCCGTCATCGCCACGGCTCCGAAGTAGAGTTTCTGCGATTCTCCTGCCGATTCGCACAACGGAGGGTAGCGACATGTTGGTTCTGAGTCGAAAACTGGGCGAGAAGATCTTCATTGGGGAAAATATCTGTATCACGGTCGTCGATATCGACCGGGGTAAGATTCGCTTGGGGATTGAAGCTCCCCGCGATGTTCCCATTTATCGCCAAGAGTTGCTCCCACTGGCTCCTCAACAACCGCCGCCCGAGCCACCGAAGCCGGCCGTTTCGTGATTGGCTTCGCGATTTTGGTATTAGCGTTACGGCGGGGGAAAGGGCTGCCTTCAACGGTGAGGGGTTTTACTCGCGCGGCAGGCGATTCGTTTGACTTTGGCGAATATCGGTTCGCGTTTCCGGCACCTCGACCAACGACGGGTGCCGTTTCTTTTTTCCCGTCACATTCGCGACGAGTCGCGCCAACCGGCAAATGAAAAATCGGAGGCTCTGCGCAATAGTCGGAAACCGGCGCGTTCGAGCCAAATCGCTTCATCGGCCGTCGCGGAGACCAACTCGTAGTAGATCGCTTCAACTGCCTCCATGGCGAAGCCCTCGTCGCCGTCGAAGGCGACTAAGGTACGCCGAAGCGGATGGGCGATGGCGGGCAGCAACAGGCCATCGAGTTTGCAGCGGAGGATCATGCCGGCTCCGAGGGCGAGTTCGGGTTGACCGGGGCGATGCATCCACCATAATCGCTGAACGACTCGGCGAACAGCTTGGCAGGTTTGGGTCAATGAAAAAAGCCCTCGTCATGGCAACGAGGGCTTGGGGCAAGTCACCTTGTGAATCATTTCAGAAAATGCACCATCGCGAGGAATCCTCCGACGGCAACAAGGATGCCAAGCATTAGGAAGCCGAGAGGTCCCATGGGTTGGGCGGCGGAACCTTCGACGGGCGCGGGTTGCACGCTAGGCGGAATGACCGGAGTTTCCAAATGGGTCGGCCGAAGTTGCGCCATGACATGGGCCGATGCGGCAGGCCGGTTCGGGCTGGCCTGCGGTGGCGCCATGGGGGCGACGGGCGCCGCAGAGACCGCCGGAGCCCGGAACAGCGTCCGCCGATCGGGCAGGGTCGGAGTCGCGCCGGCCGAAACGCCCAATGTCGGCGCGGCCGGTGGCTCGAGCGGAGCCGGCGCGGGACGAGCGATTTCGTAACCGGGCGCCGCGAATCCGGGAGCTGGCTGAGCATGGGGGCGAGGCGCGGGCGACAGGACTTGACCCGTCAATCGCGATTCGGGCGGCATATTCAGTTTCCCGAACGCTTCGACCGCTTCGTCAACTCCTACAAAACGATCCTCGGGTTTCTTCTGCATCAGCCGGTCGATCACAGCGATTATCTCGTCGGGGGTATCCGGCGCCAGTTCCTTTATGGGCTTGGGTTGTTTGAATTGATGGGCCATCATCTTTTCGACCGCACTGCCCTCAGAGAATGGATACTGTCCGGTCAAGCAGAAATAGAGAACGCAGCCGAGGCTATACTGGTCGCCGGCAAGCGTTCGGTTCGTCGGCTCCATAATGCTTTCGGGACTGGTGCAGTCCAGACCGCTAGTGAGGGCATTCGCGGTGGACATGGTGTCAACCAGCGACTCGCCCTCATTTTCGGCCAGCAAGGATCCGATTCCGAAATCAAGGATTCTCGCCTGTTGGTCGCGACAGAGCATTACGTTCGAAGGCTTCAATAGGCCGTGGAATAACCCGTGATTGTGGGCCATCGCCAATCCGCTGGCGAGTTGGCCGCCAAGTTCGGCGACGCGCCGCGCCGAGAGTTTGCCCTCACGCTGCACCAATTTGTCGAGCGACTCGCCATCAATAAAGGGCCAGACCAGATAATGCAATCCGCCCGAGGTGCCGACATCGACAAATGGAACAACGGCGGGGTGATTCACTTGGGCAAACATGCGAACTTGGCGCCGAGCCAGCCGGACATTCCACATACTGCGCCGCGGTAACACCTTGACGGCGTGCAACTGGTTGTCGGTCTTCGACAGCGCCCTGTGGACCTGTCCCATGCTCCCTTGGCCGACCACATCCAACAAGACATACGGCCCGAGAATGAGGCCGGCGGCCTTCCCGTGCAAGATTCGATCCGCTTGAAACTGCGTCAGAAGGTTTTGTTTGACGAGGTATTCGGCCAATTGATTTGGGTCGGCATGCGGGGTTCGACGGCCAAACTCTTCAATGGCGCGATCCAATGGACCGCGGTCGATCAAACCGCACCGACGCAACTCGCCGATAAATAATTCGCACGCGCCCATATCGGTGTTGAGCATATTGCATCCTTCCTCACGAGTTTACCGGCACGCGCCCCTGTTCCGACTCGGAGTCACGTGCCGCGCGTTGGTCCCACGGTGCGAGACACGACTCGATCTTTCTAGGTCGCCATGACGGGCCTCAGAGAAAGGCTGCGAAGCCTGAAGAAGTCGTATCTCCCTACCATAACGTAAATCTGTTTTTTCCGGTGTCAAATTCTCCCCTTGCCCGAATTGCCACATTGCTAATCCATCACTGTTGCGCCATCGTCATGATCGGAAGCATGATCCGTTGAAAACCGCCTGGAATCTCGGCCTTTTCCGCCCTGTTGGCAACACGGTCGTTTCAGTATGCTGACCGGATGACCCGTTTTTTTTACCTGGATGAATGTCATGGCATCTGATCCTTATGCCTCGTGTCCTTGCGGTAGCGGCAAAAAATTCAAGTGGTGCTGTCAACCGATTGCCGAACAGGTGGACAAAGCCTTTGAGTTGCAGCACCTGGGACAGCACGATACCGCGATTCGCACGATGGTCGATCTGACCAAGGCTCACGCGGCCAACCCAGAGGTCTGGGGTCGCTATGCCCAGCTTCTTCACCTGAATCAGAAAGGCGACGAGGCCGAGGCCGCCCTCGAAAAAGCGTTCGCCATTAATCCGAATTACCCGTTTGGTCACTTGCTTCGGGGTTTGTTTCGCCAAGCCGAGGGCGAGATCATCGGGGCGTTGGCCTTGTTTCGGCGCGCGTCGGAGCTGTACGCGCCGGACGCCCGCGAACCGAGGGCATTTCTTTTCGAGCAAATTGGCGACATCGAACTACGTCGCAATCACGTCGTCGCGTCGCGATGGGCGCTGCACCAGTGTCTGGTTGTTCGCCCGGATCATTCGGAAATGCGTGAGGTGTTCGATTCGTTGTTCGGCGACCAAAGCCGGTTGCCCGAGGCGGCTCGTCGAGAATACAAGCTGATTCCGGCAGGGCCAAGCCGTCCGGCGGCGTGGGGCGATGCGGTCGTGGCCGCCGCGTCGGGCCGGCTCACGGAGGCGCAGAACGCCTTCGTTCAGTTGGCGTCTGCCCCCGCGGTCGCCGCCGACCCGGCCGTCTGGTACAACCTCGGCGTCATTCGCGCTTGGAGCGGCGATTCCAAGGGAGCCATCGCGGCACTTGACCAATACGTCGCCCGCGAGCCCGATGAAGCCGCCGCCGCCGATGCCGGCGCCCTTATCGAAGTTCAACGCATGGGCAGTGACTCCGAGGATATCGCTGACTATCACGAGACTCGCGTTTTCTTCCGGCTCAAGCGCCGTGAACCGATGGTCAATCTCCTTCAGCAATGGGAGCACGCGGGGAGGCTCGTCGGATTGCGAACGAATCCCGACGAGGGCACGCTCACGGGGCTTGTCCTTGAAGAAGTGACCACGCTGATCGGGGCCGCGGCGCCCCTCGCGGCACCGCTGGCCGCGTACCTACTCATCACCGGTGACGTGCTGAGTCTCTGGCATAGTAACGCCGACAAACTTGCCAAGACAGTCGACGAGGTCAAGGCAAAGCTCGGCGAAAACCTTGGCGAATCTCGGACCCTGACCTCGCTGGCTCAGTTCGGCGACATCGTGCTTGACGCGATGCTGTTTCCGGTTGCCAACGCTCCCAATGACGAATTGCGAGCCGCCGAAATCTCACTCAAGATGCGCGAGCGGGCCGAGCAGTATTTCGAGAGCGAATGGCCTCACCGGCCGTTGAAGGCCCTCGATAACGTCGCGCCCATCGATGCGGCCGGGTCTTCGAAGCTCCGCCGCAAACTCTTGGGTGTCATCCGATTCTTGGAGCAGTGCACCGCCGGCGGTTCGCCGCGAATCTCGCGGAACGGGGTCGTGGAGCAAATCAGCCTTTATGACTTCAATCGGTTGCGGCATCGTCTGGGCGTGGACACACCCGCGACGGCTCCGCCTGAGATTCCGCCGGTACCCGTCGTTGCAACGGCGGCGGCAGCGGCTCCGATCGTCGGAGGCCCGGCAGCCGCACCTGCGGCCGCCCCGGCTGATACACCCGCACCCAAGGCACTCGATATTGGAGCGATGAGTGCCGCCGACCTGGCCGCTCTCGATGTCGATCAGCTCACCAACGAGCAACTGGAGCGCGCTTATCGCTCTTCACTGCAACTCGATGCCCGCGAGTTGGCTGGCAAGTTTGCCCAGTCACTCGTAGGTCGTCCCGCCGACCCGAGCCGGCCCGACCTGTACCCGTATTTCCTGCACTTGATTCAACAAGCTCAGCTCGACGCCGCCTGGGATCGAGCGTTGGGTCACGTCGAAGCTGGTCAGGCCGCGGACGCCGCTCGCAATGAAGGGCGTCGCACCAATGAATTCGAACTCTGGCGTGCCCGGATTCTCGCCAAGAAAGGCGACGCCGACGGGGCCGCCGAGGTTTTCACCAAGCTCATTGATCGGGCCCCCGACGAACTAAAGATCCGCGGAACCGCGGCGGAGGCGATGCTCGGTCGCGGACAAGGCAAGCGGGCACTAGCCTTCGCCGAGGCCGGACTTGCCGCCGCCCGCGCCAAAAACAATCGCGACATGGAGGCCTACTTCACCGAACTCGTCGCCGCCGCCAAGAAACAGGGCGGGTGACCCGATTACTTTTCAGGAGATTCGCCAATGGTTCGATGGATTGGCACGATGTTGCTGGCGCTCATCGCGGCGTTACCGCTTTGGGCTGAAGACTATCAACTCGGCACCGATTCGCAGCCGCAAGCCGGGGTCCCCAAGGGCACCGTCACCAAACACACCTGGGAGAGCAAGGTCTTCCCCGGCACGGTTCGCGACTATTGGGTTTATCGCCCGGCACAATACGATCCGAAGAAACCGGCCTGCTTCATGGTGTTTCAGGACGGCGGCAACTACGTCAACGAGAAAGGCCAGTTCCGCACGACCATCGTCTTCGACAACCTGATCCACAAGAAGGAAATCCCGGTCATGGTTGGGATCTTCATCAACCCTGGCGTTGTTCCAGCGGCGAACCCGAAGACTCAGAAACCACGCAGCAATCGCAGCTTTGAATACGACACGCTTTCCGACCAATACGCGCGATTTTTGGAGCAGGAGATCCTGCCCGAGGTCGGCAAGTCGGTGAACCTCCGCAACGACGCTGCCGGGCGCGCCATCTGCGGCATCAGTTCCGGCGGCATTTGCGCGTTCACCGCCGCCTGGGAGCGCCCCGACCTTTTCAGCAAGGTCCTGTCGCACGTCGGCAGTTTCACGAACATTCGCGGCGGCGACGTGTACCCGGGCATGATTCGCAAGACCGAACGCAAGCCGATCCGCGTCTTCCTGCAAGACGGCGATAAGGACCTCGACAATCTCCACGGCAGTTGGCCATTGGCGAATCAGCAAATGGCCGCCGCCTTGAAGTTTGCCAAATACGACTATCACTTCGTCATGGGCACCGAGGGCCACAACGGAAAGCACGGCGGGGCCATCCTGCCTGAGTCGCTGCGTTGGCTTTGGCGCGACACCCCGGAACCGAAGGAGTGAGCCATGCGAGCCTTCGTCGCCCTCATCGGTTTGCTCGTTGTCGCCTCAACGGCCCATTGCCAAGACATTCCGCTGCCGCTGATTATCCGCGACGGCGCCGGTTGGCGAACTGCCCCGCGAGCCACAGCAGTTTTTCCTCTGCGCACGGAGATAATGGCGCCCGGCATGGAGAAGCCGACCGGCCATGCCATGTCGCCGGATCGCGGCACGATGTTCGTCGGCTCGGCAACGGGGCGTTACGTTTGGGCGTTTCGCATTGACGATGGCGGCAGCCTGTCGGCCGGGCAACCGTACTGCTCGCTGCGCTTGCCGCCAGGTTCCACGAGTATCAACGTGACGGCCGTCGCTGTTGATCGCGTTGGCCGAGTCTTTGCCGCGACCCCGATGGGCGTGCAGGTCTTCGATCCAACGGGCCGCCTCTGCGGTGTGTTGGCTCACCCAGAGCGACAAGGAGCCATCACCGACATGGCCATCCATGACGGTCGATTGCTCATTGCGACCGAGCGACAGGTCTATGAGCGCGAATTGGTTTTTCCGTCCGGCAATCCGAAGAAGAAATAGCGTCCAGCATTTGGTAGCCGCGGGCTTTAGCCCGCGTGTATTCGGGCAAATGGTAGCCGCGGGCTT
>CAZESP010000061.1:0-28305 GCA_964515185.1 uncultured Alcaligenaceae bacterium
CGTGTTGATGTCGGAGCGCAGGCTAAAGCCTGCGACTACCCGGGTGCCGGACGCATGGGTTTGGTAGTCGCGGGCTTTAGCCCGCGTGTTGATTCTCATTGGTAGTCGCAGGCTTTAGCCTGCGTGTTGATGTCGGAGCGCAGGCTAAAGCCTGCGACTACCCGGGTGCCGGACGCAGGCCGCCGGTCACACTCGAATCGGTCTCGGCCTTGCCAAGAGCGCTCAAAACGAGTCCAATCATTCCTGTCGCCCCCAACAGGAATATCGACTCGTATGAGTGAATTGAGTCTGGTCACCGGCGGAGCCGGCTTCATTGGTTCGCATCTGGTCGAAGCCCTCGCACGCGAAGGTCGCCCGGTTCGTGTATTGGACGATCTCAGTACCGGCCTTCGATCGAATCTGTCGCATTTGTCGCCAGCCCCGGAATTTATCCAAGGCTCGTTGACCGATTCGGCTACCGTGGCCCGTGCCGTCGAGGGCGTCCGGGTTGTGTATCATTTGGCGGCCTTGGCGTCGGTGGCGCGAAGCGTTGAAAACCCCTTGGCGACCCATGCCGCGTGTGCCACCGGGACGCTTAATCTCCTGGAAGCGGCTCGCAAGGCGGGCGCCCGGCGAGTAGTTTATTCCGCCAGCTCCAGCGCCTATGGCGGGGCGGGCGGCGACACACCCGATGCCAGCCAGACCGAAGACACACCGATCAAAGCGCTTTCCCCCTATGCCGCTGCCAAGCTCGCCGGTGAGTTGTATATGCAAGCGTTTACGGCGACTTATGGCCTCGAGACCGTTCGGTTGCGGTTCTTCAACATCTTCGGGCCGCGTCAACGAGCTGACAGCCCCTATAGCGGAGTCATCGCTTTGTTCATCGCGGCCATGACGGCGGGGAAAACGCCAACGGTCCACGGCGACGGGCTCCAGTCGCGCGATTTTACCTATGTAACCAACGCCGTCCAAGCGCTCCGCAAAGCCGCCGACTCGCCGGGCGTCGCGGGCAACGTGTACAACGTTGGCACGGGCAACAGCATCTCGGTACTGGATCTAGTGGCGTCGCTCAATCGCCTCCTGGGGATGAATCTCGTGGCGAGCCACGGCCCCACCCGTGTCGGCGACGTGCGCTATTCACGGGCCGACATCACGCGGACGCGGCGCGATTTGGGATATGACCCAGACGTGACGTTTGACGAAGGATTGGCGACGACGCTCCGCTGGTATCGCGAGTTGCATGGGGCGGGTTAGAGGTGATTGCGCTTCTTCGAAGCGTCGCTGGACGGTGTTGCCGTCAACCGTGCCGATTGGGGGCAATTCGTCCGAGTGAGATTCTTGCGTTGGCGTTTGCCCGGCTGTAGAATCCTTATGAAGGTGGTTTGAAAATCGCGTTGTTGCCGGTTCCTGTATATGACTGAATCTGTCCATGCGCCAACAGCGTCCCGGCTTTACCCTGATCGAGCTTCTGGTGGTGATCGCAATTATTGCGATTCTTATCGGGTTACTGCTACCCGCGGTTCAAAAAGTACGCGAGGCCGCGAACCGGGTTCAATGTCTGAACAACCTCAAACAGCTCGGTCTCTCGCTGCACAATTTCCACGGAACGCATGATGTGTTTCCGGCCTCGGGCTGGACGCAAGCCGGCCCGGGAAATCCCGCCGGCAAGTACGTCGGTTGGCGACCTCTCACCTTGCCGTATATCGAGCAGGAAAACCTCAAAAAGCTCTACGATTTCAACGTGAATTGGTGGGAAGGGGCCAACCCCATGGCGGCGTCGGCTCCCGTAAAGACTTACCGTTGCCCGAGCGTGCCGCAGCGGGCGGAGGTTCTCTCGGCCATTGCGAAGTCGCCACGGCCTGCGATGACCTTTGGCAGTCCGCTTGCCCCAACTGACTACGAGGCCATTCTGGGGGTCCAGGCGTCAACCATGAACCCACACCTGCCCAATTCTCATTACCACTCGGCGAATCGGTTTTCGGTCATGTTCCGCAATTCCCGGACACGGATGACCGACATCACCGATGGCACCTCATCCACGGTCATGATCGTGGAGTGCGCCGCCCGTCCACTCGTGTTTCGCGGGCGCTCGGTTCAATTGAACATGACAAACGACCAGGGCATTGGATGGGCCGACAGCGAGGGGCCGTTCAGCCTGGATGGAGCCAGTGCCAACGGGGCATCCGAAGGGTGCGGGCCAGCCGGTGGTTGTATCTATGGCATAAACAGGAAAAACGACAACGAACCGTACAGCTTCCACCCGGCCGGCGCCAATCTTCTCTTCGCCGATGGCCACGTGCAGTTCATTCGCGAGTCGATTCCACTGACCACATTGGCCGCCCTCTGCACGAAAAGCGGGGGCGAAGTCGTGCGTGCGGACGACTAACATTATCTCGTTTTTCCAAACGCGAACCCCGCCTCGATTTGGGAACCTGTTTCACACGCCATCATTCGTTATTGGTGAGGCGTTGCCCGTCACGGTCGGAGATCGCGACTCGCGGCTGCCTACTTCGGCAGGACCTGCCCGCGCGGGGCGAGGATATAGCGGGTGCCGCCTTGATAAGGCATCATTACCACGTCCGCCGCGTGACCAAGAAGGCCCGTGAACTTCGTCGCGGCCGCATACGTTGCCGCTGCCCCGTTACCCGCGATGACCACGAGCGTCAGATCCGGCGCCGATGGATTGGCTCCCGATGCCACCACGGAACTCGATGGATGGGCAAAGACCTCGGTGCGATAACGGATCGTGCCGGGGCCAAATTGCACGGGAAACTGACCCGCGAACCGCGCCGCCAGGGCGTTGGTCGTCGAGCCGCCGACCAACAACAAGTGATGCGACGCAAGCTCACCCGCGCTCAATTCCTGATCGGACTTGATCGGCACGGTGATGTTCGGCCCTCGTCGCATGGTCCTTTGCAGTTCGCGAGCCGCCTCACGGTTGCCGGCCTCGTCACCGAGAGTGCCAAAGACAATCAGCGACTTGCGCAAATCTCGGCGGAATGACCCGACACTGAATCGCGTATCGCCGGCGCAAAGCAACTCACCGTAGGGGTCGGCAGCGACCTGAATCGGTGCCTCGCCGGTCCTGACCACAAATCGCGTTTCCGGTCCCGTGATTCGAACCGACTGCAGAACCTCCGAGGTGTTGGTGCGCACGAGGATTTCGAGGTCGCGGCCGGTCAGTCCGCTCGCATGCAAGGTGCCGGTGACCATGTGGCCCGATGGGTCCGGCTCGACGCCGAGTTGCTCGAATCGAACGCGCGGGAGTTCCGTGCCGCGAATCCAATAGTCGAACGTTTCCTTGAGCGATTTTCCAGCGGCCCGTTCCAGATGGGCCTCGAAGTCGGCGGTTGTGACTTCGCGGCCGGCGTGAGCGCGACCGAAGGCATCCATGGCGCGATCGAACCGTTCGGAGCCGAGCTGGTTTCTGAGGGTGACCAGCGCCCAGACGCCGCGCCCCAACGCCTGACGGTAGCCACAATCATCATCGTGAAAATTCTTGTAGGCGGCGGGGCAAATGCGATGATTCGGATGCCCTTGGGCGCTGAGGGCGTCGCAGCGATAGTTGTGTCGCAACAGAGCGAGAACATAGCGATCGGCGGGATGGAGTTTGCCGCCGCTGTTCTCACGCAGGGCGTTCTCGGTGGCGACGACCTTCTCAAATTCGGCAAAGGCGGCCGCGAGCCAGGCGTCCGCGTCGCTCTGCGGGAGGATCGTGCCGTGCCATGCCGGTCGCGTGGGTGGGCTGCCGCCATAGGTCCCCGTGCCGCCGGGGCGATCCGTGATCTTGGGCAATAGGTCGATGACGCGACCGTCAACCGAGATGGGCGACGCGGTGGGTGGTTCACCATGGAGGATCGTCCACGGATGGCTAACCAAGGGTCGAATCTCGGGGTAAGCCGTTCGTTCGAATTCGGTCGGCGTCCAGGTGCGGCCCAGCGGTGGGCCATAGAGGGCGTGCGTGCGGAACTGTTTGGCCAGGTCAGTCGTCGTGAATTTCGCGTCCAACGACGACGTGGCCGCCAACGGGCCACTGGTAAACGTCAGCCTCGCGAAGTCGGCATCGATCTTGCCGCGATATTGCTTGTAGAATGCGACCCAGGCGCGATCGCGATCGGAGGGACGCCAGACAAGGTTGTGCGGCCGGCCGGAGGGCGACGCGATCGTCTCTAGTCGCAGCGCCAGGTCCTTGGTATTGTTGCAGCCCCAATAGAAGCCGTCGGTGCCGCCGACCCATTCGTTACGGCTACTGCGGTACAGCCGATGGGTCGCCGTGCCCAGTTGCAGCATCGCGATCTCGTTCGTCTTCGTGTCGCCGATGAGCCATTCATTGGTGTAAAGGCCGTTATTATCCGTCGTCAGGGTTTTTGCCACGCCGTCGATGGAATCGGAGTATTGCAGCGCCTTGCGAATGCGGCTCGCCAGTGACAGGCCGTTGGGGTTGAACCGCGTCTGACGGATCGTGGTCTCGGCGACGAGCAACCCTGCCGAGTTGAGGTAATAATCCATCGCGCTGTGAATGCCACCGGGGAACGACTGCATCCCGATGCGATGACCCTTGGCTGGTTTGACATCGAGCCAAACGTTAAAGAAATTCGCGGGGTAAAGCCCGAACATGGTGATATGGCCAAAGACGATCTTGCCGTCAGCCGTGGCCGGACCCGTTGCGATGAACGCGCTGCAATGACCCTCGGGCGGCTCGGGCATCCGGTGCGGCGGCTCCTTGACGAATCGCTTACCTTCCAAACCTGTCGGCAACGCCTCGAGGGCACCATCGAGCGTTTCCACTTCGGCCCAACAGTTGAGGGCCGCCACGTCGATCACGTCAACGGGGCGATTGTCGAACTTGGCGCCGGCGTCGGTAGCGCCGTCCGCGATGCCTTTCATTTCTTCGAGATATTCGGCGTCAAATCGCCGCAGGAATAGGGCGTTGACGAGGGTTCGCGTGAG
This sequence comes from uncultured Alcaligenaceae bacterium, assembly GCA_964515185.1. Taxonomy (GTDB): domain Bacteria; phylum Planctomycetota; class Planctomycetia; order Gemmatales; family Gemmataceae; genus CAZESP01. The sequence goes on from CAZESP010000061.1 coordinate 4,930, forward strand.
TGCCCAACCGTTGCTTGGATCTTTTTGGCTCTGCGTCGCCGCGAAACAGCGAATGTAGCCCGCAATCTCGGCAGCCATCAACCGCCCGTGCTGGTAACCGCGCTGATACGGCTCGCCCTCGACATGGAGTACCCACCAGCCGGCCTGCGGATAGCGATAGGCCGGACCGAATCGCTGGACGGTTCGCGGATCGGGGCGAAAATCCGTTGTCGGGCCAGCCTGAAGACATGGAGCGAGAATCAGGAGAACAAGAAGCGGCAATGCTCGCGGCATGGAGTCGCTCGAAAAAGAAGAGAGGAGACTCAACTCACCATGACTACCTATTCTCGTCTCGGCCCAATCGAATAGCAAGCCGAGGCCGGCCCAAGCGGCAATGACTCCGCGGTCATCCCATGACGTCATTAAGCCAGAGACCCGCTACTCGTTTCCTTGGAAAGTCGTTTCAGGAAATCGCGCAACGTATACAGTTTCCGATATTGGAGCCGCTGAAACGTCGCCGGTTGATCGACGAGGACGGCGGAGAATTTCTTGCCGCGAATCACCAACAACGCATGCACGAAATAGGCGGGAATCACGAGGAGCCTGACGACAACATCGTCATCGGGAACCTGCTCATCAATCCACGCGATGGCATCGTCAAGTTTGGATGGAATCGCCGAGGCCGTGCAAAGCTCGACTTGCAGTTCGGGGCCGCGGAAACCGTGTTGGGTCGATCGGGCGAAATGCGTGGTGCCGGTGCTGGTCCGCAGTTGATGGTGCCACATGCCCGATGGCCGGGCCAATACGCTGAGGTCCGCGGGCGGCTCGTTAACTTCGGCCGCTGTGATGAGACAGACGGCCAATGACTCGGCAAGTTCCGGTCGCAAGTCGCGCCGAGTCGCCATGGCGGATGGCGACAGAGTGCCTGGCAAGAATTCTCCAATTTGCTCGGCTACCGATTGTAACGCCGCCGTGGGAAGGGGATCAGAATTTGCAATGGTTACTCACTCCGAAAGTCGCCGAAGGAATAGGCCCACTCACCCTGACCATAGGCCAGCGCGAGATACATGTATGTCGCCACGCCTTGCCCAAACCACGGATCGTTCACGGCGAGCAAACCTCGCTCGGTCACCCCTCGTACGATCGCCACATGGCCGCCCCCGCCGAACCATAACAAACCGATTTCAACCGGCCGATTGGCTTGAAACTCACGCATGAGAACTTGAGGATTGACGGCCCAATTGTGACTTATCGAGTGAATTCTCAAGTGAGTGAAGACCTTTTCAATTCCATCATACGGGCATGGCTGATTGCATGCCGTGCTTCCCGGCTTGTTACAACATTTCGTTTGTTCATGGAGGAAGTTCGCCAATTCACATTGTCGAACATCGGCGTTGCCAAGAAATGCAGCGACCATCTGAGCGCAGGCCGCCCAACACCACTGGGTCTGTTCTTGAAAAATCTGCGGAACATCCAACACAACCGGTGCTGTGAGCATCGTCGGGATCGGGACCGCCTCACCGGCGCGAGTCGACGGTCGCCGGCGCGCTGCCGGTTTTATGGGAATCGTCTTGGAAGCGCGGACGGGCATTTGAGTCTCCTTTCACGTGAATCCGACACTGTGCTCGATCAATTCCACGAATCCTGACCATCACGGGTGTTAGCTGTCATTCGTGATGCGATCCCTGTCATGGTTTGCTGGTGGTGACGGAAAATCGCATCAAATGCCCCGCGCGGTCCTTGCAATACACATGGCCGCCGGCGATGGCGACGTGCGGCCAGGCTTCCGATTGGAACAAGCGATCAACTTGGGCCAATTCGCGATACTGCGAAGGCGAGCGGGCGGCGCCTTCGACGAGCAGGAGCCGGCCGCGATGGCCGAAGACAATCAGTCTCGCGTCCGATGTTATCACACACGAGCCGGGATCCCCGACCGTGCCGCCTTCCCATCGGAGCTTGCCCGTTTCCCAATCGAGGCAACGCACTCGTTGCCACGCGACGTAGACGCTGCCATCATGGATGACGGGTGTGCAAACCTTCGAGGGATACTTAACACGCCAGACTTCCTTCGCTCCGTTGAGTGTGATTCGCACGCGGCACATCGCGTTTTGATTGTAGGCCGACGTGACGAGAACCGAATCGCCATGGACGGCGGGAGCCGCAATGTTATTCGCAAAGTCCGTCAGCCAAGGGAAAGTCGCGACCGTTTTGCCTTCGTGTCCGGCGTCGAGGCGAATGATGGCGAGATGGCGTTGTGTTACAATCGCGACACATGGCACACCCTCGACGGTTATCAACGACGCGCCACCGGTGTGGCCGGCCTCATCTTTCAATTCTGACGCCCAAATCTCCTTGCCGGTTCGCTTGTCAAACGCCATGAGAGTTCCGCGCTTGGTTGAACCGGTTTCAACCAAGAGCCACTCTTGATAGATCATTGGAGCCGACGTGAAACCATAGTCGCGTTGAGGCGCTCGTGTGAGTCGCGGCCTCTTGCCGATGTTATAGACGTTGTAAAGATTGAAATGCCAAACCGGTCTTCCTTTGGCTCGTGTATCATGACAGCGCAGGTCGCCATCGACGCCGAGAGTATAAAGGTATCCGGTGGCCGGATCATACTCCGGTGTGGACGAGGGGCCGGAGTAAAGGCCTTCGTCGCCTTCGTGATATCGGCCATAGAGTGGTGCGGCGTGACTGACAGCCCATTGCTCCTTGCCGTCGCGAACCTGGAGACATCGAACCGTTTCACGCCCGTCATCGTGCCCGAACGTGTAGACGGTGTCGCCGACAATGAGCGGGCTGCTCGACCCTTCGCCAACAGCGACATGCCATAGAGCCTTCGGGGTTATCCATGATGTACTATTCCATCCCGAGTGCTGGGGGGTATGCCCATCGCGGGTAGGGCCTCGCCAGTGCGGCCAATCGGCAGCCATGAGGGGCAGGGCCCCCGGAGCAGCCACAATTACCAACAGGAAACTGAGAATCGTCATGTTATGTGATGTATGGTGATTGTTTCGAGAGTCGAGTCGAGACGGAGCGCGAAAGTTCATTGGATATCGCGAATCCTCAGCTCATCCTTCGATTAACACGACGGTGAAGTCATCCATGAACTGTCCGGTGCTTGGGGCGCGGGCGCCGGTTTGCAGTGAGTCGATAAGATCCTGACCACCACGGTGACTCATCGAGTCGGCGATTCGATCCCAGCCGGCGTACTTCCAGACGCCATCGGACATGGCCAGTATTTTCCAGGGCGACGCCAGGCGCATCGCGAACGGAATGAAGAATGCGGCGCCGGACCCAACCGGAGGATTCTTGCGCTGGCCGGCGGTGAGTGTGTGATGCTTGCCGGCGCAGAGGACATGAACGGCGCTGTCGCCGCAGGACGCCCCCGCGACGATGCCACCGGCGATACCGAAACCAATCAGCGTCGTGAATCCCGCGTCGGCGTCGGCCTCAACCGCGGCATCGGCTTGTTGCAAAGCGGTGAGCCAAGCCGAGGAATTGGCGACTGTTCGGGGCGGCGACGCGGCAATGGCATCCATGGCCGTGCGGCAAGCCAGTTGAGCCGCCACGGCCCCGCCCGGCCCGCCGCCTTGCCCATCGGCCAAGACGCACAACCAACTACTCGCTTCCGCCGGATGCGCCTGAATCAGAAAAGCATCTTCGTTTTCCAGATGGCCACCCGCGGAGGTGAAGGAAAAGACGCTAATCATGCCAATAGGATAGCGGAAAAACGCGACGCATGCGAACTTGCCGTGGGCCGTGTCAAGAATTCGCGGTTCAAACCCGTGATGGCGTGCCTCCAACCGCGACATGCTCGAAAACCCGTCTTGCTCCGCTTGCAGAATCGATCTACCATCTTGGCCGGATCTTTTCGGAGGGTCACGGATGGCCGATGGATTGCCGCGTTCGCCGCTGGCCTGTTTGCCGGTTTTTTGGGGCGGCTCACTATTTCCCGGGCGGCCCGATTCGGAGACCCGTGCCCGGCTTGGGTCGCTGCTGCTGCTCATCATCGCCCCCGGGATCTTGCTCTATTCATCCATGGGATTCTTGCTTCTGGAGCCGGATGAGTCGCGTTACGCCCAGATTCCGCGAGAAATGTTGGATCGCGGGGAGTGCGTCGTGCCATTCCTTCAGGGCGAGCCGTATCTTGACAAGCCTCCGCTGATGTACTGGCTGGTCATGTTGAGTTATCGGGTGTTCGGCGTGAGCGAGATGGCGGCGCGACTCGTGCCGGCGGTGGCGATACACGGCACGATTCTGCTGGTCTATCTGCTTGGGCGGCGAAGCCTCGGGGAACGGGCGGCCCTGTTTGGTGCGGCCTTGCTTGCCGTCGCTCCCGGATTCGTCAGCGTTGGCCGGCTGCTGATACTCGATGGCCTGCTGACTTTCTGCGTGACATTGTCGATCTTGGCGGCTTTCGAGGCATCGCGCGGCGATCGCCTCCGTTGGAGTTGGTGGCTGTTGGCCGCGGCGGCGTCGGGTTTCGGCATGCTGACGAAGGGGCCGGTGGTGGAACTCTTGCTCGCGCCGCCGTTGTGGCTTTATTTGCGCCTGACCGGCGGGGCACGCATCGGCCCGCGGGCGGTTCTGGCGTTTTTGGGCGTCGCCCTGGCGATCAACCTGCCATGGTATCTGGCGATTTGCATCCGCGCCCCGGAGTTCGCGAGGCATTTCTTCGTCGAACACAACCTGATGAGGTTCTTACAACCGTTTGACCATATTCGGCCCATCTGGTTCTATCTGCCGATCCTTTTGGGCGGGCTATTCCCCGGCACGTTGCTGTTGTGGGGATTCGTTCGCTTTCTGCTTTCAGGAGATCCCGACCGTGCCACGCGGCGCCCGCCGGCGTTGGGGTTCTTCTTGCTGGCGGGCGGTTGGTGCGTGACCTTCTTCTCGTTGGCCGGCTCGAAGTTGCCGACGTATATCTTGCCGGCGTATCCGCTGTTGGCGCTGGCGTTTGGCGTCTATGTGGCTTCACTGAAGCATTCGAGGCGAAAGGCGGTGGTCGCCGTCACCGCGACGACGTTTGTGCTCCTCTGGCTCGGTCACGAATTCGCGTTGCCGGCCTATGCGAAACACCGGTCGCCAATGAACCGGCCCGATCTCGTGGCCCGATATTGTGCCGACCCGGGGCAAGCCGTCCTTTGCTACCCTCGGGCTTGCGATTCTGTCGCGTTTTACATGAAGAGGCATGATCTGCGCCACACACGGAGCAAGTTTTCGGCGGACCTGATTCGGGAGTTGCAGCAGAAACCTCGTACGGTCGTGCTGTTCACTCACCGCCATTCGCTCGAGGCGCTGCGCTTCTCATTGCCGCCTAACTTGCGCATCGTGGAAGTCGTGTCGTTTCGATACCACGATGGGCCGGCGCTGGTGAACAAACTGCTCGGCGATACCCCATGGGGCTTATGCGACCTCGTGGTGATCGAGCGCCGATGAGCCATGGACCGCATCACGCGGGCCAATGCCGATCCGGCGCTCGATGTAGACGAGCGATCAATCTCAAACCGTCGCCGGCGCCTTCGCGGGCTTGGCGGCTCGGATTTTGAACCTCGCGTCGAGCTTTTCGAGGATATCCACGATGCCGCCATATTCCAATTCGGAGTAGGGCAGCATGGCCGGGCCGGAGAAGCCTTGGCGTCGAATCTCCTGCGCCTTGATGGCGGCTCGATCTTGGACCGATCGCCAAAATGGGTGATCGAAAAGATCGACGGTGTCGGTCAGTTTGCCGTCATGAACGCAGAAGCCGAAGCCACTGACGATCGGCGGGCCATCGAAGAAACTGCACCCGGTCCCATGCGGCACGGGCATCAGCGGGCCGATATGGCTGCCTCGCATGAATCCGCCGACATAGTGAGCAATGGCGAACGGCGCCAGAATCTCGCCGGTCGCGGGGAACTGTTTCTGGACGCGGATGAGCATCACGGGGTCATCCTTGCCGGTGTATTTACCCGCGATGTTGTGCAGGCGTTGGGTGCTAACGGCGGCCGCCTGGGCGCCATCATGCCGGCTCCAGATCGACTCGACCACGAAGCGGTCGTTGTCGCGAAGCAGGGCCGCGATGTTGTACAAGTCTTCCGGGGCTTGCAACTCAATGACGCGGTCGCCTTCGGTGTGATTCACATCCATGATGCGGAAGCGGAAGCCCTTGGTTAACTCGGGACTGAGCAGCAGCCCGGCGGTGTTCATGGGGTCGGCAAAAGCCAGATAGAGCGGCAGGTTATAGGCTCCCGGCTCGGTCTTGTCGGCGATGAACATCAAGAATGGCTCGTTAGGTCGTTCGTCGAATTCCATCTCGGCGACCGCGGGGCCCATGCCCTTGACGTTTCCGCTGAACGCATCAACAAGCAGATCCTGACCCGCGCCATAGAGGCCTTGCTCTTTGGCGGTCGCGGTGCCGGCGCGGAATGCCTCCCACGCCAGTCGATGAACGTCTTCGTTGCCCACGCCGCGATTGTGGACCATCAAGATGCCAATATCGTCGCCGGTGGCGCCGATGAAGTAGTCGCTGAGCAAATCGCCCAGCGAGTCATCGATAAAGCGATCGATCGACTGCACCAGCGGCTTGCTTGGCTTAACATGGCCGCCAATACTGCCGACGTCTGCCTTGATGAGAGAAAGTGTGGTCTTCATGATCGGCCTCCATCGGTGGAAGTGACTCGTGAACAGGCATAAGAGAGCAATTGGCGTGCCGATTCGACCCGCCCGGGAACCTCTTCGGCTCACCCGCGACGGTGTGACGTGTCCGAGATTGTAACCTTATGCTCAGCCGAGAGTTTCAACTCTCGCATGAATCATGAAATAATCGCGATTCTCTCTCCAATTCCCCTAGACGAAATGGTAGCGCGCGACGGTATGATAGATTCCGCACACTGTTCCCGTTGATTACAAGGAACCCCCTCCATGGCCCCAACATTCGCATCAAGATCAAAACGTCAACCTGACCGCGCTCGGCTCCGGCTCGAGACTTTGGAGGATCGGTGTGTCCCCGCTGGAGACATGGTGATTCAGTGGAATGATGTGTTGCTCGACGCGGTTCGGGTCGGCGGGACGGCTCCTCCGCTCGCGGCTCGGAACATGGCGATGGTGCAAGTCGCCGTCTACGATGCGGTGAATTCGATCTATCAAACGCATGAGCCGTATGCCGTCAATCTCCATGGGCCGCGGGGGGCGTCGGCGGAAGCTGCCGTTGCATCGGCAGCGTTCACCACGTTGTCGGCGCTCTATCCCAGTCAACTAGCGACGTTTCAGGCGGCCTATGACGCCTCGCTGCTCACGATCCCGGATGGCCGTGCTGAGAACCAAGGCGTCGCGCTCGGCCGATCCGTGGCTCAAACGATTTTGGCGCTGCGAGCCAATGACGGCGCCAATCACAACGTCCCGTATACGATCGGCACCAACCCGGGCGATTGGCAGCCGACGCCGCCGGCATTTCAACATTCGCCCGTGTTGCCGCAATGGCCCGGCGTCACGCCGTTCACGATGACCTCCGGCTCTCAGTTTCGCCCGTCCGGCCCTCCCTCGTTGACCAGTGGCGAGTATGCGGCCTCGTTCGATCAGGTGAAATCGCTGGGGGACAAGTTCAGCACGACGCGAACGGCCGATCAGACCCAGATTGCGTTTTTCTGGGCCGATGGCGCAGGGACCGTGACGCCGCCGGGACATTGGAATGAGATTGCGCAAGATGTCGCGATGGCCCGCCACAACACCCTGGCGCAGAATGCCCGACTCTTCGCGCTCTTGGATTTGGCCCTCGCGGATGCCGGTATCTCTGCGTGGGATGCCAAATACCACTTCAATTACTGGCGACCGGTGACGGCGATTCAGCACGAAGACCCGTCGTGGCTGCCATTGATTACCACGCCGCCGTTCCCGTCCTATACCTCGGGGCACAGCACGTTCAGCTCGGCCGCGGCCGCGGTGCTTGGTGGGTTTTACGGCAGTGATGCCATCAGTTTCTCGACGACGACCGAGGGGCTGCCGGGCGTAACCCGATACTATGGCAGCTTCTCATCAGCGGCGGCCGAGGCGGGCATGAGCCGAATCTATGGCGGCATTCACTGGTCGTTTGACAACGAGGATGCCCTGCAAGCCGGCTCGGCTCTCGGCCAATACGTGGTCGCGAACTACCTCAATCCGATCGCGCTAAGCCATCCGTTGTTCGCGATTGCCGCCCGTAACGGAACGCATGCCGCGTCGCTCTCCCAGGCTCAAGTCTCCCCCATCCTCGCCGAGGCCCTGCGCCGGGTGGCCGCCAGCGGACTGGACACCAGAAGCCTTGGCAACATCAACGTTCGCATCGCCGATTTGGGGGGCCGGACTCTGAGCCTTTCGGCGGGCAACACCATCATGCTCGACGACAACGCCGCCGGTTGGGGTTGGTTCGTCGATCCCACTCCACGGGACAACTCCGAATTCCGGCGCCGGGGTAACCAAGGCGAAAAGCACCACATCGACCTGCTGACGGCGCTCGAATTCGAGATTCGCCAATTGCTGCATCATCGGCGCCATGGTCACGGAGCCGTCCTCGCGCCCGGAGAACGCTGGCACTTCCATTACCATCATGGGTTCGATTGGACGAGTGCCGTGCCGAAGAAGTCGCCCTCGGACCTGGAAGATTGGTGTCGGTGAGACGTCTCGCCGATGGCCGGGCCGAGATAGTCGTTAGATGATCTCTTCGGGTTCGTGCCGTTTGCGGCCCACGAAAATGGCCGCCACCAAGAGAGCGGCTCCGAAGGCGCGCCCGAAACTGCCGACCAGGCCGATCATGTTCATCTGTGCCGCGCGATCCGCGTTGGTGCGGCCTTGCGTCAGTTGCGACTGAATCACGTATCCCTGGATACCCGCGACGGCGATCGAAACGGTCACCAGAGTCAGGATGCCCGCGATGGTCAAGAGCGCCGGTAACGGGGCACGACGAAAAAAGACGATCGATAGGACGATTGCCACGAAATAGACGACAAGGACCGGCGCCTGAAATTGGAGCTGCGAGATGATGTGCGAAAGCGCGGGTGACTGATTCATTCGGGCCTCGCTGCGGTTGCGGATCTTACGGTCGTTTCGAGGCGATGCGGGCGATCAGCGCCTTGTGGGGGTCGGCGAACTTCGCCACTCCTTCGCGCATCAACACCTCTTCGAGTTTCGCCATATCGACGAGCGTATCAATTTCGCGGACGACATCGATCGGCGGAAAAGCATCCACCTGGCGCGTGAAGGTGCGCCCGCTGGCCTCGGCGGCGGCGTTTGTCGCCGGAGGATTCGTTTGAATGTCGCTCCCGGCGAACGCCGCCACATACTTGCACGGGTCGTCTTCGGGCTTCTTGGTGCCGGTGCTGGCGAAGACGATCTCTTGCTTGAGCGGCAGTTTCTTGTCGCTCCAAAACGCCTGATTCAGCGCCCAAAGATGCTTGGCGTTCACAATACCGGCCATGCCTTGCGCGGCCGGTGACAGCGACGGGACGTGCTTTTCGGTGTACACGTCAAGCCGGCTCACGAAGATGCTGTAGACGGACTTGAAACTCGCCATGGTCGGCCGGCGTTGTGCCCCGCGCCAGCATGCGTTGCGGGCGATCTCATACTGGCGGCGGCTGAAAATCAACGTGACGTTAACGGTGACGCCCGCGGCCACCAGCTCTTCCAGGGCCGCCAAGCCTCCTGCGGTCGCGGGCACCTTGATCATCCGATTCGACTGGCCCTCGTTCCATTGGCGGCCAAGCTCGACGTATCGCGCCGCTTTCGCCGACACGCTCAGGGTATTGCTCGGATCTTCCAACAAAGGATCAAGCTCGAAGCTCACCCAACCATCGTCGCCATGCGTCTGGCGCCAGACCGGCGCAAAGACCTCCTGAGCCTGCCGTACCAGATGGTCGGTCATCTGCCAAGCGATGGCCTCGTCGGATAGCCCTTTCGCAAACATGCCGGTGAGAATCTCATCGAAACGCCCCGACGCGATGAGGTCGCTGATAATGATGGGGTTAGACGTGGCGCCGGTCGCGCCAAGTTCGCGATATCTGCAGATCTCGTCGGGATCGACGCTATCGACCCATAGCTTCGTGCCGGTTTGAATGAGCGAGCGCAGCGGGGACGTCATGGGAATGCTTCCTGCCCGTTGGCGTATCAGGTGATGTTGAGGTCGTCGTCGGTGATGATGGCAGGGGCATTACCCGTGGCTTTGCGAATCGGTACGACGTCCCAGGCCAGGCCGACGGCTCGCAGCAGCCAGATTGTGATCCAGGTCACGTCGAATTCAAACCAGCGATGGCCGTGAGCGGCGCAGCGCGGTTGCGCATGATGGTTGTTGTGCCAGCCTTCGCCGTTGGAAATGATGCCGACGAAGACGTTGTTGCGGCTATTCTCGTTGGTGTTGTAGTTGCGATAGCCCCAGATGTGGGCGAGCGAATTCACCGACCAGGTGATGTGCCAGACCAGGACCGTGCGGACGAATACGCCCCAGACGAGCAGGCTGAGGCCGACGCGAAGAGCCTCATCCGGGCCGCTGACGAGATACCCGCCGGCGTATCCGGCGACGAAGAACGCCACCCACGACACCAGGTTGATCCAGACCCATTTCAGCCCGCGTTCGAGGTTGAAATAGAATCGGTCACGGATGAGGTCCTTGGAGTATCGCTCATACAACTGCATTCGCGACAATTCGGGGTTGGGGTGCATCAACCAGCCCATGTGTCCCCAGAAAAAGCCGGCCAACGGGCTATGCGGATCGGCGGGGTCGTCGGAGTGCTGGTGGTGCATGCGGTGAACACCGACCCATCGCGCCGGCGTATCTTGCAAGCACAAGACCCCAATGATCGATAGGCATCGCTCCAGCCATCGCGGGCAGGCGAAGCTGCGATGAGTCAGCAGGCGGTGATAGCAAAGATTGATGCCGAGGGTGCCGAAGAAATACAGTCCGAAGATCGCCGAAGCCAGCCCGATCCAGGTAAACAACCATGGCACGAATGCCAGCAGCGCGATGCTGTGGTAAACGATAAATGCGGCCGTGTATGCCGGGTCGAATCGACGAAGGGAAACGCCCGGCGGATAAGGCAATCGGCTCGACGCGGGGTCGGGCGATTTGGCGACGCTGGTTTCCGTGGACATAGTCACCCCTATCTCACCGTCGCACCCCCTGACCGACGACGGCCGGTTTGACGGTTTGTGGTTGGTGTTAAGATCGGCAATATCGCGCATCGAGTCAAGCGGAAGTGACACCCGTGACGCCTCGGGGCACCTCAAGTCTGAAGTTCGCTCAAGGCACGGACTCGCCAATTGCCGACGCCCGGTTTCGCAGACGTTCTCCAAAGTCGTGGCACAGAATGCGGTTAGACTTACCGTCACCAGGCTTGGGCGTTGAAGTGGCCTCCGCGGCGGCGTTCCAGAGGCCGTGGTCGGCGACGATTTGACTTTGTACTTCGCGGCGATGACAATCATCGAACATTCCATCGACCACGAGATCACGCCGATGAACGAATCCGATTGGTTGACCACAACCGCCGCACCGGCGATGCTCCGGTACCTCCGCGGCGAGTCGAAGACCTATGGCTGCGTCTGGGAGGATCAAGACTGGCGCCCCGAACGAATCGAGTATCCCGATTGGAAAATCTCGACTCGAAAGCGCAGCCTCTTTGCAGTCGCCTGCTGCCGCCGCATCGCCGGCGTCCTCGGCGATGATCGATTTGACGCGCTCGCGAGTCTCTATCCTGACGGTCATCACGGAATCGTCGAGTTCTTGACGGCGCAGGGCAAGAATCCTTCGCCCGCCGCGGCGATTCGGGAAGCCATCGATATCGCCGAAAACTTGGCCGACGCGGAAGCGATCGCTCAAGCGATCGCCGAGAACGTTTGGTTGACCAAGTTCGCGGAAACGGTGAATCGCCTCTGTCGTCCGTTGCGGTATCCATCGTTGATCGAGGCGCGGTTGAAGTCGCTGTGGTGGGAAGTCAATGCCATCCGGACGTCACTAGGTTTTCATGACGACGACATCATGACCGGAGCGATGACCTGTGTTGAAAACGCGACAGTGTATCTGGCGAAGGCGACGGGAGTCAAATCATCTGCGCTTGATTTCGATGGGCGAAAGTTTGGTTTGGCGGACGCGGTTCGAGATATCGCCGGGAACCCGTTTCGGCCGCCGCGATTCGATGCGGGTTGGACAACCCCTGCGGTGATCGAGCTTGCGGGGGCGATCAATCGGACACGAGATTTCTCGCTTCTGCCCGCACTCAGCGAATTGCTGGAAGCGAGTGGCTGCGGCGACGATGAGGTGCTGGTGCATTGCCTCGATGCGGTCCCGCACGGTCGAGGCTGCTGGGTGATTGACGGGATTTTGAATAAACGCTGACCAGTCGTGGCTTGTCGAACCGGCTCAGGCCGCCGCGCGAACGTCATCGCCGGGGGACGCCGGTTTCATCGACCGGACCTCCGCCAGAATCGAACCGAGCATCTCCCGCTCGATGTCGCGCGACATGCGAAGCATCGGCATTCCGTCAAAGACGCGATGGTCAAACATGCCGCGGAATACAAGCGTTCCGTCGTCGGTCGGCGAATCGTAGAACCAACTCGTGGTCCAGGGCGTTACGAGCGCCAGGGCCATGCCGCCCATGCCGGCGGTCAGGCTGATTCCTGTCGTACCGATCAGTTTTCCTCGAAGCCGCGGCATCCAGTTCATCGCCAAATGCCAGAGCATCCGCCTCAGGAACAATGGCTTGCGGCTGATCGTCAGAGCGTTTCGAAATCGTTTGATCTTGTCAACAGGTTCCGTCTTAAAGCGGCGCAACTGGGCGTCGATCTCGCCCAGAGGCATTCGTTCGGGCGATTCGAATCGCGCGACGAACAAGCCCGGTTCCCCCTGATGCTCGCGCTCGACGATGACGCTGACGATAGACTGATCGAATTGATAGAGTCGCGGCCAGGGATATCGGACCACAACTCGGCGAAGCTCGGGATAACGTGTTGAAACGTTGGCAATCGCCTTGATGAACATGGCGAGCCAACTCGGGCGCGGCTTGGCGGCATGGCGCGCCGCGACAAGGTCCGCCAAGTGCATGCGGCGCTCGCCGGGGATGAGCGGTAATTGCTTGGAGACGTGCATCATGTCGTAGATCATGCGACGTTGCGGCGACAGACGCACGAAATGGCCGGTGATCCGTTTCATGTCGAGGCTCCTTCATTATGCCCAAAGCGATCAAGCAGCAACGCGTTTTGTTGTTTTGGCGGGTGGCGCTGGTTCGACCATTTCCAGAATATTGCCGCGAACTCGAGACGCTTCCAACCGGCGATCTTGTTTCCAAACGCGAACGGGCAGGCCGTGACGCGGACCTAACGAGATTCCTTGTTGGCGATCAATTCGGGCATTGGGAACGACCTGAACGCGCCACGCCGGCACGACAATCGATAGCACCGTCTTTACGATCAGTTGGGCCAACGATGTTCCCAGGCACATCCGGTGACCTAGGCCATACGGCAAATACTCGCCGGGGGCTGGGTGAATCGTTAACCATCGGTCGGGCAGGAATCGCTCGGGCTGGGCATAAATCTCGTTCATGTGGTGGGTGGCGTAGATGCTGAAAAACACGCTTGTTTGCGCTGGGAGAAAATAACGGCCGATGGCATCATCGCGAGCGACACGCCAGCGATTGTAGGGCACGGCGGGCAAGATGCGCACGCTTTCCTTGACGATGCGATCCAGTACCGGCAACAGATCGAGTTGATGGATCGACGGCGAGTCATCGTGAAATGGGGCGAGTTCGTCGAGCAACTCGTGCTGCGCTTCGGGATGCTGCGCGAGCAAGTAAAATGTCCATGCCAGCGTGTTGCCGGTTGTCTCGTAGGCCACCAGAAACAACGTCGCGACGTGGCCCACAAGTTCCTGATCGCCGGCAGGGCTTCCGTCCATCATGGGGTAGCGTAATAGGGCGGTGAGGGCATCGTTCCCTTGAAGCCCCGACGCCCGGCGCTTAGCCATGATGCTCAGAAATCGTTGTTCCAACCATCGGGCCTCGCGGTTCATTCGCCAACCAGGCGTCAGCGGAATGGCTCTGGGAAGCAAGGCGCTCCATGGCGAAAATCGGCGATGCATCCATGATTCCAGGTTGCGGTAGAGCTGTTCACTCGCCTCGTCTTCGGCCAAGCCATACAGGATGTCACGCACGATATTCCAGACCAGCATGTGGAGGTCGTGATGCAGATTGCGACGTTCGCCCGGCCGCCATGAATCGATCATCTGGCGAACCGAATTGGCGATCACGGGATGATGAACCGCGACGCTCGATTTTTGAAATGGCGGCAGAAGTTGGCGCCGCATTTGGCGATGCTCGTGCTCATTCAGCCTGAAAATGCTCCTCCGCAGTCGATATTGCGGTGACCCTCGCTTCGCGGACAGAGCCAATGGCAGCGAGTGGAACACATCGGTCCTGTCGTAGATCAGACGGTTGTTTTCCGGACCAAATGCGAACAGCATGGACTCGCGTGGATGATCCCAACGGACGAGATCGCCATACTGAGCCCGCAGTTCACGCATGGTGCCGATGGGATCACGGAAAAACGGAACTGATCGAATGAGCGCGCCGGTCAGCGTATGATGGGGAACCCCTGGGATTTCCGCAAACGGGCGAAGGCCATCGGTTCGATCCATCGTTGATCCCTCCGACGAAGATTGTTGCCAAAACATCTGTCAATCGGTGCCCACGTCGCGGCAACTCCCGAGATTCGCTTGCGTTAATTGTCGCATTGCCTCGCGCGGCGACGAACCAATCGTGACCGCACAGATGCGGCATCGCCCGCGATTGACCGTCGTTATTTCGCGGACCTCGCGAAGCGTTAGATCGTCCGCGTCGGTCAGCAGGCAAATCATTTCCGGTTCGAGGCTGATGGCGTCCCTTAGTGCCGCCAGATGATCGTTTTCCCCTTCCGGCTCGATTCTGAGCATGAACTGATCCAGATAAGCGACCATCCCATCGGTGACGGCGATCAGTCCTTCGCCGGCAAATCGACGCGGCGAGTGCGAGTAGAAGACGACCTGAAATCGCGTTCCGCTGCCCATTTGTTTCAACAAAGCCACGAGCTGCCGTCGAGCGATGTCGAGGCGATCTTCTTGCCCCATACTGGCAGAGCAATCGACAACGAACACGACCGACTTCACGCTCAACGGCACGGGCAGCCGGGTCGGCGTGGGCGTCGAGCCGGAGCCTAACGAACCAGCACCGTCGCGCGAGCCGTTGAAGCCGGCCTGGGCGATGCCTGATGAAGTGCCACCATTACCCGATGTACCGAGCGGACCGGGGGACCTGGGAACCCGCGGTGGCTCGGGGAGATTCATGACTGCGGCCGGCGGCGAATCCGGGATGACCTGCATCGTCCCGATCGAAGCGCGAGGTCGAAATAGCGAGGGTGGTTTGGTGCGTCGAGGCGGCTCGTCGTCGAAGATAATCTCATACTCGTCTGACGAATTCTTCACGACAGTGTTGAGCAGTTGCGGCTCGGATTGTGAGGCATGCGTTAAGATCAACCAAATGGCGCCGGCCATCGAGAGATGCAGGCCGACCGAGAGCGCCCAGCTTGCCCTCGCCCGCCACGGTCGCCTGTGGTAGGTCTGATCCATGCCTGCCTATAACCCAGGCCGGAATCGATGGCAAGATGCGAATTCGAGCACGCGGCGTGCTCCCTTTAGCGATATCCGCGCCCACGACTCCATCGGGCCGCGGCTTCATTAATGAGCGCCACGGAGATCAACAAAGCTCCGGTGATCGTGTCACGCCATTGCGGAAAGGCTTCGTTGAGGCCGGATTGCAGGGCGGCGACCGTGACGACGCCGAGCAGCGTACCGCCGATGTGGCCGGCGCCGCCAGTGACGCGGACGCCGCCCAGGACCACGCACGCGATGGCGGTCAATTCGAGCGATTTCTCCGCATCAGCTTTGGCGGCCCCAAACCGGCACACCAGCGCCGCACCGCACAAACCCGCTGCCAACCCGCACACCGCATAAGCGCCGAACTTGACTCGTTTCACCGGCAAGGCCGCGAATCGGGCCGCCGTCTCGTTGTCGCCCATCGCGAACAACACGCGGCCAAACCAAGACTGATGCACCACGAAGTAACCGATGACCGCAACCATCGCGATGATCCACAGCGACAAAGGCAAGCCCAAAACGGGCGTTCGCCAAAACGTGCCGAGTTCGGTTGGAAATCGCGTGACGGGGTTGTCGCCACCCAGGGCCAGCGCCAAGCCACGAAAAAGCTCGCGCGTCGCCAGTGTCGCCACCAGCGGCAACACTCCCAAGCGAACCAAGCCTCCGTTGGTGGCGCCGGCGCCCAAACCCGCGAGCATGCCGCCGAGCAGGGCCACCTCAATCGGCCAACCGCAATCGCGCCAGAGCCAACCGGCGACAACCGACGCGAACACCGTTACCGAGCCGATCGACAAGTCGATGCCGCCCGTCACCATGACCGGCGTCAGAGCAATAGCCAGGATTGCCGGCGCGAAGTATTGTTCGGGCAACAAGAGCCAATAACCGGCACGATGAAAGGCGGGTTGCACCGCGACGACGGCAGCCAGGACAAAACCGGCCAGCAGGACCGGCATAACGCTCAAAAATCGGTTCATCTGTCGCTCCGGCGCCAACGGGCATCGAGGACGACCGCGACAACCAGGACGGCTCCGACCAAGGCTCGTTGCCAATAGGCCGATACAGAGAGGAACTGGCACGCGGGGGCGAGGGTGACCAGCAGCAACGAGCCGAGGGCGACGCCCAGCAGGGTTCCGCGCCCGCCGGTGATGGCAACTCCCCCGACCATCGCAGCCGCGATCGCCTCGAGAGTCTTTTCTTCATAGGCGGTCGATTGGAGGCTGCCGGATCGGCCGAGGTAGAGCATGCCCGCTAGCCCCGCCATGGCGCCCTGCAGCCCAAATGCTCCGAGCCAGACCCAGGACCGCCGGATGCCGACACGGGTCGCCGCTTGCGGATTGCCGCCGACCGCATAAAGATATCGCCCCGGAATCGTCTGCCGCAGACCGGCGCCGAGCCACAAGAACATGGCGACGCCAAGCCAAACGACGATCGGCACTCCGAGCAGGTCATCCGTGAAGGTCTGCCGAGCGACGCCGGGAATCTGAACGTCGGTGACCATCCACCATCGAGTCAAGCCGCGATAGACGCTCATGGTTCCGAGGGTAACGACGATGGGGTGAACGCGGCCGGCGAGGGTCAAGCCGGCGTTAAAGAGTCCGCCGCCGGCCCCGATGAGCAAGGCGACGAGCATGGCGGCCGGCCAGGGTGTGCCGTGTTCCCAGAGCTTGCCGGCGACCGCGGCGCACAATGCCATGAGCGCCCCGAGAGAAATATCGACTCCGCCGGCGAGGACGACGATAGCGGCGCCGGCGGCACAGATGGCCAACACAGCGGCGTCCGCGGAGACGCTTTGCAGATTCTCGCGAGTCAGGAAGCGCCCAGAGCCGGCTTGCAAGGCCAGGGCGAGCGCGACTACGAGAATGGCCAAGGCGGCCTCACGCGGGGCACGGAATCGGCCGCGGGTGGGGTGGGCGGCGAGGTGGACGCCGGGCGCGCCTTGGGGAAGCGCGGCCGTGGCGATGGCATCGGCCGTCGCTGTGGCCGGATCGAATTCCGCGACCAACGCGCCATCGCGAAACACGCCGACGCGATCGCTGTGGGTCAGAATCTCGGGCAGGTCGGAACTGATGAGGATGACGGCACGGCCTTCGTCGGCGAGTTGGCGGATGCGGGCGTGAATCTCGGCCTTGGCGCCGACATCGACGCCTCGGGTGGGTTCATCCAGAAGCAGAACTGCCGGGTCGCGTGCCAGCCAACGGCCGATGACGATCTTCTGTTGATTGCCGCCGGAGAGCGTGCCGGCAAGTTGCCGTTCGGATGATGTTCGCACGTCCATTTGACGAATGATTGCTGCCGCTTGGGCCTGCTCACGCCATGCCGGCAGCCAGGGGCCGATGGCCAGCCGCGTCAGGGTCGCCCAGACGGCGTTGACCCGAACGGAAAGCCCGCGAGCTAATCCTTGCCGCAAACGATCTTCCGGGACATAGGCCAATTCCGGGGCGATGCCGTGGCGAGCGATTTCGCGACCGTCTATCCAGACTTGGCCCCCGGAACGAGGGCGCATTCCAAAAACCGTTTGAGCGAACTCGCTTCGACCGGCTCCGACCAGGCCGTATAACCCGAGGATTTCGCCGGCGCTCACTTCCAGGCAGATGCCGCGACACGAGCCATCCGCCGCGCTCAGATTCGAACAGCGAAGCCGCGCCGGCGCACCGGTCCTGGCGCGTTTGGGGCGCCGGTCAAGGGTCATGGCGGCCGTTTCGCGGCCGACCATGCGGCGAATCAGGTCAGCGCGGCTGGTCTCGCCGATCGGCCCACTCCAAACGTGCCGGCCGTCGCGCAACACCGTGACATCGTCGGCGAGTGCGAACAGTTCTTCGAGGCGATGACTCACATACAGAATCGCGGTGCCGGCTTCTCGGAACCGGCGGACATGACGGAACAACGTCTCGGCTTCGGCCGCGGACAAGCTGCTCGTCGGCTCATCGAGGATCAGCACCCGGGCTTGTTGCGAAACGGCAGCGGCGATTTCGAGCAATTGGCGGCCGGCGGGCGACAGGGTGCCGGCCGTGTCTGCCGGATCTAGCTCTTGGCCTATGGCTTCGAGCGCCGATGCCGTCCGGCGCCGTTGCTCGCGCCGATCAAGCCAACCGATAAAGGCCGAGGGCAACCCCGCCAGCAACCCGACGTTCTCGCTAACGGTCAGATCGGGAAAGAGATCGACCTCCTGATGGACCGTGACAATTCCGGCTCGCCGTGCCGCGACCGGACTGGGGAATCGAATCGGCCGGCCGGCGAGGCGAATCTCGCCGGAATCCGGCGATAGATTCCCGGAAAGCATCTGGATCAAGGTGCTCTTGCCCGCGCCGTTTTCGCCGACCAATGCGTGGACTCGGCCCGGGCGCAAAGTGAGATCGACGTCGCGCAATGCCTTCACGCCGGGAAACGACTTGCACAGGCCGACCAATTCGACGACGGGGATCATGCGGCGAAGATATGCCCCAAACCGGCGATCGGCCAATGACCGGCGTTCGGATCACTGCGCGGCGAATTCGTCGCGCGCATACGATTCGAGGAATCCACACGATTCACAACGGAACGCTCCGATGGGAATGAGCTTTTCTTCGGGCAATCGGGTTCCGAACCAAAAGGACTTTTGAGGCGCTCCGGGTGCCCAATGGCTTACGAGGCGAGTGCCATGAGCCATGTCGAAAATAAACCCTTGTTCCATCTTGCCGCTGCATTTCGGGCATCGTTGCGGCTGACTGCTCATGGTTGTCTCCAGTGGTTATGAAGGAAGGAATTGTGGATTCCATGCGTCGGCGAAGTGGTCACGGGGTCATTTCAGCGACTCTGCACGCCAGGCCTCTTCGTTACTGGGCAGGCCGCGCTCGCGGCGGACGCGATCGACCTCGGCGTAAACGCCGGTCAGAATTTCTTCGTTTCGCCTCAAGGCGCGATACTCAACGCGGAAGGCCCAAGCGTTGATGAGCAAGGTCACCGTGGCGCTGCCCAGATGCAAAAGCCAGCTCCACTGCTGCAACTGAACACCGGCTCCAGCGGCGGCCGTCGCGATCGTTGCAAGCATGGCAAACAGGGCCGGCGGAAAGGTCGAGCGTTTGAGTTCGCGGGTGGTTTTGTACAGCGGCTCGTCGGGGAGTTGATAGACCAGCGAGACTTCGCGGACCCATCGACCCGTGCCGAGAAAGTAGGTGAAGATGAGGCAATGCACCAGCAACACCGCAACGCCGGTGAACAGGCCCACCAAGAAATGAACCATATAGGTCGAGTCTGTCGGGTCATGCAAGCTGCCTCGCGAACGGGAAACCCAACCCAGCGTGTAGGCCGCACACAGGCCTACAGCACAAATTGTCGCGAGCACGGAAAAGATTCGGGTCATGGATGGAACAATCCGCCGAACTAGGAAACTCAGGAAAGTTTCTTGGTATCTTAGTAAACTGGGGGGAGATACACGCGATGAAATAGCGGTTGGAACGGCCAAACGAGTGATGCGCCCTTTGTGGAGTGCAGTTGATATCGGCGCGCGAAACCTTCCGCAAGATTCTGTCTCACCGGCTTGATCGGGCGCTATAATTGACCGCGGGCCAACCGGCAGGTACGATCGACGAGAGGTTGCGATGGGTCTGTTCCCGCTGTTCGCGCAAGCCGCGAAAAAAGGAAGCATCTCGCTTCTGGACCCTCGCATTGCTTGGTCGATCGTTGGTCTTGCGGTCGTGTTGATCCTTGGCGCGATTCTGATCGCTCTGGTGGATCGATGGCGTCGGAGGCCTGGGGCGGATACGATCCTGCCCAGTGACCAATTGGAGTCGTTTCGCGTACTTTATGAGCGTGGGGAAATCAGCGAGGATGAGTACAATCGGATCCGGACCCGGTTGCTGAACGAAATCAAAGGGAAGCCCAAGGCGGCACCGGCCGCCCCCAAAGCTCCCCCGATCGTTTCGGAGGCTCCCCCGCCTCCGCCGGATGCCCCGACCGATTGAGCCCACCGCATGTAGCTGAATCGCCGTCACGATTCGGATACCCCGCTCGGGAGAGAGCATGGCATCGCGCGACGTGGAAGGAAGCGGACGGCGGCCCACCGGCAGCACGAGCCGCAATCGCAACGCCTATTGTTCTTTTTGTCGTCGCAGCCATCGCGACGTCGGCCCACTCGTTGAGGGACCCGGCGACGTCTACATCTGTGGCGAATGCATCGAATTATGCGGGCAGATCCTCGAGCAAGACAAACGTCGCCGCAACACCGGCCGCGGAAACGCCCCTGCCTCCAATATCCCGTCGCCGCGCGTCATCAAGGATCGACTCGATCAATACGTCATCGGCCAGCAACGCACCAAAAAGGTGCTTTCGGTCGCGGTTCACAACCACTACAAACGCCTGTCGATGACCGACTTCTCACGCGGAGATGTTGAAGTCGATAAGAGCAACATTCTGCTGATCGGCCCGACGGGCAGCGGCAAGACGCTCCTGGCACGCACGCTGGCTCGACTGCTCGACGTCCCCTTTGCGATCGGCGACGCCACGACTCTCACCGAAGCCGGGTACGTCGGCGAGGACGTCGAGAATCTCCTGCTGAAACTTCTCCACGCTGCCGACTTCGACATCGAGGCTGCCCAGCGAGGCATCATCTATATCGACGAGATCGACAAGATTGCCAAGACGACACAAAACGTCAGCATCACGCGCGACGTCTCGGGCGAAGGCGTTCAACAGGCGCTTCTGAAGATGCTCGAAGGCACGGTCAGCAACGTCCCGCCGCAAGGGGGCCGGAAGCACCCGGAGCAACAATACATCCAGGTCGATACCACAAACATTCTCTTCATCTGCGGCGGCACCTTTGTGGGCCTCGAAGATAAGATCGCCAAGCGCGTGGGTCAGGGCACCTTCGGCTTTGGCGGTAAGGGCGCCGACAACGAACGCCGCTCCGGCGAGTTGCTGTCGCGGGTCACCAGCGACGATCTGATCGAGTTCGGAATGATCCCCGAGTTCGTCGGCCGCATGCCCGTCATCGCCCCGCTCGATCCGCTCGACGAAGACTCGATGATGCGCATTTTGTCCGAGCCGAAGAATGCCCTGGTCCGGCAGTATCAGAAGCTCTTCGAGTTGGAAGGCGCTCAGTTGGAATTCGAACCGAAGGCCCTTCGCGAAATCGCACGCCGGGCCATGGCTCGCGACACCGGCGCCCGAGCGTTGCGAAGCATCGTCGAGGAAGTGATGCTCGACATCATGTTCGATCTACCCGATCTAGAACACAAGTCGAAGTACGTCGTGACGGAAGAGATCGTCCGCGGCGAGAAATCTCTGTTCGACAAAAAGCACCACGACAAAAAGAGTGCATGAAGCGACAACTCAAACGAAACGCCGAGTAGGAACAGTCCTACTTGGCGTCTTGTTTTATTGGAACCCCTTTTGCTAATTTCACGGGAAGATTTGCAAGAGAAATCGACCCGCACCTTGATGACACGTAATCCGCAAGACAAATGGCCCCGACCACGCAGGCGTCACTTGACATTGGGCATCGCCCAGTCCCCAATCCGTATCAACCTTGTTGATATTCTGATCAAACAACTGCAGGCTAAAGACAGCGAAGTCGGGTGACTGAATATCTATGACCGTTGTAATCCCGGCCTGGAGATAACAGTTCATGTCTTGAAATTGGCCGGCTTGCAGAAAACCCTGTCCGGAAAATGGCATGAGTTACACTCCTGAATTGAGAAGACTTTGTTCGACGTTCGGTCAGTTACTAGTCGTTGTCGGGCAAGTCACCGATCGCCCGGCAGGAATCGCAGGTTCGCCAGGGATCAGATAGTTTGACCGGCCGCATACCGCAGCGCCCGCAATTCGTAACTACATGGTTGCATAGGTAACATTCAAACGGAAGATAGACGATTCCCGCCTTTGGAGGCGTTGTTGGCCCCGCTTCGGCGACGGTGTCGAAGACCATTTTGGCGGCTTCTGTCATTCGGAACGGATACGATTCCTGTAAACAGTTAGGACACTTGCCTCTCAACGTCGGATTTGGGGGGTCATCGCCGGTTACCGGCGAAGGCGGCATAAGGGGGTTTTCTGAGCCAAAAACCAATTTGGATAAGAACCATGCCCCGGCACCCACAGCAGCCGCACCTAATAACAGTTTTAGGGCATCGATACCGTCGTCCGTTCCTCCTTTGTTGCCGTCTTTGTTCTTCTTTGCATCGTCGTCGTTTTCGTTGTTCATAATGATCCTCGCTTTGCCTGATGAATTCAGATGGAGTCACTCGACATTATGGAACGTCACGGACACTACCAGTTGATCCCATTCTGACATTGGTGCATTCCCTAATGATCAAATTGATGAACGCATTCGCCGTCACATTGGGGGAAGGCGTTAGAACATCGCCCGGAACCATGCCCTCCCACGCAGCGCGTAGTATCACTGACGCCCTGCGCCAGATCAAGCAACAGTTGATGGGAGCGTTTGTTGTGTATTGTTGGCGTTACATGTCTGATTAAACATAAGCCGACCGCGTGCCTAAATTGGCTAGGTAGCCCCGAGGCAATCCTCGGTTTCAATTGTGGTTGGATCAGGCGTTGTTATGTTATTCAGACCATCGCCTTATCATTTGATTATTACGATAGAGACGATAAATTATCATAAATCTACATATGTGATATTTGGCGTGTCAAGCCTTTTTTGCGCATAATTTCTAAATTTTCCCGAGATGTCGATCAGTTGGCTTGCGATCCAAACATGTTGCTTTTTTGTTGTCTTTCGTGTTGATATCGCGTGTAATCGGGGCATGAACCCGTCGAAGCCCCCGGTGCGGAAACTCCACGAG
>CAZESP010000062.1:0-11093 GCA_964515185.1 uncultured Alcaligenaceae bacterium
CGCTCGTGTCTTGGCCCGCGGCTGATGCTTCCATCGCCGGTGCTGCCAAAAGTATTGCTCAGGATACCGGCGGATGATGCTCTCCAGGGCCGAAGTAAATCGTTGTGTGATGGCGGCGATGGCGTCGGGCTGACCGGCATATTCCGCCGGATCGATGCAATCCTCGGCGACGATCTGATACTTCATTGGCTCTCCGATCTTGGGCGTGCCGACGACCAGCAGCGGAACGTTGAATTCAAGAGCCATCAGGGCGATCGCCTTGTGAGTCGATGCGGGCCGATTGAAAAACTCGACGAACAATCCTCGGGCGCCGGCATCTTGGTCGCCGAGTGTGGCAATAACGGCGCCCTGTTGGAGCAATTCTTGCATCCGGTCGAAGTCGCCTTTTTTGGTCAGAATGCGCTGTCCGGTTCGTTCGCGAAGCTGCCGCACGAACCGATCGAGGTAAGGGTTGTCGATCGGCCGCGCCACCGCATAAGTTCGCATGCCCACCAAGCCGAGGACGTAACCCGCTAGCTCCCAGTTACCGAAATGTCCGGTGACGATTAGCAGCGACTTTCCCGCCGTCAACCTGCCAAGGATCTGATCCCCACCGATGAGTTCCGCTCGTCGTCGCCAGTTCCCCACCCTCAACAGCAACGGTAGACGAGCAATTTCCAATATCACGAAAGAAAAATGACGATAGCTGCCGCGCACGAGCCGATCACGCTCCAAGGCTGACTTTTCCGGAAAGGCCAGGCGCAGATTCTCCGCAGCGACGCGCCGATGTCGCCTGTCGATCCAATACAGAATCCAGCCCATCATCACGCCGAGGTTGTGAGTGGCCCGAGGAGTCAGGCTTTGAATGATGCAGGCGCCGACTCGCACGATGACATAGACGAAGTAATCGACAAGGGCATTGCGTTCCTTCGCCATGAATTCCCCTCCGTGGGATGACAGTCATCGCCCGATCCCGCGTCGTCTCACGAGCACGCAGTCTCACGAGCACGCAGCGCGAGCAAGTGAACGCGTCGTCTCACGAGCACGCACCAAGTGAACGCATCGTCTCACGAGCACGCAGCGCGAGCAAGTGAACGCATCAGCACTTGCGCGTCGTACTCGTGAAGCACGCGAGTACGCGCTACGCCAACACCACAGTGCGCCCCGTCGCAGCCGACTCGTACAACGCGCAAATCACCTCGACCGCTCTTCGTCCTTCGCGGCCGTCCACGAGCGGCTCGCGGTTCGACCGAATCGCGGCGACGAAATCGGCCAATTGCCGCGCATGGCCGACGTGCGAAATCGCCTTCGGGTCCGCAGCGCCGCCGGAAGCGCCGACCTTTCGGGCGAACTGCTCTTTCACAGCGCGGTCAGCGTCGGTTTCGGGCGTGAAATCCCAACGCATCACATCGTCTTGCTCGATCAGCACCGAGCCGCGGTCGCCGTGAACGGCGATGGTTTTCGGATAGCCCGGATGCACACTCGTCGTGGCCTGGATCACGCCAAGGGCGCCGTTCGCGAATCGCAGGCAGGCGACGGCGGTGTCTTCGACCTCGATCCGCTCGTGGGCCAACATCGCCGTGAACCCGCAGACGTGCGTAGCGCGGCCCATCATCCAGAGCAGCAGGTCCACGTTGTGAATCGCCTGATTCATCATGGCGCCGCCGCCGTCGAGTGCCTGGGTCCCCTTCCAACCGCCCTCATCGTAATACTGTTGCGTGCGCCACCATTTGCACGTCGTCTCGCCGAGGGTCAGCCGACCGAATTTGCCGGCTTCGACGGCCCGCTTCAACGCGACGTTGGCGTCACCGAATCGCGATGGAAAGATCGTACAGAGCTTCACGCGATTCCGGTCGCAAGCCTCGATGATGCGATCACATCGTTCCGGCGTGATTTCGAGAGGCTTTTCAACGACGACATGCTTTCCGGCGTTCGCCGCCAGCACACTCGGTTCCAGATGAGCGCCGCTCGGCGTGGTGATGATGACAACATCGACATCCGGTTGTTTCAGCGCATCGGCAAGATCGGTATAAGTCGGACACGGCGGGCTTCCAGTTTCCGAGAGAAGTTTCGCGGCGCTCGCCGAAGAACGGCTCACGAGCGCTGCAAGCCGGGTGCCGGGAACATCGGCCAACGCCCGCGTGTGGAACCGGGCAATCATGCCACAGCCGACGATGGCGAATCCCAGGGGTCGATCGATGCTCATGCCGAGTCTCAAATCGGTTTCAAGTTGCGAATCGCCTTCACCATGTATTGCAGCCCGCTCACAATGGTGGCAAGGAGCATCGCGTAAAGCAAGACGAATTGGATGTACTCCAGCGCCGTCCGGGCGCCCATCGACAACTCGAAACCCTTCAACCATAGCACCGCCAACGTGGCGACCAGCACGGCGCACTGAAGGATCATCTTGATCTTGCCCAGCGAATCGGCGCCAAACTTTACGCCTTGAGTTTCCATGATTCCGCGGATGCCGGTAATGAGCAGCTCGCGGCCGATCACGACGGTCACCATCCACGGCAATAGATAGGCGCCTTCGACCGGCATCAGATAGATGAACGCGCCGCCGGTGAGCACCTTGTCGATGAGCGGATCGAGGCTTCGGCCCAGCGCCGAGAGTTGATTCCATCGCCGCGCCAATAGCCCATCAAGCCAATCGGTCAGCGCCGCCAGCCCGAACACGATCAGCCCGCCGAGCCATTGCTCGTAGGCGATGCACGCGAAAAGCGCCACCGAGAGGGGCAGTCGCGACAGCGTCAGGATATTCGGAATGGTCCAGATCATGGGAGTTTCTTCATGGCGTCGCTCGTTTGTCCATCGCGTCGAGAATCTGGGTACTCGACCAGCCGCTGGTATGGCCGCGTCGCGGGGCAATGGTCACCTCGCCGTTGAAACTCGGGTTGGTCCGCTTACCCAACGAGTCGCGAAGGCGATGCACAGCATTGTTGAGAAAATAGTCGTCGGCATCGCCGACCCAGACATGCATCTTCCCCGTGAGTTTCGGGCCGAGGGACGCCCAATTCTGTTCGAGGACAAACCGTAGGTCGTACTTCTTCCATTGCTCGGCGGCCTTGCGGTTGATGATGCCGGTTTTCGGATCCCAGAGCGGAATCGGCTGGCCGTTTTCGCCGCGAGGTCCGTAGGTGGCGTTCCATGACGCCCAATCCTTGCCGCCGAGTGCCCAATTGTCGCCGCGGCCGAGGACGTTTTCAATCTGGCACTCGTGTCGCACGGAATAGATCATCTCGCCATCGAGAGTGCGCTTTGCCGGTCGCTCGAACCCGAACCGGTTCACGTAGGCGTTGGCGTCCTCGTAGATGTTGATGAGTTCGTAGCAGCGGAAATCGACCGGGTCGGGGCAACTCGACCAGCAGCCGTTGAAGTAGTCGGGATAGAAGACTTGCAACGCCAGCGAGACCCAGCCGCCGGTCGAGCCTCCGTCGGTAAATCGCCGCCCCGGTCCCCCGCACCGGTAGGTCGCTTCGATGTGGGGCAACAGTTCCTGAGTGAGGGCGTCGCCATAGGGGCCATTATTCGCGGAGTTCACCTGATACGGGTCACCGTAGGGACCGGCGCCGTCGAGCAAAACCTGAACGAAGCGTGGATCGGGTCGAAGGCCGCGAGCAAACGTGTATCGTGTGCCGAATCCGCCGATGTGAACCCGGAGGAGATATCGTTTGTCCGGTTCGTCGGCAAAGTTCGGCGGCAGCACGACGGCTGCCCGATAGACCATCGGCCGTCCGTGAAAGGCCGTGAGAACCTTGGAAGGAAATCGCAAATACTTGTGCGTTGCGGAGTCTTTCGGCAGTTGTTCGTCGGCAAGACGCCTTGTCAGCGTCAGTTTGACAGTGACGGCCTTGGCGGGGTCGAGTGTGACTCGTTGCGGCTCGCTGACAAGGTTGCCAGGAGCGTCGTGGAGGTTCAAATCGCGGTTGGAATGAAAGACGGCCTGAACCGCGTACTCCCCCGCGGGCAGGTCACGAAGGTTTGCCAGTGGGAAGATGGCCGAGCGACCATCGAGGACGGCGACATGGTTGGCCTTGAAGGCACCGACGTCGGCACCCAGAAACGGCGGCGCCTCGCGGCCGGTCTGACCGATGGCGAAACGTGGTTCATCGCCGCGACGGCCGGCGCGCCGGTCCGGTTTCGCCAGGACCAACATGACGCGCCCCGCAGCCGGCGGCGTGGTGACCAACGCGGGGGCAATGCCGACCTCGAACCGCAGACCCGGTTCGGCAGCATTGGACCACGGAGCGATCGAGAGGTAACAAACAACAACGCCGATGATCTTCGTACCTAGCTTCATCGATGATCCTGTTCTGGCACGGGCGACGCGGGGGGTTATATATGCCGGACGCATGCGGTTGGCCTCGTCGTTTTTTTCCCGATCATGTCGCCATTAGTCGGTAGAATGGCCCCATTCGGCGACTCGATCGGCGGGCATTCTTGGAGGATCATCATGAAGCGTCGCATGTTCTCGTTGCTGGTTGTTGGCATTCTCGGCGTCACTTCCCTGGGCGCGGAAAAGACCGGCTTCATCGAAAAGAACTTTGCCAACGACGACGGCACAACGTCACCGTATGTCGTGTTCGTTCCCGCAAGCTACGACGGGTCGAAGGAATTTCCCGTGATCCTGTTCCTACACGGTGCCGGCGAAACCAAAGGCGGAAAGAAGATGCCCGTCGAGGTCGGCATCGGGCCAGCTATCAAACGGCAGCAGAAAACGTTTCCGTTCATCGTCGTGATCCCTCAATCCGAAAAGCGAACCTGGATGGCCCAATCACCAGACGGCAAGCGTGCCATTGCCATTCTCGACGAGGTGATGAAGGCGTACAAGACCGACCGAAATCGGGTCTATCTGACCGGTCTGTCGATGGGCGGCTTCGGCACCTGGAGTATGGCCGCGGCCTATCCCGACCGGTGGGCGGCCATTGTCCCCATTTGCGGTCGCGGCGATCCGACCGCTGCGGTTAAGATCAAGGACCTGCCCTGTTGGTGTTTCCACGGCGATAAGGATACCGCCGTCAATGTCAAGGGGTCCCGCGACATGATCGAGGCCATCAAGAAGTCTGGCGGCAGCCCGAAATACAACGAATACGCCGACGTCGGCCACAACTCCTGGGACAAGGCTTATGCGGAGAAGGGACTCTTCCCCTGGTTGCTCGAACAGAAGAAGAAATAGATCAACGACGCTTCGAAGAAGCGTAAATCCATGACGAGGCGGCGCGGCGAAGGCCCGCCGATTATTCCGATGCGTCGAGCGTTTTTATTGGCGGCGATCGTTGCGGCGACCCTGCCGGGTCTGGCGTGGTCGCAGGGCCGTGAGCATGTCCTGGCGAACTACACCAAGTTCGAGTATCGCATCCCGATGCGCGACGGTGTGAAGCTCTTCACCGCCGTCTATGTCCCCAAGGACGAGTCGCAGAAATTCCCGTTTCTGATGATGCGCACGCCGTACACGGTCGGACCGTATGGCGTGGATCGTTACAAGCATGATCTTGGCCCGTCCGGGTTGTTCGGCCGCGAAGGGTACATCTTCGTCTATCAGGATGTGCGCGGGCGATGGATGTCCGAAGGCGAGTTCGTTAATATGCGTCCGCATCGTGTCGAGAAAGGGCCGAAGGACATCGACGAATCGACCGACACCTACGACACCATCGAATGGCTGCTGAAGAACGTCCCCAACAACAACGGGCGCGTCGGACAGTATGGCATTTCCTATCCGGGCTTCTACACCGCGGCCGGGATGATCGACGCGCACCCGGCGCTCAAGGCCGTCTCGCCGCAAGCGCCCATTGTCGATTGGTTCGTCGGCGACGATTTTCACCACAACGGCGCGTTCATGCTGCCGCACCTGTTCAATTTCATAGCGAACTTCGGCCGCCCGCGCCCCGAGCCGACGACGAAGTTCCCGTATCTGCCGTTCGAGCACGGCACGCCCGACGGTTACGACTTCTTCTTGAAGCTCGGTCCGCTGCCCAACGCCGACGCCAAGTATTTCAAAGGCGGTATTGCATGGTGGAACGAGGTCATGAATCATGGCATCTATGACGAGTTCTGGAAGTCTCGCAACCTTCGCCCGCATCTGAAGAACATCAAGCCTGCTGTCATGACCGTCGGCGGTTGGTTCGATGCCGAGAATCTGTTCGGGGCGTTGCACACCTACAAGAGCGTCGAGAAGCAAAGCCCAGGCGCCAACAACACGCTGGTCATGGGGCCATGGGTCCACGGCGGCTGGGCGCACGGCGACGGTGACAAACTCGGGCATGTGACGTTCAACTCCAAGACGGCGGCGTTCTATCGCGAGAAGATCGAACTGCCGTTCTTCGAGTTCCACCTCAAGGGAAAAGGGAACCTGAAGCAGCCGGAGGCGTGGGTCTTCGAAACGGGGCGGAACCAATGGCGCCAACACGAAGTCTGGCCGCCCAAGAACAGCCGCCCCCAATCGCTCTACCTCCATGCCGGCGGCAAGCTCAACAGCGACACGCCATCGGAGAAGGGCGATTCGTTCGATGAATACGTCAGCGACCCCGCGAAGCCGGTGCCGTTCATGGAGAAGGTCGTCATCGGCATGGATTACGAGTACATGACCGCCGACCAGCGCTTCGCCGGCCGCCGGCCCGACGTGCTTGTGTATGAGACAGGGAAACTCGATCGCGACGTCACCATTGCCGGTCCGATCGAGATTGAGTTGCACGTTTCCACGACCGGCACCGATTCCGACTGGATCGTGAAAGTGATCGACGTTTATCCGAACGACTTCCCGGACCTTGACCCAAACCCGGCGGGCGTGAAGATGGGCGGTTATCAGACGCTGTTGCGCGGCGATGTTTTCCGTGGCAAGTTCCGAAACGGCTTCGACAAGCCGGAGCCGTTCGAGCCGGGGCAACCGACCGTGGTAAAGTTTACGATGCCCGACGTCTACCACACCTTCCGGCCGGGGCATCGGATCATGGTGCAAGTGCAGAGTAGTTGGTTCCCGCTGGTGGACCGCAACCCTCAAACGTTCGTCGATATTTACTCGGCGAAGGAGAGCGACTTCCGCAAAGCCACGCAGCGAGTGTTTCACTCGGTCGAGCGCCCGTCGAAGGTGACGGTGCGCGTATTGGGTGAGTGATTCAAAGCCCGATCGCCGGCGAGGAAACGACGCGAAACAGAAACGAGGCATGGGCTTCGCCCAGGCCTCGTCGAGACTCGCCGCGCAGGCGACTAAACAACTCGCCACTCAACAGCTGCGAACCCGACAGCGCATTGGTTAGGAGGTCGGGCGCTGAAGGTTGTCGGGTCTCGAACTCCAGCGAAGGCATGGTGCGGCCGCGCCTCACTCGATCGGGCTTACAGGTTCACGGCCGGCGCGGGTGGCCAGCGCGGGCAGAAGCTGGTTGGAGCGCGATGTCAAGAAGTGGACCGAGCCGTCGGCGAATAGAAAGTTCGTGCCGCCCGGATGCCAGCTCCAATAGCGATAGTCGGCACACGGATGACGGTAATCGCCGGGTTGAAAGTCATTGCGATCTGTCACGCATCGCAAACCGCTCGGCGAAGTCGTATCGACACCGATTTGACCACGCGGGAAATACCAGACGTCTTGAGAACCGCCTTGCACTCCCTTTTCACCGACTAACAGAGTATTGCTTGTGCCGTCGGTCGCATCGGCCAAACGATGCCACGATCGATCGTACATTAACCCAGTGGTCGAAATGTTGTCGCGACCGTTAATGGAATAATAGGAAGTGTAATATGCCGTCGTCCGGACGCCAACGAACGCATTCGATTCTCGGGATTCACTCGGACATAAGTACGTCGCGATGCGAGTCCGAATGAGTTGCTGATGCTCTGGGGAGATTTCCGAATACGGCGACTTGGCGTAAGCCTCGCGCGCGGCTCGCCACTCCGAATCGTGTCCCAAGTGCGCTAGCAAGCGAACGCGCCAACATGTGTCCATCTCACGCGGCGGTGCAACCTGACGACGAGATAGAACGATTGGAAAACGAAGAGGCGCAATCGACGCTGGAAGCCCTTGGAACTCGCCCTCGAAATGATGAAGTGCCAGCCCAATCTGTCGGAGATTGTTGCCGCACGCCAACCGCCCGCCCCTCGCACGGATTCTCTGTGCAGCTGGTGCCAGTAACCCAACCAACATGGACATAACAAAGATAGCGACCAATATTTCGGCAAGAGTCACACCATATCGGAGCCGATCTGACCGATTAGATGTTGCCATTTTGCGCTCCCCGAATTCCGATCACGACTCGACATTCAGCTATACCAACCTCGATTTGACGTGTCGACAAGGCGACGCCTCGCCGTGTACCATGCGAGCGAAACTGTTGCAAGGCGCCGCCTGCCTTGAAACGACACCGGCTTATGGGTCGATCTCGCCGGCCCATTTGGCCGGATCACAAGACTTTACCTTGCCGGCGTTTTGCCATTCAGGTGCAGTTACTTTGACCTTGTTTTCAAAAGTAAGCAGGTTCAGAGCAGATGGGCAAAACATTGTGTCGTCGTTTTCTGCCGGAGTATAACGCTGATTGTCATTTGTGTTCTTGCACGGCTGATCGGTGTTGCTGTCATTTGCGTTCTCTTTGCAGAGACCGAAGGTTTTGCAAATATAGCAATCCGGCATTTCGAGTTGACGATAACCGACGACAACTCCAAAGACTTCCATTCGGAAATCTGTTCGCATTCGGCACTTGCTGTCGCACCTTACTTCTTGGGCTTGAACTCTCGACATGAGTGAATCGTCGCTTCCAAACGCGACAAACAACCACATCACGGCGCCGCATCCAAACATCCACCTTGTCAGACAGTTTACCATGTGAGACTCCTTGGTTGTGAAACTGAACGGAAAGACCATGTTCTAAACCGTTGTTTACGTGATGTCACACCTCCTTGCTTGGCGATCGATAACTCCGGCGGAGCCAACCTCGCACAAGTACAAGCAGACACGACGCTGCTAAAGCAAAAGCCACGATGGATATGGCATGTTTGCGAATCACCTGGCCGATTGATTGCCGGTGTAATGACGAGCGAGAGATTTCTAGGGCAGCCGGCAATCCAACGACGATCTGTTTGTTATTGATGCGATCGGTCACTCTGCTCCCGGGAGGGTAAACAATGTCAAACTGTTCCCGCGGAATGGGACAGTTGAAGATGCATTCCTCAACTCGGCATTGACGGGAAACAAGTTTGCCGGTAAGCGTACTCAGTACCTGCCATTCAGTTACTCGACGGCCAGCAACGGCATCGTCGGAGTGCTTGATGTCCACTTGCATTGTGATCTTGCCTTCGCGGGTCCAAATCAAACGTACCGGCGCAAAATCCTTGTCCACATCCGCAAAGATTGCAAAATTGTCTTCGGTCAGTCTCACACACCGGGAGGATCCAATTTCGACGATGCCGCCTCCCAATCGCGCCCGCTCCAAGTCAATCGGCCGAAATAGAGGATTCATGCCGCGATGATAGCTACTAATTGCAAAGGTATGGCATGACCGTAGATCGTTACGCTGATCGGTGGTTGCAATCGAACCATCGTGGTATTGTGTACCGCCCTCGTGCGGATCGTGGAGGCATTTAAACGTCATACCGTCCTGCACGCTCAGGTACTTGACTTGGATGAACCGGCGCATTGGGTGAGACCATGTTAATCCACAATATCCGTACCGGGTTCTATTATCGTTTGACGAGAAATGAAACTCCATTGTGACCCTTGAGTCCTTGTCGGGCGACAGTAACTCACCGAGAAATCCGCCGGGACTAATGCTGCCGCGAGGATAAAATATCTCATCGGTCCACCGATATGAAAAGGACTTGGCCTTTTCTTGGCGCTCCCTCCAGGCTTTTTCAATTGATGAGCGATCCCAATTACTTTGGCCATAGATGGGCGCGCATAACATGATGGTGATTACGGCCGCCATCGTCTGCGCAACGCGATGATATTTCATTTGGCTCCCCTCGTCGTCAAAAACCCTTGCGGCACGATGCCGTTCGGCACGTGATATAAAACCTCCACCGGTACACGAAGTTGCATACCATTGTCCAAGAGAACATGAAACACGATTGTCTCGTTGTGTTCGCCTGGATCTCTCATCGCACAGGTGATAGTGAACGACGGTCCCGTCCGGCGATCGCCGGCGGAGCTTCGCGGACACACTTGGAGATCCCGGCTGGTCGTTTCAAACCGAATCACGTCGAATCGGCGTCCAGCAAGGGAATGTAATCGAACGGAATCGCGGACTGAGCCACCATTGACTGTAGCCGGCAGCAGTAACCGGCGCGGTTCGGGTTGCACGTCCGTTAGTATCGTTAGTTTGACAGGTATCGCTCGCCGCATTTGTTTGCCGTCTGGCGTGGTTCCATGCAGCACGACACGCGAAGTGTAGGTGCCTGGCGGTCGTTCGCCGATCGTCTTGACCGCCAGATCAAAGGATGACAAATCTGGCACGGCAATCAGCGATGCACTTATAGATTCCGAATCGGACGATACATGAAGTCGTTCCAATGCAATCGTGGGCACGACTCGAACCGGCAGGCAGCGAGCCTGACGCTGCCGTAATTCGGAAACGGACCCCATTCGTATCGCCGGCGGTTCGACACGAAACGCCGTTCGGAGAATGCCCTTAACGATCCAAGGCGATAATGATTGCTCGCCAATCTCGCACTGAGTGACGGGTGTCACTATGAATTGCACGCGTTGCGACGTGTCGCGAGTCTCGGAAACTCGAAGACTCGTTAAATCAAATTCAACCTCGATCGCCGTCGTGTGGTGACCGGGTATGCGAAGTGGGACCGGGGTTCGAATCCGCGTGGAACAATTGGTAGCAAATCGTTTGACTAACACTGCATCCGAACTCGGGTTGTGTATCAAGATAGTTCGGCTATGCGACGTCATGTCCCAAAGCTCACCGAGATCGAGTTGACTTGGGTCTACCGAAAGCGATATCCCGCTGCCGGCATCGGCGGATTGGCTCGAGGTCGAACGCAGCGATCCGCGATCGACTAGCAACAACGCGACTGGAATGGCGAGAAACACGCCGGCGAACACCAATTTCCAAACTCGGCGTCGTGCGTCGTGCGTCGTGCGTCGTGCGTCGTGCGTCGTGCGTCGTGCGTCGTGCGTC
>CAZESP010000062.1:11193-28254 GCA_964515185.1 uncultured Alcaligenaceae bacterium
TGCGTCGTGCGTCGTGCGTCGTGCGTCGTGCGTCGTGCGTCGTGCGTCGTGCGTCGTGCGTCTGATGGTGGAAGGTGGGGCCATGTCCTACCCCGTTGTTTGGATTAGCGTTTGGGCACTAGGAGGGCACAGACTCCGTGCCATTTGGCATGAGAACACACGCGTCGAGCCGTGTCAACACCATTCGGAAAAAAATTACAGCCCCTGTCAGGCCGCTAAATGATCGTCATTCGCGGCTACATGGCTCCTGTCACACCAGACCGTGGCAAGCCTGACATGATGGGGAGTAACCTCCTTGGACCGAGCCAAGTCATTTCTTCTTCCCATTCCAATCTCTGTTCCTTGTGTGGGGAGCTATGTTGCATCTCTAAATTCAACGGGGCCGGCTATTGGAGGCCGGGGCGCCGCGGTGGTTTATTGGCGCTTTTCGGATGGTTATCCCCGTAGTGAACGTGCCAATAACTGATGAAAATGATACCCGGCGTTCTCACGCTTCACCGAGAATCGGCCCGTTTGGAATGACCAGCTACCCAAACCGCGTTGCACATCCTCGCAAATGCCGATGTCCTCAAGTTGCACCTGATGAGCCATCGCCATGCTGTTGAGTTGGAATTGATAATCCGATGCGGGGCCGGTTTCGGCGAAGTAGAAGTCGAAAACCACACGGCAACGGGTCGGGCTTAAAGGTAGCACGAGGTTCGTGTCCATCAGCCCGCCGTAAATATTCAACATCAGATTCGGATATACGTACCAGTATTGGGCCGTCGTTCCAGGCCGAACCGAACCATCGGGCGACGTTAATGGGCTGGACTGCACGCTTGTGGTGTCAAAGACATCGGTGCGGTATTGCGAGTAGTCGATCATGCCGGCGAGGCCGGGGTGGACGGTGTTGATGTGATAGCCGCCATCGAGGTAGTTATCGACGAACACCTTCCAATTGCAGTTGAGATCGTACTCGCGGCGAGCGGCAAACTTAAGGGCCTCGATGCCTGCTTCGGTTGTGCGAGCAGGCAGCGGCGAAAGGTGTTGCAAAAATGTCCCGGTCGGCGGTTCCAAGCAAACGGCAACCAATGGACCCCAAGTTGCGACAGCCAGTTCAACGAGTCCGTTGTCCTCGCGGCAGAAGTCCTGCACGCCGTCGAAATCGGGCGTTCCGCGCAGTTGGCCCGCGAGGTCATAAGTCCAACCATGATAGCGGCATCGCAGCTTCGCGGCATGGCCGCACGGTTCCGAGAGTAGCGGCGCCGCCCGGTGACGGCAGACATTGATAAACGCTCGCAATACGCCATCGTCGCCGCGAATGACCAAAATCGGCTCGCCTGCGACATTCAGCGTCAAGTAGTGGCCCGATTTCGCCACCTGATCGGTGCGGCCCACGACAATCCAATTCTGACCAAAGATGGTTCGGCGCTCGGCATCGAACATATGCGAGTCGGCATACCATGAGGCCGGGATCGTGCGCGCCCGATCGAGCGGCAGGTGCGGATCGAAACCCGCTAACAAGGCTTGTAGTTGTTCACTCATGGGTTTTTCTTCTTGGTGCGTGTGAATTGCGTGATGTCCAATCCGTCCGCCCCGAGGTGATCATCGAGCAGGTCAATACGGCCGTTGGTTCGCAGTTGCACGAGTCGCTTGCCCATTTCCGACCACCAGATGGCCGTCAGAATGTCAGGATTGTCCTTTCGAAGCCGCTGAAGTTGAGCGAGACGGGTCAGGAATACCTCCGCTTCGGCTTTCGCCAAGGCTGATTTGCCTTGGGCGTATGCGTCGGCCTGCCGTTCCAGTTCGGTTTGCTCAGCTTGGGTGGCCCGAAGGCGTCCTTCGGCATGTTGCCTGGCCTCGTGTTCCTTGGTTCTGATTCCGGTTTGAGCGATATTCACCTGGTCGAAGGCGGCTTTGACCTCGTCGGGTGGTGCCATGAACGTGATGCTGGCGACACGGACCTCCACGCCGAGTTCATAGCGGGCGAGCCGCTCCTCGATCCGTAGCGGCAGCCATTGTCGAAGGGCGACCGGACCGGTCAACAGGACCGTGTCCACCGATTGGCCGGCGACCCACTCGGTGAGCGCGGCTTCACCGGCGCGCAGAATCACGTCCTCCACGCGGTCCCGATTCAGGACGTACCGGACCACGTCGTCGCCGTCGCCGATGGCGTAGTCGATGGCCGCCTGAACATTGACGAGGTTCTGGTCGCCGGTGAGAAGTTGGCCGCTCGGCATTTCCGTGTCGCTGTCGGTTTCGGGTTGGAATCCAATCGTGACGCGACGCACAAAGTTAACCGGCACTCGATCGACCCGATCGATGCCCCACGGCAAACTGATCCAAAGTCCCGGTCCGGGTTGGGCCACGACCTTGCCGAATCGGCGGACAACAGCACGCTCGCCCGGTCGCACCTGAGAGACGCCGGTGGCAAGATAGGACAGAGCTACAATCGCAAGGATGGTCAGGAGTCTACGCATGGTGGGTCCGAATCCAATCGCTTCAGGGCGAGGCTTTCACCTTCTCATTGGGGCGGCGAGAGTCGCCATCTTGTTTCTCGGGCGGATTCAGCATGAGTTGGAACAGCGGATGCTTGCTCGAAAGAAGCAACACGTCACTCGTCTGGGCCAGCATCTGCCGGAAGGCATCGAGCTTCTGCAGGAACTCGTAGAATTGCCGATCTTGGGCGTGAGCTTCGTTGCGGATGCGGTCGGCGTCGGCGTCGGCTTGCTTGCGAACTCGCTCGGCGTTGGCACGGGCCGTCGCCTTGGTGATTTCGGCGTCGCGATCCGCGGCGCTGCGAATGTCACGGGCCTTCTTCTCGCCGTCACTCTCGTATTCGGCGGCCTTGCGACGGCGCTCGCTGCGGATGCGTTCGAAGATCGCGGGTCGCACGCTCTCAGGATAATTGAATCGTCGCAGGCGCACATCAACAATCGTGATGCCATACTCGGCTCGGGCTTGGGCGATCACGCCATCGGCGCCGTCGCCCATGAGGAGTTGACGCAACTTGTCGGCGCGAGCTTCAAGGAGTGCCAGTCGCTCGGCTTCGGTCTTTGACTCGGCGACGTGAATCAGCTCAT
This sequence comes from uncultured Alcaligenaceae bacterium, assembly GCA_964515185.1. Lineage (GTDB taxonomy): Bacteria > Planctomycetota > Planctomycetia > Gemmatales > Gemmataceae > CAZESP01. Next base: position 14,256 of record CAZESP010000062.1, read on the forward strand.
CCAACGGTAAGCGACTGATCACGGCTCCAATCCGGCTTCCAATTCGAGGTCCAAGAATGGCGCGGGCGCGCTCCGCGCTGCCAACGGTGCGAATGAACCGATCGGCCCCCTCGGCATCGCTAATCTGCCAACATACATAGGCGTCCACCGTCAACATTTTGTCGATCGTTTGACCGTTTGGGTCAAAGGTCGGCAGCTCCGCGGGAGGCAGGTCGAACATCTGCAACCGGCGATCGAGCCGCTGCACGGACTGGATCGGCCACGGCCATTTGGCGTGCAGGCCCGCTTCAGTCGACCCATCCAGCGTCTGAATCGGGCGACCGAATTGGGTGACGTAAGCAAATTCGGATTGATCGACGGCAAACAGGGACGAAACGGCGGCCCAACCCGACAGAATGACGAGTGTGAGAATGACAAAGGTGCGGCGCATGGGGGACGCTCCTGGACGCTAGATTTCATCGACATCCCAAACCACCACCTGGCCGGCGTTTCCCCCGACCGCGGCCCGCAATCCGTCCGGTGCAAACGCGACGGTATTCGCCCGTCCCAGTTCCCAATCAAAGGTGGTTCGCTCGCAGACATGATACTTGGCGGCGCGGCCGTTTGCGACGATCGGCCGGCAAGTGACCGGCGAAACGTCCCAGAATTTGACGGTGCCATCGAGGCTGGCCGTCGCGAGTCCACGACCATCTGGAGTGAACGCCACCGTACCGAGGAGTTTGGTGTGTCCTTTCAGGATCGCCAACGGTTTGCTGGCGGCCGGGTCCCACAAGGTTGCGCTCCAACCGGTCGCCGCCGCGATGGTACGCCCGTCGGGTGACACGGCCAGATGACGAATTGCCGTGCGGTGACTGATGCCGCTCAGTTCGTCGGATCGAGCGGGGGCCGTCAGACCCAGCTGCCTTATCCATTCCAGCAATCGAGTGCCGAAACCGCCACGCTCAGCCCCGCTGACGGCATCCCAAAGGCGAATGGTGTGGTCGCGGCTGCCCGTGGCCAGGATCTTGCCGTCGGGCGTGAACGCGATCGACGTGATCAAGTCGCGATGCCCTCTCAGAGGCGACAGCTCGCGCCTCGTACCGATTTCCCATCGCCGAATCTCGGCATCCAGACCCAACCACGATAGACCACCCGCGACAAGCAATCGGCCGTCCGGTGAAAACGCCAGAGCGCTCCCGCCGTAGCTCCAGGTCGTAAATGCAAACAAGTCTTGGCCGGTTTGTGGATCCCAGACCTTCACCACGCCGGTCAGATCCGCGGAAGCCAGGTTGCCATCGGGGGCGAACGCGACGGCCTTCACCGGAGCGCGATGGCCATGATAGCGTCGAATCTCAATGCCCTCGGCCAAATCCCAGATGCCAACACCCGCTAAGCGAAGGCCTCCGATGGCAAGCCATCGGCCATCCGGCGAAAACGCCAGACAATCGATGCGAGCGCGGGAGTCGGTTTGCAGGATCAACATCTCGTTGCAAGCTCGGTTGCTGAAATTCCAGATTCGTGAGGCCGCGAGAAGCCCGCGGCCAACGACTTAGTCCAAGTCCCAGACCCAGATGGGGCCGGCGTCGCCCGCGCAAGCCGCTCGCAACCCATCGGGGGCGACGGCGACGGCGAAGACCGCGCCGACGGGCCATTGATACGATACGCGAAGTCGCGGTTGCCCCTCGGCGACCGTCCAGACACTCACGGTGTTGTCGCGACTGCCGCTAACAAGAGTATGACCATCGGGCGAAAATGCTAACGTTAGCACCTGACCCTTGTGACCCTCGATAATCGATCGTTCCCGTCCTCGGGCAATGTCCCAGATGCGGATCGAACGCTCGCAACCCGATGCGAGTGTCTTGCCGTCGGGTGAAATGGCAACGGCCAAGGCCGACGATGGGTGCCGCAGGGTTTTCGGCTCGGGGTTGGAAAGCGGCCAGACGACGACTTTACGACTGCCGTTGGCCCAAGCGATGATCGGGCCGGCGGCCGCCGCGAGGCTCCAGACTCCTTGCGGCTCAAGGCGAAGGCTGCTGGCACCGGCGGTGCGGCCAAATCGCCAAAGCTTGATCTCTCCGGGCCGATCCGTCTTGAGGCGTTCGCCGGCGGCGACAAAAAGCAGTTTTTGGGCCCCGCGACGTGACGACCAAGCGACGCTCGTGATCGGTCCGAGGAGTTTGGGGAGTACCTCAATGACCTTGGCGCTGTTGAGATCCCACAATCGCGGCTTGCCGTCGTCCCCACCGGAGGCAATCCACCCATCGTCGTCGATGGCAATCGATCGAACCGCCCCCGCGTGGCCCGTGAGGGCGTTTGCCTCCTGCCCCTCGCCGACGTCCCAAATGCGAACCGTGCCATCGGCCCCAGCGCTGAGTAATCGTCGGCCGTCCGGTGCGAACGCCAGCGCGTGAACCGTGCTTCGATGACCTTCAAGAGAGAGCATGACACCGCCTCGGTGAGGGCTGGTTCGACGTCCCAATCGGGAACAGCCTCATGCCTCTATTAAACCGCGCTAGGCAAGGTGACGGCCACCCGAGTTGGGTGACTTGCCTGGTGAGGTGTTGAAAAAACGCAAACCGCCCGCGGGTGACGACCCCGGGGCGGTTCACGAAGTTCGAGTGGTCAAAAGCGCGGTTTAGTAGCGCACTTGCAGACCGAAATTCAGGCCGTGAATCCACATGTCAGATTCGGCGACTCGGAACCGTGGGCGGGCCGGGCCGACCAATACGCCCGGCGGAATCTGCGTGGAGTTGACGGTCGTGTCAATCTGCGGGCCGGGGCGAACCATGTTGCTCCAATACAGGAACCCGTAGCCGACCCATGCCCGAACATGGTCGCCCAGCATCACGCCGGCGTTCAGGTTCAGCTCGGGGATGACCGAGAAAACCGTCGAGTCGTAGGTCCCGATGTTCGTGCGTTGGGCAAGCAACCCGCCAACGTTGGTGGCGGTGGCGCCGCCCGGCGGCGTCGCTGACGTGCTGCCGTCGATCTGCACGGTTCGCGAGTTTGGCCCAAGGCCCACCAGCGCGCGATAGTCGAGGAAGCCGATGCCGCGACGAATCTCGCCCGTGACACCAATCTGGGCTCCGTGGAAACGATTCGTCGTTCGGAAGCTGTCCTGAACGATGATTCGTGTATTGTCCGGCACCTGATTGTTCGGGTCGATGTCCGTCAGGTCTTCCGTGATGACAAGCCGTTCATTCGTGCTGACGAATCGGTAGCCGATCAGGAGGTCGGTGCGATACCAGCAGTCGCAGCAAAGGTTGATTCGGACGTTGGCGTCGGCCGTATAGAAGTTCCCGGTCGCGTTGACGTTGACGCTGCCGGTGAGAACATTCGGGAAGCAAACCAACTCGACGTCCTGCCGATTCACGTCGGGCCGAGCATTGAAGAACGGCCGGAAGAGCTGGCCTGCGGTCGCACAGTCGGCGAAGTAGTTGGTTTCGTATCCACCAAGGAACGCGAAGCTACCATCGATGCCGATGGTCTGGCACTCATCGAGCCAGAACCCGGTGCGGACGCGGAATCCCGATCGCGTATCGGTGCCGATAGCGCGATTGCCAAAGAGGATCGTGGTGTTCGGATTAGCCAGTGTGCCGGCGACGTTTCGAGCCGTGCCGTCGGGGGCCGAGGTTACCAGTGGCGGAACCGAGTAACCGGTGGCCCAATAGAGCAAATACTCAGCACTCACCCAGATTGTGCCGTAGGGCGGGCATGGGCCATCGGGGCATCGCGACCCGCAATCGCCACAGTTGCCGCAGCCGTCGTCGCATCCACCGGCGCCATTCATTCGCCGGAACAGCCCGCCGTAATTCGGGGCACGGCCATCGCCGCATCCCATCGGGCCACAGCCCTTGATACCGAAGGCGGAATGATCGAAGTGATTGGCTCCATAAGCAGAATAGGGCATCAACGCCGGAGCGCCGCCGGGTGCCGGGTTGCCGCCGGGTATCATGGCTCCGCCTTGGGGAGGAGGCATCATGGCTCCGCCTTGGGGAGGAGGCATCATGGCTCCGCCTTGGGGAGGAGGCATCATGACTCCGCCAGTTCCGGGGGCCATGGGGGCGCCCGGCATCATCGGCCCGGCTTTTCCCGCACCCGTTCCGGGTGCCATTGGCGCCGGTGTTCCCATCGGGGTTTGAACACCGACGGGGAGCATTCTTTGATCGACCGGCATCCGAGGATAGCCATTGGTCTGAGCGATCGCGCACGCAGTACCGGCCAACCAGCCGGCCACTGATCCGAGCAAGGCCTTGCGCATGGGGTGTCGTCCTTTCCCTCGTATCCCAACGTGCGGTCGCAAGGCCGCCAATGGCGGCATTCTCCGCACAACCCGAGAACTCGAACTCATCCCATTCATCGGTCACTTTGGCCTTGACGCATCACAAATTGCCTTAGCCCCCCGGCGTAATCGTCGAATTCATAATCGCGCGACGATCTTTCCCAGTTGCCGCCCTTGGCGCCGGTTACCGTGTTTGGTGATCTGTTCCACAGAATTCTTCGGGAATGTTGCAACGGGGGGGCGTCAACCCTACAATCGCCCAACACGGCCGCCTCGTGCCGTTCGCTATCCCACCCTGAAGGAGCCGCTACGATGTCTGTCACGTCCTGGAGTCGAGTCACACTCGCAAGCTTGATGTTTCTGAGCTTATGCCTGATCGCCAAGGCTGCCGACGACGAGGGATTCAAGCCTATTTTCAATGGCAAGAACCTTGATGGCTGGAAGATCTTCCTTGATCCCAAGGCCAAAGATGCCGACGCAACCAAGACCTGGACCATTGGCAAGGACGGCGAGATTCAATGCCATGGATTTCCCAATGGCTACATCTATTCGGCCGAGTCCTTCAGCAATTACGTGATTCGGTATGACTGGATGTTCCCGGTCAAACAGCCGCCCAAGACGACCATGAACACTGGCTTGCTGGTCCACATTCAGGAACCGCATGCCATTTGGCCGAAATCCGTCGAGCCTCAGGGTCGATTGAAGGACCACGGCAAGCTGTTTTTCCCGGGCGGAGTCAAGCCGATCGGCACGCCGACCTTTGACGACGCGGCACACAAGAAAGCCGTCAAGCCTCAGGGCGAATGGAATACGACCGAAGTTACATGTGACGCAGAGGGCAACGTCACCGTGAAAATCAACGGCGTTACGGTTGCCACGGGCAAGACCGCCCTAACCAAAGGTGCGGTTGGCTTCCAGTCCGAAGGGTCGGAGTTTCATTTCAAGAACATTCGCGTGAAGTCGTTGAAGTAGCCAGCCGAATGTGAAGCCCGTGGGGGAGCCGAGTCCGCTCCTCCGCGGGCTTCGCTGCTGAATCGCGGCGTCACGGTTGATCCGCGCCGACGCCCATGGCCGTATCCCATTGATGCAAACCGGCTGCCACTCGTCCCGCCTGATTCAAGTAAATGTCGTCGCCGCTTACGCCGACTCGAGGATGGGTGCAGAATCGAACAAATCCGCCCGTAAACAGCACGTTTTGCCCTGAGTAGTGATCCGGCCCAGCGACTCGCGAGGGTCGATCGGCCATCAGCGGCATCAAATCGTTTTGGGCTTCATCGGGACTGCGCCGCAATCCAAAGAGTCTCCCGTCACCGCCGCGATAGCCCAGAACATAGGCATAGCCACCCTGACCGGGATCAGATGCGGGGCAGCTCGCGCGGACACTCGAGGGCAGCAAGCCTTGTTCGTTCAGGATCACGGAAAAGGCCCGTGCCTGATTGTGCGGTGGCCGCTCATCGATCATCGGGAACGATCCATCGTGTTGATCGCAGTAGTTCGCGAATGCCTGATACAGAAGTCGCATCTGATTCGTGCAAAGTGTCACGTCTCGCGAGTTGCGGATTCGAGGCAAGAGCGAGGTAACGAGAGCGAACGAAACCACGCCAATGGCGACGGCAACGACGACATTCGGCCAACGCCATCGAGACGAAGGCGGATCAATCGCGCGATCCGACGGCAAGATCGTCGTCGGCGTAATCGGCCGCGAACTAGTTTGCGGCGGATCGATCACATGGCGCTGGCCCTGGAGGCAGAGATGCTCCGCGACAAACCCCAAGGTACGAGCTGACAACATGGGCGGCGGCTGAATCGGATCGCGATCGGCTTCCAGGGGAGTGAGAAACAGGCGAACACGTTCCAAAGCCGACCGATCCCCATCACTGGTGGGAGCTGCCACCGCGTCATCGAGCTTGAGAAAATAGTCAATCAAGTCATCGCGCATTATCGAGTCTCCCCCGTCGTTGGCGGGGCGGCATAGGCTTCATGGAGTTTCAGCAGAGCCGCATGAAGTCGCGATTTCACCGTCCCAACAGGGATGCCCAAAATATCGGCAACCTCACGGTATTTCAGACCTTGGTAATAGGTCAGTATCAGCACTTGTCGCAGGAAGTCCGGCAACTGTCGAACGGCGGCCCGAACGAGGTCGCGTTGCTCGCCAGCGATGGCCAAGTCGTTGGGGCCGGCTTCGGGCGATTCCAACAATTCGAGCAGCGACCGAACCTCACCATCGCCGGTATCGCTCATGGTCTGGTCCAAGCTGGCAGCCGGATGCCGACCCGCACGCCGCATCGCGTCGATGGCCTGGTTGGTGGCAATCGCGTACAGCCAAGGCCTCACGGGGCGACCCGTTTCATATTGATCGCGCTTGAGAAACACTTGCAAAAACGTGTTCTGAAACACATCGTCTGCAAGGTGTTCGTCATCCAAATAACGCCGCAGGTATCCGTAAAGCTCGCGTTCGTATCGCCGGATCAGCGTCCCAAACAAATCCTGCTCGCCGGCGCAGAATCGCGCGAACAGTTCTTCGTCGGTGCAATCAGTCAACGGGGACAAGGGCCGCACGATTGTTATTTATTCCTACGCTCGGGTGCGATCGACGGTTCGCCTATTTCATCTGAAAGGAATATGGCTCTCCTGTCAAGGTGGGCGCGCCTCGCAAGCCATCCAGATGCCTATTCGGTACACTACCTAAAGGAGACCCCGCGACCATTACCTTGATCCACAAACCATGAAAATCGGCCTCGTCGGATATTCCAGTTCGGGCAAAAGCACCGTATTCCAATGGCTCACCGGCGAAGCCCCCGACCCGTCGCGGATACAGCAAGGCCAAACCGCGATGGTCGATATTCCCGACGAGAGGCTCGACCGGCTGTTCGGCATGTTCAAGCCCAAGAAGGATCATCCGGTCTACGCCAAGGTCGCGTTCCTCGACACGCCTGGCTTGCTTACCGACGAGCGCAAAGACAATCCGAGGCGACTCGCGATTCTTCGCGAGGCGGCAGGCTTGGTAGTCGTTCTCGATGATTTCACAGGCTCGTCCCCATTGGCGGCGACGCTGGCCCGATTCCGCGAGGAGTTACTGTTTGCCGATCTGGAGATTGTCACCAACCGTATCGGGCGGCTGGAGGCGCAACTGAAGAAACCGCGACCCGCCAAGGAACGCGAACTCGAAGAAGCCGAATTGGCACTTCTGAAACGCCTCGCCGAGGCCTTCGAGACCGGTCTGACGGCCGCGGCCTTGGGCCTCACCGAAGACGAGGAAAAACTCGTCCGAAGTTTCCAACTCCTGACGCTCAAGCCGGAGCTTGTCTTGGTGAACCGCGGTGATTCCGGCGGTAACATCCCATTGCCGGAAGACCTTCTCGCTTTGGCGCCGACGGCGTTGGCTGCCCAGCCCAAGCTGGAGCTGGAGTTGCAGGAGCTTTCCGACGGTGACCGGGCGGCCTTCATGGCCGACCTCGGAATGACCGGATCGCAACGGGCCGACGTGCTCAAGACAATTTTTTCGGTCATGGGGCGAATCGTGTTTTTTACCGTCGGCGATGACGAGTGCCGCGCCTGGCCGTTGATGAAAGGCGCCGACGCCGTCGAAGGGGCGTCGCAGATTCACACTGATCTGGCCAAGAGGTTTGTGCGGGCCGAGGTTGTTTCCTACAACGATTTCCTCAAGGTCGGCTCGATGAAAGAGGCCAAGGCTCACGGCGTTTATCGGCTCGAAGGAAAGACCTATATTGTCCAGGATGGCGATATCATGCACATTCTGGCATCCAGTTAACTAATGGCTGAGAGTCAGGGCAGTGCCATCCGCTTGCGGTTTCCGCCATGACCGACCCTGCGTCAGAGCCTTTTTCCAGCGTTGATGACACGGCTGTGTCATTATCCCAGTTGACCACGCTGGCCCGCGCCGATTTTCGCCGCCGCTGGTTGACCGGCGACCGCTGCCGTGTTGAAGATCTGCTCCGGCAGAATCCCGCGTTTGCTTCGGATCCCGAGATCGTGGTCGATCTGATCTTCGCGGAATTCCTGCTTCGGGAGGAGTTGGGGGAATCACCCAAGGTTGACGAGTTCACGGCTCGATTTCCGGCCCACGGTGCGGCCCTGCGCCGACTCATCGAATTGCATCGCGAATTGGGAAGCCCCACGGCCGCGCCGGCTCTGAATCCACCGCCGCCGCGGCCGCCCGGAAAAACTACCGAACCGGCCCGAGACGCTGCCGACGCGAGCCGCCGTCCGGTCATCCCGGGCTACGAGATCCTCGGCGTGCTCGGTCGTGGAGGAATGGGCGTCGTTTATCGTGCGAGGCACGAGAGACTGAATCGCGTCGTGGCCCTCAAGATGATCCTCGGAGGTGGTCACGCCTCCGACATGGACTTGGTCCGTTTCCTGGCCGAGGCCGAAGCGGTCGCCAAGCTCCAACATCCGCACATCGTCCAAGTCTTCGATTGCGGAGCGCACGACGGGTTACCGTTTATCGCTTTGGAGTATTGTGCCGGCGGCGCGATGACACGCCGGCTTGACGGCACGCCGCTGCCCGCATCGGAAGCCGCTTTCGTCGTCCATGTCCTCGCCGGAGCCGTCCACGCGGCTCATGAACGGGGCATCATCCATCGTGACCTAAAACCTGGCAACGTGTTGCTCGCGGAAGCGATGCCCGCCGAGATGCCTGGCGGACTGACGTCGGCGACGCTCAAGATCGCCGACTTCGGATTGGCGAAACAACTCGATCGCGACGACATCACCGCAGCCGGCGCCATCGTCGGGACGCCCAGCTACATGGCCCCCGAACAGGCCGGCGGTGCCAGTCACACGGTGGGGCCTTCGGCTGATGTTTACGCACTGGGCGCGATTCTATACGAACTGCTCACCGGGCGCCCGCCGTTCAAGGCCGCGACCCCGACCGAGACCCTGTTTCAGGTTCGCGAACAAGAGCCCGTTGCGATTCGTCAGCTCCAACCGCAGACGCCTCGCGACTTGGAGACGATCTGCCACCATTGCCTGCAAAAAGACCCGGCAAAGCGTTACCGAACGGCGGCCGAGCTTCAAGAAGATCTGCGCCGATACCTGGCGGGCGAACCGATTCTCGCCCGGCCGGTTCGTAGTTTCGAGCGCCTTCGCAAGTGGGCGAAACGCCGGCCGGCCGCGGCTGCCTTGGTCGTTGTCAGCGTCTTGGCGACACTCACGCTCACGACCGGCAGTATCGTCTTCAACGCGAAGCTGTCCGCCCAGGTCAGCCGTGCGGAACGTGCGGAAACCGCTGCGATGAAGCGCGCCGCTGAAGCCGAAGAGGCCAGGCGCGACGAGCAGAAACAACGATTGGCCGCACGCGATGCCGAAGCCGACGCCCGAGTCTTCGGCGACTTCCTCATCAACGACGTGCTCGCGATGGCCCAACCGCCCGACGTTCTCGGCGGGTTGGGCGAGAACGTCACCTTGCGTCAGGCCCTGGACGAAGCCACGCCACGAATTGCAGAACGCTTCCGCGACCGACCTCGAGCCGAGGCAAAATTGCGAGCCGGTATCGGGCGAACCTATCGGCTCATCGGGGAACCGGCTCGCGCGATCGAGCAGTTGGTTTTGGCCCGTGACATCTTCGATCGCATGACATCGCAATACGATTCGGAAGCCTGGTCGTGCCGCAATCAGTTGGCGCTGGCCTTGCTGGACCACGGCCGGCCCGCTGACGCCGTTCCGTTGCTCGAAGACTTGCAGGCACGGCGGCAAGACGTAGGCGGCGGCGACCTTGATCGTCTCATTGGCTCCCACAACCTCGCTCTGGCGCTTCACAAATCGGGCCGGCTGCCGGATGCCATCCAACGGTTTGAAGCGATCCTGCCGAAGTTTCGAGAGCTATCGGCCGTTAGCCCTCATACGCTGCTTTGCGCCGCCAATCTGGCGGATGCCTATCGCGATGCCGGCCAATTGAGTCGGGCGATCCCGCTCTTTCAAGAGACGATTGCTACCAGTCAAGCGAACCTTGGACCCACGCAGAGTCTGACGATCGCCCTCATGAACAACCTGGCATTGGCCTACCAGCAACAGGGGAAATTCGCCGAGGCGTTGCCGCTTTTGGACAAGGTGGTTCGCACCCAGCGACTTCAGCACAGCCCCGATCATCCTCGGTCGCTGGCGAGTATGAACAACCTCGCCATGTTGTTTCGCGATCTGGGAAAGCTTCCCGAGGCGGAATCGTTGCTCAAATCTGTGTTTGACACTCGACTCGCCAAGCTTCCCGAGGCGCACATTGACGTGCATTTGAGCCGATGCAATCTGGCGATGGTCGTCAATGACCTGGGGCGTACCAGCGAAGCGGAGGCATTATTCCGGGATAGCGTCGAGATCGTCCAACGGAGCGTGCCGGCACACACGCGTTCGCGGTGGGAGTCACCGGTTCAATTCGCCCGATGTCTTGTGCGGCAGAAAAAGTTCACTGAAGCGGAATCGTGGACGCGAGAGCTTGTGCAAAACCGATCCGCGCCCGCACATCACATCGCGGAAGCGGAGTGCGTCCTGGGCATGGCCTTGGCGGGGCAAGAGAAGCTTGCCGAAGCCGAGGCCCGTCTGCGAGCCGGCCACGAACGCCTGTCACGGGTCAAGCCGCTGAACTGGAGCCAAAGGCAACTCTTGAAGGAGACGGAAACCCTCATTGCGGAGCGGTTCAAGAAGTAATGATGGAACCGCCAAGGCGCGAGGACGCCAAGAAAACCATTTTCAATAAGGTCTTCTTGGCGTCCTGGCGCCTTGGCGGTTAATATGCTCTCAAACTCGGAGACCAGCGCCCATGACGCTCACCGACTTGCATAGTGCATATTTCGCCCACGAACTCAGCAAACGATGTGCCTCGGATACTCGCGAGAAACTCGCCGGCGCGCTCGTCGATGCGCAGGTTGACTTGAATCCGCATCAGGTCGAAGCGGCCCTATTTGCATTTAGGTCGCCGCTGTCGCGCGGAGCGATGTTGGCCGATGAAGTCGGGCTGGGCAAAACGATTGAGGCCGGATTGGTTCTTTCGCAGAAATGGGCCGAACGGCGTCGGCGACTGCTCGTTATTACGCCAGCGAATCTGCGAAAGCAATGGTATCAGGAACTGACCGAGAAATTCTTCCTACCCTGCCGGATCCTCGAAGCGAAATCGTACAACGACGCCATTCGTCGCGGCTCGTTTCAGCCGTTTGTCTCCAATCCCGACGCAATCGTCATCTGTTCGTACCAGTTCGCACGCTCAAAGGCGGCCGATGTCCACGGCGCGAAATGGGACCTGGTTGTGATCGACGAAGCCCATCGCTTGCGAAATGTCTATAAGCCGTCCAATGTCATCGCCAATGTTCTCAAGAACGCGTTGGTGAATACGCCCAAGCTCCTTTTGACCGCAACGCCTCTTCAAAACACGCTGTTGGAACTATTCGGTCTGATCAGTTTCATCGATGACCACACCTTTGGCGACCTGTCGAGTTTTCGCGAGCAGTTTTCCAGCCTCGACGACGACCAGGTCTATTCACTGCTTAAGACGCGGTTGGCCCCGATCTGTCGCAGGACTCTGCGCCGGCAAGTCATGGAATATGTCCCGTTCACACAACGGCACGCGCTGGTCGAGGAATTTACGCCCGATCAGAGCGAAGACCGGCTTTACAATGCAGTGTCCGACTACCTGCAACGTGACAATCTCTGGGGCTTGCCCGCCAGCCAGCGCAGCCTCATGACGATGGTCCTGCGCAAATTGCTCGCCTCCAGCACCTTCGCCATCGCCAGTGCTCTGGGGAACATGTTGGCGCGACTGAAACGACAACTGAACCGCCAAGACGCCAAGACGCCAAGGGACAAAAAAACCGAGGACGAACCGGGTCAACTTGGCGCCTTGGAGCCTTGGCGGTTGGATGACGATTACGAGGCCCTGGATGAAACCGCCGAGGAATGGGGGGACGAAGATGCCGACGATCCGCCGTTGACCGATGCCGATCGTGCGGCCTTGCAGAAGGAGATTCACGATCTCGAAGAGTTCCGCAAGTTGGCTCTGTCCATCGAACACAACACCAAGGGCCGCGCCCTGTTGCTTGCCCTGGACAAAGCCTTCGCCGAGGCCGATCGATTGGGCGCGGACAAGAAGGCCATCATCTTCACCGAATCGCGACGCACTCAGGACTACTTGCTCCGGCTCTTACAGGACAGCCCGTATGCCGGCGGCATCGTGCTGTTCAACGGCTCCAACAGCGACGAAGGCTCCAAGGCCATTTATTCCGAATGGCAACGACGTCATGCCGGCACCGATCGCGTCACCGGGTCGCGCACCGCTGACATGCGTTCGGCTCTCGTCGATTACTTCCGCGAATCCGGCACGATTATGATTGCTACCGAGGCCGGCGCCGAGGGCATCAACCTGCAGTTCTGCTCCCTCGTCGTCAATTATGACCTGCCTTGGAATCCCCAGCGCATCGAGCAGCGCATCGGGCGTTGCCATCGGTATGGTCAGAAACACGATGTCGTCGTGGTCAACTTCATCAATCGCAACAACGAGGCCGATCGGCGGGTTTTCGAGTTGCTCAACGAGAAATTCAAGCTATTCGAGGGTGTCTTTGGCGCTTCCGACGAGGTACTGGGTGCAATCGAATCCGGTGTTGATTTTGAGAAGCGGATTGCTGCCATCTACCAGAATTGCCGCACCGCCGACGAGATTGCTCGATCGTTTGCCGAATTGCAGCGAGAGATGGATGCCCAAATTAACGAAACGATGACCGCTACCCGGCGCAAGCTTCTGGAGAATTTTGACGAGGAGGTTCACGAGAAACTCAAGATCGCCAAGTCGGAGAGCCAGGGATTCCAAAACCGCTACGAGAAGATGCTGATGCGCCTCAGCCGCCACGAACTCGGCCCGAACGCTCATTTCGCCGACAACGAGGAGTCGTTCACCCTTACCGCCAACCCGTTCCCGGACCTGGACGTCCCCACCGGCCGCTACGAGTTGCCGCGCCGCTCCGGCGAGGCCCACCTGTATCGGCTCGGTCATCCCTTGGCCCAGCGCCTGCTCCAACAAGCGATCGACCGGCCGTTGCCGCCGGCGGAGATTCAATTCGATTGGGCGAACTCCAAACCGCGCGTCGGCGCGCTGGAACCCTACCGAGGTTGCTCCGGCCAACTCCGGGTTGCTAAGCTCGCCATCGAATCGATGGATCAAGCTGAGGACATTCTCTTGACCGCCGCCATCGCCGAGGACGGGCGACTGATACCCCCCGACGTCGCCGTTCGGTTCTTTGCCCTGAGCGCCGATGAGATGTTGCCGTGTCCGGAGTTCACGCCGGATGCCCGACTCGATGCCGAGATTGATCGCCTGCAAGCCGCCGAACGCGCGCGCATCGATCAACGCAACGGCCGGCTCTTCGACGAGGAGACCGCGAAACTCGACGCCTGGGCCGACGACCTCAAACTCGGACTCGAACGCGAGATCAAAGACGTGGACCGCCAAATCAAGGAGGCCCGCCGCGCCGCCACGGCTGCCGCCATCCTCGACGCCAAGATCGCTGCCCAACGCCTCATCAAGGAACTCGAATCGCGCCGCAACGCCAAACGCAAAGCCCTCTTCGCCGCCCAAGACGAGATTGAACAGCGCCGTGATCGGCTCATCGAAACCGTGCAGGCCAAGCTCGAACAAAAGGTGACATTGACGACGGTGATGTGCGTGAAATGGAGAATGAACTAACCGCCAAGGCGCCAAGGCGCCAAGAAAAATAGAAACAAAGAATGGGTATTCTT
>CAZESP010000063.1:0-27492 GCA_964515185.1 uncultured Alcaligenaceae bacterium
GTCGCCGCGATCGGTGAGGGCTTGCTCCAGATTCCACGGACAGAAATCGGGGAATGCGTTGCGCCCTAATCCCGATTCTGCCGCGGCCTGTTTGCGGGCCTCGTCGAACGCGTCGCTCAGCACCGCCACGGCATGATTGCGAAGCGTCCAGCTCTCCACGAGTTGACGCAGTTCACGTTGCTGCTCAAGGATTGTCGCCTGCCACGATCCGGAACGCCGATCCGGCTGATGCTCCCATTTCAGCAATTGAGCCAGCAGCGCCACCAATCGGCTGAATACCTCTCGACGGTCTCGTTTGGCCATGTCCGTCAGATACTCGCTCAGGTGTGGGAAATCCATTTGCGAGAAGCGTCTATCAGCGGCGAGCGCGGCCATGATTTCGAGCCATGCGGTCTCGTCTTGCTCGTAAAGGGTGCTCAAATCCCTAGGCTTTGCTGTCGCCATCTAACCTACTTCGCCGTAGTTGGGGAACTGGTTGTAATATAGCCGGACGCTCGATGCCGCTGCATGGAGCATGTCCGAAGCAACCGTTGAACCATTGGTGGAGGCGTCGCCGGCGCCGGCGGTGTCTGGCCGCGACCATTCGCGATCTTCGAAAACCCGTCGTCAATCAACAATAGCGCCGCCCGATGTCATCGGCTGGCGCGGCATGCTGAATCCCATAAACTACCTGGGTTGGTCCCGCCCCGCTTCCTGCCGAGGTCGTATGCGTCGTACCTCGATTCTGATCCTTGCTTTGGCCTTCACGTCGGCGATGGCGGCCGAGCCGGAATGGGATGCCCTTTTCCGCGAGCGGCGCCAGTGGTGGAGCCTGCAACCGATGCGGCGACCGGCGCTGCCGACGGAACCTGACGCGGCATGGGCCGGTAACCCGATCGACCGACTCATTCACGCTCAGCATCGGGCACGAGGCATCGAGGCAAGCCCCATCGCCGACCGGGCGACGTTGCTCCGGCGTGTGACCCTTGCCCTCACCGGCCTGCCGCCGACACCCGCGGAGATCGAGGCGTTTCTCGCCGACCGGTCGCCCGATGCCTATGAATGCGTCGTCGATCGGCTGCTCAAATCGCCGCGATTCGGCGAGCGATGGGCGAGCCATTGGATGGATGTCATCCGTTATGCCGAGTCGCATGGCAGCGAAGGCGATCCGCCATTGCCGCACGCCTGGCGCTTTCGCGATTATCTGATTCGCGCCTTCAACGCTGACGTGCCCTACGATCAACTCATCCGCGAACAGATTGCCGGCGACCTTCTGCGGAAACCTCGTCGCGATGAGGCCAACGGCATCAACGAGTCGATTCTCGGTCTGGGCCATCTGCGCATGGTCGAGCACGGCTTTCAGCCGGTCGATTCGCTCGATGAGATGGTCAAGACCGTCGATAATCAAATCGAGGTCATAACGAAGACGTTTCAAGCGTTGACGGTGTCGTGCGCCCGTTGCCACGACCATAAGTTCGACGCCATCAGCCAGCGAGATTACACGGCTCTCTATGGCATCTTCGCCGCCAGCCGGCCGGGGCAAGTGACGATTGATACGCCGGAGATGCTTCATCTCCATGACGCTGAACTAACCTCGCTTAAACGCCGGATTCAGGAACGGCTCGCCGATGCCTGGTTGCGTCACGCCGACGCCCTGCCGGGCCGGTTGCTGAAACCGCCGGCGGACCAAGCCGAGGCGATTCGCCAACAGGTGCGTCGGTTGGAGGAACGTTTGAATAACCTTGAGCAACCTGCTCGGGATCGTGTGCGGCGCGGTCGCGGGTTGCCGGCGAGCGGCGCCGTGCCGGCGGCCATGACGGCGTGGCGGTTCGACGGCGACGCCCGCGACGGCATTGGCACCATGCACGGCGAGCTGCATGGCTCAGCGACGATCCGCAACGGGCGCCTGATCCTGCCCGGCCCCGGCGCTTTCGCCCGCACGGCGCCGCTGGCCCGAACGGTAAAGGCGAAGACGCTGATGGCCTGGGTCATGTTGCCGACGCTCGATCAAGGCGGCGGGTCGGCGCTGACTCTGGAAACCGACGGCGGCGCGGTTTTCGACGCCATCGTCTTTGCCGAGCGCCGGCAACGCCAATGGATGGCCGGCAGCGATGGCTTTCGACGCACGCGCGACCTTGACGCGCCAAAAGAGTCCACACGGCCCGACGAGTGGGTTCACATGGCGATCAGCTACCACGAAGACGGCACGATCACGATCTATCGCAACGGCTCACTCTACGGGCTTTCCTACAAGTCGGCCGAAGAGGCGGTCACATTCAAGGCCGGCGAAAGCCATGTCCTGTTTGGCATGCGACACACCGGCGGCGGGCGCCCGTGGCTGACGGCCGAGATTGATGAAGCTCGCCTCTACGATCGGGCGTTGACGTCTAAGGAAATCGAAGCGATCTACCGCGCCGGTCCCGGTGATGTCACGGAGGCCGAGTTGAATCTCGCCCTCACGCCGGCGCAACGCGACGAACGAGCCGCCCTGTTGCGAGATTTGCAGCTGCTGCGAGAAAAGGCCCGCACGACCGGCGACAGCGACCCGTGGCGACGAGCCATGACCGATGCCGCCAGCGACACCGGGCACCCGTTGCATGCGTGGGTTGCGTTGCGCCATCGACGAGGGGCCGACATGGCGGAGAGATGGCTGAAGATGGCCGTCGAGCGCCGGCACGAAGTCGAAGAGCGGCAACGATTCAATCGCGCCCATTTCCGTTCGCTCTGGAACCTGACCGGCGACGATTATGGCGCCTGGTCCCGCCACGGTGCCGGGTTGCCGGAACGGCCATCGGCGCCGGGCGAGTTTTTCATCGATTGGGATGGCGAGCGCATCATCAACGGCATCTATCCGGCAGGCGTGTACACGCATCGACTCTCCGCGAAACAGAACGGCATTCTGACCTCGCCGCGTTTCCGGTTGCCGTCGGGCGGTCTGAGCGTGCGGCTTCTGGGCGACCTCGGCGGCGGGGTGCGCGTCATCGTGGACAACTACCCGCTTGGGGCGAACGAAACCTATCCGCAGCACCGGCCGGCTCGCGACGCAATGGCTTGGGTGCGCCTAGACACCGCCTACCGCAAAGGGTCGGAGGGATACATCGAATTCGCGACCTACGACGACCTAACGCGACCGCAACGAGCCGCCGGCGGGGGTCGGCCCGTTCGTGACGATGGCCGGTCATATTTTGGCGCCGTTCAGATTGTCGCTGGCGACGGCAAGGAGGTGCCTCGTGAAGAAGTCGTACCGGTCGTGGCGATCCTCGACGGCCGAACTCCATCAACGCCGGAAGAACTGGCGCTTCGCCATGCCGAGGCATTGCGGATCGCCGTGACGGCATGGCGTGACGGCGGAATGACCGAGATTCAGGCGACACTGCTCGATTCCTTCATCCGTCGCGGGTTAATGCCGAACTCATTGGCGACGCTGCCCGAGGTTGCCCCGTTTGTGGCCGAGTATCGCCGGATCGAAGCGAAGGTGCCCGTGCCTCGCAGGGCTCCGGGCGTGCTCGAATCGACTGGCATCGATGCCCCGCTGTTCAATCGCGGTAACCATCTGCAGCCCGGCGCGGTGATACCACGTGGCTACCTTGCGGCGCTCGGCGGGCCGGTGTTTCGCGGCTCCGACACCGGCCGATTGCAACTGGCCGAAACGATCGCGCGGCCCGACAACCCGTTGACGGCGCGGGTCATGGTCAATCGACTGTGGCACTGGCTCTTCGGACGGGGCATCGTCGCCACGACCGATAACTTCGGCCACCTTGGGCAGACGCCGACGCACCCGGAATTGCTCGACAATCTCGCGTCGCGATTCGTTGACGAAGGCTGGTCGATCAAGCGCATGATTCGGCTCATGGTGACGTCGCGCACGTTTCAGTTGAGCAGCGAGGCAACAGAGTCAGCGGCGAGACTCGATCCGTCGAACCAATGGCTGGCGCGGGCGCCGGTGCGGCGACTGGAAGCCGAGGCGATCCGCGATTCGCTCTTGGCGATCACCGGCGAGTTGAACCCGGCAATGGGCGGGCCCGGCGTGCGAAGCGCCCCACTCGACGACGGCCGCCGTAGCGTTTACCTGGCCCAGCCTCGCAATGCCCCGCACCCGTTCTTGGAGGTATTCGACAAACCTCCGCCGGCGACGACGCGGGGCCAACGCGACGTGACGAATTTGCCGGCTCAGGCGCTGGCGATGATGAACTCGCCGTTTGTCGCCGAACTGGCGCGGCGTTGGGGCGCGAAGCTGGCCGCCGACGGTACGACGTCGATCGACGAGCGATTGCGCCGGATGTTGTTCATCGCCACGAGCCATGTACCAAGCGCCGACGAGGTTCGCCGCGCCCGGGACCATCTGGCGTCGGTGGCGGCCGATTATCAGGTGCCCCCGGATCGCCTCGGCAGCGACCCTCGCCCGTGGCAGGACGTGGCGCACGGCGTGTTAGCGTTGCAAGCGGTGCGGTATGTGAGGTGACGACGACAAGATAGTGGTAGCCGCAGGCTTTAGTCTGCGTCTGGGCTGAAACGCGGGCTAAAGCCCGCGGCTACCGAAAGGCGATGCTAACTGAAACCGGTGGTTACCGTTTCCTTCTGGGAATCTAAATGATGACCCAATTCTTCTCTCGTCGCCAGATGCTTGCCCGGACCTCGACCGGTTTCGGCCTCGCGGCGCTGGCGGGGTTATTGACCGATGAAACGAGGGCAACGGACGCGGCTCGGCTACCGCACGCCAAACCGCGCGCCAAGAGCGTCATCTTCGCGTTCATGTCCGGCGGCGTTTCGCATGTCGATTCGTTCGATCCAAAGCCGGAATTGACGAAGCGCCATGGCCAGCCGATGCCGGTGCCCGTGCGGCCGACGATGTTCAACAACAACGGCGCCATCATGGGCAGCCCGTTCGCGGCGCGGCCTCGCGGACAAAGCGGTCTCGTCATCACCGACCTTTTCCCGCAACTCGCCGAGTGCGCCGATGATCTGTGCATCATCCGTTCGATGACCACGAAAGTGAGCGAGCATGCGCAGGGCAACTATTTCCTGCACTGCACGCAACCGTTCAGCGGGTTTCCCAGCGCCGGTGCCTGGGTTACGTATGGCCTCGGCAGTGAGCGGCGCGACTTGCCGGGGTTCGTTGTGCTCAACAGCGGTAACATTCCCCACGGCGGGGTCGGCCTCTTCGGTAGCGGATTTCTGCCGGCGACCTATCAGGCATCGCTGATTCAGCCCGACGCGCCGGAGCCGCTTCGCGATGTGAAGCCGCGCGAACCGGACCAGCGCCAACGCCGGCGCCTTGATTTTGCCCGCGACCTCGATGGCGATTTTTTGCGCCGCACGCAACGCGACGACCAAGTCGAGGCCGCTATTCGCAATGCCGAGTTGGCGTATCAGATGCAGGCGACCGTCCCGGATTTGTGCGACCTCAGCGGCGAAACGGAAGCGACGAAGCAGTTTTACGGTGTCGATTCACGCGACCCGCAAAAGGCAGCGTATGCCCGGCAATGCTTGCTCGCGCGTCGACTCGTGGAGCGAGGCGTTCGGTTCATCGAGCTAAGCTGCCTGACGTACGGCATCGGCGCCGGCGGCGCGGGCAACCCGTGGGATCAACACGGCCAGTTACGGCAGGGTCACGGGGCGATGGCCACCCAGGTCGATCAACCGTTGGCGGCGCTCATTCGCGATCTGAAGCGCCGGGGACTCTTGGACGAAACTTTGATTATCTGGGCGGGCGAGTTCGGGCGCACGCCGTTCTCGCAGGGCAGCGACGGCCGTGACCACAACCCGTATGGATTCAGCGTCTGGCTCGCCGGCGGCGGCATCCGGGGCGGCATGGCGTATGGCGCGACCGATGACTTGGGCTATTACGCGGTCGAGAAGCCGGCAACGATTTACGACCTCTGGGCGACGGTGCTGCATCAACTCGGCCTCGATCACGAGCGCCTAACCTATCGCCACGGCGGCCGCGATTTCAGGCTAACCGACGTGCATGGTCGCGTGATGAGCGAGGTGGTGGGTTGACGAGCATGGACCGAGAGTGAAATACCATGTCGTCGTGTTGGCTCGTGGGTTAAGATAATGGCATGAGCACAATCACGACTCAGGAAATTGAACGCAATCCCGCAGGCTTTGTGCGGCGAATCGAGGCCGGCGAGACGTTGGTAGTGATGCGCGACGAATGCCTTGTCGCGGAGGTCCGGCCACTGATAGCAATGGCGAAGCAACCACGGCCTATCGGCTTGTGCGCCGGCCAGTTTACGGTTCCTGATGATTTTGATCGTCCGCTGCCCGAAGAAATCCTCCAAGAGTTTGAAGGTTGATGAGATTGCTGCTCGATACCCACGTGTTTCTCTGGTATCTGGTCGGCGATGCGCGGTTGCCTGCCGGGTTCGCGAATGCCATCCGCGACCCGGCAAATCAAGTCTTTCTAAGCGTCGCGTCGATTTGGGAGGTGGTGGTCAAGAACAGTGCTGGTAAGCTGCCATTGCCGGAGCCACCGGCGGAGTATTTGCCGCGCCAACGTCTAGCTCACCAGATTGAATCGCTGTCCATCGACGAATCGACGATGGCTCATCTCGCTAAACTTCCCGCAATTCACCGTGACCCGTTCGATCGGCTCATCATCGCACAGGCCTTGCAGCATGATCTCGATTCTTACCGTCGATGAAGTTGTCAAGGCTTATTCGGTTCCGTTGTTATCGACATAACACGTTCGTGTAACCAGCAACCTATCGCCACAGCGGCCGCGATTTCAGGCTCACCGACGTGCATGGTCGCGTGATGAGCGAGGTGGTGGGTTGATGGGGCCGGCGAGGGTTTGTATGACCGTAATCAGAATGAGTCGAATGGCAGGCGTCGGCTGTCAGAATGAAGGCTGCTGGCGTCCTGGGCCATTGTGAATGTTTCGCCGAGCCTGACCATTGGCCAACTCATGACGGTTTCCTCTTACCAGAGCCGCGTGATAGGGTAGGCGTCGAAAGCGGGATCGCCGCTGAGGATCGACATTCCTTCGGCGATGGCCTGGGCGATAAGTATCCTGTCAAACGGGTCGTTGTGGTGGTGGACGAGTGTAACAATTACTTCGGTGTGTCTGGGTTCGATGTGTAAGACACCGAATCCGTTGTTGGCGATCGCGCCCTCGAAGAACGTCGCGTGCGGGACGTGGAGCAGGTATTTTCCCTTGCTCATCTTGATGGCGATCTCCCAGTAGCTTGCCGGGGAGACAAACACTCGGTTCGCCGGGTCGCGGATGAGGGAGTTGGCGGTCGCGCTGAGTTGGCTGTCGCCCAGGGCAAACCACAGCAGCGCGTGCGTGTCCAGCAGCAAGTCCATCACATGTACTCTGCAAAATCCTTCAAGTGTTCATCGTCTTCCGAGACAATGGTCAGCATTCCTCGGCAGCGGCCGGGGATCGGCACGCCCTTGGGCAACTCGGGCGGCAGCAACCGGCCGACGGGCTTGCCCTCCCGCGTGATGACGATCTCTTCGCCCGCAGTCAAGTGTTCGATCAATTCCGGCAACCGAGCCTGTGCCTCTTCCAGCGAAATGGTGGACATTGCATTCTCCTTTAGTGATCAGGATACACGAACCGCCGTCTCGGTTCACGGCTTCCTCCCCAGCAACTGCTTAATCTGGCGCATGAAATCGGCGATGCGTCGTTCCTTATGGAGGATCCTGGCGCGACCGACGAATTGGGCTATTATGCCGTCGAGAATCTGACGGCGGTGTTCCATCAACTCGGCGTCGATCGTGCTTGGTCGCGTGATTCGGGAGGTAGCAGGGTGAACCAATGTGGCGAGCGCGAATCGCTGAACGCAACGGCGGCTGCGATTGCGTCGAATCTGGACATTTGTTAACCTTCATCCTCGTCGCATCTGTCGAGGGTGGCCATGCCGAAAGTCGTACTCGCTCCCGCATTGGCTCGGTGGTTGACCGCGACGCCGGCGCCTTATCGCGGCGAATTCGCCCAGACCGTTGCGGGTGCCACGGTGCGCGAGGCCCTCGATCAGGTCTTTCAGCAATATCCGACCCTTCGCGGTTACGTCCTCGAAGACCACGGCGGGCTGCGGCATCACCTCGTCGCGTTCGTCAACGGCGTAGCGGTTCAGGATAAAGCCGACCTCGCCGGACCGGTTGGCGAGGGTGACGAAATCTATCTTTTTCAGGCCCTTTCGGGAGGCTCGTGATGGCTGGTTCCCTGGTGGTTTCGACCCGCAAAGGGCTGTTCATTCTGAATCGCGAGATGGGCGGTTGGCAGGTGACGCAGACCGCGTTCGTCGGCGACAACGTGACGCTGGCGACGCCGGCGCCGAGAGCGGGCGGCTGGTTCGCGGCTCTGAATCTCGGGCATTTCGGCGTGAAGCTGAAGTTCTCGCGCGATGGCGGTGCCACTTGGGAAGATCGCACGGCACCGGCCTATTCGGGTGGCGAGACATTCGCGACGGGCGACGGCAAACCGCCGAAGCCGGCTTCTCTGAAACTCATTTGGGCCTTGATCGAGAGTCCCTCCGGCAAACTCTGGGCCGGCACCGCGCCGGGCGGATTGTTCGCCTCCGAAGACGGCGGGCAGACGTGGGAGTTGAATCGCGGCCTGTGGGATCGACCCGAGCGGGCCAACTGGTTTGGCGGCGGGTATGACTATCCGGCGATTCACTCGATTTGCCTCGACCCACGCGACGAACGGGTCATCCGCGTGGCCATCTCGTGCGGCGGCGTCTGGCTCAGCGACGACGGCGGGGACACCTGGCGAGTTACGGCCGAGGGCATGTTCGCCGATTATATGCCGCCCGATCGCCGCACCGATCCGACGATCCAAGACGTTCACATGATGGTGCAATGCCGCACCGATCCCGATTGGCTGTGGGCGCAACATCACAACGGAGCCTTCGTGTCAGACAATGGCGGGCAATCGTGGGACACTCTCACGGATCGCCCGCCGTCGGTGTTCGGGTTTGGCGTGGCCGTGCATCCGCGTGATGGAAAGACCGCGTGGTTCGTGCCGGCGATCAAGGACGAGCGCCGCGTGCCGGTGGACGCGCAACTCGTGGTGACCCGCACTCGCGACGGCGGGAAGACGTTCGACGTCCTCCGTAATGGCCTCCCACAGTCGCATTGCTATGACTTGGTATTCCGCCACGCGTTGGCTGTTGACGACACGGGCGACCGGCTCGCCATAGGCTCGACGACCGGCGGCGTCTGGGTCTCTGAGGATCAGGGCGACCATTGGGAACAGGTTCCGTTCCGATTGCCGCCGGTCCACGCGGTCCGCTTCGGGTGAGCGCGCCGTTACGGCAGCGTGCCTTGTTGCTGGGCCAACATCACTTGTCCGACCTGCAACAGGATATTGCCGGGGATGCCGCAGCCGAGCCACAGTATCAAGATGATGTTCTTGTGCGGGCTGTCGAGTCGTGCGAAGGCGTAATAGAGCGCGTAGCACGGAACGCACAGGCACAAGACGTCTTGGATGACCTCTTCCTTGAAGGCCTCCACGAGTAACCAGATGCCACCCACGGCACCCGCGATGGCGAGGATGACGCCAATCGCGATAAGAACTATCGGCATAAGTCTCCCAGGTTAAGAGTGGGTTGGTCTCCCTGTTAGGGGAGGCTTGGGGGGAACGCCAACAGGCCAGCCATGACGGCGGCCCACCGGATCAAACCGAAACCGAGAAAACATCCGATCAGGGCCAAATACCCGAGCCGCAACCCGCGCGCGGCCGGTCGCAAGCGACGCTCCGTGGCGGCGCGGAAGATCGGCGGCAACAGCGAGAATAGGCCCAGCCCTAGAATCATGGGCATGAACACGTAGCCGAACGGGTTGAAGTCGGCGGCTCGTTGAAAACGGCCTCGGATCATGTTCGCGCCGCTGCGTGTCAGGCCGCATCCCGGACACGGGGCGTGGGTGAATCGGCTCACGGGGCACAGCTCGATACCCAGGCCGGTTTCCGGCGGTTGAAGGACCACGTAGGCCAGGATGACCAGACACCAGCGCAGATGATGGCCGGCCAGCATGCGGCGCAACCAAGCCCCAGCGGCTTCGTCGGTCGATCGCGGCGATGGGCCGTGAGCTGTTGCCATGGCGACCCAATCTTAATGACTCTGATGGCGGTTGCAAGGAATTTCCGAGCAACCCGGCGGGGTCGGTCTCTCATGACGTGGCGGAGCCGTTTGGCGGCCGCCCCTATAATGAATGAGAGCAACGTCGATGGACCTGGAGAGAGAGATCATGGCTGGCGTGAACCCGTATATCGAGAAGCCCGACGCGAAGCCGGCACAGAAGCCGTTTCGCATCACTTATATCATCGAAGAGAGCAACGAGACCCGCGTCGTTGACGTGGATCCGGCGAAGCTTCCCTACGACCGCACCGGGCTGCCGGGCAGCATTTTGGAGATTGCCTTGGGTCACGACATTGAGATCGACCATTCCTGCGGCGGCGTGTGCGCCTGCTCGACGTGCCATGTCATCGTGCGTGAAGGCTTGGAGTCATGCCCGGAGGCAACCGACGACGAACAGGACATGCTTGACACGGCTCGCGGCTTGGAAATGGAGTCGCGCCTCGCCTGTCAATGCGTTCCGAACGGGTCGCGCGACTTGGTCGTGGTGGTGCCGGCCTGGAACAAGAATCTGGCGAAGGAAGGGCATTAGCCTCCGGTGGGCGGGCAATTCTCGCGACACATGAAAAATTGCTCGGCGCGGGTTTTAATCTCCTCGGGTGCGCATTTTCGGCAAGCGTCACTTATACTCCAATCAAAACCCCGTCCGCGCGCGCGTCACGAGGCTAGGCCATGCGTTTTATCTGTCCGAACTGCGAAGGGACCTTCGAGGCTCAGTTTCTCTGCCCGAAGTGTGGA
Organism: uncultured Alcaligenaceae bacterium; assembly: GCA_964515185.1. Classification (GTDB taxonomy): domain Bacteria; phylum Planctomycetota; class Planctomycetia; order Gemmatales; family Gemmataceae; genus CAZESP01. The sequence goes on from CAZESP010000063.1 coordinate 10,809, forward strand.
GTGCAGTTGCTCGATCCTCGCAAACGGCAACACGCCGAGGAAGAGCAAGACGAAGACTCGCGCCCGTTGCGGCTGAAGTTGTTCGTCGCGGGCGTCGTGCTTACCTTGGGGCTATACGGGGGCGCGACGGAGTTGCAGCTGGCGGCGGTGCGAGTCTTCGGCGAGCCATCGCAGGAATGGGCGGACGGCTACAAGCTGCTGCCGGTGATATTGGTGGGCTTGGCGGCTCTGGCTGGGGGCGTGATCGCGGCGGCCGTCCGGCAATCGGGCGTGATGCCCGGAGCAATCTCTGGTCTGGCAGCGTCGGCGGCGTTGGCGGCGGTGAGTTGGTTTGACGGCGACGGAATCGGTATCCGGCAGCTCTTTCCGGCGGGGGCAGCCATTTTCTGCGGAGCGATTGGCGGCTGGATCGGCGCGAGGCGTTGGCCACCGGCCTATATCCATCCGGTGCCGACGCCCCGACCCAAGGCGGCCAAGCCGATCCCTCTGCCTTCGGACCCACTCTCGATGTTTCGCGTGATGGCGGCCGCGGCCCTCGCCACCGGATGTACCGTCTGGGCCGGTTGGCTTCGCGATCATCTCGTGGTCGCCGGCGGCGGCGTCTTTGGAATCGGCAGTCACATTCAAGGACATTTCATCGCGTGGGTCATCGCCGCTTTGGCGATGATCCTCGGCTCAATCTACGCCGGCTCGGGCACTCGCAACGGCGCCACCCATGGCATGCTCACAGGGCTGGCAGCCTGCGCCACCATCTTTATCATTCATCTACAGGTGGTGAAGGAACCGTTGCCCGCCGAGCGGTTCTTCGTGGCCATCGCGGGATTCGCCGATCCAGACGTTCTCTCGCATCCGCGAACCGCATTGTTCCTGATATCGAACATGCTCCCGCTGGGCGTGGCCGGCGGATGGCTCGGCGCGACACTGTTGCCGCGAACCGTGGCGGCTCGGTAGGGCCAACGGTGGGCGGTCGCGGGGACAGCGCTGCTTCGGCGCCATCCGCGAATAACCGCCGGCACCTGGAGATGCCCGATGCCGTTGCCGGTCCGAACTCTGCCGGTCATTCAACACTGGGACTGCCACGGCTGTACCGATTGTTGCCGCGAATACCGCGTTCACATCACCGAAGCCGAAAAAACCGCCATTGAACAACAGGGCTGGGCCGTTGATCCCGCCTTCGCGGGTGTGCCCTTGTTCGTTCGAGAACGCCGAGGCCGGCGCGGGCGGTGGCGGCTCAATCATCGACCCGATGGCAGTTGCGTCTTTCTCGATTCCGCCGGGCGGTGCCGGATCCACGACAAGTTTGGGTCGGCCGCCAAGCCCCTCGCATGCCGAATCTTCCCGTTCGTCTTGGTACCGGCCGGCGACCATTGGCGCGTTGGCATTCGCTTCGCGTGTCCCTCGGCTACCGCCAATCTCGGACGCCCGCTCTCCGCCCACGTCGGCGAGGCGCAAACCTATGCTAATCTCGTCGAAGAGCGTGAGTTCATCACCGGCCTCGACGTTCCGCCGCCTCCGTTGCAAGCCGGCCAACGAGTGCCATGGGCCGATGTCTTCTTGTTCTTGCAGGCGCTCAAGTCGCTGGTGAATCGACACGATGAACCATTCGAGCGACGGTTGCGGCTCTGCCTTGCGCTCGATGCTTTCTGTCGCCAGGCGAAGTTCGACAAAATCTCGGGGCGGCGCTTGACCGAGTTTCTGAATCTGATCGCCGGCGAGTTGGATCGCGCCACGCCGGTACTGGCTTCGGAGTTGCCCAGGCCAAGTTGGGCCGGTCGAATGCTCTTTCGCCAGATGCTTGCCCTCTATGCTCGCCGTGACACTGGGCGCCACAAGGGCGTTGCCGTCCGCAGCCCCTTCGCCCGAATCGCCGCCGCATGGCGCTTCGCACGCGGGTCGGGCCGAGTGCCCAGAGTCCATGCCTTGTTGCCCGCCATCACTTTCGAGGAAATGGAACAACCTGCCGGGCCGCTGACGCCGGGCGCCGTTGCTCTGCTCGAACGCTATTACACCGTCAAGATCGAGTCGATGCAGTTCGCCGGGCCGAGCAATTTCCGGTTCGCGTTTTGGGAGGGGCTGGAATCGTTGGTGATGACCTTTCCCGCGATAATGTGGCTGTCGCGGGCCTTTCGCGATATGTCGCGCGACGACGCCGTCCGCCAGGCCGTGCAAATCGCCGATGACAATTTCGGTTTTCATCCGCTGCTCGGCAGCGCTCGGCAGCGGGTGGCCTTGCGGATTCTGGGATTTCGAGGTGACTTGGCTCGACTGGTGGCGTGGTATGGTCGATAACGACATCCGTTTCACGACGCTTCGTCGAAGCGGGCAACCAACATAGGTGACTGATGATTCGTACTTTGATTACGGGCGGCGCCGGTTTCATCGGCTCTCACCTTTGCGAGCGATTCCTCGACGAAGGTCATGAGGTGATCGCCGTGGATAATTTCATCACCGGCAGTCTTGAAAACCTCGACCATCTGCGGGCCAATCGGCGATTTCACTTCATCGGACACGACATCTCGTTTCCGCTCAAGGTGACCGGCAAGATCGACAATGTCTTGCACTTTGCCAGCCCGGCCAGCCCGGTCGATTATCTTCAATATCCGATTCAGACTCTCAAGGTCGGCGCCTTGGGCACGCACGTGACGCTGGGTATCGCCAAGGCCCACGGCGCCCGGTATCTGTTGGCCAGCACCAGCGAGGTCTACGGCGACCCCGAACGCCATCCCCAACGCGAAGACTATTGGGGCAATGTGAATCAAATTGGAATCAGAGGATGCTATGACGAAGCCAAGCGATTCGCCGAGGCGATGGTGATGGCTTATCGCCGCACGCACAATGTTGATACGCGGATCGTGCGCATCTTCAACACCTATGGCCCGCGGATGCGCCTCGACGATGGCCGCGTGCTGCCCAATTTCATGGGTCAGGCACTGCGCGGCGAGCCGCTTACGGTTTACGGCGACGGGTCACAGACACGAAGCTTTTGCTACGTCGATGATCTGGTCGAGGGCATTTGGCGATTGCTCAACGCCGACTTCCATGAGCCGGTGAATCTCGGCAACCCCGATGAGGTGACGATCCTCCAATTCGCCGAGGAGATTCGGAAACTGATCGGCGGCAGCAGTGCGATCGAGTTTCGACCATTGCCGCAGGATGACCCGAAGGTGCGCAAGCCCGACATCGGCCGCGCGCGGTCGATCCTGAAATGGGAGCCTAAAGTCGGCCGCCATGAAGGACTCAAACGAACGTTGAAATATTTCCGATCACGAGTCGATTCCGGCGTTGATGGGTGACTTCGAAGGGTCGCTCAGTGTCGCGACACCCTCACACGCTCCGCAATGACGCCACGATCTCGGCCCGTGACGCGGTCCATGCGGGGATGACGCCGGCGAGCAGGCCCACCGCCAGCGTCACGCCGAGGCCCGTGAACGCCAACATTGGCGATGTCGAAAACGCGATCGTCACGCCCTCCGAGCCGATCGCCAAGCCGTTCCAATTCAAGGTCGCCATCGCCACGCCCGTTCCGATCAGCCCGCCGAGCAATGCGACGACCAGGCTCTCGATCAACACCAATCCGAAGATTCGCCGCCAGGTGTAGCCCAGAGTTTGGAGTACGGCATGCTCCCGCGTTCGATCCTGCACGGCCATCAGGTTCGTTGTACCCACCAGCGCGAACACCAGCGCCAGACAGGCATAACCGAGGTAGCGCGCGAAGCCGATCAGTTCGATCAAGTCGCCGACGGCTCGCGTTTGGAAGATGCCCTTGGGCCGAGTGTCTGCCTGAATCGGCCCCCCGCGAAAGCGATCGTCGATGGCTCGGCACATCGCGTGAGCGTCCGTGCCTTCTGCCAGCACGATCTCGAACTGCGTCACCGTCCCAACTGAGTTCGAGCCGCGTGTGCGTTGCAGGAATTCCAGATGGGTGTAGATGAAACTCTCCTCGGCAGCGTCGGCGGCCGTGAAGATGCCCGCCACGGTCACGGTCACCTCGCCGATGGAGAAGCGGCGCCCGATCGTCAGCCCTCGACGTGCCGCCAATGATCGGCCGACAATGGCGGCGTCGCGATGCTTCTCGAATGAGGACCAGTCGCCCGCAATCAATTGCAGGTCCCGAATCCGCCGAAGTTTCTCAGCCGGTAGGCCGTGAAAGACCACCAGATCGAGACTCGCGCGGCAGTTGTTCATGAAGACCTTGATCGGCACGACCTCTTCAACGCCGGGCATCTTGGCGATGGTCTGGGCGTAGTCCTCGGGCATGCGGCTCGTGCTGGGGCAGAAGCGATTCGCCTGAAAGGAAATCAACGTGCGTTCCGTCCGGTTGCCGCGATTCAAATTGGCCATGCCTTCTTGCACCGAGCCGACGAACGTGAAGACGAACATGGCGACAGCCGCACCGCTCACGGTCAGGGCCGACCGCATCCGATGCCGCCATAGGTTCTTGGCGATATATGGCATAAACTTCCACATCACTCAAGCTCCTCGAATCGCGAGAGCGAACTTTGGCGGTTCCGGCTCCAGCAGAACGCCCTTCTCCAACCGTAACTGACGTCGAGCGATGGCCGCTGACTTTGGATCGTGCGTGACCATCAGAAACGTCGTGCCCAGGTCCGTGTTCAATTGTTGTAAAAGCGCTAGAATCTGGTCCGTCGTCTCCGCGTCAAGGTCGCCAGTCGGCTCGTCGGCCACGACGATGGCCGGATCCCCCACGATGGCACGCGCGATGCCGACCCGCTGCTCCTGCCCCCCGGACAATTGCCGCGGATAATGATCCGCCCGATCCGACAACCCGACGGCCTCAAGGGCAATCGTCACCCGCTTGTGGCGCTCGCCTTGGGACAACGGCAGCAGTAGCAGCGGCATCTCGACGTTCTCGTAAGCCGTCAGGACCGGGATCAGGTTGTAAAGCTGAAAAATATAGCCAACGTGCCGCGCTCGCCAATCGGCAAGATCCGTTCGCGACAGTCGAGTGATGTTGGTGCCGGCGACGTGAATCGTTCCGCTGGTCGGCCGGTCGATGCCCGCGATCAGGTTCAGCAGCGTACTTTTCCCCGACCCGCTCGCCCCCATCAGCGACACGAAATCGCCCCGGTCGATGGTCATCGTGACATCTTTCAACGGAACGATCTTCTGATCGCCTTTGCGATACTCTTTCGTCAGTCCTTCGATTTCGACCAATGGCATGACTGGCCTCGGGTGTGAGAAAACCGAGCACGCGGAGTCCGAGCACGACGCGCGAGCAAGTGTCGTCCCGAGCACGACGCGCGAGCACGTGTCGTCATTTGCTCGCGCGTCGTACTTGGGTTGTGTCGTCGCTCGTCGTGATTCGTTGGCCCTCACGCAGACCCTGGCGGCCATCGACGATCAGCCGATCCGATGGGTTCAGCCCATCCACGACCTCGACCAACTCCCCGCTGGGCCGGCCCAGTTTGATCGCCTTGCGTCGCGCGACCATTGCGGCCAAATCGGCGGCCCAAACCTGCGATTGTCCGTCGACCGTTTCCACCAGCGAGCGCGGAATCAACAACCGTAGCGGTGGGGCCTCGGCCACGTCGGTACGGCGCGACGACTTCGCCAAGAACGTCACTTGTACGAGCATGTCCGGCCGCAGAGTTGGCGGAGGCGACTTGACCATCACCTTCACTTGGAGGGTGTTTTTTTGAATGTCGGCCTGCGAGGTTATCTGCAACACCTCGCCTTCAAGAGGATGATCGGGACAGACCGGCGTGTCGATCATGACGCGTTGGCCCGGCTGCACCTTGGGGATGTCGTCAAAACGCACGTCGGCTCGCACTTGAAGCATCGCCGGATCGTACATCGTGATCACCGTGCTCGCTTCCTGCATTCCGGCGGGCGACTGGCCCATCAGTCGCTGACCCGGACGGGCGACCAGCGCCATCACTTGGCCGTCGAGCGGGGCGCTGATAACGGTGCGGTTGAACCGAAGCTGAGCGGTTGCGAACGCGGTCTGGGCCTGTTTAAGCCGAGCCTCAGCGGCTTTGACGCCGGCGTTGGCCTCAGCCAGCAATCGGACTTCGTCGGTTTTCAGTTCGAGCCGTTGCGTCAGTGCCATCACGCGCATCGTCTGCGCATCGACTTCAGCCTTGAGGCGTGTCTGGCGAGCCTCAAGTTCGCCGACAGCACTTGTGGCCGATTCAAGCTCGCTCTTGGCCTGATTGAACGTGGTCAGCGACGTGGCGCCGCTCTCGAATGCCTGTTTGCGATTCTCAAAATTCTGCTCGGCGAGCTTGAGGCGTGCCCGCGCCGCCGATAGTTGAAACGGCACGGCGGCCAGTTCGGTCTCCTTCTGGGCGGACATGGCCTTGGCTTCCGCTACGGCCGCCTGAAGCTGGACGGGTTTGTCGAGATTGGTTTGGGCCGCGATCAACGCGGCTTTGGCGGTGGCGATTTCCGCGAGCCGCAGTTCGCGATCGGCGTCGGCAGCCTGAAGCGCCAACCGAGCATCTTCCTGTACTAACTGGGCAACCGGCTGGCCGGCTCGGACTTTTTGCCCCTCGACGACCAGCAACTTTTCAACGACGCCCTCCGTCAGCGCCGTCACGAGGATCGGCGTCGGGCGCGGCTCGACCCAAGCGGCCGACTGAAACAGCGGACTGCCGTCGGTCACCACGTCGCCGCGCGTCGTGATGACCGGTGTGACGGTCACGGGATGCGACGGCAGCCAACGGTCGCGGGCCGCCCACGCCATGACGCCGACAAAGCCGGCCAACACGATGCCGGGAAACACGACCCGCGTACCCAGGTGCCGCGAACGCCGCGGTGGGGCCGGCGCGTCGCTTTCACGCCGCACCGCGAGTTCGCGAAGATCGATTCGCGCGGCCATGATGCTCTCACTTCTTTTTGAGGAAGATGCCCGATGCGACGATGCTGATGCTGCCGGATTCGTCACGCCGCGCCTGACCCTTGACCACGACCGTATCCAGTTCCTTGACGTTCAGCAGCGTTTTGGCGTCCGATGCGAGTGTCTTGCCGCCGGCATCGACAAACTTCACCAGCACCGTTCCCATCGCCAGTTCGTCCGGTGGGTCACAGCAATAATCCCAGGGCGTCGGGCAATCGTCGTCCTTGCGTTCGTTGCACGGAATGAAGCTTTGATCGACGATGGTGAAGGCGGCCCGTCCGGTGAACGGTTTGGCGCTTCCGCCGATCCTTCCGACAACGGCGATTTCGTCGCCGTCCTTGGCCTGTTGCTTGACCTCCTTGACGCTCTTGACGCCGGCGGGTTCGGCGTCGAGGTGAAAGGGACATGAAGCCTCAGCCGTGGTTTTGCTGTCATTGGCTACCTTCGGCGCGGGTTCGGACTTGGCGCAACCGGCGATCGTCAGGGCCGCCAAGCCCACGAGACCGGCAAGAGTTTTTCGATACATCATTGGCTCCCTGTGAGAATAATCAGACGGCCTTCAGACCGTCGGCCACAACCAATCGCATGGCTCTCACGGCCGGCGGAATCGATCCGACGATACCCGTGAGAAGCCCCGTTCCAAAGCCGATCAACAATGTCGTGCCATCCACCCGGAGCGTGAAGGCCCCCATGGTGAATCGCACGGCGGCGCCCTGAACGATGCCGATGCCGATGAAGGCGGCAATCAGTGACGCTGCCGACGCCAACAACAAACCCTCTTGCAGCAGCGACACGGCAATGGCCCGCCGGACAAAGCCCAGGGTCTGAAGCGTGGCCAACTCGCGCACGCGACCCGCCACGGCGCCGTACATGATGTTCATGCCCGCGAATACGCCGGCGCCGGCGATGATGACCACGATCAGCCACGCCAACAAGCGTACCGGCCGATAGTGCCGTTGCAGCGACTCGTAATAGCGCGGCTCGGGCGTGGCTTGCAGCTCCAGGTCCAGGCGCTCCTTGCAAAACTCGTCCACGTCGGCGAACTCCGACCCGGCTGCCAAGAAGATCGCCACCAGGCTCAGGTCCTGCCGTTTCAACGTCAATTGAAGGTCTTCCAGGGGGCACCAAAGCTCGGATTCGAGGTTCGACCCCATGGCCGCGAAGCGGCCGCTGACCTTCCAGGTTCGCCCCTCGAACGTGACATTCTTACCCACGGCTAACTGTTGCGGGGGCCGCCCCATCTTGACGGCTGCCAGGCGACCGGCGATCACCTCGCCGGGGCCGGGCCAACGTCCTTCGATAAGCTGAATCTTGCGCCGCACCAACAGCACGCCCGGAGTGACGCCCCGGATCAGCCCCATGGCTCCGTCGGGCGAACCATCGACAACGATCTGCGTGCCCAGATACAGTTCCGGCGAGGCGCAGGCGATCGGCGATCCGCCCGGCCCCGACTGGCGCTCAATGGCCCCCAGGCTGGCCGACAACAGGTTCGACGTTTGGCCGGCGATCGACGAATTCTCAATATTCTCTGACGATCCCAACGTATGAACGACGATCACCCGCGCGTCGCCGCTGACGCTCAGGCTTCCCTCAAGTCCGCGAATGAACCCAACAACGACCAATATCAACAGCACCACGAGCGTCATTCCGAAAAGAGTCAGAGCGCTTCGCGTCGGCCGGCGCAATAGATTGCGAACGCCATAATCCCAGGGCAGAAGCCGGAATCGCAATCGATCGAGCATGAAATCGCCCTCGCCGAGGCGCGCCAATAATGGCCGCGTCGCACGGAAACGCGCGACCACCAAACGTCAAATGAACGTCAGAGCATTACGCCGCGCGGGGTGGCAAGGTTGGCTCATCAGGATGGGAATCGAAAAAGGAATCGTCAGCGTCGGGCTGATACCAGCTTAGCTCCGGGGCGTCGGGAAGCTCAAACGCCGGTGGGGGGGCAGTGGGGACCTTGCCGCAGCAGCACTTGCAAGCGCTGCCGGGGCAACTCGATCCACACGGGCATTTTGGACAGATGGGGCGAATCGACTCGCCTTGGGGAACATGGTTTTTGCCGCCGGTCGGTGGAGCCGCTCCGCAACGGCAACATCCGCAACAACCCGACTCGCGAGACTCTTGGGTTGCCGGTGCCGCACCGCGGATCGATTTGAAGGTCACGGAAAAGGCAGGCACCGGACCGTTGAGGATGAGCAACACCCCCACAGATGCTTGAATGACCCAAGCCGGCCACCGATGATCCACGATTCTTCGACCTCCACGACTGATTAGATGATAATGCCGATTTACCCTGAAATCAATGCAAACTGCTTGCAAACACCCGTATCCGCGGCCACAATCGGGACTGGGTGGGCGGCCGAGAATGGCGGCTGTCGCCAGAAGCATGCCTCACTCCCAATTTCATGCCGGAGAATCCCATGCGGCAACATGTCGTCGGCGTCGAGGCCCTTGGGCTTGCGGTACTGATCGCGGTCCTCTCGATTGAGGCCGGCGAAGAAAAGGTTCCCCTGGACAAGGTCCCCAAACCGGTGATGGACGCCTTGCTCAGCAAATTCCCCAAGGCCAAGATCGACAAATGCACCAAGGAGAAGGAAGGCAACGACATCGTCTACGACATCGAGTTCAAGCAGGAAGGTCGCAAGTGCGAAGCCGATATCAAGGAGAACGGCACCTTCATTAACTATGAATTGGAGATACCGGCCAAAGATCTGCCGAAGCCCGTCACCGACGCCATCGAGAAGAGATACCCAAAGTCCACGCTCAAGGAAATCATGCAGGAGATGGAGGTCGTCGAGAAGAAAGAGAAGCTCGCGGCCTATGAGGTGGTGCTGGAGACCGCTGACAAGAAGGCAGTTGAAATCAAGGTCTCGCCCGATGGCAAGATCCTGGAAGATTCCGGGGCGAAGTAGACGCAGGCGTTTCGGTTGCGTTGCGGCGTTTCACTCAAGGTGTCCTGGCAGGTATTGAGCTTGCCGGGACACCTTGAATAATCTCGCTTCCGGGAGTGCGATCACTTCTTGTCGTCGGAAACGTGCGTTGCTCGCGTGGTCGATTTCAGCCAGATGGTCAGCGATTTATCGTCGCTAGCGACTAAGACGCGACCCGTCCATGCTTCATCTTTGTACTTTCCGGTGAGCCACTTGATTTCCTTCTTTTGCTTGTCGAACTCGTAAGTGCCTTCTCCCGCGAGCCGCCCGCCGGGCAGATAGACTTTGTACTTCCCACCGGCTTCGAGCACGAAATGTCCGAGGAAAAGCGGCGGGCGATTGGACGCACCATAGGACCGCACGTTGTATCGGCCGAGCTTCGGCTCGCCCGGCTCGTCCGCACGAGCGATGCTCGGAGCGATTAACAAGAGAGTCAAGAAAAGCCAATGCAGGTTCGACATTTGAATAGGCTCCAGAATGAAACGACGGCCGGGTGTGATCGGGAACAATTCTACGATATTCGTAATGTGGGTTAAACAGTTAAAATAGTGAAACAGATGCCGCTCATCGTCTTGATGAACCGGAGGCGACAAATTAGCTGGACGCCCGACGACAATCTGGTAGATTTTATCCAGCATTCCGAACGATCGCTCCCACCAAATTTTCCCACCGTGGAGTCGTGCATGATGCGTCTATTCGCTGCCTGTGTGAGTTTCAGTCTGTTCGCCGGGGTGGCCCTCGCGGGTGACCCGGTGAAGGCTCCGGCCAAGAAGGTTGATGTCGGCAGTCCCGCGCCCGAGTTCAAAATCAAAGACGCCAACGGCAAGACGATCAACCTTGCTGAATTGACCGCCAAGGGGCCTGTCCTGCTGCGTCTGACGTGCGGCTGTTCCGGTTGCGACAAGGAGCTGGCCTATTTCCAAGCATTGCACGAAGCCTACAAAGACGCTGGCCTCACCTCGGTTGCCGTCTTCCGCGAACCGGATGCCAAGGTCGCCGCATACGTCAAGGAAAAGAAGCTCAATATGCTTTACGCGGTTGACACCAAGGGCGACAGTTGGAACGTCTTCGACACCAAGACCATGCCGACGAATTTCCTGATCGACAAGGGTGGGAAGATCGTCGCGATCGCTGCTGGCTGCGACCCAAGCGGGCTGTTGGCGAAGAAGCTCTCGGAGAAGGCCGCGAAGACGCTCAACACCGGCGCCGTGGACGTGAAACAGAAGGTGGATCAAGCCAAGAGTGGCAGAAAGTAAGGACCTGATAAGTCTGTCAGCGACGAAGCTCCCGTTGTAGGTTCGCGGCGCCGGCGAGGCGAGCGCGAGCCGACAACGGGAGCTTGGCGTTTACTACTTGACGTGGCGATTGTCGAAGACGTAATAGACCGGCTCGCTCCATCGGCTTTGGGCGGCGGTGGCGGCAGTGACCGGCCCGCCGTAAGCGCCCCCGCCGGAAACGTTGCGGCGACGAGGCGATTTGCGAATCACGCCGACACGGGTGAAACCGGCTCGCTCAAAGAACGGGTTGGCGTGACCCATCGCCGTTAGCGTTTCGATCCAAGGAATTGGGCAGGTCTGGCAGGCTCGCCTCACAAATGCCGCCGCAATCCCCGCTCCGCGATACGCCGGATGCAACACGACGCGGGCCAAGACCCACAGTTGCCGATTCATGGCGGTCATGGCCAGCGACGATCGCGGTTTCACCAACCCGAAATAGCGCGAGCGGAGGGTCAGCGAAGCGGCCGGGGCGGCGAACACGCAGATGCCGATCGGCTCGATCCCGTGCCAGAGCAAGACGACGCGCTTCACGAACCCGAGGCCGTGATTGCGATAATGCCACCCAGCGAAGTGCGCCCAGTCGGCGCGGGAACCTTCCGAGAGCCAAAGCTCATTCGCGAAGCTAACGTTTTTTTTTGAATGTCGCGCCGCTCGGTGTCGATCGGGCCGTTGCCGGAACATCGAACGGTCAGATTTGGGTTCAGATCAATTACGAGATCGTCATGGGTGGTGGCCAAGAGAAAGCCGGTGCCGGTGCGGCTGGCCCACTTGCGAACGTTGAACGCCAAGACCTTGGCCAGTGTCCGATCAAGGACGGCGGCGAATTCGTCGGCCATGAGAAACCGGCTTGTTCCTTGGTCCATAGCCCAGGCGAGCCGAAATCGATACCGCTGGCCGTCGGATAACTCGGTGGGATGCCGGAGTAACAGCCGCGCCTCCGAGAGACCACAGGCCGCCAGCTTATCGAGCCGCTCTTCGATGGTGCCGCTCAGGGTCTCGATAAGGGGTCGTGCCGGCAGGTCCAGCGCCATGGCATCGCGAGCGCCGAGTTGCTCGCCGGCGACCCGCAACAGCGACGATTTTCCACTGCCTGACGGCCCCGTGAAAAGAACGACGTCGCCGGGTTGGATGTCGAGCATCACGTCGTCGGCAATGACGTGTTCGGGTTCGTCGCGGGTCAACCCAAAGAGGTCGGCGATGGCTTCCGTGGCCAGGCTTCGCTGCGGCGGGCGAAACGGGTAACGAATGGTAATCGGCGTCATGGTTCGACTTCCTTAGCCAAGGTTGTTTGGATAGACTCGGCATCATGATCAACTACGACCCGAAACATTGGTGGCGGAGCTTCTTCGCGTACGCGGGCACGGTGTTGCCGGCGGTGAAAGGTCGCGTCGCGGGTCTGACGCTGTTGACGCTGGCGCTCTGGGGTTTCAGTCGCTGGGTGTGGGAAATCCCGGCTGTCAATCCCCTGGGGCACACCTTGATGGGCGTGGTCTTGGGCCTGTTGCTCGTGTTTCGGACGAACTCGTCGTATGACCGATTCTGGGAAGGGCGCCGCCTCTGGGGCGGCCTGGTCAACGCCTCGCGGAATCTGGTTCGCTCTGGGGCCGCCTACTGTGCGCCGGCTCACGAGTTGGCCGCGCTCGTCGCGGCATACGTGGTGGCCGTCAAGGAAAACCTTCGTGGAAATCAGGACCTTAGCGTTCTGGCTGGAACCATCCCCGATCATGTGCTGGCGGCAGCCGGCACCGCGGCCAATGCCCCCAGTGCCGTCGCGTTCTACATCAGCGCTTGGATCCACCAGCGACTTCGCGACTTGCCGATGAATGGCAATCTGATCCGGCTCATGGAAATGCACCTGAGTACGATGGTCGATTGTCAAGGCGGATGCGAACGCATCCTGCGAACGCCGATCCCTTTTGTTTACGCGATTCATTTGCGTCATCTCATGATGGCTTATCTGGTCACGCTTCCGTTTGTCCTCGTGCCGATCATGCAGTGGTGCGCCATTTTCGGCGTGGCCGTGATTACCTTCAGCCTGTTGGGCATCGAGGAAGCGGGCCTTGAGATTGAAGATCCCTTTGGAACGGACCCGAACGATCTACCGTTGGACGATATTTGCGCCGTCATCGCTCGCGACGCCACCATGATGGCGAAGCTTCCGTAGACGCTCAGAGAATTCGCGGCTCGGGCGGGCCGATCAAGTATGCAGTGCCCATGGCGGCGGCATCGATCAGATCGTCGTGCTCGGCAAAGGGCACCATCGTGATCTCATCGAACAGCGCCCGTTGTTCGTCATGGACGCGGCCGCCGGAACCTCGCAACCGAAACGTGCCATTCTCGACGGCGACCGCGAATGCTTGGAATCGCATCACTTTAGCGCGTGTTTGAACGACGGGCTTTACCTTGGGGCCAACGCCGGGCTGGGCCGCCAAGAATTGACGCAGCCCTTCAAAGGCGGCGTTGGACTCGAACAGAATCAGGTCGGGGGACCATCGGGCGTCGGCGGCGCTGATCGCCCGAAACAGCTCCGGGGCCGTGACCCGGTGAGCCGTCGCTTCGAGGCAATGAACCTGATTCGCCGCGGTGCGTGCCAGCGTCACCAACGCGGAGGCGTCCGCCGTCGATCGCGGGGAAATCGCCGGATCGATCGCCAGCACCGTCATGACGCGCTCGTGCGGCTGATCCCAAAACTGAACCCAGGCCCGCCGGATCAGCACCTCTTCATCGGTGGCGGTGAGCAGTCGATAACCGCGAGCGAAGGCGGCGGCGCCGACTTCGGCTCGTCGTTGCCGCAGTCGCTCGCTGGGCCAATGCTCGGGCCATACCGGCTCGAAATTCGGGCCAACCGCTTGGCGGAACATTGCGAATGCGGGATTTCGCGCCAGGCCGGCGTTGAGGTCGTCCCCATGCCACGGCGTGAACAGGCACCAGACGCGGCCATCGGGTTCGAGCAGATTCATGAGATTGTTAAGGAACGTCGCCTTCACTCGTTCGCGAATCGCTCGACTGTGAACGGCAGCCACGTCGACGACATCGTCACAGACCAGCAGGTCGGCACGCAAGCCGGTCGCGATCGAGCCGATCCCCAAGGCCGTCAGGCTGGGGCCAATGGTCTCGGCCGGCCGTTCGACGGTGAATTGCTCGGCGGCCCACGGCTGGCGCGGCTTCAGATGCGGGAATACCGCTCGGACTCGCGGATTGGTTTGCAGCGCATCGCGAAGGAATCGCCCGCGCTCGATCGCCAAGGAATCGGACGCGCACACGATGACGATGCGCAGCCCCGGTTTTGAGCCGAGTTCCCAAACGACGCGAGCGCAAACCTGAGTGCTTTTGCCGTGATCGCGAGGCAGCGCGATGAGCGCTCGGGAGTGTACGGTCAAAAATTCCTGCAACTGTCGATGGACTCGCCCCGGCAGCAATGGCCGGCCCGATGGGTCGCGGAAGGCGAATGCGATGAACTCATTCGGGCAGCGACGCGCTCGGCGGAGACGGCGTTCCACCAAAGCTGCCGCCAGCCTTGGGTTGATCGGCGACATAGTCGGCGAGCAGCGCTTCGAGTTGGCCATCGTCAAGACCTCGCATAAGGGTCAGAAACGCGGAGAGGGCATCATCCGCGGGAGTCGATTTCGTGGTCGCTCGGCCCGGTTTTGGTCGGGCTTTGAGCAGGGCTTGAGCGGCTGCCAATTGCGTCTTGGCGTCGCCGGCGCGTAATTGCTGGCGCAGGGTAACGCGGGCCTCGTCGCGAGCTTCGTCAGCGACCGCTTTGACGGCTGCTTGATAGAGTTGACGCCAGATGGGCCGATATTGACTCGGCCAGCTCCGGCAGGTTCCGGGGTTGCAGCCAAGGCGTGTCGCGACGGTTTCCCACGACGCGCCGCCGGCACGCCATTCCGCCGCGGCGCGCAGGCGTTCCATCATCTTGGGGGTGGGTTGGCGCATGGTTGGGTCCGAGGAATTGAGCGTGCTTCAGCGTTGGGGGATATTCCAACGTTCGCCGAAATGTCAACACGGCTACCCTACATTCCCGCTCCCGGCAGTCAACCGCCGGCGTCAACCCAACAGGAACGAGATGCCGGTCAACCCCACGAGCAGAATCGCCATGGCGACCAGAAGGCCGAATTTGAGCCGCCAAAGGTATCGCTGAAATTGGCGCTCGCGAGAGCGGTCGAGGCGTACCTCATCGAGAAAGGCGACTCGCTTGGCGATGGAGCCATGTTGCCAGGCGCTGAGCCAACCGGGTCGTGATCGGCTCATGCCGTTGAGGCGCGCCACGTCGTCCAGTGCGAACATGAACGTCATGATGCCGGTGGTACAAAGCCCGCGGCCGCCTTCACTGCGAGGCGTATCGGGGCCGTGGCCCAGGCAATCGGGGTCGTCGCACGAGACAGCTCGGCATCCGTAGAGGTCGGCCTGACGTTCGCATTTTCGTGAGAGGAATCCGAAGACCGTGAAAATATAGGCGCCCACCACCAGCACCACCGGCAACCCCATCCAACTACTGACACCAGCGCCGCTGGACTCCATCTCGGCATAGGTTGCGGGAAATTCCAGGCGCATCAGACCGTCGGCAACGTCGCCCGCCGCCGACATGATCGCGGCGCTCCCCAACAGAAACGCGAGATAGAGCAGCATGTGATGGTGTTTGACGTGCCCGACCTCGTGGCCGAAGACGCCTTCAACCTCATCGGGTCGCATGCCTTGGACCAAGCGATCGGTAAGCAGAACATAACGAGGTCGCGGCAGAACGCCGACGATCAGGGCGTTCGCCAAACCCAACTTGGTATCCCACAACAGGATGTCGGAGCATCGAAATCGAAGTCGTTTGGCCGTCGCCTCGAGCCGGTCGCGGAGTTCGCCTGGCGGTAGCGAACGCACGCGCAACACCAGTCGCAGCATCCAGGGCAGGGCGACCATCAAGGCGATGGTCAGCGCCGGCGTGAGCCAACGCACGATGCCATCGGTGAAGACGCCCGGGAACTGCCGGAATAGCCCCTGACCGACGGCGAGAATCAGGATCGGTACAAGGAAGAGCGCCACTTGGGTGCGAAACTGAAAGACCGCGTAGCCGAAGCGCCCGCCAAAAGGCTGGCCGCCGTGAAGCGCGACTTCACCATCATAGAAACAAAGCCAAGCGAGGAATTGCTGGATCGGCAGCGGCGCGAGAATGAGCAACTCGATGCCCGTGGGGAGTGGGCCGTCGCCGGCCAGTCGCCGGCCGAGGGATTGCATGGCCCAACCCCAGCCCAGGCCATAGAGGGCGATGACATAGGCGGCCAGTTGGGCGAATTGATGACGGGAGCGCCATCGCGAGAGAAACCCAGCGGCGTCGTGTATCCGTGCCGGGTCACCGACACGCCGGCGCGTCAGTTGCGCCACGCGGGCGGCGGCCGCGATCAGGGCGAACTGCAAGCCCAAGACGCTGAGGGCCGCGTCGCGCAGAGTCCATGTGTCGATGGGTCGCGGCCATTCGACCGGCATGCACGCCAGCGCCAACGCCAATAGCACGAGGAAGATCATCGAGTGTATTGTACGTCGGGCGTCCCGGTACGATTCGACGGAACTAGTGCATTGTCACAGCTTAATCTTCGGGTTGTGGCACGGGTTTCCTAACCACT
>CAZESP010000064.1:0-26899 GCA_964515185.1 uncultured Alcaligenaceae bacterium
AGCCTGCGTTACGGGGACGGAGGCAATCCCTACGCGGGCTGAAGCCCGCGGCTACCAAAACGCGGGCTGAAGCCCGCGGCTACCAAAACGCGGGCTAAAGCCCGCGGCTACCAAAAACGCGGGCTGAAGCCCGCGGCTACCAAAACGCAAACCTACGGGCGATGGCTATCGTCGCCCGCGGCCGATGCCGTAATAGGCAAATCCCGCTCCCTCCATGGCGCGCGGGTCAAACAGGTTGCGCCCGTCGAAAACCACGGGGTTTTTCAGCAATCGCCTCATGATCTCGAAATCGGGATTCCGAAACTGCGGCCACTCCGTGACGATGACCAGTGCGTCGGCCTCTTCCAAAGCGCCATACGGTCGATCACAGTACACGAGCTTGTCGCCGTAGATGGCTCGCACGTTTGCCATTGCCTCGGGGTCGTGGACGCGAAATGTCACGCCCAACGGCAGCAATTCGTCGATGAGCGTCAGGGCCGGCGCTTCGCGGATGTCATCGGTACGCGGCTTGAACGCCAACCCCCAGATGGCGAGCGTCTTGCCAGCGAGAGCATCGCCAAAATGACGCTGGACCTTGGTGACCAACACTTGCTTCTGCGCTTGATTGACCTGATCGACCGCGGAGGCAAGCCGCAACGACATCTGGTGCCGGCTTCCGACGCCGATGATGGCGCGAACGTCCTTCGGGAAGCAGCTTCCCCCGTAACCTGGACCCGGATGCAGGAATTGGAAGCCGATGCGTTGATCGTGGCCGATGCCGCGACGCACGTCGTTAATGTCGGCGCCGACCGCGTCGCAGAGATTCGCTACCTCGTTGATGAAGCTGATCTTCGTCGCCAGCATCAGGTTGGCCGCGTACTTGGTCATCTCGGCGCTTTCGGGCGACATGACCAGGAACGGGTGCTCGGTCCGCAAAAACGGAGCGTACAACTCGCGCAAAACGTCGGCGGCCTCGGAGCGGCGAACACCGACCACGACTCGGTCGGGCTTCATGAAGTCGTCGAGGGCGGCGCCTTCCTTCAGGAATTCGGGGTTGCTCACGACATCGACGCCGACGCAGCCGGCCTTCAGCAGAATCTCGTTGACGGCGTGATTGGTGCCGACCGGGACGGTGCTTTTGAGAATGACAATTTTCGATCCCGGAGGGACGGGCGTGGTCCCAATTTGGGCGGCGATGGTCCTGGCAACTGCCCAGACGGCGCTCAGGTCGGCGTCGCCGGTGTCGCTTTGCGGTGTGCCGACGGCAATGAAAATCAGGCGTGCTTGTGGAATGGCGTCGGCGTAATTGGTGGTGAACTTCAACCGTCCGTCGCGCCGATTTTGTTGCACCAACTCCAACAGGCCGGGTTCAAAGATGGGCAACTGGCCGGCGTTGAGGGTGGCGATTTTGTCCGTGTTGATGTCGAGACCGACGACTTCGTTTCCACTGTCGGACAAGCAAGCGGCGGTCACCAGGCCGACGTAGCCGGTGCCGACAACGGCGATTTTCATGAACGGAACCTCGACTGGGCGTTGCGAGTCAGTGCGCTCATCGCGGCGGATGGCTGAGGTTCATTCTCCAATAATCGAGCATGTCGGCTAGGGTTTGGGCCAGGGGAATCCGGGGCGTCCATTGGGTGGCGTCGCGAATCTTGGCCGTGTCGGCGATGGTGGCCGTCGTGTCGGCCAGACGCAACCGCGAGGGGTCGGTGCGGACCTCGACGGCCACGCGACACTTAGATCGCAATTGGTCTAACACTGACTGAATCGAAACGGCGGTCCCGGAGCCGGCGTTGTAGGCTTCGCCAGATTTCCCGCGCTCCATCAAGTGCAAGTAGGCTTGGACCATGTCGCGAACGTCCGTGAGGTCGCGACGGGCGCGCAGGTCGCCGGTCTGGATCACGGGCGGTTGGAGGCCGGCTTCGATTTCGGCGAGTTGGCGAGCGAAGCTGGCGGCGGCATATTGCGGGCTTTGATGAGGGCCGATGTGGTTGAACGGGCGGACAATGACGACGTCAAGGCCGGGGTGACGCGTGACTTGATAACTGAGCAAGTCGGCGGCGGCTTTGCTGGCTGCGTATGGATTGGCGGGCCGCAGAGGATGCGTCTCGGAAATAGGCGACGTCGAATCGCCATAGATCAGGCCACTGGACACATAAAGCACGCGCGGTTTGCCGCCGGAGGCCACGATCGCCTCATAGAGCCGCCGCGTGGCCAATAGGTTTCCCGACCAGGCCTCGTCTGGCTCTCGCAATGATTGGCCGGCATTGGCGTAGCCGGCGAGATGGTAAATCTGCTGGGGCTGCACACGCTGCAAGATCGCGGTGACGGCTTGTGCATCGGTGAGATCGGCACCATGGAGCGAAACCCGATCCGCTAAGGCTGCTCGGCCGGGTGGAAATGCGGCGGTGCGGCAGATGGCGTGCAGGTCGATACCGTCGCGGGTTGCCAAAGCCTCTGCGAGGTGGGCGCCCGCGAATCCGGTTGCCCCCGTGATCAAAACGCGCATGACTCCCATGCCTCCGGGCCGCGTGGCCTTGAGCCGGCAGGATGCAGATGCATCGAGCGGCGTCGTTTCGCGGTCGTCCGTCGTTCTCCAAACTACCCGCACTCTATCAACGATGCGGACGGCTGACCACCATCAAGCTGGGGTTAGCGATTCCGCTCTTGACATTCTCGGGGAATCGCTTATCAGCCTCCTCAACTCGGTAGGCACAACGCGGTTGACCGACGATCGACCTACGGGCGGGAAAAATTTCTGAACCGCCGGTGGAAAATTGTCGAGATGGACTGCATAACCGGTGCCAACCGAACCGATAGCAGCCGTAATCGCGCCATCAACCCCCTATACAGGCACCGGAACAGGCAGGATGCCGATGGCCAGCACACGACGACAAGGCGTTCAACTGTCATTTGAGCGTCTTGAGGCACGGGATGTGCCCTCGGGTTCCCCGTGGCTGGTCGAGTCATTCGACCGCACCAACGCGGGCGGTTTACCGGACGACTGGTTGTCGCGGGGCACCTCGGGCCTCGTCATCAGCGGCAGCCCGCAACAGGGAGTGCGCAATAGCGGCAGTTTGCAAGCGACGGGGACCAGCGCCGACACCGGCCGCACCTGGCTGAACACGGAACTCCCCGCCGATTCTGAAGTCTCGGTCTCGGTCTATCTCGACAGTCTCGTGCCTGCCTATCTGATCTCTCGCGGCCGCAACCTCGATACCGACGCGCCGAGCTATTACGGGGTGTCGGTGACACGCGGCATGCAGTTGAATCTGGTTCGCGTGGTAAACGGCCAGGCCACCATCTTGCAGTCGCTCTCGTCCAGCGAATACATCAGCAGTCAATGGGTGCGGATGACGCTGACCACGCAAGGTGACGCGATCGGCGTCGAGCTGTTCCGCATGGACACGGGCCAATACCTGAATGCGTCGGGTGGTTGGCAGTTTACGCCGGTGAGCGCGTTGGGTGTTCGCGACGGGACACTGACCGGCGGCGGCAGGGCGGGCGTGGCCCGTCGGGCGAGCTACGCCGGCACGGTCACGTTCGACAATTTCGTGACCACGCCGATCACGGGACCGGCCGGATTCACGACACTGGTCGAAGAGATTTTCACGCGACCCGTTCCCGGTGGGCTTCCGGCCGGATGGGCGCAATGGAGTTCCGGGGCCGGCGGATCGCAAGTTTCCACGCGACGGTCGCTCTCGGGTAGCGGTGGCCTGTATCTGGGCAACTCGGCTGACGAGGTTCGCACCTGGCTCGACACCGATCAACCCGCCGATCTGAACGTGAGCAGCCCGATCTACCTGGGCAGCGCCGCGACGGCCCAACTGATTGCCCGCGGCCAAAACCTGAACACCGCCACGCCGAGCTATTACGCCATCACCGTTTCGCAAGGCATGAACCTGCAACTGGTCCGCGTCGTCAATGGCCAAACCACCGTTCTCGGAACGCTTCAATCGCAAGATTGGTTGACCAATCAATGGGTTCATCTGACCTTGTCGCTGGACGGCGACACGCTGCGTGTGTTGGCCTATCGCAACGATAAGGGCGAATATCTGACGGCGGACGGCGGCTGGCAGACCTTGCCGTCGTGGGCGATGGAAGTCCGCGATACCGCGCTGACCGCCGGGGGGCGCGTCGGTGTCGGGCGAGCCGCCGGAAAGATCGGCGACTTGGCCTTTGATAGCTTCACCGTCACTCAAGCGATTGTCGGTCCCGGCACGCCGGATACGCCGCCGGTGATTGACCCGGCTCCTCAAGACGTTATCCCGTTGCCGCCCAACTGGACCCAATGGAGCAACAATGGTCTGCCCGGATTCCAACTCTCCGATCCAGCCAACCCGAATCAGTTCGTCAGCAACGGCGCCAGCGACCGTGAAACGCGCGCCTGGCTGAACACGGTCCAAGGTCCCGACGTTCAGGCGGATGTCTCCATTTTCCTCGATAGCTTGGTGCCGGCCAGCATCGTGGCCCGCGGCCAGAATCTCGATACCGACACGCCCAGCTACTATGCCGTCTCCGTCAATCGCGGCTTGGGCGTCCAACTGCTCAAGGTGGTCAATGGCAACACCACCGTTTTGCAGACGCTCAACTCAGCCGACTGGTTCAGCAAGGAATGGATCAACGTCTCGTTCGTCGTTCAAGGCAACCGGCTCCAGGTGCAGATTGTTCGCGCCGACACCGGCGAATATCTGAACGAGAACGGCTTGTGGCAATCGGACGTGACTACCGCCATGGTCGATACGGATGGCTCATTGACCTCGGGCGGGAACGTCGGTTTGGTTCGCCCATCGAGCTACACCGGCCGAGTCTTGTACCGAGACTTCCAAGTGTTGGTGGCCGCCAGCGCGCCGACGGTCGATCCGCCGACCAACCCGCCGCCGATCACGACGCCTCCCGATGGCATGCCGCCGATTGACCCGACGCCGGTCCCCACGCCGCCGCCGTCGCCGCCATCCAGCGGCGGCGTCACCCCGGATGTGCCACCGCCGGCCAATTTGCCGAGGGTTCCTCGCCACTATTCCCACATTCGAATCGCCCAATTGGCCTATCACGGCACGCCGTTCGGAGCCATCGAGCAGAACCTACTTCGCAATTCCGTAGACATCGTTCTGCCGAACACCGGATACCTGGACCAGATCAACAACATCTCGCCGAACACCCCGCAATTCATTTACACCAACGTATCCAACATCTACCAGGAGTTGATTACCGATTGGCTGGCCTACGCTGATCGAAACGGCATTGACCGCGAGGCGGCCTTCTACCACGTCAACCAAGCGACACCTTTCAAGGGCGACAGCGCCTCGTCGAGGCCGGTCAGTTGGTTCTGGAGCGTTCACGTCGGCAGCGACGGGAACTGGGCCAACAAGACGTCGTTTGCTCGCGACCGAAGTCAGTCGATCGAATTTGGCGGCGTGGGTCAATCGGTCGTCCTTGGATACACCGAGCGATATCGGGCCATTAACTTTGCCTTCAAACAGGGCGCCCGCAACGGTTGGACCGGCGTCTTGGAATATGTCAGCGCCGTCGATGCACAAGGCAACCCAACCGCGTGGAAGGCCATACCATTCACCGGCGAGGGCACCGCAGGCTTCACGCAATCCGGCCGCATCACCTTCGATCCGCCGGCCGACTGGAAACCTGCCTCCATCAACGGTTCGGACCTGTTCTATTATTCTCGCGTTCGCACGCTGACCGACGGCAAGGCGCCCGTGGCCGATACCATCCTCGGTCGCGATTATGTCGCGGCATTCGGCACCGACCACGGCGTCATTCCCGCATTCGACTTCGCCGCCGACCGCGACGGCGATGGATACCTCAATGACGCCGAGTACGCCCGCCGTACACCCGGATTCGACGCCCGATTCGTCTATGAGAGTCGCGCGACCTATCCCGCTTACGGGCAGAATCGCTTCGCGACCAACGTGGCTAATCCGCACTTCCAAGCGTGGGCTGCCGATTACGCCCATCGCTTCCTCCAGACTCACCCGGCAGCCAACGGCTTGTTCCTTGATAACTCGCTGGGCAAACTGGCTCTCGATCCGGCGACTATCCGCGAATCGCTGGCTAATTATGCCGAATCGTATGCTACTCTCTTGGCCGGCATCAATCGCCGCATCGCGCCTCGCTGGGTGCTGGCTAACACCGCGGGTGGCGGCGTCGCCGTCGATGCCATGTCCAAGCAAGGCGTGTCGCTGCTAGAGGAATTCGCCATTCGCCCGCTCAAGGCCAGCTACTCCCAATTTGAAGACGTTGCCGCCAATCTTGAACGACGCCTTTCGCTCTCCGACGGCAAGGCATATGTCATTCTCGATAGTTTGGCCTACGGCGAGGAGTCTACCACGGATCGTTGGAAGATCGGAACTCTGGCTTACTATTATTTGCTCGCCGATCCCAACCACACGTTGTTAATGTTCAACGGCGGCACCGAGCCTAACACGACTTGGACTCGACACTGGACCGATGCGGTTAAATATGACGTCGGCAAACCACTGACCGAGTGGAGCATCTTCGCCACCGGCAAAGACCCTGCCGACACCGCCAAGACCTACAAGGTGTTCGAACGCGAATATGATAATGCGCTGGTGTTATTCAAACCGCTGTCCTATTACCGCGGCCGCTCCGGCACGATCGCCGATAACACCTCGACGACGCACAACCTGAACGGAAGCTATCGCCCATTAAAGGCCGACGGCACCCTCGGCGCCGCAGTGACCAGGATCACGCTCCGCAACGGCGAAGGCGCGATCCTCGTCAAAGTCTGATTCGATCCCACGGTATCTGATGGCATGGGATTCCGGTCTTGTTCGTTCCCACCAACGAATGACAGCACCGGAATCCCATGCCGCGACGCCAAGCAACGTCAATTTCCCTTGAAATCGGCCGCGAATGCCTTTGGTGACAACTCCTCGCCTGTCGCGAATTTCGTCAATCCGCGCCAATCGAGGGTCCGTCCCGGCGCGAACACTTTCTTCTTCATGAAATCGCCGACGCGACGATCGCCGATGTATAACACGGACCCGGCATCCGCGCCGTTGTAAAGTTCACGGCAAATCGTGTGATGCACCTGCGATGCGAATAGTTGCCCCATCATGTAATTGTGATAGTAGACCGGCGCACTGCAAATGTGAATCTTGCTCCCATAGTCCGGTGCGCTGCGTCCCGCGGGCCGCTTCAACCCTTGGTATTTCTCCACGAGATCCCACCAAAGTTTGTTAAGATCCTGGCTGGGGTTCTCGTACATTGCCTTCTCGAACCGTAACATCACTTGGCACCAGCGCGAGAAAATGAGCAGTTGATTGCGTTGCACTTTCTTCGCGGTCTCGTCGAATTTCGCGGGATTCTCGACAGTTAGGCCCATCTTCTCGATCCACGCGCGCGACTTGCTGAATCGCTCGAATTGCATCGCGACGCCTTCGGTGGTCAGGATGTGCGCTTCCCCGCGAACGACATAGGGCACCGTTGCCGGGATGTTCTTACTGCTGTAGACCGCGTGCCCCAATTCATGGAGCATCGTTCCCATCCAATACTCATTGGGGACGATATTCGCCAACACGCGAACGTCGCCCTCCCGGTCGATGTCCGTACAGAAGGCGTGAGGGCTTTTGCCTTTCTTCTCATACAAATCGCTTCGGGCAATAACATCTTCAATCGGCAGCCCGATGCCGGCGTAGAAATCGCGACACAGTTTCAATAAATCCGCCTTTTGAAACGGCGCGTCGAGATTGGCATCAAAAACGACAGGCGATTCCTGGAAGAAGGGATCGTGATAATGCCACGGCATCAGGTCAGCCGCGGCAATCCCGTACATCGTTGCCAAGCGAGTGTCGATGTCGGCTTTGGCGGCGAGAAATGGCTCGCGGGTCAATTCGTCGAGATCATCGAAAAGCTTGATAAGGTCATCGCCATTTTGTTCATTCAGGAACAGTTGCATGGCATGAAAGTTCTTGAAACCGAGTTTGGTAGCCGCCTCGTTGCGGAGTTTCACAAGCTCTTTCAAGTCGGCCTCGACAGCAGCGCCAACGCCCTTGCTGGCTTCCCAGACCGCCTGGCGGCGAGCCGAATCGCGCGACTCTTTCAATACCTTGCGGACGGCGCTATCGGCCATTTCTTCGCCGCCGACCTTGGCCCGGAAAACGTTGAAGGTCTTTTCGACTGCGTTGGCCTTGGCGACGATCGCCTTCAACAGTTGCGGGTCGAGCTGTTTTTCAAGGTAGAGCAGATACAGCACATCGACGCACCGAGCCGCGATCGGATCCTCGATCTGGGTGCGGGCCTCGCGCAGAGCTTTCACTTCGGCAAAGGCTTTGGGGTCGGCGAGAGCGGCGTCGATGGCGTTTTGTGCCTCTTCCTTGCGGGCGAAGTCTTCGTCTTTCCCGCTGATATTGGCTTCCCACCATGCGACGCCGGCGCGGCGATCCAGCGGATGAAATTTCTTTTCATGGGCGGCAATGAACGCCTTGGCTCGAGCCGTCGTGGCTTCATCGGCGCTGGCCGCCGGAACGATTAACAATATGGCGAGAATGAGAATGACCCCGGCAACCGGTGACATCGACATGAGTCGGCTCCTTATGTGTACTCAGGCGATCTTAATAGCAGCCATTGTATCGAAAGCCCGGATCGGAGAGACCGAGCGCGCACCGCAAGCAAGTGACGACCACGCTCATGTCGAGTACACGCGCCGTCCGAGCACGATGGCCGGCGGCAGGAGCATCATGATAAGCAGGCCCCAGGGGCCGGCGAAGACGGTCGCCAAGACGGCGTCGAGCACGATCAGGCCGAGGATGCATCGTTTGATTGCCGTTTGAATGTTGGCCGGCTCGGGCTTGGCGATGGCTAGGGCTGCCGGTGAGCCGATGACGAATCCGAAGGCAACCAGCAGGTACGGAAAACCGCCGAAGCTGCCGCCGGCCGGTCGATGCAACGGCAGGGCCAGGGCCATCAGCAACGCGACAACCGCGACGACGGCTGCCGAGCGCAGTTGCCAGCGTTCGCTGCCGCCGGTTTCACGCCGCGCGAACCAGGTCACGCCCGCAATGTACACGCCAATAACTGCGGCCAGGTGAATCCGCAGGGGCCACGATGCTTCGCTCGGTTCCGCCAGCGACATCCCAAGCAGGATGTTGAGGAACCGGCATGACCCCATGGCGATCGGCCCGATCGGCGTCTGTTTCAACCAACCGTCGTACAGCAGAATGGCGACGATGAGCAACGCCGACATGATGAGGGGTGCCGACACGGTCGAGCCGCCGGCCCATCCGGCGATGCCGGCGAGCGCGAAACCGGCGACAAGCAACGCGATACCCAATCGGCGAGCCGTCGCCATGGCGATTTTCCCGGACGGCAACGGTCGCGATGGGCGGTCGCGTTGGTCCTCGGCGAAGTCGAAGATGTCGTTCCAGACCATGCCGGCGCAATAAAGGCTCGCCGACGCCAGCATCAGCATAGCCGCCGCGACCGGTCGCGCCGTCAAGGTTCCGGCCGCGAGCGCGGCCAAGGTAATATCGGCCACTGCGGTGAAGACATTCGGAATCCGCACAAGGCGAGCATAGGAGAGCAACTTCATGCGGCGATTATAGAGGGATGCCCCATGGAATTCGCCGGGGCATGGCGTGGCGGGCGTCCAAGAAATATCATCTGCATAGATGCCATAGGTCCCGTGATGAGCTAACCGAGTGAGCGACCGGACGCCCGGGATGCTCCATGATAGTCGTCACAAATCACGGGGTTTTTCTTCCGAATGTGCAGGTACTCATGCGAATCCTTCTGATGGTAGGCAGTGCGATCGTCCCGGCGCTATTGCTGTTGTGGTGGTTCTACAAGCGCGACGTGAACCCGGAACCGCGCGACGTCTTGCTGAAGACGTTTGCTCGTGGGATGCTCATTATCATCCCGGTGATCGTCGTTGCGGTGTTACCCATGATCGTGATTCAAACGTCGATATCGAACCCATTCGTGACGGGATTATTGACGGCATTCACTTGCGCGGCTCTGCCGGAGGAATTTTTCAAATATCGCGTGTTAACGCGTTACAGTGCTCGCCATCCGGCGTTTGATGAACCGATGGATGGAGTTGTATACGGCGCGGCGGCCTCGTTGGGTTTCGCGGCTCTGGAGAATGTGATATTTGTGCTTGGCGAGGGTTGGGAAGTCGCCATCGCTCGAGCGGTCACCGCCGTTCCACTTCATGCCAGTCTGGGCGCCATCATGGGATACTACGTCGGGCAAGCACGATTCACGCCGGGCTGGTCTTTACCGGCATCACGAGGGTATTGGGTCGCTGTGTTATTACATGGATTGTATGACCTACCATTATTGGCGCTAGAGAAAGCCAGTGAAAATGCCGCCGCGAAATCCGGCCAGATTCCCGGCGCTGGAAGTGATCTTTCCGGTGTGGCCGATGGGTGGGTCATGGCCGGCGCGGGCATGGCGATCGTCGTCGGCCTTATTGCCGTGGTCTGGACGTTGGGCATCGTTCGCCGATTGCGACGTGAGCAACTCGCGGCCGTATCCAAATATCCGGCCTGAAAAAGGCGAGCGCCACCGCGGGTTGTTCATGAGATTGACGCTGATGAGATCTTGAGGATACGATGACCGAGGAAATGAACAACTGCCCCGAATGTCAAGGACTTGGGCAGGTCGTATCGCGATGCATGAACTGCGATCACGGTCTGGCCTACGCGAGTCTCGAATACGGCGGCATCACCGGCCCGTGCGTTCACTGCAATGGAACCGGTGTTACAATGAGTCCGTGCCCGACGTGTGGGGGTCACCAGACATTGGCCGCCACGCGATGAGATTAAACGAATCGCGTTTGACAATCCCGCACCCATCGAGGGCAGCGACCATGGCGCATCGTCTCATGCTCATCATTATGACCGGCGTTTGGGTGACACCACGATTGGCAGCCCAGCCGGCGGAGACGATTTCACTGTCCGTCATGCCCGCGGCAGCCCGTTCCGCCTTACCGTATCGGCTGACGGCGGACCCGCGCGAACTCAAGGCCGGAAACGCCGCGACGCTTTATCAACGCTGTCTGGCGCTGCTCTTTGAGAATCCCACTCTCGCGAAGGAGATGAAAAGCGACCAATGGAGCCGATGGCTTCAGGCGCCGGTCGACCAATGGCCTCGCGATGAGGTCGGGGGGAAGCTCT
Organism: uncultured Alcaligenaceae bacterium; assembly: GCA_964515185.1. GTDB lineage: Bacteria > Planctomycetota > Planctomycetia > Gemmatales > Gemmataceae > CAZESP01. The sequence continues at coordinate 11,136 of CAZESP010000064.1, forward strand.
CCATGGCTCGTTGGCTCATTCGGGAGGCGGAATATGCCGCTGAATATCGCGACTGCGATTGGCAGTTCGATCGGCGGCCCGAAGGTATTGGGTTGATAATCCCCGACATCCAAGGCTTTCGGTCTCTGGGCAGTATCCTGGCGGTGAAGGCTCGCCATCAGGCCGCACTCGGAGACATCGACGGCGCCATCAACAGCATTCGCACCGGCCTGGCGTTGGCTCGCCACGTCGGCCGAGGACCGACCCTGATCCAGTCGCTGGTCGGCGTGGCCATTGCTCAAATGATGTTTGGACAAATCGACGTTCTCATCCAACAACACGGTTCGCCGAATCTCTACTGGGAATTGACGGCCCTGCCCGTTCCGTTCATCGACTTGCGAATCGGGCTTCGCGACGAGGTTGATTTCATCGAACGAATGATACCCGCCTTGCACCGTCTGGATGCTCGCCCGATGAGCGACGAAGAGGTAAAGGCCGTACAAGAACAGTTGGCCAGGATGCACAAGGAACTTGCGTTGCGAGACCCGGACGCCAATGAGACGGCGTTGCGCGAAGCGATGATGACCAAGTTGGCCCGCGAGGCTCGCAAGAATCTTGTCGGCCGTGGCGTGAAAGCGTCGGCTGTGGAAAAAATGCCGGCGTTTCAGCTTGTCGTCCTCGATATCCTTCAACAATATCGCGAAGTTCACGCGGAGTTGTATCGTTGGTTCGCGGTCCCTCATTTTCATCGCCATCCGGGGTATGCGATCACCGCCAAGCGTCATGATGAGGTCGCCGCCAGGTTCGACTTCCTTTTCTTTCGGTGATTACTGACAGCCCTGAGCGAGGGTGGTTATGGCCAAGCCGTGGTCAAGGTTTTCGCAGCCGTCGAGCGAGCGGATCGGAGAATCGCTTTGCTGCGGACAATCGAAGCGATCCGGCTACACGCGGCGGCCTACAAAGGCGAATTACCGGCTAAACTCGCCGATGTGACAGTGGCCGCGATTCCGAACGACCCGGTCCTGGGAAAGCCGTTTGAGTACACGGTTTCCAAGGGACGATTCACACTCTGGGCGCCGCCACCGGCTGGAGAATCACCGGCGAACGCGAATTCGCTGAAGTATGAGATTAAGGTCGGGAAATAACATGAGTAATTACATGCGTCTCTGGAATTTGTGTGTGATGGCGTCGGCGTGTTTGTTGTTTGCGGCAGGGTGCGCCGGCAAAGGCGGCATGGGGCATGTCAGGGTTGAAACAACGAGCTTCGCGGCCGAAAAGGGCCTAACGATCAAGGATTGGCGATGGTCGGGTGGAAAGCTCTCGGTTCAATTCTCAGTCACGAGCAGTTTCAGCGGGACGTGGAACCTATTCGCGCAAGCCTTCGACACGAAAGGAACGGCCATCGGCAACGAGATTCGGTTTCTGAACTCGAATATGGCACCGGGTCGAACCGAATGGATAGACGTTCCCGATGTGAAATTGACCGAGCAGACCGGCCGCGTGGCGTTTGATATTCAGTCGGCGACGAAGATTCGACGCGAACCGCATTATTAGCATTTCACAACCACGGCTCAGTGCCGTGAACTCATGGTTCAGGGCGCCAAACTGTGGTTGTGATTCGGTCTCTACGAGTTGCGCCAAGAAAGCACGGATTTCCTAATCCGTGCTATGCCTCACAGACGAGCACGAATTAGGAAAAAGGGCTCCCAAATTCGTGGCACGGATTTCCTAATCCGTGCAATTCGTGACAAGCGATGACGGATTAGGAAGTGCGTGCTCCCAAATTCGTAGCACGGATTTCCTAATCCGTGCAATGCCCCACGAGCGAGCACGGATTAGGAAATCCGTGTTACTTCTTGGAGCAAGAGTTCAGAGGTTGACGGCGCCAGACTGCGGTTTTGAAACAGTCTCTACCGCGTTCGGAGAATGGCGCCGAGGCTAATGCGAACTTCCTTGGTATCGCCGGCCTTTACGATGGCGGCATTGCCTTTCTGTAACAGGTCGCGCTCCAGCGATGGCTTGATCTGTTTGATAGTGGCAATCAAGGCTTTGCCGATGAACTCGGCGGCATCGCCACCCATGCCGGCGATATGCTCCACTTTCAGGTTGCTGTAATTCAAATTCGCGTCCGTAACTCGGACACGCATGATTAGGTCGGGCACCATCGCCGGGCCTTGCTCGGTTCGCGAAAGGGCCTCACACTTCAGGTTCACCAACACCTTGGCCGTGGCGCGGGTCGAGCCGCTGTAGAATCGGAAGCCGCTTTTCCAATTCTGTTGTTCGAATTCGACGCGGGTGTCGATGACCACAGTCAGGTCGAAGGTCGTGCGTCCCGGCTCGGGCTTTTGGAGATTGGTCAGATGCAAGGTCAGCGAACGCTGCGGTTCAACGGCCGTGACCGTGACCTTGCGCCAAGTGCCGTCATTTCGCTGTTTGCCGCGTACCGTGGTGCGTGTATGGCCCCAATTGGTTTCGGTGTAATGCAAAGGCTCGGGCAGATGTTTCAGCAGTAGCCCGCGAAGGATGCCGGCCAGTTCATCGGGCGTCGCTTCGGGGGAGGCAATCACCGGGGCGGCCACGAGTATGAGCAATCCGATTGCGGCGGCGAAACGGCTCATGGGGTCTCTCCTTGAGTTGGCTACGCTAATCATACGCGATCGCCGCCGGTGGTGCGCACGAATCGCCGGATTTTCGGGTTCTCCAACCTTATTCGCCGGCAGGATTGATGCATTTTGACATTGCTGGCGCGTCGTGCTCGTGAATGTCACTTGCTGGCGCGTCGTGCTCGTAAGGATGGGCGCGTTATTCGCGTTGTGCCCGCGGCGTTCTGCGCGGCTTCACGACAGGGATCTTCACCACGAATCGGCTACCGCCCGTGTCCCCGGGTTCATGGGCGATACTGCCGCCATGAAGCTCGACCAGTCGCTTGCAAATCGCCAACCCCAAGCCCGTGCCGCCGGTGGCGCGGGTCCGCGCTTTGTCCACGCGATAGAAGCGCTCGAATAAATGCGCCCGATCCGATTCCGGGATGCCGGGGCCGGTGTCGCTCACGGTCAATACGCCCCATGTTTCGTCGATCGATAGTCGGACGCTCACATGACCGTTGGGCCGGTTGTAGCGAATGGCATTGTCGACCAGGTTGGTCGCGATCTGCGCCAAGGCCGTTGGGTCGCCTTGCACCGTGACGGCGGCCAGATCGGCCTCCAGCTTCAAGCGATGCTCGGCGGCCAAGGGGCGAAGCAGTGTTACCGTCTCCGCCACGACGCGATCCCACGCCACCGGTTGAAGTTTCCCCGCGGCTCCGCCGGCATCGGCACGGGCCAAGGTCAGCAGTCCCTCGACAATTGCCGTCATCCGTGTCGCCGATCGCAGGCAGGCATCCAGGGCGGCTCGATACTCGTCATCCGATCGCGGCCGGGCCAACGCCAATTCCGCATGCGACCGAATCACCGCCAGGGGCGTCCGTAATTCATGCGAGGCGTCGGCAGTGAATCGCGCCTGACGATCAAACGCCGCCCCCAGACGATCGAAGGTGTTGTTCAAAATGCGAGCCAATTCGAGCAACTCGGCGTCGACCTTTTCCAGATCAATGCGCTCGTTCCAATTGGCTGCGGAGATGTTCGAGGCGGTACCGGCAATGGCGGCGATGGGTCGCAGAATCCGGCGTGAGACGACCCATCCACCGGCCAATCCCAGTGCCAGAACCGCGCCGCCGGCGGCCCCCAGTCGCCACGCCAACTTCGTCAGTTCTTCGTGAAGAGGCTGCATCGATCGTCCAGCCACAATCCGCGTGCGGCGAGGGCCGACCATTGCCATCTGACGTTGAGAGCCTCGTTGCGACACCGAGGGTGTCAACGACGGATCAACCGGATCGACAAACAGCGATTTATCGACGGCCCCGAACTGAAACAACACACTGCCGTCCGCACGCCAGACGGAAAAATAGATGGCGCTGGGGTCACCCGCGTTCGACGCCACGTTCGGCGGCATGAGGCTGTTCAACAGGCGTTCGCGTGAGGGAGGCGGGCCACCCTTGGGGCCTTTGGGCGGCATCACCATCGGCGTGGCATTGGCGCCTTCCAATTCAAACAGCGGAAATGACCGAAGCGTGGCTTCGATGTAGCTGATGGCGGCCCGCAATTGCGCGTCGGCCTCACGTAAACGGACGGCTCGAACCTGAAGGTAGAGCAACCCCGCGAACCCGACCACGACCGCGATCAGGACTGCCGCATACCAAAGCTGTAACCGCAAACGGATCGATCTACCCATCAATCACATACCCCAACCCGCGACGGGTCGCGATCAACTCCTTCCCCAGTTTTTTGCGGATATTCGATACGTGAACCTCGATCAGGTTGGATAGCGTGTCGTCGTTCTCGTCGAAAATGTGATCGTAAATCTGCGACCGGCTGACCACGGCGCCGCGATGGAGCGCGAGCAACTCCAGAATCGCGTATTCGCGGGCAGTCAGCACTACCGGTTCGCCGTTGCGGGACACCGTTCGGGATCGCGTGTCGATGACGATCGGGCCGATTTCCAACTGCGAGCTGCCTCGACCTGCCGAACGCCGGATCAACGCGCGAAGCCGAGCGAGCAACTCTACCAGGACGAACGGCTTGACCAGATAATCGTCGGCTCCCACGTCCAGGCCGCGAACCCGATCTTGAATGGCGTCGCGGGCGGTCAGCATCAACACCGGCGTGGCGTGTGTTTTTCGCAGGCGTTTCAGCAAGGTCCAACCGTCGAGCTTGGGCAGCATCACATCCAGGACAAGGGCGTCGTATTGCCAACTGGTTGCCTTGAAGAATCCTTCCTCGCCGTCAGCGGCTTCATCGACGGCGTACCCCTCTTCGCGAAGGGCCTTCGCCAGCACGGCCCGTAGCTCCGGCTCGTCCTCGATGACCAACACGCGCATCGGTTGCCTCCCATGGGTCAGTATACCGGAGGCAACCTGAAGCGAGGATGAAGGAGTCGGTCGGGCGTTGCACCGACTCCGGCAGGGGCTTGGGGGCGCCGGCCAGCCCGGATGCAAGACCATCGAGGGTGTCCGGTTGCGACGGGCGTTGCAAGGTTTTTGGCCGCGATTGCCCCCACGAAAGAATTGACAGGGGATTCTCTGCTAAACTATACTCATGTCGAAATGGCCATCCATCCCCGGGCTGAGGATGGGTCCGGGGCGCCGATAGGCAGGGATGCGTTCCCGTCTGGCGTGGATGGTTGCTTTGGGGGACTCGTCGCGGCCGATTCTCGCGACCTGGTGCCAGTAGCATGGCCAGTACTCCGCCGCCAACGTCCGGCCGATCTTCCGTCGTGCGCCCGCCGGCAGAAGGGGTGCCCGCGCGCGTCGAGGAGTTCTTGGCTCAGTTACCGCCCGCCGACGACGACTGCCCAACCATCATCTCGCTCAATCGCCAGCGCAACGGCGACGATTCCGGCAGTGTCCAGGGGCGCCAACTCGGGCATTTCGAGTTGATCGAGCCAATCGGCGTCGGTGGGATGGCTGCGGTCATCCGGGCCAAGGACCTTGAACTCGGCCGAATCGTGGCTTTGAAGATCCTGCCGCCGGAAATGGCTGCCGATCCCGAGAACATCGTTCGCTTCAAGCAAGAGGCGCGAGCCGCCGCCAAGCTCGATCACGAAAACATCGCTCGCGTCTTCTTCTGCGGTGAGGATCAGGGGCTTCACTTCATCGCGTTCGAATACGTCGAGGGCATGGATCTTCGGTCGCGGTATCAGAAACAGGGCCGCCTGACGCCGGTGGAAGCGGTCGATTTCATGCTTCAGGTGGCGGGCGGGTTGGCCCATTCATCGGCACGCGGCGTGGTTCATCGCGACATCAAGCCAAGCAACATCATCGTCACGCCCGAGGGCCAGGCCAAGATCGTGGACATGGGCCTGGCCCGGCAGACCGACGCGGTGCATGGCGGCGTCACCCATTCCGGGATGACCCTCGGCACGTTCGATTATGTGGCCCCCGAACAGGCCATTGAGCCGCGGGCCGCCGACATTCGTTGCGACATCTACGCCTTGGGCTGCACGTTCTATCATCTCCTGACGGGTCAGCCGCCGGTGCCGGAAGGGACGGCCGCCAAGAAGCTGCACCACCATCAGCACGTCGCGCCGGTCGATCCTCGCGAGTTGAACCCGGACATTCCCGTCGAATTGGTCGCCATCCTCGGCCGAATGATGGCCAAAGACCCCGCCGACCGGTTCCCGACGCCGGAGGCTCTGATCGAAACCCTGACACCGTTGGCCGCGACAATGAAGTTGAAGCCGTCGGGGATTGTCGTAGCGTCGTCATCGTTATCGCCGCCGCCGAAAGCCTCGCCGCTGCTGATCGGCGGGCTGGCGATGGCTGCCGTCGTCGTCGTGGTGGCGTTGCTCTCGTTGCTCGGTGGCCCGCCGGCTCCCTACGGCTCCAGTCCGCCGGGTTGGGTCGCGTCGCCAATTTCCGAGAAAAAACCGAATCAAGCCGATCGGAACGAATCGACCCCCAACCCCGAGCCGATTCCGCTGCCGGCGCCGCAGATGGCCGGCGGCGAACGAATCGCCACGACGCCCGCCGAGTTGATGGCCGCGATCAAGGATGGCGTCACGACAATTCATCTCAACGCCCGCGAATTCGACCTCCGGGGCGTGGCCGACCTGAGCCTCCGCGCCAAACGCCTGACCTTGATCGGGTCGCCGGAACCCGCCGAGCGGCCGTGGATTCGATTAGAGCGCCCGATTGCGTTCGCCGGCAGCGGTACCGGAGCCGAGTTGGAATTGAAGCATCTTCGCCTGACTGCCGGACCCGAACACATGGCGCTGGTGGCCGAGCACGTGGCCCAAGTCCGGTTGAGCGACTGCGAATTCGCGCCGGGCACGACGACCGCCGGCGGAGTCGAAGTCGGCGGACCCGAAGGCGGCCAAGCTCGCCTCATTCTGGAAAACTGCGTCTTCACGCAAGGATCGATCGCGGTCGCCTTGGCCGATCGCGCTCGCCTCGAAGCTCGTGAATGCGCGTTTGGCCCGCATGCCACGGTGGTCCGCGTTCGGGCCAACGCGGTCAGGCCGGCGTCCGACCCCACCGATTCGCCGGCGGTTGTGACTTTCGATCAATGCTCCGTGATGATGGCCGATGGAACCGTGTTTCAGTTCGACCGCGCGGGGGGCAAAATTCGCGCCGGCGGTTCGCTGTTCGCCGTGGCACCCGATGCTAAAACCGCTGATCCGCTGCTGGTGAGGCCCGACCCGAATCGGCCCGTGCGATTCGAAGGCGTCAAACCTCGGCCGAATGCCTTCTTCCGGATGAGTCTCTGGAGCGATGGCGAACGCCGCTACGCCCGCCTCAACGACTGCCGCGAAGCCAACGTGCCCTTTCTGGACAACGCCGCTCGCGAGTTGACCGAAAGCCCCTGGTCGGATCGGGCGCCGCTGGCCCGCTTGGCCAACGACGATCTGGCGGCGGCCTTCGCGTCACGATACGCTATCGGCCCGTCGTGGTCCGCCAGCAACCGCCCCTTGCCCAGCACGACCCACGATGGGCCGGCGGTTCGTTATGTCGATCGCGGCATTCCCGAATCGGACACCTTGCCGGCCGGCACCTATCGGACGCTCGAAGCCGCCTTGGCGGACGTCCGGCCCGGCGACGAAATCCGCTTGCGTCACAACGGCGAGATGGCCATCAACCCCATCGATCTGAGCCACCCACGCCAAGAACGCATCACCATCCGCCCGGACGGCCCGCAATATCGACCCGTCTTGACCCTGAGTGACGCAACGAACAAGGCCGATGCCAACCTGTTTACCGTGTACAACGGCAGCCTGGCGTTCGAGGATATTCACTTTCGCTTGCGAGCCCAGCGAGCCACGTCGATTCGCGAGAACCAGTCGGTGGTCGCCATTGTCGGCGGCGGCATCGTCTCGTTCACGCGATGCGCTGCCACCTTGGAAGAGCTGGAGGACTCCGAACAGATTCGATTGGCGCTAGTGTCGCTGGGCAATCCGCACGAGTCGATGCGCAACTTGCCGATGGAAAACACCTCGCCCCGGGTGCGGCTGAAGAACTGCTTCGTTCGGGGCAAGGGTGACCTGTTGGCGGTGCGGCCGAGCCGAGCCTTTGACCTCGATCTGGATGGCTCGCTATTGGTCTTGGCGGGGTCGCTGCTCACGGTCGAAGGCAACGTGAAAGAGGCTGTGGGAGACAGCCGCATCAGTTTGCGACGGGTGACGACTTATTTGAGCGAGCCGTCGCTGGACATGCATGCCGCCGATGTGGAAAAGAAGATCATCGGGCTGGGCAGCGTTCAGTTCAAGTCGGAGGATTCGATGTTCGTGGCCTCCGGCGAGGGGACGTTCCTTCGGGGAACGGGCTTCGACGGCGACATGCCGTTGCGGAACGTCTTGGCTTGGGACGGCAGCCGCAACAACATCTACGGCAACTTCAAGCAACTCCTGGAAGTTGCCCCGACCGGCGCGATCATGATGCCGGCGATGACCATTTCCAAAAACGATTGGCGCTCGCGCGAGCCGGATGCCCGTTTCGAGGCGGTTCGATTTGAGCCGGCGGCTGGTCGATCATTCATCGCGATGCGCCCGGGCGACTTTCAGACCCCGCGATTGCTGGATGTCTCGACGACGGACGCGGACGTGACGGCTCGCGGCGCGCCGGTGAAGTCGCTACCGGACCCGGACGAATCGCCCCCGCCGGCCCCGCCCACGGCGCCATCGCCGGAGTAATCGCCTGCCGTCGCGGGCATCGGCCGCGCGTTTCCCTCAAAGGTGCCGGTCATGGTTCGTCGCAAAGCCGCCCCGCAATCCATCTACAGCCCGCACCCCAGCATCGGCGTGATTCAAAAGTGGATTACGGAGATGCCGGCAAAGACAGGTCGCAGCCTCGATGAATGGATGCAGCTCATCGAATCGGAAGGCCCGCCGACTGAGAAGGAACGCCGCCAGTGGCTGAAAACGGTCCACGGACTTGGGACGAATACCGCGTGGTGGCTGGCGGAACGGACCTCCGGCAAGGGCTGGATGGAGGATACGCCCGAGCAGTATCTGAAAACGGCGGCCGATTATGTCGAGGCCATGTACGCCGGCCCGAAAGCGGCGTTGCGCCCCATTCACGATCGCCTCATTGAGTTGGCGCGATCGATCGGCCCGGACGTGAAGATTTGCCCCTGCCAGACGATCGTGCCGATCTTTCGGCATAACGTGATCGCGCAGATCAAGCCGTCGACGCGAACGCGCATTGATTTCGGGTTGGCGCTCAAGGATACGCCGGCGACGGGGCGGTTGATCGACACCGGTGGATTGGCCAAAAAGAATCGCATCACGCACCGCATCCCGATCGGGTCGGTGGACGAGATCGACGCCGAGGTGACGCGATGGCTGAGGGTCGCCTACGACCTGAACGATAAGCAAGGCGGCGGAGACTATTCGCCGACGTAGGCCATCAGGGCCATGAAGCGGGCGCGTTTGACGGCGGTGCTGACGGCTCGCTGGAAAGCGGCGCAGTTGCCGGAGCGCTTACGGCTGAAGAGTTTCCCCTGGCCGGTACACATCTTCTTGAGGCCTTGGATGTCTTTGTAATCGACAAACGCCGGGCGTGGGCAGCCTTCCTTGGTGCAGAATCGGCAGCGATTTTTTCGTCCGCGACCCAGTTTCTTACGAACCATTCTTCCGACCCTTTGCAAGACCATGTTTCCAAAAACGGAAGGAGTTAGAGTATGGCTGACAGACATGGGCGTCAAGTTGTGAGGATAGTGGTAAGGAGCGCGGCGGCTTCTTATTAAGGAGCGCGGGCATCCTGCCCGCTTCCACAATAAGCGGGCGGGACGCCCGCGCTCCGGGAGAGCCGCGCTCCGGGATGGGCGCGCTCCAAACGAACGCGAGTCGAATTTACCCCACCGTCACGACGCGGCCGAGTTTCACCGAGTCTATCTCGCGGAAGCACATGACCAGAGCGTCGCGTGCCAGTTGCCCGCTGAGCAGATCGGGCGCCTTGCCCGATGCGACGCCATCGACGGCGGCTTGAATTTCCGCCGTGAACGCCGTCAACGGGTCACCTCCGCCGGTGAGCTTCGGCTGTTGGCTCGTTCCGTCGGGCAAATACAGCGTCAATGGGCAGGTGCCGGATTCGTACACCAGCGTCGCCTTATCCAAATAGATTTCGAAGCCGTGGACGAACGGCCTGCCACTCATGGCGATGGCTCCACTGGTGCAGGCGATCGCCGGACCGCCGGGAGCATAAAGATAATTCGTCGTCAGATGCGTCACGACCTGGTTTTCGACGACGCCCGACGAAAAGACCGATGCGGGCACGCCTGTCAGTAGCCCGATGAAGTGGGTGTCGTGAATGTGCAGATCGACCGCCGGGCCACCCGTCGCCGCCGCGTCTGCAATCTCCGCGGACCAATCCGGTTTTGAGATCACGCGCTTGAACTGGCCACCCAGCAGGAAGCCAAATCGCTTGCTTCGCACGACCTCGGCTGCGTAGGCGAACTCGGGGAAGAACGGCAACACATGGGCCACCATCAGCAATTTTCCGGCCGCCTTGGCCGCCGCCAGCATCCTATCGGCGCCTTCCGCAGTCAGGGCGATGGCTTTCTCGACGAGGACGTGCTTGCCCGCATCCAAGGCCCGCACCGCGAATTCTTCATGAATGGCCGTCGGATTACAAATGTCGATCAGGTCGATATCCGGATCTTCGAGCATCTCATCGAGGCGTGAATACGTTTTGACGCCCGTCAGATCGACCTTTCCCGGCGGCGGGCCGAAATTGCCGCGAGTGCTCGTCCAATCGCCGGCGAGCTTCTCCGGGTCGCGGCTGCAAATAGCCGTGACGCTCGCGTTGCGTAGTTTCTTGGACGCCAGAAAGTGAATACGGCCCATGAACCCGATGCCGACAATGCCGATGCGAACCATGGAGATGCCCCCTTAATTGGCCGGCGATGAATGATGGGGTCTATCTTATAATGTTTTTCTTGGATCGAAGCCCGCGCCGCGAGCTCGCGTTATCGCTCGATACGCACCATGTCGCCGTAACCCAGCGCCGGCAGCGTCAGCATCCAATAGTCACGCTCGCGCCTCATCGGCACCACGCCGTGATAAGCGCTGGTCGCCTTCCAGCCGTCGCCGTCGATCGGCAGCGTCAACGTCACCGGGTCGCCCACTTTGACCTGATAATTCGACAACGCCAAGATGTACCCCTTCGACGTGCGGATCAATCGGCGATCGACTGTCACTCGGTCGGAGACGATGCGGTTGGTCACCTTCGCCCGTGTCAATGCCGAGGCAATGGCGAGCATTGCGCCTTTGTCATAGTTCGCCGGCACTGCGTGCGACGACGGGCTGCGGTCCGGTATCATCGCCGGTTGGCCCGCCGTCCACAGCAGCGACACGCCCGGAAACGCCGCCAGGTAATCGGTCCAGCCGGCGCCCAGTTGTCGCGCGACTTCGACAACCTCGCCCTTTGGCCCCGTGATGACGGCCTTGTTCTCGATCTTGGGGTCGGCCGAAATCGTCTCCGTCACACCGACACGCGGCATCGTCTCACGGTCGAGGACTTTCAATTCGCCGGTCGGTTTCAGATACGGCAACTCCTGACGCACGCGGAAAAACGTCTCTTTCTCGATCTTCTGTCGCTGGATGCCGAACAGCTTCGAGTACGCATCAATCGGCCGACGATACGGATCGAACTGACCGGCGCCGGCGGTGGCGAAGAGGGTGCCGCCCGCCTTGACCCACGCTTCGAGAATCGGCGCCTTTTCCGGCGGCAGGCAATCGCCGACCAGCACCAACATTTTGTAGCCTTTTAGTCTGTCGGGCGTCAGATCGTTCTCGATGATCAGATCGGGCGACGCCCCGAGGAACGTCAACGCTTTCCAGATGCCGAGGCGCTCGACGTGATGATGCGTGCGCGTCTTGCGGAAATCCGGCCCGAAATGAGCATGGCCGGCCTGATCGGTCGCGATGCCTGCGAAGTCCCAACGCTCCGTGCTTTCGCTCACCAAAAGAGCAACGGGCGACGGCACGACTTGCGAATCGGGCAGCACGTCCTCGACGAAGCCGATGCAATGGTTGACGTCGCGCATGGCCACGTAGCGCTCGATCGCGAACTGATGATCGACGTAGTTTTCCGTCCAGCTATCGTTCATGCCGATGCCGAAATAGTCGAGCATCTTGGCGCCGTGAGCCAGATGCGAGAACGCCGTTCGCATGAAACTGGCGTCGCTGTTGCCCGGCGCGTGCGGCATGGTGTATTGGCGCAAGATCGCCTTGGGATTGTCGCGCATGCCCGCCCGAAAATGCTCGGCGAAATAGCCGTTAATCATCGGCCCGAGTTGGTTCACCTGCCAAAAATACTCGCTGTGGCGACCCATGTCGGCGGCCCCGCCGCGGAACCAGTTGATGTACATCGTCGCCGTCGGGAAGTAGAACGGATGGCCCGAGTAATTGGCACCGCACCAGACGTGGTCGCCGAAGGCCGCCTTGACGGCTTTCAGTCCTTGGGCGGCGAACACGATGGCAGATTCTTCGTAAAAGATGAGCGAATCGACATAGAGGCGCGGGTTCTCACTTGCCGCGCCGGCGCTGCTGTCGGGTCGCAGTTTGCCCGCGTCGAACGCGCCCCATGAGCCGCGCCAATAGTCCGCCGCCGGCACCGTGGCCCGATGTTTCGCCAGCCAGTCGCGCCACTTCGCCGCGAGAATCGCCGGTCCGTCGGCCTTCTTCCCCTTCGCGGCGGCCACCTCGTCCGCAAGCATCATGCCGATCCATTCGCCGAACCCGATCTCATCGCCGTAATCGAACCACGTCAGAAATTCTCCAAGACCCGACGCTTGCAACTGCTTCTTCGCCGCGTCGATATTGGCGCGGGTCGGCGGATTGCGATAGCTCATGACCATCCAACTCTTGGTCGCCGGGATACCGACGGCCTCGAGGTTCTTGCGCGCGATCTTCGGGTCGCCGTGCGCCGGATGCAGCGAGCGGAAGCCAAGGTCGGCGTAAAGCTCTGCATAGGCGCGGCCGATGGCATCATCGCGGCCGATTGGCACCCACCCGCCATAGGTCAGCGGCAGCGTCGGCTTCTTCCCCGGTGCTTTAGCTGCTTCGAGCAAGCGACGAATAAGGGCGATCTTCATCGGAACAGTGACAACGCCGTCGCCCTTGCCCGGATACGGCGGCAGGAAGTAGCCGTAGTCACTCTGACCCTGGTCTGAACGTTTGACCATGCCGCCGGCCGGTCGCAGATCAAGGTCAAATGGCTGTTTGATTGTCGAGGTGAAGCTTGTGTAGCTGAAGTGCGTGGTATCCTGCCGCGCCAGGCCGATCCACGGCGACGACTCGCCGGGCTTAACCAGCGTCACGGCGGGTTCGTTCATGCCCCACGGGATGCGGTTGTAGGTGTAGTGGATGGCATATCCGCTCGGCGCCGTGCCGCGATTCGTGAAGCGCACCTCCCAGCGCGCTCCGCGACTGTCGCGGAAGGCGTCGAGGATCGGGTAAAGGTTCGTCTGGCGATGATAATGCGCCAGCCAGGCATCGCCGGTGTCGCGCGTCAGATAAACCAGGTCGATGTTTCGCCGAGCCGTCACGCCGGGAATCTGCGGTTGCTTTTCGCCCTTGAGGTAGACGCGCGCTTTGCCGGCGGCGAGACCCGGCACGGTGACGACTTCCTCGAACAGGCCCTCGCTGCCCCAGGGCGGATCATATTGCGGTCTCGGTTTCGTTTCGCCGAACCAATACTTCGGATTGTCCTTGGCGCCCACGACGGTATCCACGGCCCGTCGCCCGTTTTGCTCAACCTGCACGCGGAAACGAATCTCGCAAAACGACGGGCACTCGTAACGCACCCAGAGGCGATAGTCGCCGGCTTCGGGCAGCGTCACGTCGAGGAATGCCGACGCGGAGTCGTCCTTTTCGTCGATGCCAAGGACGCGTTCGCCGGAGACATGGTTGAAGCCGACGATATCGACCATGTAGTTGCCGTGCCCATTGCGAATGACCTTCCACCCGCGTTCGATGGTGAAGTCCTCGGCCTCGACCGCGACAGCCGGAGCCAGGGTAAAATCGGCCTTCTTCTTCGGCTGGCCGACGGCGGTGGCTGATACGAAGACGATAGTGAGAATGACGAGCAACGGTCGAGACACGGCAAAACTCCTTCGGTTGGCGGGTCGAAGGATCAAATTAGTCGCGCCGGCGCGATCGGGCAATCGCCGTTCGGCCGCATGGCTCAGCGCCGGCTTCGAGCGGCATCGCGGACGGCTTGCAGATTGAGGAGTTCGGCGACTTCGAATTGCGGCGGCACGGTCCCCGGCATCGGCCGCAAGCGAACGATGGTCGGAAAGAACCCGGCGCGCCCGTGAATCTCGGCGATCAGCACGGCCGCGATGGGGGCCAGACTCGGGGGATTTACGATGATGGGCGTGGACTGCCACTGGGCCGCAGTCAACGGCACACCGGCGAGCAATTCGCGGATCTGCTCATCAAACGCCCGCCCATGTTCGAAGTGGGTCGCCACGGCCAAGACGCGCTCGACCGGCTTGCCGGCAATCTCCGCGACGCGCACGAGCTGCGCATCGGTGAGCGGATGGCCGAAGTTTAGGAGGAGCATGGCAAGTCCTTCGCAAAATTTACTTTTCCGCGTGGCCGAACAGAATGGATCTGACCAGATCGTCCGTCATGGATTCGCTTGCAAGTCGGACAATATCATTCGCGGTGAGTATTTTGCAGTTGTAGATTTCGGAGCGGGTGCGCAGTGACGATTTCAACTTGTGGTCTTTGTCAAGCACGTTGCTGCTGGTCGTGACCAGGTAGGATCGGACTCGCAGGGCGCGGAACTGCCGCGTAACGGCTTCGACCTTGTAAAGAATGTCGCTGCCGGGATCGTGATCTTGCGAACCCGATTTGCACTCCATCATCGACAATCCGTAGTCGTGCATGAATGAGACATCGAAGTCGTTTCCAGACTGGTCACCACACCGGCCGACTTCAAGGCCGAGCTGAACATCCCAAATGCCTAGCGGTTTGGCGTGTTGCTGAAGTAGATTCCAGAAGAAGACCTCAAGCCAGCCACCTGTAAGGAACTCCGCCTCATACTTGCTCAGTTTTCGGCAGGGCGAATCATCAAGCCAGATGTGCCGAAGCCGCTCACATGGGAAAGCGAATCGCTCATTGGCCAACTCGATTCCCTTATCCCGAGCCCTCTTCCGTTCAATGTCGTCGAGCACCAGAACTTCGGTGTTGCTGCAGTGCCGGGCAAGTAGTGTCGCGGATTCTATCCACCCTTTTGCCCGGCACTCGGCATTCGCGATCTTGTCGTCCGACTTGCGGGACTCGAAGCCATACCCCGCCAAAAACTCCTTGATCTTGAGTTGATAGCTACAGGTTTCGGTCGTGCCGTCTCCCAGATTCATGAGTTGCGCCGGGCGGCTGACGTTCGTGTAGATGATTTTGCCGCCGAGTGCCTTGAAGAACTCGTGCGTCGCGATGCTCATGGGCTTGGTGCCGCCGGTCGCGTTCGCGAGCCATTCACCCGATGGGAAGCGGCCGTAGGCAGTTTTTAGGGCCTTCCTTATGGCCGCGAGATCGTCCTCGGCGTCGAGCGGTTCGATGCGATTGCTGTTCTCGTAGTCCAGCCCGCCGATCTTGAGCGCGTTCAAGAAGTTGCAGGCGACGCCTCGCGACCTCATCGCCGTAGATTCGATAAGTACCAGTTGATCGGGCTTGTAGTGGTGAACGGAGAGCAAGTTCGGAACATGCTGATCCGACAGCAGGCATAGCAGGACTTTCATTCTCGC
>CAZESP010000065.1:0-26391 GCA_964515185.1 uncultured Alcaligenaceae bacterium
GCCCGACCTTCCGGCGTGCCTTGAAGCCAGCGTTCGCTTTCGGGTGAAATCATAGCTTCCAGGGCTGTGCCCAATGTTGCTCCCCAGTCCACACCACATAGCCCATCGTGGCAAGGCTTTCCTAAGCCGTGCTCGCGATCATGGCGGGTTCGGAAACACGACCTACCACGCAGCCCATCGTGGCACGGCTTTCCTAAGCCGTGCTCGCGATCATGGCGGGTTCGGAAACACGACCTACCACGCAGCGCGCCCTACGACGCAGCCCATCGTGGCACGGCTCTCCTAAGCCGTGCTCGCGATCATGGCGGGTTGAGAAATACCGCACCAAGTCACCTTTTCTTTCCGCGCCGATCACTGTCGCTCTGGTGGGGAATCATCAAGTGTCTTCCGGTCATTTCGGCGACGACACGCCGAAGACGATGCCCCACATGAAATCGGTCTTCGTGTTGCCGGTGAAACAGAAAGGGTCTTTCGGATCGGTGACGCCGTTGGCCATGAATTTCGCTGTGCTCGGTGGCCAGGCAGCCCCACGATGGCAGGTGATGCAGTTTGATTGAAGGCCCGAATTTCCCGGCTTCGAGAAGCGATCCGGCGTCAGGCCTGCTTCCAGATACGGGTTGAAACAAATGATCGGCTTCGAGTTCGCGTCGCTCGGGTTCGTGAGATAGGAATAGCCGATCGCCACTTGGAATTGATCGAACGGCGCTATGATACGGGCCGCCGCCTTGGGTGGAATCGACTGCTTCTCGGGCGACCAATAAAAGGTCTGCCATGTCCAATCATCGATTTCGCGACTGGCGACGTGCATGCCGACGAGGATAGCGAAATCGCCCTCTTTCAACGACTTGTTGCCGGTGGCGGCGATGGCGGCTTGCAACTCGTCGACCGTCAGCTTGATCGTGTAGAAACTGCTCAGGGGCACGACCGGCGTACCGACCGGTAGATTGTCGGGCTTGGCTCCGGGCGGCACGACGGCCACGCTCTTGGTCCACGTTTCCGCCCCGGGCGCGGCGGGCTTCGTGCTATTCGCCGCGTTAGTCCAATACGGCAGTATGGTCACCTCCGTCCCGCTGACCGATTGATAGACCGGCTTGAGCATGATCGACGTGTCCGGAAAATCATTCAGTTTCCGCTGTGACAACGGGGCGTCAGCAGGCCAACCAGCGTTAAGTTTCTGCAACGTCGCCGGGTCGTAGTAACGGTTCTTGCGGATGTGCGCCCGGATCGGCTCGTTATACTTCACGTCGGAAAAGAAGGTGGCCGGCGCTCGCGCCGGCTTGGGTCTTCCGGCAAATGTCAGTTGCCGAGGCGCCTCGAAACGACGTGCGGCCACCTTGGCTTGCGGTGCAGACAGAGTTTCATCGCGGCTCCACCACGTTTCGAAAACCGGAGCGGGCTTGCCGTTCAGTTGCTGGTTCGTTGGTGAAGTGACCGCCGCCAGCAACAGCCAAGCGTGCTCGGTCATGGCCTGCGTGTTGCCCTGAGCGATCCAGTCATTGACTGTCTCTTTCGTTTCAAACTTGAACCAGGCCGGCATGGGAGCGTGTCTCAAATTCAGGCTGTTCGCCGGTGCCGCTTTCGGATTGGGTTGTTGGGCGACCGTCAGGCCGGCCACGAGCATAACACCGGCAAGCCAAAGCAACGTCTTCACGGCAACTCCTTGAGACAAAAAAACCGCACTGATGACATTAAAAGTTCCTGAAACACGGAACCACTTAAAGATTCCGAATAGCAGGAGCGCTATCCAATCTCACGCCGCTCCCGCCGAATCGCCTCACCAACGCTCCATCATCGTCCGCACAACCGATAACGACTCGATTCCCCGGTTGCGGAGCGTCACCGTGTGTATTAACACCCGAGATCGAACACTCCCAGATTCACCCTTCAACGCCTCAACGATGTCTTCATCACTTCATCGTGGACGCTCTCTCTGTCGCCGGGTGAACGCATTGCTCATGTCACTTCTTCTTTTTAATGACCCCTCCGCCATTCGGGCTGAGCCGCTTCCACCAATCAGGTCCTTCTTTTTCAATTTCAGCATTCAACGCCTTTAACTGCTTGGTCATGGCCGCGAGACGTTCCGGTTCTCTTGCACCAAGTTCGGCCTCCTCTTTCGGATCGGCGTGCAGGTTATAGAGTTCAATCTTGGAGAAATCTTGCGACGCAAGCAATTTCCAATCGCCGTCGCGAAGTGCCATGTGCAGGTTATTCGGCGCCATGTTAAGCCGCCAATACAGTGGCACCTTGCGCTCTACTTTGGCGAGTCGGCCTGCAAGGAGGGGCATCACATTCACGCCATCAATGACACGGTCACTCGGAGCCTTGACGCCTCCCACCTCCAAAAAGGTTGGAAACAAATCGCTTCCGATCACGGGCTCGTCGATCGTCGCCCCGCCGCGTATGTGCCCCGGCCAGCGTGCGATTCCCGGCACCCGGATCCCTCCTTCATACATGGCTCTCTTTCGACCGCGGAGTCCGCCCGTACTGCCCCGTGTCCGATTCTTCAACCCATCGCCTTCAGGGCCATTGTCGGACGTGAAAAACACAAACGTGGTATCTGTCAGTTTCAATTCATCAAGCGCTCTCATGAGCTTGCCAAACGCATGATCGAGTTGGGTCACATTTCCATGATGCTGGCGGAAATCCTCAGCAAGATCGGCGTACGGCTTTTGATGCGCTGGGTCCGTTTCAATAGGCAGATGAGGTTCGTGAGTCCAAACGGCCAGGAAAAATGGCTTCGACTTGTCGCGTTTCGACGTGAGCCAATCGACCGCCTCGTCTACAACGAGCTGCGCGGAAAACCCTTCGAGTTGACCGACCGGTCTTCCGTTGCGAACAAAGTTGACCGGGTTTTTGTGGCTCGGAGCGGCGTTGTTTTGAGTCGCCATCCAATGGTCATATCCATGATCACCCGGCTGTGGCTGGTTCGGATTGTTGAACTTACCATTAAGATGCCACTTGCCGGCGTGACATGTTGTATAGCCCGAATCGCGCAACAGTTTTGGAAGTGTTATCTCGCTCGGCCTGAGATGGACTTCGCTTCCCTCGGCGATCCACGTGTAGACGCCGTTGCGATGGGGTGTCCGGCCAGTCAAAATGGCCGAACGCGATGGCGAGCAGACCGCACTTGCGGAGTAACATTGTGTTAGCCGAACTCCCTGCTTGGCGAAGGCATCCAGATGAGGTGTCTGAATCCGGGGATGTCCATAACAACCGAGGTCACCATAGCCGAGGTCGTCCGCGAGAAAGACGACCATGTTAGGTTTGGCCTCCGCGAACACAGCACTCGACGCCATGTGGAGGCACGCCAGTACGAGGACAATTCTCTTCATGGTAAGGTTCTCTACTTTTTCGGCGATGTTACGAGGCTCCAATCTTCGACCAGGGTCCGTCTCGCCCATATGTCATATTTGTTGGCGAGTTCTTTGACTCGACCGCGATGCTGTTGGGCCATATTATTGGCCTCCACTCGATCATCCGCGATGTTATACAACTCCCAGGGCTGATTATGTTTGGCCACCAATTTCCAGGAACCGGCCCGTACGGCACGATTTCCCTCATGTTCCCAAAAGATCGCCTCTCGGTCGATTGCTTGATTCGCAAACGCCTGCCGGAGGGATCGGCCCTCGAGTGGTATAGCATTCGCCGGATATATAGCCCCAGCGAGGTCCAGGCATGTCGCGGCGATGTCAATGAGATGACCAGGTTGGCTTCGGATCTCGCCCTTTGCTGCGATGCCCTGTGGCCAATGCGCGATTAGAGGAGTGCTGATACCGCCTTCGTGGACCCAGTGCTTGTATTCACGGAATGGAGTATTGCTCACATTAGCCCAGCCGCGGCCGTAGGCGATGTAGGTGTCTTCCGGGCCGGGCATCACTCTCGGCCCCATCCGAACGGGGTATCCGTCGCGTGTCTGAGTCGGGACGCTTCCGCCGGCTGCGAAATCGGTCGGTTTCATGACAGGAAACGTTGGCTTGGACGGCCTAACTATGTTGGGATGGTTCTTGTTCCCCGTTCTGCCTTGAGGTTCGGCGCAGCCGCCATTGTCTTGAAGATATAGTATGAGGGTGTTATTGAATTGATCGCCCCGTTTCAATTCTGCGATGAGCTTACCAATCCCCTGATCCATGCGATCGACCATGGCAGCATAGACTTCCATGCCGGCTGATTCCCAGGCCTTGTCCGGCACACTGTTCCAGTCGCCCGCCGCAGGTGACATCTGTTGGCGGCCGTCGATAACGCCCAAACTCGCTGCTTTTTGAAAACGAGCCTCCCGTATCGGTGAGTAGCCTGCGTTGTATTTTCCCTTGTATTTTGCGATGTCCTCCGGGAGCGCATGCATAGGCCAGTGTGCAGCCGTGAAAGCAACATAGAGGAAAAATGGCTTGCCGGAATGATGAACGGTGTGATCGTTAATGAATCTGACAGCATTTTCGGCAATTGCATCGGTGTAATAATACACCTTCGGCTTGTATTCGGAATCGGCGTATGCCGAGATCATCGTATTGTCGCGGACGAGCGAGGACGGGTCGTAAAAACTCCCGGCCCCGTGAATGGTGCCGTAGAAGCGATCGAAGCCACGACTGAGTGGCCAATTGTGTTTGGGACCATCGGCCGCGGTATGCCGCGTGACGTGCCATTTGCCAACGGCGTAGCTGCGATACCCGGCTGGCTTCAACATCTCCGCAATCGTGCGGCATTCGGTGTTAAGGTTGCCGCGATATCCGGGTTTGCGACGATCCTCCATCATATGGCCAACGCCTGCCTGATGCGGATAAAGCCCCGTTAACAGGCTCGCCCGCGTCGGGCAGCAGCGGGCCGTATTGTAAAACTGTGTGAATCGAAGACCTTTGGAAGCCAGAGAATCCAGATTGGGCGTGGCGATTTCACCACCATAGCAACCGATATCTGAAAACCCCATGTCGTCGCTCAAGATGACGACGATGTTCGGCTGTTTGATCGGCGTCGCGGCCGCCAGTGGTGCCATGAGAAGGATGATGCCGATCGGAGGAAGTCTTCGCATTGCCAACACCCATTTCGCGCGTCGAGGAAAGGTAATAGTGCCTGCGATGGCAACCGCGATACGTTTGATTGCCGTTTGCCTCAGTGGAGAACGTAGAGACCGATTCATAACCACAATCTACTGCCCGAATCCCCTGGCATTCAAGCATGTACATGGGGTATGAGACCGTCTCCAAGATCTCTTGCTCTAACAAATAGCACGGATTTCCTAATCCGTGCTCGCTCCTCACGCATTGTACGGATTAGGAAATCCGTGCTACGAATCGAGCAACATGCTTTTCCTTTTCGGTGCTTGCTCAACGCAACTCGCAGTTCATAACCGCAATCTACTGCCCGAAACACCTAGCATTCAAGGATGAACATGGGTGATGAGACCGTCGACAGCCGTTGGCGCGGATACTGGCCAGAGTTTGTGGGTTGCGGTGAGTACCGAACCGGATGGCTGATTGCCGGCAGCGGTTTTTGGGAATTCTCGGTTCCGAGTACGTGTTGGTTGGGGCCGGCACGAGGCGGTGGTTGCTGGAGTTCGAAGGATGGTGACGGGAAAGATGGGTGGGCTTCAGTCGATTCCGCTGGGCGCGTCGAATGCTTGCGACACTCGATTGACAATTTTGACGGGCGAAGAAAACACGCAAAGGCTTGCAAATCCCAAGATTACAAGCCTTTGCGTCATTTCGGTCCAAAGTGAAGGCGGTGGGACTCGAACCCACGACCAACGGATTAAAAGTCCGTTGCTCTACCGGCTGAGCTACGCCTCCTCGCAAGCGCCTCGGCTCACACTCATTATAGTACAGACCCACCTGCCGAAGACAAAGTTCGCGACTCACGCAACTCATCGCCGAGCCGAGTCACCCCGCCGAGTCAAAGGCGGCCTTGATCCACCCAATCAATTCGCGATCCACCTCCGAGGCGTCCGTGAGCTTCACCTTGTATTGGCACATGCTTTTGGGCGGCATCTCCTCCAAGCGATCCGTTGCGGCGACGCCCTTCATGTTGAGCCCGACTTCGAAGCGCGTGTTGGTCGCTGGGCCGATGGTCGCGAACTGCTTCTTGCGACGTAGGCTGACATAGCCCTTCTTCGGCGCAATCTCGAACTCGCCAAACTTCGCAATCGCGGCCAACAGCTTCTCGTGGATCGGGCGCAAGGCGGCCTTGGCGCCGACGTAAATCGCATCCAGCGGATCGCCTGAGTCTGCGGCGGATGATGCGGGTGCTGCCGTCACCGCGGCAGGGGCGCCTATGGTCTCCCTCGCGAAGTGCGTCAACGTGTTCGCGTCACCATGGCCAAGGCCAAGATCGCGTTTCAGCATGTCGCGAATCTCGCCGTGCTTCGTCAAGCCGCTGGCGCGAATTATCGCCGTCAACTCCGCGAGACTCTTTCCCGTTCGCTTCTCGATGTTGCTTAACTGCGTCGCCAGAGCTTTTGCCGGGTCGCTCATCGGTTGGCTCCGATTGGTGAAAGTGGTTGGTCATCGATTACTTGGGTTGGACAAACATCTCGGGTCGGACGTCGGCGTTGATGGCAATGCGATCGACGCGACGCTCGGGACTCGTGATTGGTTTTCCGTTGAACGAATCGGTCCGCCGATACGGCAGGATCATTCCATCGACGTTTCGAAAATCGTCGAATCGGTGAACATTCTCGCCGATCGTGGTCAGTTGGGCGACGAACGCGACCCTTAGGATTCGCCCTGTCGCCGGATCGATCGACCATGTCGATGTCGCGCCGTCGAGGGCGACATCGAGCAACGCGACCGGCCGGCCGTCGAGTTGCTCCTCGCTGCGGGCGATTGCCGTGAAGCCTTTCGCATGGCGGTTCCGCAGCAGTGTTAGCGGATCACGCAGGGCTTTGCGCCAGGCAAATGCGCGTACGGCCGGCCCCAACACGGTGCTTTCGTTGGGTGCAAACTGAAACCCGTCGCGGGATGTGACGACGTGCCCATAGGTCGATCCGAAATCGTCTTCCACGCGAATGCGATCGGGAAACAGAATCCGCTCGCGATGAATCCCAATAATCTCCTGATCGCCGCGACGATAGATGAGCTTCGTTGTCGTTTCGATGTTCTTCAAATCGTCAACATGTCGCGCTCCACCGAACGCATCCAGGATCTTCGCCAACAGTTTCGCGCCCTGGGCAAGTTGATCCGGCGTACCCGCGGGGACGGCGTTCGGCGTGTCGATGTGTTTGTCCGGATCGCGTTTGAACCCGTCGCGGCAACCTTCGGAGGCGAAGATGTACAGCCGGCGTTGATGGACGAAAAACCGGCTCGGGTCACCCGTGCCGCTCAGAGGTCCCATTCTACCGCAAGCCCCGCCGAATTGGATGGCTCGCTCCTCGGGGTTGGCCTCGAAGAGCATCTTGTTTTCCGGCGTGGCGAAGCGATATCGAAATCGGCCATGAACGAGTTCGAGGTTTTCCGCGCCGGCCATCTCGCGGCCGTCGGCCAGCGCGACCGGATCGAGTCCGCCAAGGGCCAGTTTCGGCGGCATCTGAGCGAGGCCGGCTTGTGCCATCGCGGTCAACGCCCCTATCACAATCGCGAATCGGATCAGTCGTCGTCTCCGTGGAGGTTAACGTCTCGGTTTGCGTTGTTGACTCGATCGGGCCGGTTTGGCTCGAGGCGATGGCTTCGTGCCCCAATCAGTGGCGGCCGTCCGCAACCGCTCGATATAATCGCGAAGGCTGTTAATCGCCCGGTCGTAACAATCGATCGATCGATACGTGCGGGCAAGCATGACGGCCCCTTCCATGACGGTCAGCACGAAATGAGCGATGTCAGCGGGGTCGCATTCTTCGGGTAGTTCACCCCGAGCGGCATCGAGACACTGACGAACGGCATCTTTCCAATTGTCGAAATTCTCCGCCATCAACTGCCGTGCTCGCGGGTGACTCTCGGCAAGTTCGAGCGCCAAGTTTCCGATCGGGCAGCCCAATTGAAAATCGCACATGAGCAGCAGTTGCCGGTAGCCGTCCAGGATGCCAAACAAGCGTTCCAAGGGATCGTCGAGGCGATCGAAGACCGGCTGAATGACTTCGGGCCAAAGCATGGTCTTGCGCCATTCGAGCGTGGCAATCAGTAAATCTTCCTTGGTAGGGAAGTAGTAATAAAGGCTACCACGCAGGACATCGGCCTCCTGCAGAATTTGCGCGATTCCCGTGGCGCCGTACCCGTTCTTGAGAAAGAGATCGGCGGCGACCGCGATGATGCGTTCGCGAACGTCGTTGGGGGTTGATGAGTCCATGTCACCTCGTGTTGACCGACCGGTCAATCATGACGCATGGCGTCAGCGATGTCAAGCCTTTTTCCGGCCCATGATGCCGGCTCGCAGATGAAATGGAGTTGACGTGCCTTGTCCGTCACCGGCCGAAAGGCCAGAAGAACCCGGGTTGGGGAATCCCCTCAACGGCAAGCGGCTTTCGTAACCGTTTCGGGTTGGCGAGGTGCCATTCGAAATCGCCGTCCTCGCCGGTGCAGTCCACGATTTCGACGGTGCCGATCAGTACGCCGCGGGACAGCTCTTTCAGTTCGAAGCCGGCCTCGGCAAAACAATCGGCGTCGGCCGGTGCCTTGCAAGCATAGACAAACACCTCGCCGCGAATGTGCGTCCGACGACTGCGATATTCAATCGTCTTATCACCTGTGAGGATCAACTCCGCGAATGGTTGGCGCACGCTGAGCGCTCGCATTTTTGCTTTCGCCACCTTGAAGCCTCCAGAAGGTCCGGGAATCCTCATCCTTGCGGCGTAACGATGAACGTTCTCGTTCGACTCCTCGCGGCATGCTATTGATATCACTCGGCGCGTGGTTGTTATTTCCTGCCAACCCTACTTCGACTCGCCGGATGTAACATTCGGGATGTTATTGACGGTTGGATTCAACATCTCCATACGATGTGGAAACTCGAACGCCCAAGAGCCAGCAGTTTACTTTTGCCGCTGGCTCTTGGGCATTGTCATCGGGTGGTCGTCTAGGCAATCATGCCGGCGAGACCTTGGCTCCGGGCCGCTTGCCGTGTTTGGCCATTGGCAACGGCAGGATGGCTGCGACCGTGAGGCCGCTCGGCATCTCCGCGGCCGGCAGCACATACACCGGCCGGCCGTGACGAATCGCCCCAATGGCGGCCCGATTAATCAACTCGATGTCGCCCGGTTGAGCCGACGCATGAATCTCCAATGGCGATACGGTGCCCCAAAGTGCGGCCCCGGAGGCAATGAAGAGATTCTCAATGTTCCCTTCCAGAGCCGCGCCGATCGCAGCCGCCGGTTCGCGAAGCGTTAATCCGGTGCCATCGCATTGAGCGAATTGCGCCAACGCCGACTGACGCGCGGTGCGGAAGATCGGCTCGACCAACGGCCACGCCTGCCGGTGAAGATCAGCCGCGCTGAGACGATCGGGATTACCGATGACCCCAGACTCTAACAAGTGCCGATAGGAATTGACCTCACGATAGATCGGTAACAGGTAATCCACGGTGGCGACAATCATCGGTGCTTTTTCATCACCAAGATGAGGTGACAGCGCCTTGTCGATGCGATGAAAATAGTTGCGGATGTCCTTTTTCGCATCGTCGATTCCGACACCTTGGCCATGAAAGACCGCATTCCAACCGTTGACCCTTTGGTGCGAATGCAGATTGAGCGGTTCGTCGGGGTCGTGGGTTCGGAGGGCCTCGTTGATGTTCGCGGGTAATCCCGGAACATTCAAACGATCCACGCCATGCCGGCTGCCACCGAGAAGGCGGACGTCGTTTTGACTGATTGCCAGGACAAAGAATCGGCCATCACCCGCGAGCCACGGCAGTAACGGGACGATGTGAAACGTGTCCCCGACGCCGGCCAGTTTGGCGAACGACTGCCCGAGCCGAAAACTCCTTTCAAACTCGGGCGCCAAGAACATCGCCAAGCCGCCGGTTTGATCGCGCCAGAAATCGGGCTGATCCAATTTCTTCGTCGCCGGTGCCAGCAATCGCCGGGCGTCACGATCGCTGACGCCTCGTTCGGAGAGGGCTTTTTCGGCGTCGCGCAACACATGCTTCCAATGGATTTGGTCGCCCGCGCCGCCGCCGGGTTGGGTCGGAATGTACAGAGAGATGCATGGTCCTTCCCGTTCGCCCAAAAGGATCTGAAGGTCCGCGCAGGTGAATGTGTCCATCATGATTGGTTCCTCCAGTCGGTCGGCCCCGGATTCGAGGGGCAACACCCTATCAACAGCAACCGCCGTACCAACAATGACCCACTGGCCGACAATCTCCATCTTCTTGATGCCGGGGTGAATTCTCGATGCCTGCACCCAACAAAAGACCCGCGGACTGTGCATCCTCGCACAGTCCGCGGGTCAGGCGTGCGGCAACGACACAGCCCTTACTTCTTCGGCTGTTTCTGCATGATATCGGCGCCGGTTTGGTCGTCATCGAGCAAGTGCTTGCCAAAGAAGTCCCACATGCGTTGCTGGAAGTACGGCTGAGCGTCCGCGAAACCGTGACGCTTGCCGGGAATAATCAACATGTCGAAGCGCTTGTTGGCCTTGATGAGCGCATCGACCAGCCGCATTGTGTTCGCCGGATGGACGTTGTTGTCGATCTCGCCGTGAACGAGCAACAACGCCCCCTTGAGGTTGCCCGCCAACTCGGCGTTCGTCGGTACTTTGATTTCGAAGCGCGTTTCCAGTTTCTTGTCGTCCTTCTTCGATTCCTCTTTCTTGGTGTCGTCTTTCTTGACGTCTTTCTTCGTCTCGTCCTTCTTGGCGTCGCCTTTTTTCGTTTCCTCTTTTTTGGCGTCGTCTTTCTTGATGTCTTTCTTCGTCTCGTCTTTCTTGGTCTCATCCTTCCTGACGTCGTCCTTCTTGGCTTGCTCGGGGTCGTCGGAATCATCCGCACCGGTTCGCCGGCCGCGGATACCCCTGCCGGTGCCGGTGCCGCCTCGCGTGTCGTCTTTCTTGGCGTCGTCCTTCTTGGCGTCGGCGGGGACTTCCTTCAAGCCGTGATAACGCTCGGCCCATGAGTTGTTGTAGATGTTGTTATCGTGGTTGCCGGCCGAGGCGACCGCGACCTTGAAGAACTCGTTGTAAGGCTTCTGCAACAGGGCCGCCGCGGAAAGGAATCCGCCACCGGAATGCCCGTAGATGCCCACCCGATCAATGTCGATGAACGAACATCGCGCCGCCAGTTGCTCAATGGCCGCTTTCTTGTCGGCAAGTGCATAGTCGCGGAGGTTGCCGTAGCCGAAGCCATGATAAGCCTTCGATCGAGTCGGCGTGCCCCCGCGATGGCCGACCTGAATGACGATGAAACCCAGCTGCGCCAACTGCTGTGTTTGGCTGATGGCGCTAAAGGTGTGCGTGACCCCTTCTGTCTGCGGGCCTGGGTAGACGTTGGCGATGATCGGATACTTCTTGGTCGCGTCGAAGTCGAACGGTTTCCACATGTTGCCGTAAAGATCCGTCACACCGTCGGCGGCCTTGACGACAAACGTTTCCGGCATCTTCCAACCGGCCTCGACGAGCTTGGTAAGGTCGGCCTGTTCGAGTTCCATCACTTGATTCCCGTCGGCATCTCGCAACACCGACGTGGGGACGGCATCGACCCGTGATGTGTTATCGACCAGATACTTCCGCGACGGCGACAACGAGGCGCTGTGGTGATGGTCGCCTGGCGTAAGCAACGTCAACCCGCTGCCGTCGAGCTTCACTCGATACAGGTGTTCGTAATAAACATTCTCGCCCGTTTCGCGAGCATTGCCATTGATCCAGGCAACACGGTTCTTTTCATCGACGGCAACGATCCGGCTGGCCCGCCAAGGACCCGACGTGATGGCGTTTTTCAGCTTGCCGTCACGCCCATACAGATAGAAGTGGCCCCAACCGCTGCGCTCCGACCACCAGATCATCTCGTCGGATTCTTCGAGGTATCGAATCGGCTGAATCTCGATATTGGTGTTCTCGAAACCCTCGGGGATCAGGCATTTGACCTCGCCGGTCTTGATCGCCAGCGAACAGACTTCGACGTTGCGCAACAAGCGGTCACGCCGAACGAATCGCAATTCGTCGGTGGTTTTGCCGAAGTGGACGTTCGTGAATCCCTCGTCCTTCCATTTCGCCGGAATTTTGTTGAGCTTTTTGGCGGCCACGTCGCCGACGTACAGCTCCGACTTGCGAACAGCAGGCTCACCCGGCATGGCGTACTTGTACTTTTCCAGCTTCGGGCGCGGATTGCCGATCGAATCGACGAGAAACAGTTCTTCGACTTTGCGCGAGTCGGAACGCGACACGTGGAAGTACTTCGAGTCCTTCGACCAGGTGACGTTCGGTCGCGTCTTGCGTTCCGGATTGGGCGGCGGCGCCGTGCCGGTTTGCCCGCGACCACCGAACCCACCGCCAAACCCCGACGAAAACGTGTAGTCTTCCGTTCCATCCGTCGTCAGGGCGACCGCGTCCTTCTCCTTGTCGGGTTCCGACAAATAGAGATTGTTCTTGTAGACGTACAGATACCATTTCTTGTCCGGCGACACGGCGCGGTAATCGCCTGGAGTGCCACCGGCGCCGGCCGGCGGCCCGATACGCTCGCGTTGATCCTGCTGTTGTTGCTGCTGATCTTGTTGTTGCTGTTGTTCCTGTTCGAGTTGCCGCCGACGTTCTTCCATGATCTGCCGGATTCGTTCCATGCGCTCTTGATCGCCGCCGCCGATACCCGGCGGCAAACCAGCCGGAAGCGGCGGAGCCTTGCCGAGGTTCTTCAACGCTTGGCTGCCGATCGTGTACTCAAACTGGTTGCCCTCCGCGACAAATTTTAGGATGGTCCCTTCCGCGTTGAGGCTCACCCGTGTCAGGGCCAATTTGTTCGGATCGAGCGGTTTGCGCACCACCTCGGATAGTTGGGCCGCCAGGCGAGCGTGATCGAAGAACGGTTCCTTGGTGCGCTTATCCGGATCGACGACCCAAAACGTCGTTCCTTTGCTGGTGCGGTATTCGTACCAAAACCGATCGGACTTGCCGATCCACTGAGGTGAAACGGATGTCGAATAGACAAACTGGCGCAAGTAGTCACTGCTGTACTTGAACGCCTGAACGTAATTGGCGCCGCCGTTACGCTGGTCGGCGGCCGTCGCGGCCAACATGGCGCTGAGGAATGCGGCAATCACGAGGAACCGGCGCGGCATGACGATCTCCCGGAGAGTAGCAGGACCGATATTCAGATATAGGTCAGAACCCGGATATCCTCGCAAGCGCTCGCGCGCCGGTCAAGGAAAATGCCTGCCGGTCGTGCCACATTTGACGGCATGGGATCCAACGCACTTGGTAGTCGCGGGCTTAAGCCCGCGATTCCCCCCAACGCAGGCTAAGGCCTGCGGCTACCAAGTGCGACATACCCCCACGCTGGGCTGTGACCAATTCGAGTTTCGCCCTGGACGCCCCTGGTGACGGTTCATAGGATCACAGCTCCTATTGTGTGGGGAAAGTACGGCCGGAGGACGGCCATTGTGAGGTTGTGCCATGCCTGTCGGGTTGCTCGGTCTCAAAGTCGGGATGACGCAGGTTTTTGATGAAAAAGGCGCGGTTACTCCGGTCACCGTCCTACAACTTGGCCCCTGTCCGGTGCTGCAAGTTCGCGTGCCGGAGGTGAACGGCAAGAAGAAAGACGGCTACCACGCCATCCAAGTCGGATTCATGGATAGGCCGCGCCGCACCGCCATCCGGTCGGAGCGAGGCCACGTGGCTCAGGACCTTGAATCAAAGCGCCGCGCGCGGATGCAGGCCGCCGGTGTCGCGCTGGCCCCCAAGCCCAACTGTGAGCCTCAACGCTTCATCCGCGAATTCCGCCTCGACGCGGCGCCCGCCGTGAAAGTTGGCGACGTGTTGTTGGTCGCTGAGGTGTTCAAAGACATCAAGGCCGTCGATGTTATCGGCACCAGCAAGGGCCGCGGCACGACCGGCGTCATCAAGCGGCACAACTTCGGCGGCCTCCGCCACACGCACGGCGTCAAGAAAGGCTGGCGCCAACGCGGGTCCAGCTCGTCCAACGCCAGCAATCGCGGTAGCGGCCGGCCGAAGAAGGGCATCCGCATGGCGGGCCGTCACGGTGCCGAACGCGTCACCGTCCGCAACCTGACCGTGGTCAAGATCGACACCGAGCGCAACCTGATGTTGGTGAAGGGCGCCATCCCCGGCGCCAACGGCGGCTTCATTATCGTCCGCCCAACCAACCGCCGTTGATCGAACGTCATTCAGAAT
This sequence comes from uncultured Alcaligenaceae bacterium, assembly GCA_964515185.1. GTDB lineage: Bacteria > Planctomycetota > Planctomycetia > Gemmatales > Gemmataceae > CAZESP01. Next base: position 14,250 of record CAZESP010000065.1, read on the forward strand.
AACGCGACCCCGCCAAGGACGAGTTCCCTTGGCGGGGTTTTGATTGCGCCGTCCGAATGTGGCACGTTTTGCCACCCATAGACTATTCGTTCCGCAAGTTGGACCTCGCTGCAGCGTCAGGGGCGATGCAGGGGCGATCGTTTGAGAGACGTCGTTTAGATATTCGCTCTTGACACCGTTCTTGGGTCGGTTACACTCATTGTCGGCTTTGTTTCCATCGTCGCATTGGCTTGGCACCCAGGATGGCCCCATGTCCCCATACCCGCGCCGACGGCTCTTCCTCGAACGGCTGGAAGAACGCAACCCCGCGTCCGACACCCTCGGCGCGATCCTCGCCGGGTTATCGCTGGGCGACGGGTTGTTCTACCCAGCGCAACCGGCCAACCCCCCCCCAATTTAGCTGGCTTCGAGACCACGATGAACCAACTTGGGCCGCCCCATTCTCGCCGATGGGCCATTGGCTCGACACCGAGCCACACCGCGACCTTCCGACAAGACCGCTCGTGGATCAGGGTCGGCTGGAACCACTGCCGATAGGCAGACCTCTGGCCGTCGATTGGATTGGTTCCCCGCTGGCCGGCCTCGACCCGATGCCGGTTCTTCAACACGGTGCGGCCGCCGGCGTTGGATTTGCGATTCAACCAACATCAGCAAACGATCTTTCAATCGACGGTTCCGCTTCGCAACCGATGAGGCCCGGTAAGACCATCGATGCTATTCCCAATTCCCAGTCAATGGGCGTCTTGGCGTTGCCGCCGGAATCAAGCGGCGACGGCCCACCCGCCTTTGGGACCAAACGGATTGGTAACTATGTTTGGGTCGATGAAAACGCCAACGGCCTGCAAGACGAAAGCGAGCCAGGTCTAGGCGGTGTCATCGTCGAGTTGGTTCGGCAAGACGTTCCCGGCAACGTCGGCGCCATGACGGACAATGATGGTTATTACAAACTCGAGGACGTTGCCAGCGGCCGTTACCGGATGCACTTTTTCCTTTCCAACGGATTCACATTTACGACACCCTATGCCGGCGACTTCAATTTCGACAGCAACGCGGACTCCGCCGGCTGGACGGAGGATATCATCATCGATGAATTGGCGACAGCCGATGACAGTTACGATGCCGGGCTTCTATCCAGTATTTCCGTCGGTGATCGTGTATGGCATGACAGTAATACCGATGGAATCCAAGATGTCGCCGAACCAGGCATCCCAGGCATTACCGTCGATCTGCTTGATGAGTTGCAAGTCGTGATTCAATCGACCATCACGGACGGCACCGGCCGTTACCGTTTCAACGGACTCGATTCAGAAGTCTTTTACCAGATTCATATTCATGTGCCGTCGACTTTCGAAGTTACTCGGCCATTTGTCGGGCCAGATGATTCGGACAGCGATGTAGAACCGGACGGACGTTCACCTTGGTTCACGCTCGAACATGGCGACGTCTATCTTAACCTTGACGCTGGGCTCGTGAATCACGCGCCGGCGTCGGTTGGCGACTTCGTTTGGCTCGATGACAACCGAAACGGAATTCAGGATGCAAACGAGGCTGGCGTTTCAGGAATCTTTGTTCAGTTGCGCGATGGCGACGGAGTAACGATTGCCTCAACGACGACCGACATCGACGGCTATTACCAATTTTCGGGTCTAGTTCCGAATGCTGATTACACGATTCACTTTGAACGGCCTGAGGGGTACGTTTTTACGGACCGACATGCTGGATCGCCCGACGAGGATAGCGATGCCGATCCGTTTGGTGACATTGCCCCGTTTCGCGTCGGGGCCGGCATGACGGATTTGTTGCTGGATGCCGGTTTGGCATTAGAGGAGGCCGATCCGCAGGTCGCGATTCAATTCGTCAACGCCAGCGGATATTTCAAAGACAAGCTGCGAGTGGCGAAGTGGGAACATGCATTTCAAGTAAACGGAGGTGTCATTACCGTCCGCCAGAATTTCATCCGGCGTGATCCTGATCGGTTTTATGTGTACGTGGTGGATCCGGCGGCCAATGTCAATCCCAATGTTAAAGACATCGTTCGCGTACGACTGAATACGACAATGGATCAAGGCAATGACACAATACTTGAGGAGACCGGCGTGAACACGGGCCGGTTCTGGTCGTCCTGGTTGTTGCTGACCTCCGTTCGCATAGACGATGAATATCAGGCCAATGAAATCGCCGACAACACGGAGAACGACCCGCCGTTCTTCGTCAAACTGGGTGACACCGTTACTGCGACATATGGAGCGAGCAAGGCAGAGGCGACGGTGCCCGTGGAGAAGATCGTCACGTTGCACATTAACATTCTCCGCGACAAGAAGGCTGCAGATGGCGGACAACCGGTGCTGACACAACAGCAAATCGAGGCCGATGTTATATGGGCGAATGCCATCTTTGCTCCTGTCGGCATCCGCTTCGACGCCACGTTCCAAATTGTTGACCCACCGACCGGTGTCGATTTCTCGAATGGGTTTGATGTCTATCCGCCCCGACTCGATGCCAACGGGAAGATTCAAATAACCGATGAAGAAAAAGCACTCTTGGGAGCAAGTGACATTCGAACGGCAGGAACCGATGATATTGAAATCTACTACGTTTTGCCGATGACCGGCAGATTTGGCGAGTCTTTTTGGGCATCTGCCGTTCCCGATTCCAAATATGCGGACAGTGTTGTCGTGGGTCAGGATCGTACATATCGAACGCTCGCCCATGAAATCGGGCATATTCTGTTGGACGATGGCGACCATGCCGTAGCGCGCGGCGAACAGATTGTGAATCTGATGACCAGGAATCTTGTTTTGCGAAATGATGTTTCCGACTGTCGACGAATATTTGCGCAGCAAGGGCGAAACATGTTGGTCAAGCGACCCAATCTGCTTGCAAACCCATAAGAAGGCGCTTGGCTAGCACAAAGGAGAGGGTAGTTTCGATGAGATCATTGGCATCCGCGCGATTCCTTTTGAATTGGCTCCAAACGCGAACCGCGATTGCGGCGTTGATCGCTGTGTCACTCCGAATCGCAAACTTGACTTCAGCACAGTCAGATAACCCGCCACTGACTATCCGCGAAATGCTCGACGGTGAAGAGTTCGACCTTGCGTTGGATCTTGTCGACATGGGTGTTAAAGTGTTTCCTGCGTTTGAACAGATTCTCTCCGATCCAAATGCGAAGTCGTGGGAGGTGTCCCGTATTTTCCTTGTCGTTCGCCAGATCCCAGGCAATCGACGACAGTTTATCGAACATGCCGTCAAGCGCCTGACCGATTCGGACGAAGTCGTTCGGCGAACGGCGGTGAGGCTGCTTGGTGAAATTGGTTCCATTTCTGAAACATCGCCTGTTGTTGCAGCGCTCTCTGATTCAAAAACACCGGTAGTGTATTTCGCTGCAGAGTCTCTGTCGGCCATCGGCGGGCCGCGGGAAGTTGCCGCGTTCGATGTCTGGTTAAATGGCAATAGCCATCGCGACGACGGCGAACTTCGCCGCCATGTCAAGCAGATGCGCGACAAGCTCCAGCAGCGACTTGTTGACCAGGCCAAGAAAACGAAGAGCTGATGAGACCGAGTAGTTGGGAATTCAAACGATCGGTGAATATATGGGAATCCGTACATACAGTGTCGTTGTCTTGTTCGCCGCATTATCGCTTATGCCCGAAGGCTCTGTTGTCGCGGATGGAGCGGTCGTGTCCGAAGACAGAATCGACTTCACGGAAATGCAAATCGATTCAAGAGAAATATTGCGAGGCTTTATCCGTGATGGAATCGCCTTCTATTTCGAAACCTGTGATATTAGGAATGACAAGCTATCGTCGCGCGGAAAGGGATCACTGGTCAGTTTTCGCAGGTCCTTGCATGGTGTTGAAAGAACGTCTGCCCATGAGATCGCTGTTTCGATCTATTGGAGTCGACAATGTCCGGAGATACTGCGTTGCCAAATGACGAAGGACACGGTCTATGTAATTGGTTCTTGGCAAAACGTGACGTTTGGGCACCTAAACTGGTTTCCTGTCGCGGACATCGTGTCCTGGCCACCGCCTCCGAACCTCCGGCCTCGGCTGACCCAAAAAGAACTCGATTTCTGGAATCTACTCAAACAAAACGTCCGAGAAAGCCGTTCGTTTGATCCTTACAGGGCCGCCATCGAATCGATTGTGGACTCGCGGATTCCTCAAATGGATGTGTTGGTCGAACAAAACGGTCGATGGACTCTGTTCGTCTTGTCGCGGAATCAGATGGATCAATGGGAATATCAACCAGTCCTCAAAAACGGAATGCGCGCTGCGTGGGATTGGAAGTGTATTGAGTCGTGGCGGGCCGACTGGTTGGCGCCGTTTTTCGTCCACATGAGTGGATCGACTTACTATTTTGTCAGCGAGTCGGGAAAGATCCAAACTGCCAAACGGCGAGTTGATGGGGGTAATGAAAGGACGAACCCATTTGTGACTGGCATCAGCAAGCCGGCTGCCATGATCACGGATGTCGATGCGGGGCGAACCTTTCTTATCGGGCGCAATTCATACATCGAGTTATGCGACCGGGCGGAACCGACGGAAATCTCCGTCGAGATTCCTACGTGCTTGAACGTCTCGGAAGCTGTCTCAGCCATTGCCGAGTGTGGCCGAGTCTTGAAACGCAAGGAACGTCCGCGCTGCGAAGCGTGTCTTGGCAAATCACCCCAACTTCGCCGCCATGTCAAACAGATGCGCGACAAACTCCAACAGCGACTTGTTGACGAAGCGAAGAAATCGCGGAGCTGACCCCGGGACTGGCTCAACGACTGATCGCCAGCCCCGATAACGCCGGCATTCCGTTCCGAGAGCGCTCGATCCCGAAATGGTCGAGGATCATCGGCGCGATCGCGCGGATCGACAACTTGCCCTCATGAACCTGATGCTCGCGGGTCGGATAGCGCACCCACAACATGCCGTCCGGGTGGTGCATGCCGCTTTTGATAACGTTCATCGGATAGAAGACATCGAGGAACTTCGGCGTCCGCGTTCCGCCATCCTCCGTGAGCGTCGCGTCTTCGGCGACCGGCGACGAGTGGCGGCATTGGATCATCATTTGAGCGCCGTCGGGCTGGAGAACGAAGGCGTTTGTGCCGGCGAAACGGAAACGGCTGAGCATCGCCTCGGCCCGTTGGCGTGCCGCCTCATCGGCGAATCGCAGCATCGCTTGATCGGCCATCACCGGGTTGAATTGAAACGAGTCGGTGACGCCCAGCAAAGTTCCGAAGACTTCCGGCCCTTTGAGCCGATAGTAATGCCGGCCGCCGATGTCTTCCTTTTTTAGATACGGCTGCTGGCTTAGGGCCGTGCAAAACACCAGCGTCGCATCCGGCGCCAAATTCATCAGGTCGCCGATGATTCGATCCATCTGCTCGTAGCCATAGGTGACGGCGCCGCCGTACTCGGCGAGTTCCGCCGCCGGCGGCTTGACCGTAAAAGCCTCCGGGTCATGGTGACGCCAGTAAGCATGCTGAAAGTGGGCGGTGCTGTTGAGGAAGAACGTCGCGAAATCGGGTCGGGCCTTGCGGTAGATGTAACGAAACACGTCGAATTGCAGCCGATCGAGGATGGCGGCTCGCTTCCACTTGTTGCGCCCGCCGCGTTCGCTCAACAGTTGCCGGGCAATGGCCCAGGCCGTGCGGAACGACAACCCGTTCCGCAACATGAACCAGACAAAGCTCGCCGCCGACACCTTGGCTGAGGGCAGCGACTCGTTGGTATGTTCTTGCACCGACCCACTGACGAAGCGATAGAACGGATCGAATTTGCCCGCCGGAAATGACGGCAGGTTGAGCGACCACGGATCGGGCAACAGATAGCCTTTTAGCGGCCGATCGTAACGCGCGTTCATGCTGCCGCAGACCCAGACGGTATGTCCGGCATCCGTGAGATGATCCCAGACGGCCTTGACCGCGAGCTTGTGCCCCTCAGAGAGTTTGGTGATGCCATGCTCGGCGGCCGAGAGGCCGCAATGCACGGTGATCCATTGCACCCACGGATTGAGCAGCTCGCCGTCTTCCTCGGCGTCGGTGACGAAGACGTGCGACTCGTCGCGGAAGCGTTTGAAGTTCGGCAGTCGCCCCTCGCCGATGAAGCGATCCATCAGCGAGGGCGTGAGTTCGTTGAACTCAATTAAAATCATCGGGGATCGTCGGGCCATGGTGTGTCACTCCGCGGGTCTCAGTCAAGTATGGGCCACGATCCCAGCTACGGCGCATGTCAACCTGATTTCCCACCCGATTTCGCGCTGAGGGCCTCGTCCACCTCTTGAGCGAATTTCGCCAGGTCCTCGATCACCTTTTGAATCTGGTTCTTCTTGGCTTCGTCGGGGCTGGCGTCTTTGAGCAACTGCTCGACTTCGTTGGCGACGCGTTGCCCCAATTCGGGGAAGCTTCGCTGGAGCTTCAGGAGCGAGAATTGGTCATTGACCTGGCGCAGAGTCGCCATGGCCGCGCGGGCCGCGGGCAACTTGGCGGCAATGTCCGCGGAGGTTCGCAACGCGCTCCAGTCTTGGTACACGAACTTGCGAGCGGCCCGATGATCCTCGTTTTGGATCGCCCAGGTTCGCTCAAGAACTTCCAGCCGTTTGCGGATGTTCAAGGTGTCCGGCTCGGTGGGGAACTCCTTCACAATCTGCTGATAGGTCGCGATGGCGGTATCAAGGTCGAGTTGATCTTCTTGCGATTGCCCCTGACTGATGAGGGTCTTGAGTTTGCCTTTGGTCGCGAGAATCGTCGGATCATTTTGAATGGCGATCAATTCTTCGAGGTTGCCGATGCGCCGGTTGAGAATGACGCGAAACTCCTGCATCATGCGGATGCGGGACTCGCATTCTTCGAGCTTGATCGGCGCGCCGCCAATTTCCGACTTGAGCCGGGAAACGTTCGCCGTCAGCCGAGCCACGTCTTCCTCGAGGGTCTGCCGACTCGCTCGCGCTTTCTTCAACGCTTCGTCGTTCCGCTGAAGGTCCATGAGCTTCTTGCCTTCCATGAACCGGTCATTCTGAACGATGATGCTCTCGTTGATCTGCCGCAGGAGATCATTCTTGGCATATTGCAACTGGCCGATCCGTTCTTGTTCGGCGTTGACGCCGACCGTGATGGTGGCGACGCGGTCATCGGCCACGTCCACCGGGAATTGGGCGATGATGCGAGCACCCGTCACCACCCGGACAAACGCAACGTGGTCATAGCTCTTCTTGGAGACGAACAATCCGCGATCGGAGTTGATGACTTCTTCGTCGGGCGACTCACCAGTAACGAATTTCTGTGGGTGGACGCGAATCTGCAACGTGCGTGTGTGGGCTTGCCCGCGATCATCGACGAGCCGCATGCGTAAGGGGCCGGCGACGGTGCCGAGCTTGATACAGCGATAACCCAGGATCGAACCGCCCTGAACCATCAACGGATTCTCTTGCCCGCGAAAGGCAACGGTGCATTCAACCACACCGTTCTTCGGCGAATCGTTGGCGACAAGAAGCGTATCTTCGATGCGAATGCCTCGTGTCTCGCCACCGCGAGCATTCACGATCTTGACGAGGGCGAAGACCTCGCCTTTGTGAACCCATTGGTCGAGCGGGCCACCGAGCGATCCGCCCTTGAGCTGAACCTGGACCGGGTTGTCGGTGCCGATAACGGCGCCGACGGGGCCAAAGTCCTGAGCGAGCATCCGAGTGGCCACGCGGGTCACGAGTTGCCGGTCGGCGGTACGTTCGCGTCGAATCCGGCTAAGGATTCCGGTCGAGCCATCGTGTTGTCGCGCCTGCAACTCGTAGTGGCCGCTCACATAGTCCAGACGCAGGAAATGCGTTTTGAGCTTGCCGAACTCCGTGGTGGTATCGAGGCCGGCCAGGCCGCGGCTCTCTGTGGTCGCCCAAAGCGGTTCCCATTGATCGCGCGGGACGGCGTTCATGTCGATCACGGTGACGTCGGCGAGTGTGCCCAACGCCGCTCGCAGAGTCGCTCCAAGGTCATCGCACAGGTCGCGCCGGAACGCCGCCCCAAGCCAGGCATGCGAACCACAACGGACCACAACGCGAAACTGGTATTTCTGGCTCGGCTCGGCGTCGAGGGCCGCCCGCGCCGGCCCCGCCATTGCTATCAAGGCCGCCAATGCCACGATCGTTCGTTTCATCTCTCGTCCTCTCACATGGCCACGAAGTTTCGCAACATCGTCAAGCCGACTCGCTGACTCTTCTCAGGGTGGAACTGCGTGGCGACAACGTTGTCGCGCCAAATGGCTGCCGTGAACGGCGTCGGATAATCGGCATGGGCGGCCGTCAGGGTTTCGTCCGTCGGCGACGCAAAGTAGGAATGCACGAAGTAGACCGAGCATCCCTGATCCAACGAGCGGAACAACGGGCAATTCGCCTTGAATCGCAGTTGATTCCACCCCATGTGCGGCACCTTCAACCCCGGCACCTTGGGGAATCGCACCACGTCGCCCTTGAACACGTCGAGGCCGGCGTATTCGCCATCCTCGAAGCTGCGGCTAAACAGGAACTGCAGCCCCAGGCAGATACCCAGGAAAGGCTTGCCCGAGCGGATATGGTCGCGGATGGGTTCGGCCAAGCCGCGCTCGTTGATCCAGGTAATGCCGTCGCGAAAGGCTCCGACTCCGGGGAGAACGAGCTTCTTCGCGTCGCCGATGCGATTGGGATCGCGGCTAATCGGGGCGGCACACCCGACGTGCTCAAAGCCTTTTTGCACGCTTCGCAGATTCGCCAAACCGTAGTCGATGATAACCAAATCGTCGCCCATGCGTGGTCCCCCGCGTCGCGAACTCCCCGTCATCGTTGGATTCGACCGATAATAAAGCTTAGCAGAAACAGCACGGCCGCACCCAGGCCGACGATCAGACCCAGAAACGTCGGATAAAAGAAGAGCGCCTGCACGTTCGGCGCGATCGCGCTCCAGCCGACCGCGACCAGGACCGTGCCGATGGCAAGCCCCGGCCCAAATGGTAGGGAATGTTCGCCGCCTCGCAACAAACGCGGAACGGCCAGAAACAGCGACACGACGGCACCGGCAAAAAAAGCGATCACCACCGGTTGCCAGCCAACGAAGGCACCGGCCATCATCATGAGGTCGGCGTCGCCCATGCCCAACGCCTCTTTGCCCAGCGCCTTTTCGCAGAGGAATTTCACGCCGCGCAACAGGAACCCGCCGGCCAACGCACCTGCGATACCCGTGGCAAGCCCCAGGCGCCAACTACCCGCCGGCATCCACCGTGGCGGCGGTCCCCAAACCGGCCAAGGATACAGCCCTAATTTCTGAAGGTCCGGCCCGGTCAGCAGCCACCAATCACTCACACCGCTCTTCGGCAACGGCATCGCTTGTTCGGGGCTGTTCGGCCAAGGCCACGGGAAGCACGTCGCCAAGATGATACCAATGATCGTACCGGGCACCGTGATCGACAGCGGGATCAGACGATTCTCGTGGTCACACATCGCTGCCCCAATCAAGAGGCTCACCAAGATCGCCCGATGCGCGAAGTACCCAATCAGCATCGTCAGCTCATGCCCGCGCGGCGCCGCGAACGACAACAGGTCACGTGCCCCGCGAAGGGCCGGAACGTCATTCACATTCCGGACGATTTCCAGATAGAAGATGCCGACGAACGCCAAGGCGGTCAGCAGCTCCACCGCGAAGTAGCGGATCGAGAAGGCCTGCCCACACGACTTGCATCGGCCTCCCAGCATCCAGTAGCTAATCAACGGCAGGTTGTGATAGGCACGGATCGGCGTCAGGCAGCGACCGCAACGGGAGCTTGGCCACGCCATGCTTTTTTCGAGCGGCAGCCGGGCAATGCAGACGTTGAGCCAACTGCCGACAATGGCGCCCAAGACGAAGACGCACGCGCCGAAGAAGATCAACGCCCACGGGAAGAGAGCAAGATTATCCATGAAGGCGAGTGTAGGAAAAAATGTCCGCGGTGACTGCCTCGGGCGTCCGGCCGGTGGTGTCGATGATGTGATCGGCACACGCGCGATACAAGGAATCACGGGCCAAGGCCAGTTGGGCAATCTCGTCGCGGCCCCCAACGGTGAGATCCGGCCGGCGTTCTCGGCTGGCGGGATCGGCTTTGAGCCGTTGCCAAAGTTCGTCAACGTTCGCCGTCAGCCACACCACCCGGCCGGCCCTCATGCGTTGCCGATTCGATTCACGCAACACCACGCCGCCCCCCGTCGCAATGACTCCGACATCGGCCGCGATCAAGTCGGCAAGGACGAGCGATTCCAAATCTCGAAACGCTTGTTCCCCATCCGCGGCGAAAATCTCGCGAATGGTTCGGCCGGCTCGCGACTCAAGCTCCGCGTCCGCATCGACGAACGTCACGCCCAGGCGATCGGCGAGCAGGCGACCGATCGTCGATTTGCCTGTCCCGCGGAGTCCGATGAGGAATATGGGAGTCGCCAAGAACAGCACCTCAATCGAGAGCGCGACACCCGATGCGTTGAAGCATCGGCGGGCACCCTTGGATTCCCGAAGCGTTGCCGCGACGTGGCGTCATTCGTCGTCGCCAACGTGGGTGAGCGGAGACATGGCCCGGCGCACGATCTGCCTCATCGATTCGAGCGACGGTTCCCGGCCGGTGAAATGCCGGAATTGATGCCACGCCTGCCGAACGAATAGTTCGACGCCGGTGATGACACGACAGCCGCGGGCGCGAGCTTCTTTGACCAGGAGTGTCGATTCGGGGTTGTAGACCGTGTCGAAGACGATCAGGCCGGGCTGAAGGGCGCTGCCGTGGAATGGGCTTTCGTCCACGTTAGGATGCATGCCGACCGACGTGCAGTTGATGATGATTTCCGCCTGGACGACATGCCTGCCGCCCCATTCGATCGTCCGCGCTTCGACTTCGGCGGCCAGTTTCGTCGCGCGCTCCGAGGTGCGGTTGGTTATCGTCAAGGCGGCGCCCGCTTGTTTCAGCGCGTGACACACCGCCCGAGCGATTCCACCGGCGCCCAAAACCAACACCATTCGCCCCTCAACGGTCACCGCCGTGCCGTCTTCTTTCGGCGGCAAGTAGGCGTTGATCGTTTCCACCACGGCTGTGTAGTCGGTGTTAAACGCGTGGAAGCCGTCGTCGCCGCGGATCAGCGTGTTGGCCGCATAGCTCTTGCCGACCAATTCATCCTTGTGCTTGGCCAGAGTGACGGCGGCTTCCTTGTGAGGAATCGTCACGCTGTAGCCTTTGACGGGCAACGCATCGAAGGCATTAAGAAACGTTTCGAGTTTGCCGCGCGGCACTCGGAACGGGAGATAGATGGCGTTGACCCCAAGTTTGCGGAATAGCTTGTTGTGCAACAATGGGCTGAGACTGTGTCCGACCGGGTCGCCGATTACGCCGAACACCTGCGTGTCGGCGTTAATCGCGTCGATGTGATACAGATTCTTGACATCATCGAACGACGGCAGGCCTGGAGCGATGCTTCGCTCGGTGTTAAACGCGCAGTACATGAAGGGCGAGCCGTATTTCAGCGACAGGATTCGGCTCGGGAATCCGAAGTCGCCCATGCAGTGAGCCACCGTCGGCTTTTTCGCGTTCCTGATGAGGTTGAGGACTCGAAGGTTGTCTTCGGGCTTCTGTCCCGCCACGGCGATCTTCAAGACATCGGCATCCTGTTGCGACATCTTCTCGTAGATCGTTTCGAGGTCGTCTGGAACCCCTTCGGTGTTGTGATAGCTGACGATACGTTTGACCGACCCGAATCGGCGGATGGTATCGGCGACGTCGGTTTCGAGATCGACCCAGTCAAAGCCGCCGACGATGCACTGTCTGAGCATCATGTGGCGCGCTTCCTCGGTGCCCTTCCACCGACCGCCGTCCGCGAGACGACGAATGGTGCAAATGATCGGACAGGGTTTGTTGTGTAGAAGCCGTTTCAGGTCCGGGGCGCGGGCCAGGAAATCGAGCCGCAATTCGATGAACTTCGCCCCTCGCTTAGCCGCCTCTTGGATTTCCAGAGCGACCATCTTGTGCCGAGTACGGGCGATGGCAACGCAAGCGCGATCGACATCAAGCGACATCAGGAGGTCCCGTGCGCGGGGGGATTGACGGAAAGGTCATTGTAATCGATCGCCACCGGGCCGCAAGACGTCAACCGAGCCTTCAGCAGGCTTTTGAATTCTCCG
>CAZESP010000066.1:0-25792 GCA_964515185.1 uncultured Alcaligenaceae bacterium
GATCTTGCTCCGTGTTGCCGCACATATCTGCGGCGGTTGCCAGGGAGGTCACTAGGCCATAGATACTACCACGGAGACGATCCTCGATTTGTTGAGTCCGCCGGCGAAGTCGCAGCAGATGGCGCGCGACTAACAGCGCGTTCATGTCCGTGGGGCTGAAACATGACTTCACGTCGAAGCTGAGGACCCCCGCCCATGTGTCACGGGTCTTGCTGAGGCGAACGAGCGCCACCGATGCGATCATGTTATCTTCAGTGACACGGGGGCGCTTGATGAAGGAGCGTAAGAGTTGGCTATCGGTTCCGGGCGATTCATCGAGCAGGTCGGTGAGAAGTCGATGACACCACCCCTCGTCCATGGGGCGCGGGCCGGCAATCTGAAACGTCTCGGTAGCGGACCAGAGAAACGCCGTCTCCGCTCGGAGAGCTGCAACAGCGAACTCAAGGAACAGACGATTCTGTTGTCGCGCGATCGAGCACGTCTTCATCTTCTCGCCGTAGCGTTCCAATGACGACCAGGTGTCACTCACAGCTTGCGTGCGGCTCGTGACACTTGGTATCAAATGCCACGAGCGCGACGAAGTTGGACTAACAACATCTTCCAAGTTCATCGATCCCTCCGTTGTGAATCGGCTTGAAGTTCGCGTACAACCTCGACCATACGCCGGAAGGTAGGCATATCCCGCACGGGGTCCATATCACCGTCATCGTCGATGACGTCCAAGCCAAATCCGCCCCAGAGCGCCGCGGCCAGAAGTGGAATAACGCGGTCGCGGTCGGCGGATACTTGTTTCGATGTTAGGGCATAGATGTTAGCCGCTTGATAGAGCGTCAGAGGGCTGTGATCGCGAGCCAATGACTCGCGGGCGTCGGCCAGAGCTTCGGCTCGCCGGCCGGCCCGCGCGTGGAGAACGCCGCGGCCAATGCGAGCGCGGACGTAACCTGGATAAAACTCCACGAGTTGGTGGAGGACCGCCAACGCCTCGGCCGGCTTGCCCAGATGTTCCGATAACACATGCGACTTGTTCTGGAGCGCCGCATGGAAACGCGGATTGAGTTTCAATGCTCGATTGAAATCATCGAGCGCCCCTTTGGGGTCAAAGGATAGTCGCGCCAGACCACGGTCGTTCCATCCCACTTCGTCAATCGGCGTGATGCGAAGGGCTTCATTGAGGTCGGCCTTGGCTCCGGTTTCGTCCTTGAGTAGTCCGCGGACACGGGCACGTTCCAAATGAAGTTGAGTGAGTTGCTCGCCATTGTGAATGGCCTCGGTGAGCAGGCGTTCGGCGCCTTGGAGATCGCGTCGTTGGACGCGTGTTTGAGCGCGAAGTATCGCGAGCCTGGGAAGTTCACGCTCGTGCAACTCGGAGGGAAGAGTCGGGAGGAATTCGGCGGCGCGATTGAGGTCGGTTTCGGCATCGGACAGGCGCCCCAGAGCCAATTGAGCAATGGCTCGATGATGGTGCGGATAATAGGCCAGGGCCGGCTCCGCGGTCGCCCCGAGGCATGAACTGTAGCTGACGACAGCTTCGGGATATTGCATCAGCTCGTGGTAACAGTTGCCGAGCAGTTGCCACGCCCAGAAATCGCGCGGATCAATGCGGGTCGCCTCTTGCAGATGCGGGACCGCCTTGCGGAATTCTTGTTGGCGCATCAGTTCGCGAGCCAGGATCAAATGGTCGGCGGCGAGGACGGGCGGCGTCTTGCGGGCACGGTTGACAAGTTCCGAGGCATCGTCGCGGCCGAGCAGTTCGGCGAGGCGTGCCTTTTGTTGGCGCAGCGATCGGGACGCATCGTCGCCGAAACAGGCTTCGGCTCGTTCGTTGAGTTGCATGGCCAGTTGGAGGGAAGCCACGCGCGTGGAGCGATCGCCGGCGGCGGCGCCTCGTCGGGTTTCGGCCTCGGCCCAATTCATGAGAAGAAGCCCGACGTCGCGGCGCAAGCCGGCTCGCTGATCGGGGTCAAGCCGCGCCACCAGCGGTTTTTGCTCCCATGCGGGATCGTCGGCGGCTCGATAATGGTCGAGGGCGGCTTGGGCCAGGCCGGCGGCTCGCGCGGGTGCGGCTTGATCGGGATAGTTGAGGAACGCCTCTTGGAGTTGCCGCGCCAATCCGAGGCGATCGCGAGCGGCAGCGGCGGCCAGGCGGCCTCGTTCAGTTTCGGCAGCCTCCAGCCGAGTGACGTATCGGTCACGACTAACAACGGCGGCGACGACAACGGCGACCAATAGCACCGAGGCCGCCAACGACACCGTTGTTGTCGAGGACAACCGCGGATGCCGCCGGCTCCACTTCATCAGACGCTCGCGAAGTGACGGCTCGGGCACATACTTCAGCGGCAGGTTGTCCAAGTGGCGATCGATGTCTTCTTGCAGGTATCGCGCCGACTGATAACGCTTCGCCGGATCAGGCTCGAGACACTTGCTGACGATGGCGTCGACAGCGGGCGAGACCGTGGGGTTCCACAGGCGCACTTTCGGAGGCGGCTTCATCCGATCGCGGTACATGATCGGGACGACTTTTTGCAAGTCGCCTTTCGGTTGCGGTCGCGGGTGGCGGCCGGCCAACAACTCGAATGCAATCAGGCCCAACGAGTAGATGTCGCTGCGACCATCGACGACTTGATCCTCGCCTCGAAAGGCTCGAATATGCTCCGGCGACATGTAGGGAAGCGTGCCGCCGACCCAAGCGCCGGCCGGGATGTTGCGAAGGTTGTTGTTCTCCGACAGGTTGAAGTCGAGGATCATCGGCTGACCGGCATCCGTCAGGAGAATGTTGGCCGGCTTCAGATCGCGATGGACGATTCCCAACTCGTGGGCGTGAGCCAGCCCATCGGCGAGGCGCCCGATCAACCACAACACCGACTCGACATAGCTCGATTTCTCGAACCGATCCAGGACGGCCCGCGGTTGTCCGGCTTTCGGCGGCGTCGCCAACGGCGCGCTGGGGCCACTGATATCATTGACGGACACGGCCGAATCGGGGCGGTTCGAGCGGGTGGCGCTGGCCGCCGTGGAGCGGCTGCGCCGATCGTTGAGCGTGCTAATGAGGTGCCGACCCGAACCGGGCATCGATCCGGCTTGGCGCAACGCGCGGATCACATCATGCAGGGTCGTCGCCCCATAGTACGGCATGCAAACCGCCTGGAAAACGTCGGCTCGATGGACCGAGTAGACCGGCATGATGTTGGTGTGCTGCAATTGGGCGAGCGTGTCTGATTCGGAATCGGCGTCGTCGTTCAGATTGGCGGTGATCTTCAGGGCGACCCGCCGGTTGGCAAGGTTGACTTGTTCGGCGAGAAAGACACTTCCGAATGCCCCTCGACCCAGCTCCTCAATAAGCCGAAATCCCGCGAAATCGCTGCCGACCTCGGGCATGTGGATGGTGGCGGACGCCAGGCGATGAGCCGCCAGCGGATTCGATCGATGAACCTCGCGCAACAAGTCGATGCCGTCGCCGCTGTCGGCGGCAGAGTCATCGCTCGACTCGGCACGGTGAAAGGCAAGCGACGCTTCATGGAATGCGGCCTCGACCATGGTCTTTGCCGTCGGCGCGTTCTGGTCGCCCTCGTTGGCCGAGGGTGCCGGCCAACCCGCGGTGTCGATGCCATAACGCCGAGCATATTCCGGGGCTGACGGGTTTTCGCCATGCTCCAACCGCTGGCGATATTCCTCGAAGGCAACGTCGGCCAAAAACGCCTTGTCGGTGAACAGATCGGGCAAGGCGCGACGGTAGTCGTCCACCGATTTCACCCGGCCGCATCCCCAGCGATTTTCGATGTCCACGCGAATGAGTTCGAGAGCCACCCGACGAAACTGAGGATGCTCGCGCCCGGGGAGAAACGGCGCCAATTCAGGCTCGCCGGTACTCCAGGCGGCTTCAAACGACTTGACGTAGTGATCCATGTCGCCGAGGCGCGACCGCGTCAATCTCGGTGGGGCCGGTTCAGTCGACTTCATGCCAGCAGCTCCGGAGCAATTCAAGAGCCTCGTGGAGAAGGCGTTCGATCGTGCGCTTGGATCGCCTGAGCTTTGAGACACCGGATAACTGCCGCGCATCCGCCACGCGGAGACGGCGAATCGACAATCCACGCCAAGGACGAGTTTTCTCGCCCCTCGCTGAACCGTAAGTCACGTATCCGATTTTGCCAGATAAAACGATTATGATGGCAGAGAACCGCGACGAATTACTCTGCCAGACGAAGTGATTCTCGCCGGAAGCGACGCGATGTGAGGCGTTGCCAAAACCGGTCACCGCGCATCGTCGAAGCGGCGTTCAACCATCACGCGCCGTGGTAGTCGATCTCCTTCACCTCTTGCGCGTGCTTGGTGATGAAGTCGCGCCGAGGCTCGACCTTTTCGCCCATCAACACGCGGAACAGGTGATCGGCCTTCAAGGCGTCCTCCAAGGTCACGCGCAACACGTTGCGATGCTCCGGGTCGAGCGTCGTTTCCCATAGCTCTTCGCCGTCCATTTCGCCCAGACCTTTGAATCGGACGACATTCAGGCCATGCTCGCCGATTCGCCGCACCTCGCTGGGCAAGTCGCGCAACGTGTCCATCGCCCGTTTGCTGCTGCCATGCTCGATCACGAACCGGATCGGCGGCTCGCGGCCGGCGACGCGAGGCAGCGGGATCAGATCCGTCGTGCCCAGCCCCACCTCGCGCAACCGATCCAGGTGACGATTCACGCCGCGGACTTCGTGCAACTCTTGCAAGATAAACGTGACCGCTTGCGAATCGCCGTTGGGTTTTTCCGGTGCGACGCCCGCCATCACGTCGTCGGCAACCACGAGGTCGCGGCCCAATCGCGTTTGCTCCTGTTTGCGGAAGGCATCGACCTCGGCGTTGGTGTGGAACCAATGCTCCTTGCCGCCAACCAAAACGTGATACACCGGCAGGCCGGCCGCACCGGCACGGGCCAGATACGTCGATAGATTCAATCCGCGCCGTTCGAGAATAACGAGCAGGTTCTCCAAGTCGCTGAGCACCTGCACGAGCCGGCCCAGGTCGTCACCCGCAACGATTCGCGGCGCCTTGTCCGGGTGCATGATGTGCAACGCCGTGCCGTCCAGCCCGCGTTGCGTCAGTTCACGCTGCATCTCAGGGATCGACTGGACATAGCGAACGTTTTTCTTCTGCACGACCTTGTACAGCGGCGGGCGAGCGACGAAGACGCGGCCGTCCTCGATGAGCTTACGCATCTGGCGGAAGAAGAACGTTAGCAAAAGCGTGCGAATGTGCTGCCCGTCCACGTCGGCATCGGTGAGGATGATGATGCGCCCGTAACGGAGCTTGGTCACGTCTTCGGTGTTGCCGATATCGACGCCGATGGCCGAGATGAGATTGACGATCTCCTCGTTGCCCAGCAGCTTTTCGAGGCGCGATTTCTCGACGTTGAGGACCTTGCCTCGCAACGGCAGCACGGCTTGAAACTCGCGATTGCGGCCATTATCGGCCGACCCGCCGGCGGAATTGCCCTCGACGAGGAACAACTCGCTGGCGTCGCGGTCACGGGTCGTGCAGTCCATGAGCTTGCCCGGCAACCCGCCGCCGGAGAGGATGCTTTTGCGATCGCGCAGGGCTTGCTTGGCCTTGGCAGCGGCCACCCGAGCCTCGGCCGCGAGGATTACCTTGTTCAGCAGCTTCTTGGCCTCTTTCGGATGCTCCTCCAGATATTGGGCCATGAATTCGCTGACCACGCTGGCGACGGCGCTCTCGACCTCGGGATTGTTGAGACGCACCTTGGTCTGCGACTCGAAATGCGGATTGGCCAACTGCACGCTAACCACGGCGGTCAGCCCTTCGCGATAATCCTCGCCGATGACCTTCAAATCTTCGCGAAACAATTTCTCCTTCTCGGCATAAGCGCCGAGGGTTCGCGTCAAGGCCGACCGAAACCCGGTCAGGTGCGTGCCACCGACGGGGTTGTAGGTGTTGTTGGCGTAACAGCGCACGCGCTCGTCTTCGCTGCGGGTATATTGCAGGGCCACTTCGACCTGAATGTCGTCAACCTTTTTGAAGATGTAGATCGGCTTATGCTCGGCCTCTTCGCCTTCGTTGAGGTACGTCACGAATTCGGTGATACCGCCGGCGAAACAGAACTTCGACTCTTGCCCGGTGCGTTCATCGAGCAGATGGATGTTGACGTTCTTGTTGAGGAAAGCCAACTCGCGGATGCGATCTTCGAGGTCGCCGAATACGAAGCTGGCGTCGTGGAAAATCTGCGGGTCGGGGCGGAAGGTGATGCTGGTGCCGGTATGGGTGCTGGCGCCGATGTCGCTGACTTCCGTGGTCGCGTAGCCTCGCTCGTATTGCTGCATATAGGTGCGGCTATTGCGGCGAACGCGGGCCTCGGTCCATTCGCTCAGCGCCGTGACGGCCTTGGCCCCCATGCCGTGCAAGCCGGCGGAGACCTTGTAGGCGTTATTCTCGAACTTGGCGCCGGCGCCGACCTTGGTGAGGACGACTTCGAGCGTCGGCCGTTTTTCCGTCGGGTGTTCGTCCACGGGAATGCCGCGGCCATCGTCTTCGACGGTACAACTTCCATCGACGTGAATACGCACGGCGATGTTCTTGCAGAAACCGGCGAGGGCCTCGTCGATGCTGTTGTGGACCAACTCGTAGACGAGCTGATGCAAGCCACTGGTGGAGGTATTGCCGATGTACATGCCGGGGCGTTGGCGAATGTGGGCGGCGTCGCGAAGGACGTTCACCTGTTCGCCGGTGTAGTCGCCGGTCACAACATCGGCCGGTGGAACTTCGACCGCATCCGTGGGTATCGGGTTGGTGCTCATACGTGGAAACTCCTGAAAAAAACTAACCCGGCGAGCCGGCGAGCCGGCGAGCCGGGGGCGTAAGCCCCCGGAGGTTCTCCGGGCAATTCTCCGGGGGCTTACGCCCCCGGCTCGCCGCGCCGCTCGCCTTGGATCGTGCCGGCGCGGAAGCGCAGGTCATTCAACTTCACGCCGGTCAGTTGGCGCTGTAATTCCCCAAGCAAGCGCCGCTTGTGGAACTGGGCCAGTTCCTGCAAAACGACTCCGCCGGCAACCTCAATCTCCAACACGCCGCGTTTGATGCCGACGACGCGCGTCTGAGCAACCCAGGCCGCATCAGCGACGGCGGCCCAGGCCCGTTCCAGGCGCAGGCGATCTTGTTTGCGGCCCCAACCTCGTTCGGTGAAGAGCCGGCTCAGAATCTCGGACAGTCGTTGCGGCCCTTCGGGCATCGCGGCCCCCGATCACGCCAAAGGCATCACGAGGTAGGAATAATCCGATCCACATTTGAATAATCCGGGCCGGTCGCCGCTCACCAAATCGAGCGTCAACGGCGCGTCATCGGGCAAGACTCGCAGCATCTCGACGATGAACGCGGGGTCGAAGTTGATGTCGCACGGGTCGCCGTCATAGTCGATGGGCAAGGGCACCTTCGATCGGCCCGTCGTCGCCCCTTGGGCCTCCATCGTCAGCAGCTTCGGCGCGAAGTGAAACGCGACCTTCTTTGCTTCTTCGTCGATCATGATGGCCGCCTGTCGCACCGCCGCCAAAAACGGCGCCACGGACAATACAGCCTTCGCGGTCGTCTTCTTCGGAAAAATTTCCTTGTAAGGCGGATAGCGCCCCTCGACCAGCCGGCTGTAGACCGTCGTCGTATCGGTCTGGAAAAGCGCGTCATTGGCCCGCAAACAAACCTTGACCTGCCCCTCGTCCGGCAGGTTTTGCAGGTGACGCTCCAGCAGCGTCATCGCCTTTGTCGGCACCAGATACGATTGCCCTTTGGCGTCCGCGGCTTTGCCCTCGATGGCTCCAATCGTCAAGGCGAGGCGCTTCGTGTCAGTGGCGACCATGCGCAGGTGCTTGCCGTCAATCTCCCACAACACGCCGTTGGTCGCATACCGCGTCGATTCCTTGCCGGCGGCAAACGTCGTTCTCTTTACCATCGTCCGCAGGACGCCCGCGTTGATCTCGATAAACTTGCCGTCGGCGAACGTCGGGATGTCGGGAAAGTCCGCGGGGTTTTCGCTGGGCATCTCAAATTCGTTGAACTGTCCGCGAACCATGACTTTGTTTTCGTCCGCCTCGATGGTCAACTCGGCGTCCGTCGATTCTCGCAGAATTGACGTGATCTTCACCGCCGGCAACATGGCTTCGCCAGGCGTGGCCACGGTGAGTCCACGCATCTCGTGACGCACACCGATTTCCAAATCGGTAGCCATCAATGTAAATCGATTCGGCTCAGCGACACATTTCAAGTTGCGAAGGATCGGCTTGATCTCTCGCACAGCGACGGCCACGCCCACCAATTGGCAGGCGCTCAATAGTGCTTCTCGCGGACAAATCACTCGCATGGATGAATCCCCATGAGGACAGCGTTCATGTATTTCGTGTTCACTTGCTGGCGCTTCGTGCTCGTGTATCGATGTTCTGAGTAAATACCAACCACTTAATAGATCTCTAGCGGTAGTAGTTAAGTCGGCGTCACCTTGGGCGGTATCGGGTAATGGACGGTTCCTAGGTTCTAATGTCGCCAGCAGTTGTGGTGCGTTGGGACTCTGTGGAAAAAGCGTCGCGCTGTTGATGTTCCCGCGTCGCGCCGTGTCGGACATTGTTGTCGAAGAATCGGCATCGCTGAACCGCGACAGTTGCGCGTCATGGCGCGTCGAATGACGAACGGATGCGCGCCAGGTTTTCCACTGAGTTCGCGTCATCACGTCAACCTCGCTTGGAGTTGCCGCAACAGGGCAGCCAAGGAGGCGTCTTCGTCTCGCATTCGTTCAACCTTTCGGCAGGCGTGCAGGACAGTGGTATGGTCGCGGCCAAACCATTCGCCGATTCGGGCGAGCGATAATCGGGTGGTTTCGCGGGCGAGATACATACTAATCTGTCGAGGCCAAAGCGTGCCGGGGTGGCGGTCGCGGCTTCGTAGGGCCGATTCCTTCACGCGAAAATGCCGTCCAACCTGCTTGACGATGCGCTCCAACGACAGCGGATCGGCTGCGGTCATGGCGGCCATGACGTCGCTAATGCTGGGCAATGCGCCTCGACTGCCGGGGATGGTGGCAAGGCGTTGCAGATCAGCGAGCAATTGCCGGCCGCTGCCCGGGGTCTGGACCGCGAGGAAATCGAGAACCTCGGGTCGGGCAGCGATCTTGAGCCGGCGAGCAAATCGGCCGAGCAAGACACGCCGGCTGGCCTGGCCGTAGCTTTCGATGCCCACAACCAAACCGCCCGCGAGCCGGTTGGTCAATCGCGCCGGCAGATCGAGTTCGCTGGGGCCAACCGGCGCGGTAATTACCGTGGCCAAGCGCCGGGCCGAGCGATCGTCGATGACGCCCGCCAGCCAATCGCCGTGTCGTTGCGGCAAAAAAGCAATGTCTTCGACCACGAGCAGCGGCCGGTCGCGGGGCGTCGATTCGGGGTCAAGGTCGGCGGCACGGCAGGAAAATCCATTATTTCCAGCCCAATCGAGCAGTGCCTGAGCGAGATGGGTCTTACCGCAGCCGGGTGGGCCAAACAGAAACAACGGCACGAACGGCGCTCGGCTTTTGAGGCGAGCGGCCAAGCGGCGTATCGCCAATCGAGCGGCTCGATTTTCCGGCAGAGTAACGAAGCCGGGGGGTGCCCAGGCGCGTGGTGATGCCGGCTGGCTCATCCTGTCCGCCGTGGTGCGCATAGGCCTCCGCAGGGTGCGTTCGTATCGGGTCGCTGATATGGCATTCTATCGGAAAATATAGGCATTTGGAAGCGATTTCTGTTTACCGTTTCGCGCTTCCATAGCATCTTGCGAGCGCGAAACGGTAAACGGGTTCCTTCTACTCTCTCAGCCGACGCACCACCTCCACGATCCGCGTTGCGGCGTCGTCGATCTCCGGCTCGCTCAAGGCCGGCCCCAGACTGAAGCGCATCGCCGAATGCAATCGATCGTCCGCGACACGCATCGCCCGCAAAACGGGTGAGGGCAGCAGCGATCCGCTCGAACACGCCGAACCCGTGCTGCATGCGATGCCCGCCAAGTCGAGATTCATCAGCAGCGAATCCGCGCGACAACCCGGAAACGAGACGTTCACCAGATGCGGCACTCCGCCGGCTTCGGGGCCATTGACCGCGATTGGAGCGGCGCGGGAGATGCCGTTGAGAAATCGTTCGCGGAGCCGGGTGACGTGTTCCGTGGCGGCCAGTCGATTCTTCTCGGCGATCCGCAGGGCCTCGACGAATCCGACGGCGAGGGCGACGGATTCGGTTCCGGGTCGGCGGCTCTGTTGCTGATGCCCGCCGAAAAAGAGAGGGCGCAACGGCGTGGAGCGTTTGAGCAGCAGGACGCCAATACCGGGTGGCCCGCCGAACTTGTGACCGCCGGCGCTCAGGGACGTGACCGCCCATTGACGAAAATGGACCGGGATCTTGCCGACGGCCTGGGCGGCGTCGCAATGGAACGAGACGCCGGCATCGTCGAGTTCGCGGGCACATTCTGAAATCGGCTGGATCGTCCCGGTTTCGTGATTGACGCTCATTAGGGCCACGAGTCGCGTGTCGGGTCGCCGGCGTCGGGCAATCTCCTCGGGATCGACGCGGCCGGTGGCATCGACGGTGAGCCATTCCAGCTCGAAACCTCGCCGGGCCAATTCGTTGAGAGGTTCGATGACGCAGGGATGCTCGATGGGCGCGGCCAGCAGATGCCCCGGCGGGTCACCGCACAGGCCGAAAATCGCGAGGTTATTCGCCTCGGTGGCGCCGCTGGTGAACAGCACTTCGTCGGGGATGGCTCCCAAGAGTTCGGCGACATGTTCGCGGGCATCCTCCAGGGCGCGCCGGGCTCGACGGCCGGCGGCATGGGCGCTGGCGGGATTACCCGGCGCCCCGGTCAGCCACGGCCGCATGGCATCAGCGGCTTCGGCCAGCATCGGCGTTGTGGAGGCGTAATCGAGATAGATAATGTTCACCAAACCCCCTGGTGTTTCTCATTATTCGCCGTTATACTCCCCAATGCCCTACTTCCCATAGCCGCCAGTTATCTTACCGACTCGAGGGACCGAACCATGCGACGCTGTCGTTGCGGCTTCACGCTCATTGAATTGCTGGTGGTGATTGCCATCATCGCCATCCTGATCGGCTTGCTGTTGCCCGCGGTGCAAAAGGTCCGCGAGGCGGCGGCCCGTGCCAAGTGCCAAAACAACATCAAGCAAGTGGTCCTGGCCTGCCACAACTTGCACGACGCCAACGGCGTGTTTCCGCCGATGTGCGCCCCCTGTGCCGACCCGTCGATCGCGGGCTGTTTCACGCCGGCATCGACCTTTTATGGCCGGCATAACTACACCATTTTCCAATTCCTGCTGCCCTTCATCGAACAAGAGAACATCTATCGCCTGCTGACGCCCAGCGGCTATGCGGGTGGGCAGTATCCGCAGATCATCAACGTGCTGCGTTGCCCATCGGACCCATCGAGTCCGTCGGGGCGATCGACGACGACTTACGGCGGCGCCAACAATTGGGGTATCAGCAACTACGCGGCCAACAACTATGTCTTCGGCAATCCAACGGGTGGCAACACAATCGGCGTGGCTCGGATGCCGGCGTCGATTCCCGATGGCTTGTCCAACACCGTGTTCTTCGCCGAGGTCTATGGCACCTGCGGCTCGAGCGGAACGACGTCGTTGTTGTGGGGCAGCCTTTGGGCGGATGCCAACAGCATTTGGCGACCCGGCTTCAACCTTGGTCGATCCAAGGGCGGAGGCGGGCTGCAAGCCTATCCCGCCAGCCCGAAGTTTCAGGTGCAGCCGCAATTCATGCTCACCTGCGACCCGGAGCGACCTCAGTCCGGACACACCGGCGGCATCAACGTCGGCCTGGGTGACGGCAGCGTTCGCATGGTGACCCCCAACGTCAGCGACGTCACCTGGGCGCGAGTCTGCGACCCGCGCGATCAACAACCGCTCGGCAACGATTGGTAATCGGCCTGATCGGTTCGCGAAAAAGCCGAACACCCCGCTGACGGGTCACGACACTTCCTCGAAGCGTCGCGACCCATCAGCGGGGTGTTCCTTTTTGGCGCCGCGATGCCCGGCTACTTGGTGCCCACCGTCACGGGGAGATCGGCGAGTTCTTCCTTCACCGGTGCGTAGTGGCTCGGCTCCATGGTGAAGCTGGCCGTGCCACTCGTGAAGTTTCGCAACTCCGTCGTGTAGCCGAACAACTCCGCCAACGGCACATACGCCTTGAGCATGCAACGGCCCTTGTCCATGCTCGTGTCGAGAATCTCACCGCGGCGCCGGCTGACGTCGCGCGTTAGGTCGCCTAGATATTGAGCGGGGGCCACCGCCACCACCGTCATGATCGGTTCCAGCAACACGATGCCTGCTTCCATCTGAGCGTCGCGGAAGCTCTCCCAGGCGGCGCTGCGGAACGCATCTTGCGATGAATCGACGTCGTGATACTTGCCGTCGAACAGCGTCGCCTCGATGTCCACGCACGGGAAGCCGTACTTCGCGCCCTTCTTGGTGCCGTCGCGGAAACCGGCCTCGACGCTGGGGATGTACTCGCCCGGCACGACGCCGCCCACGATCTTGTCCATGAAGTACAACCCGTTCGGATCGGGCTTCTCTTTCTGCTCGACGCAATAGGTGGCCCAATCTTCGAGGTCTTCCTTGGACAGGTGCCGATATTCCATGTGGATGACGGCGTATTTGCCGCGACCGCCGGACTGCTTGATGTAGCGCGTCTCGATGGTGACCGGCTTGGCCAACGTCTGGCGGTAAGCGACCATCGGCTTGCCGACCGTCAACTTCACGCCCGGTGTTCGTTGCAGCTTGTCCACCGACACCTCAAGATGCAACTCGCCCATGCCGGAGAGGATGAGCTGGTTCGTCTCTTGGTCGGTGCGGCATCGCAAGGTCGGGTCGTCGCGAACCAACCTGCCGATCGCCTCGGCGAGTTTGGTCTCGTCGGTATTCTTGTCCGGCACGATCGCCTGCGAGATCACCGGCTCGGGGAATCGAATCTCTTCGAGGACGATTGCGTTGTTGGCGTCGCAAAGCGTGTTGCCGGTGAAGGTCTGCTTCAGTCCCAACACAGCGACGATTTCACCGGGGCCGGCCACGTCGAGCACGTCGCGGCGGTCGCCCATCATGCGGAAGATGCGAGCCACCCGTTCTTCGCGATCGACGGCAGTGTTCAACACGTCGTCCTTCGGGTGCAACTGGCCGGAGTAAATGCGCAGGTAGACCAAGTCGCCGGTCGGTTCACCGACGGTCTTGAACGCCAAGGCGCTGAAGTGATCGGCCGGGTCGGGCTTGCGATCGACGTGCGCCTTTTCCTTGTTTTTGTAGACCAACCCCGACACGGGTGGGCGATCGGCCGGCGAGGGCAGGTAGTCCACGACCGAATCGAGCAGCAGTTGAACGCCGTGGAAATTCTTCGCCGACCCGCATAGCACCGGCGTGAAGGTGCCCGCCAGGGTGCCGGCTCGCAGAGCCTTCTTTAACTGTTCCTCGGAAACGTCGTGCCCTTCGAGGACGGCTTCGAGCAGATGGTCGTCGGCATGGGTGGCCGCTTCCAACAGATGATGCCGATACTCGTCGGCCAACGCGCGATACTTCTCAGGGATGTCCACGAGGTCGTAGCGATGATGGGTGCGGTCGGTGTCGTCCTTTTTGATGAGCTTCATGCGCACCAAGTCGATGACGCCAACGAACTCCGACGATTGCCCCGCCGGGATGGCACAGATGGCCGGAATGCAGCCGAGCTTTTCCTTCATCTGGGCGATGCAATCGAAGAAGTCGGCGCCCATGCGATCGAGCTTGTTGATAAAGGCGATGCGCGGGACCTTGTGCTTGTTCGCCTGGAACCACACGGTCTCGGATTGGACCTCGACGCCGCCGACGGCGCAGAAGACGCAAACGCCGCCGTCGAGGACGCGCAACGAGCGTTCGACCTCGGCGGTGAAATCGACGTGGCCGGGGGTGTCGATGATCGTGATGCGGTAATCGCCCCACTCGACGCAGACGGCTGCCGAGTTGATGGTGATGCCTTTCTGGCGCTCGAGCGGGTCGAAGTCGGTGGTGGTGTTGCCGTCATCCACGTCGCCGACCTTGTGCTTGGAGCCGGAGAAGTAGAGGATGCGCTCGGTGGTCGTGGTTTTGCCCGCGTCAACGTGGGCGATAATGCCGATGTTCCGTAGTTTCTCAAGCATGTCTGACACCCGCCGGGGTCATCGCGGCGGCTCACTAAAAGAAAAAACGTCCTGTCGGCGGGAACCATCCCGCCTCACCTCGCCCGCCTGCCGTTCACTTCGTCAGGAGGATTTCAGCCCCTTCGGAGAGCAATAGAAGGGGGCTACCTAATGGATTGCTAAATAGCCGTGACGTTCAATCGCCACGGCTATTGGAGCTTTTATAGTAGCGGCTTGATGGATTGAGTCCAGTCCAACCGAGACGAAAGTTCAGTGAAGATGTGATGATTAGGGGGGTGGAAGCGAAGGTGGCGTGGCGAGCCGGTGGCGTGGCGAGCCGGGGGCGTAAGCCCCCGGAGGGCGCGGCAGATACTGGTACTTTCTCCGGGGGCTTACGCCCCCCGGCTCGCCGCGCTCGCCGGTTAGCGCTCCGCTCGGAAGCGCTGCAGAAGCGGCGCCGAGTCGCGGGGGCGATCCAGGTCGCCCTCGGGAAGCGGGATGCTCGTGTCCAGGTGCATTCGCGGCAACTCGTCGCGGAACCATCGACCGGCAAGGGCGACGGCGGCCTTGGTGCCCGCGTCGGCGGACAAGACCGATACCGTCGTCCGGTCGCCCAATTGATCGCGCAGCGCCGGCACCAATCCGGGTAAGCGGCCGGCCGCCATCGTCAGCCACACGGCCTGCGGCGGAACCGGCGACGCCGTCGTCATTGGCTCGCGCAACGCCGCCATCGCCTGACGCACCAACGGGGCGCAATAGGTGTCGAAGTCGTCCGGCATGTGGATCAGATTCTGGAACCAACTCTCCGACCGAACCGCGATCTCGGACCGCTGCCCGTGATAGGCGCGGTCCATGGCGTCGTCGAGTTGGTCGTAAAGAGCTTGCTCGGCGGCGGCGCTGTCGCGCGGGTCACGCCGACAGGCACGGACGCAGCGATCGGACAACGCGTCCAGCAGGCGTTCCTTCCAGACGCGCTCGTTGAGCCGTGGTTGGATCGTCTGGGCCAAGACGCGAGCGTGCTGGGCCTCGCAGACAACCACCGTGCCGGTGAGGGCGTGGTTGTCCACGTCGATGACCAGGGTGAGCGTCGGGCGTCGATCCATCAGGTCGCAGGCGGCCAACAGGGCCAACGGCAACACCGCCGAGCCGCGGACCGTCAGCTTCGCTCGCTCCATCGCGGCATTCAGGGCGTTGACCTTGCTCGGAGCGAGGTAGATCGGCAAAACGGAGGCGAGGTGTTCGGGTCGCGGGGTCGCGGTTCGGATGCGGTCGAGGATCAACAGCAACAAGCCGGCGGCGTCGAAGCGGTGCCGGCCCGCCTGCCACAGATGGGGCG
This sequence comes from uncultured Alcaligenaceae bacterium, assembly GCA_964515185.1. Classification (GTDB taxonomy): domain Bacteria; phylum Planctomycetota; class Planctomycetia; order Gemmatales; family Gemmataceae; genus CAZESP01. The sequence goes on from CAZESP010000066.1 coordinate 15,497, forward strand.
TGCCCAGCGACGCCAGAAAATCGAAGCAAGCCAAGTGCGGAGTTCTGCGAGCGTTGCCCAGAGCAGGCCGGCCCGGTTCGGGCAGGCGTTTTTCCAAAAAGACCGCCATCGGCAAGTCGGCGTGAGGCTCGTCCAGCAGCAACGGCCTCGCGGGTCGCCCCGGTTCGCCGGCCATCGCTCGCACGCGGCTCGAATCGAGGTCCAGCCCCACGGCGGCCGGCGACCCCATAGGCTTGACGGCATCGGCTTTTCGCGACCAGCTTCCCCACCCCATGGAAGTCCCTCCCCCACCCCAGAATGCGGGGCGACTCACACCGGTTCCCGTTCAAGCCCACCGACCACCGACCAGGTATCCCGCGTCCCGTGACCTGCCTCGGGGTGCGGATCGTACAGCCTCAACAACAGATGCTCTTGGCAAAACTGCTGGCAATCGATGATGAGCGACTCTTCGTTGCGTTGGACGATGTGCAGCATACACATCACGATGACGCTCAGGGTCAGGGCGACCAGCGTGCAATCAAACGCGAAGTTCAGGTGACCCGTCGCCTGATCGAGGAACGCCCGCAGGTTTTCTTCTTCGCTGGTAGACATCGTCAGGGCGCCGGCCAACCCGCGCACGGTGCCCAGAAACCCCAACGCCGGGATGCCCCAGCACAAATAATTCACCATGCCCATGCCGCTGACGAGTCGGCCTTGCTCGACCTCGGCTTGCGTTCGCACCACCTCGCCGACATCGGGCGCCGAGCGGCTGATCGCGTATTTGCCCAACGCCAGCCGGATCATGGTCGCCAAAATCAGCGGCCCGCGTTGGGCAGTCAACGGCTCCATCTTGCGCAGCAACGGGCGAGCGTCCTCGGGCAAGATTCGGGCGCCCTCCTCGGTCGGCAGCAGGCCCAAGCCAAAGGCGGCCCGTTGGCGTTCGACCTCGCCTTGACGCCGCAGAAGGATCAAGCCCGCCCAGGTGAAGAAGACGTAGCAGATGCACTGCTCCGGCCCAATGAGAAGCCGCCCCAACCGTTGCGGAGTCCATTTGCCGGTCGGGTCAAACGACTGCCCATGTTGTGACCACCACCACACCGGCAGACAGAGAGCGGCCACCAACGCGATGGCGAGCATTAACAGGCCGAGTTCGCGATTCGGACGTTGTGACGAGGTCAACGACATGATACCATTCCCTTGATTCAATTCCTGAGGCCGCGCTTGGCGCCTCGCTTCTGCGACGCGCCGCTGAACATCATTGCCCCGCGCCGCGGAATCGGCCCGAACCTCATTGTCGGCGTTTCGAGCCGTTCCCGCAAGGCTTCCCGACCTTGTCGATTGTGCGGCGGCCGGTCGAAGCGGTAGACTGACCCTCTGAATCGTTATTGCCTACCGCCTTTACCCCCAGTGGACTTTTTCCCATGGCCAGCAGGATTTTCGCGATCGCCTTCACGGCAATCTTAGCTTTTTCCCCCTTATCCGGCGCTGCCGACCCATCCGTGGCCTTTCCCCGGTTTCGCACTCAGCAGGTCGCGGGCGATCTCAGCATCGGTTACGCCGTCACCGTGGCCGATCTCAACGGCGACGGCAAGCCCGACATAATCGTTGTCGATAAACATCGCGTCATCTGGTACGAGAACCCCACCTGGAAGATGCGCACCATCCTCCAAGGCAAGACCCGGCCCGACAACGTTTGCCTGGCGCCGATTGACCTCGATGGCGACGGGCAACTCGAACTCGTTCTTGGCGCCGATTGGGCGCCGTTCAACACCAAGGCCGGCGGAACCCTGCATTGGCTTAAACGCGGCCCAACCCTCGATGATGAATGGTCGATGCATCCCATCGGCGAAGAGCCAACCGTGCATCGAGTGCGGGTCGCCGACATCGACGGCAAGGGCAAGCCCGCGATCATCCTCGCCCCGCTCATGGGCCGCGACAGCAGCGCCAAAGCCAACTGGATGGACGGGCGCCCGGTGCGCTTGCTGGCGTATCGAATCCCTGCGGATCCGGTGCGAGGGCCGTGGAAACCCGAGGTCATCTCCGATACCTTGCACGTCGTCCACAACATCTGGCCGATCGCGTCGCCTTCCGGCAAGGGCGTGAGTTTTCTGGCGGCCAGTTACGAGGGCGTCAGCGAGGTGCGGCGTGCTGATGACGGCTGGCGGACCACCCGCCTCGGCGAGGGGAACCAAGCCAACCTCAAGGGCAACCGCGGCGCCAGCGAGATTAAGCAAGGCCGCCTTAAATCCGGCGCTCGCTACATCGCCACCATCGAACCTTGGCACGGCAACCAGGTTGTCGTCTACACCGAACCGATCGATCCCAAGGGCCTCTGGGTTCGTCATGTCATCGACGAGCAATTGCGTTGGGGTCACGCCGTCTGGTGCGCCGACCTCGACGGCGACGAGTCGGAGGAGTTAATAATCGGTGTGCGCGACGATCCGAACGCGAAAGATACCTTCAAGGAGCGCCGCGGCGTGCGCATCTACACGGCGCTGGACGAAGCCGGTTCGAAATGGGCGCGGCAGATCGTCGAAGATGGCGGAGTGGCCGTCGAGGATGCGGTTGCGGCCGATCTCGATGGCGACGGCAAGGTTGATCTAATCGCCGTCGGCCGGCAGACGAAGAACCTGCGTATCTATTGGAATCAGGGGAAATGACCGCGAGCTTGGACCATCCACCGTTCGTGGCGATCGACTTTGAAACGGCCGACCGCGGCCCGGATAGCGCCTGTGCGGTGGCGCTGGTTCGCGTCGATGAGTTGCGAATCACGCAGCGTCGCGTGACGCTTTTGCGCCCGCCGCGATCGCGCATCGTTTTCAGCTACATTCACGGCATCACGTGGGCCCAGGTCGTCGACGCGCCGACCTTCGCGGAAGCCTGGCCGGAGCTGACCCAAATTCTCGACGGGGCGGCGTATCTGGTCGCCCACAACGCGCCGTTCGATCGCCGAGTGTTGGAGACGTGTTGCATTGCCGCGGGCTTGCCGATTCCGGCGCTGCCGTTTCAGGACAGCGTGCGAATCGCACGCAAGACGTGGAAACTAAAGCGAGCGAACCTGCCGGCGGTCTGTGCCCATTTGGGTTTACCGTTGCGCCATCACGACCCCGCCTCGGACGCGGAGGCGTGCGCTCAGATCGTCATCGCCGCCATGCGAGCGTTCGGGGTGTGAGCGGGGGGCGATCCGAGCACGCAGCGCGAGCAAGTGAAGAGGCGAAGACACTTGCTTGCGCGTCGTGCTCGTGTTCGCGCGTCGTGCTCATTCCGAACTCTCTCACGGTTTCGCGAACACGTCGTCGTCGAGCTTCTCGAGCAACTTTGCTTCCGTCACCTTGGCATCGAGGAACTTCTTGCCGTCGTGCAGGATCTTCAAGGTCATGGGCAGCTTGACGCCGTCGATCTCCTTGAAGTCGCTGTAGAAATTCTCTTCATCGACCTCGACGCCGGCTTCTTTGGTGCGTTTCTGAGTCTTGACGAGCAAGCCGCTCTCTTTGTCGAAGAACAGGGAAATATCTTTGTGGCCCTTGGCCGACACGCGGACGCCGACCGCGGGCTTGTCACTCACCTTGGCCTCGCCGATCAGTTCGAGCTTATAGGTGTCGCCGACGAGCAACGGGGCCAGGCTCTCGACGGTCAGCGAGTGCATCTCGTTCTTCAGGTCGTCGAGGTTCTCGTCTTCGAGTTCCATGGTGTTGCCTTGGATGCTCATCCACCCTTTACCGGCGCGATAGACCTGGATGATTTTGATCGACATACCCATGGCGTCGATCTTGATCTCATTCTTCATTCGGTCCGGATACTGATGAGACATCTCGATGCCGAACTCGACTTCGTTGTCCATCAAGACGATGGTCCCCTTGGCGCTGGTCACGGCAGCCTTGTACTTCGCAACCTTTTCCATGCCGCCCATCGCCTTGATGGACTTTTCCACGATGGCTTTGGGATTGTCGGCGGCCATCGCCGGCATCGCCCAGAGCATCAGGCCGCAGATGGGAATCAGAAACTTACGCATCGACACTCTCCGTGTGAAATGTTCGGCGACCTCGTCTCAGCGAAATTATATGACTGCGAGCACGCGTCGCGTTCGCGCTCGGAGCACGCAGCGCGAGCAAGTGTCGATCACTTGCTTGCGCTGCGGGCTCGTGTTCGCGTCGCACCAATCATCGTCAGACAATAATTTTTGAAAACGATTGCGAGAACGAATCGGACTGATTAAAACAAACATTCGGAATTGAGAATGGAGTCAGCATTGTGGGACGCCGACCCCCGTCCGGCGCCCGAATTGGTCTCTTTTCGCATTTCCGATCCCCCTCAACCCGTTGATTGCGAAAGGTGTTTCCATGAAGTCATCGGTATTGTCGAAAGGAACGAAGGCCCGTCGCGGTGACGCGCGCGTGTTGTTGCAAGTTCAGAGCTTGGAAGATCGCCTGACGCCGGCAACGGCTCTATTGCCCGATCTCATCGTTTGGGCGGACCCGTCGCAGGGATTTCTCGGGAGCGCCGGCTTGGATGGCTACACTCAGCCGGGGCGCGTGCTGTTGCGTTTCGGTAACGCGGTCGCGAACATCGGCACCGGAGCCATGGAGCTTCGCGGCGGCGCCATTCTGCCCGATGAGTCGCAGGAAGTCTTTCAGCGCATCTTCAATTCGGACGGAAGCCATACCGATCGCCTCGCGGGCCTGTTTGAGTATCACTCGACGCACGGGCACATTCACTTCGAGGACTTCGCGACGTACAACTTGCGGGCTATCACGGCGGGCAACGGCGTCGGCGACATCGTCGCGTCCGGCGGCAAGACGAGCTTCTGTCTGCTCGACTCGCTGGCCTACAACGCGAACCTTCCCGGAGCGCCCCGGAACGCGGTCTACAACAGTTGCGATCAGGTACAGGGCATCTCCGTCGGATGGGCCGACGTCTATGATTACTCCCTGCCGGATCAGTGGATCGACGTCACCGACGTTGCCCCCGGCGAATACTGGCTCGAGTCGATCGCCGATCCCTTGAATCATTTGCTCGAGGCCAACGAAGGCAACAACGTCGCGCGCGTGAAGGTGACGGTCGGCACAATGGTAGACACCGCCGGCAACACCTTGGCGACCGCTCGCGACGCCGGCGAGTTGCTGGGCACGCAGACGTTCCAAGGTTACGTCGGCCAAAGCGACACCAACGACTACTATCGCTTCACGGTGTCGGCTCGCAGTTCGATCAATGTGCAAATGTCCGGCATGAGTGCCGACGCGGATCTGCAACTGCTGAACGCCAACGGCACGGTCCTGGCCAGCTCGGTTCGCGGCGGATCGTCGAGCGAATCGATCGCGAGGACCTTGGACGCCGGCACGTATTTCGTTCGCGTCTATCCGTACAACACGGCCAACACCAACTATTCATTGACGCTGAGCAACAATTCCACGTCGTCCGACGGCGCCGGCAACTCGCGCGGGTCGGCTCGCGACGTCGGCGTTCTCAGCGGCAGTCGAACGTTCACGGACTTCGTCGGCCAGAGCGATACCAACGACTACTATCGCTTCTCGGTGACGGACACGACGGCCTTTAGCCTGCAACTGAACGGCCTGAGCGACAACGCCGACGTGCAACTGCTGAACAACAACGGCAACGTCGTGGCGAGTTCGACCAATAGCGGGGCAACGGCCGAGTCGATCAGCCGATCGCTCAGCGCGGGCACCTATTACGTTCGTGTGTTCAACAAGAACAACTCCAACACCGGTTACACGCTGACGTTGATCGGCGCGACGACGGGAACCATCGACGGCGCCGGCAACACGTTGGCGACGGCCCGCGACATCGGCGTCATCATCAGCCCGCAGATGTTCAACGATTACGTCGGCAGCAACGACACGAATGACTATTATCGCTTCGCCATTGCGAGCCGTAGCGTGTTCAGCCTGCAACTGGATGGCCTGAGCGCCGACGCCGATGTGCAACTGTTGGACTCGAATGGTCGGGTGATCGCGAGTTCGACGCTGGGCGGCACAAGCGCCGAATCCCTCAGCCGCACCCTCTCCGCGGGAACGTACTTCGTGCGGGTATTCCCTTATAGCGGCAGCACGAACTATCGCCTAACGATGAGCCGCTCCAGCGCGTAGTAACGAGCACGCAGCGTGATGAGCACGCGGCGTGATGACGAGCACGCAGCGCGAGCAAGTGTTCATAGCAACACTTGCTTGCGCGTCGTGCTCGGAGTCGCGTCGTGGTCGGAATCGCGTCGGAGCACGCGGCGTGATGACGAGCACGCAGCGCGAGCAAGTGATCGCCCCGAAAAAAGGAGCGTCCTCATGCCCGTATCCGCCGCCTTCGCCGAGAGCAATCGCACGCAGACCGAACGCCTGCGCCGGCTCCTGCCTCGACTCGATGCCGCCGCCCTCGCCGTGCGACTGCCGAAGGGTTGGACCGTCGCCGTCGCCTTGGCCCATATCGCGTTCTGGGATCGGCAACGCCTCTGCATGATGCGACGCCTTGCCGCCGGCGTCCCGTGCCAAGGTCAATACGACGGCGAGTTGTTTAACGAGGTGCTGCAGCCGTTTTTGGAAATGCTGCCGCCGGAGAAAGTCGGCGAAACCGCGTTGCAGATAGCAGAAGAGATCGACGCGTATCTCTTGGAGGTGCCCGACGACGTGGTGACGGCCGCCCTCGCTCGCCCCGACGCGCCGAACCTCGACCGCGGCTCGCATCGCGAGTATCACCTCGACCGCATCGAACAGGCGCTGGCTCTGAGTTGAGCACGCGGCGCCGAGCACGACGCGCCGAGCACGCGGCGCCGAGCACGACGCGCCAGCAAGTGTTCGCCGATTCCGCGCTGGCGCCGTGGCGGTGATTCGTTATCATGGGGCCGTTTCTCATCTGGAGGCGGTCATGGTCATTTGGGCTAACGAAGTCGAGGAACTCCACATCCCACAGTGGGTCCACGACATCCATGCCTACCGCCGCTGGACCGAACGGACTGACTTCCCCGAACACGGCCAGATTTCGTGGATCTGCGGCGAGGTCTGGATCGACATGGGCAAGGAACAGCTCTTCACTCACGTTCTGGTCAAAACGGAAATCACGTCGGTCCTTCGGCAACTCACCAAGACGGAAAACCTCGGCTTCGTCTTCGGCGACGGGTTGATGCTGACCAACTTCGCGGCTGACATCTCCGTCAACCCCGACGCGACCTTCGTCTCTCACGCCACGCTGCAATCCGATCGGGTGCGACTTATCGAGGGGCACGAAGGCGGCTTCACGGAACTGCAAGGGTCGCCGGACATGGTGCTCGAAGTCGTGAGCCGCAGCTCGTTCCGCAAAGATTCGGTCGTGTTGAAGCGAGCCTATTGGGAGGCCGGCGTCCGAGAATATTGGCTGATCGACGCCCGCCGCCCGGCGATCCGGTTCGACATCTTCCGTCGCGGGCCGAAAGGCTTTACCGCCACCCGTCGCCGCGACGGCTGGCTGCGCTCCGACGTCTTCGCCCGCTCCTTCCGTCTGACCGCAACCGAGACGACCACCGGGCACCCGGAATTTCGGTTGGAGACGCGGTAAGGGGTGCCGGCTCTTTCATCCTCAATAGCCGACACTTGCTTGCGCGTCGTGCTCATCCTGGCGCGTCGTGCTCGGGAACCTCAACGAGCACGACGCGCCGAGCAAGTGTTGATGCCGACACAAATGACCATCCTCATTCTCCATAAAATAACCGCAAAGGAGGGTCATGATGGCTCACACGCCTTTGGCTCAGGCTTCACGCAGCGGGGCGGCGCTTCGATGGGTCGGTCGCGGGGCTGCCGTTCTCGCGGGCGCCGCCGGACTTGTCGCGCTGCTCATGTATCTCGCCGGGTTCTTTCACCCCAAGGTTTCCACCGAGCGGGTCGCCGGCACGCCGATCGATCCGAGCAAGCTCGAACTCGTCGAAGTTCGGGCCGTCAAACGGCCGCGATCGGAAACGGCCGTCGGCAGCATTCGCGCCGTTCACGAAGCCGGTGTCGCGTCGCGGTTGCTGGCGCGCGTCGTCGAGATGAAAGCCAAGGCCGGTCAGCCGGTCAAGCAAGGCGAGGTTCTCGTCCGTCTCGATGACGCGGACCTTCAAGCGAAACTGAAACAGTCCGAGGCCGCCCACGCCGCCGCCAACGCCACCCGCGAACAGGCCCATCTCGAACACGAACGCGCCAAGAAACTCCTGCCGGCCAAGGCGATCGCTCAGAGCGAATACGATCGCATCGCCACGACCCTGCGAACCGCCGACGCCGACGTCACCCGTGCCGATCAGGCTGTGCAGGAAGCCAAAGCCATGCTCAGCTACGCGACCATCACCTCGCCGATGAATGGCGTCGTTGTCGAAAAGAAGGTCGATACCGGCGATACGGTGACTCCCGGCCAGGTTCTGGTCACGCTTTACAACCCCGGCCGCATGCAGATGCTCGTCAGCGTTCGTGAGTCGCTGGCGTTGAAGCTCAAGGTTGGGCAGAAAGTTCCCGGCCGGCTCGACTCGCTCGGCTTCGACTGCGAGGCGACCATCAGCGAAATCGTGCCGGAGTCGCAGGCCGCCAGCCGATCGTTCACCGTCAAGGTCGTCGGGCCGTGCCCGCCCGGCGTTTATTCCGGCATGTTCGGCCGCATCTACATCCCGCTCGAAGACGAGGAAATTGTCGTCGTGCCAGCGACCGCCATCAAGCGCGTCGGCCAAATCGAGATGGTGCAACTGCTCGACAACAACACGCTTCGCCGCCGCGCCATTCAGACCGGGCGCCGATTCGATGATGACATCGAGGTGCTTGCCGGGTTGAAGCCGGGCGAAAAGATCGTGGCCACGAACACGGAGGCCAAGCCATGACGGCGTCGCACGACCCTACACCAAAACACGATTTCCTCTCCGGCATCGTCGATATCTTCCTGCGCTCGAATCTGTCGATCATGCTGGTGCTGTTCTCGATCATCGTCGGGGCGGCGGCCCTGTTCATCACGCCGCGCGAGGAAGACCCGCAGATTGTCGTGCCCTTGGCCGATATCTATGTGAACTTCCCCGGCCGGTCGGCCCATGAGGTTGAGCAACTCGTCGCCACGCCCTTGGAGCGCATCCTCTACCAGATTGACGGCGTCGAATACGTCTACAGCATGTCGCGCGAGAATCAGGCGATCATCACGGTGCGGTTCTACGTCGGCCAGGATCGCGAACGAAGTCTGGTGAAGTTATTCAAAAAGCTGAACGAGAATCTGGAACTCGTGCCGCCCGGTGTCAGCGGCTGGATCATGAAGCCGGTCGAGATTGACGACGTGCCGATCGTCACGCTGACGCTCAAAGGCGCGGGCGACAATAGCCATCTGCTGCGTCGCTCGGCCGAGGAAGCGATGCAACGGCTGTCGCTGGTGCCCGACGTGTCGCGCGCCTATGTCGTCGGCGGCGAGGAGCGCACGGTTCGCATCGACTTGAACACCGACCGTTTGCAAGCGTACAACCTCAGCCCGTTGGAGGTGCAACGGTCGCTGCAGACGGCGAACGTGACGCTGCCCGGCGGGGATTTCAGCCGTTCAGACAAGGATCGGCGCATCGACGCGGGCCTTACGCTTCGGCGCGCCGGCGAGTTGTCGGGTCTTGTGGTCGGCGTGTTTCAGGATCGGCCGGTCTTTCTGAAGGACGTGGCCGACGTGTTCGACGGCCCGGCAGAGGTGAGCAGCTACGTCCGCCACGGTTGGGGGCCGGCGCGCGAGTTCGAGCCGGAACCGGGCAACGCCGGCACCGTCATCGAGCCGGCCGACACCGCCCCGCGACCCGAACCGGCGCCCGCCGTCACCATCGCCATCGCCAAGAAAAAGGGAACCAACGCGGTCACGGTCGCCGAAGCCATTCTCAATCAGGCGCGCGTGCTTCGACGCGACGTGCTGCCCGACGACATCGAAATGGTCATCACGCGCAACTACGGGCTGACCGCCAATCACAAGGTCAACGATCTCGTTGAGGCCCTGGCGGTCGCCATCCTCATCGTCATCGCCTTGTTGACCATGAGCCTCGGGTGGCGGGCCGCTTTCGTCGTCGCCGTCGCGGTCCCCGTCGTCTTCGGCCTGACGCTGGCCATCAATCTGCTGTTCGGCTTCACGATCAACCGCGTGACCCTGTTCGCTCTGATTCTGGCGCTGGGCCTGCTCGTCGATGACCCGATCGTGGACGTGGAGAACATCGCTCGTCACTTTGAGCATCGCAAGCAGGCGAACCCGGACATCGTGCTGGAAGCGGTCGCCGAGATTCGCCCGCCGCTCATCAGCGCCACTCTGGCCGTGATCGTCAGCTTCCTGCCGATGTTCTTCATCACCGGCATGATGGGGCCGTACATG
>CAZESP010000067.1:0-25684 GCA_964515185.1 uncultured Alcaligenaceae bacterium
CGCCCATTCCGCCATGGCCGACCTCGTCGAGAATCTCGTAGCCCGGCACGATGGGCGCCGGTGTGGGTCCCAACGGTTTGCGATCATCGGCATTCGTCCGGGTTTCGTCGGTCATCGATCGCGACTCCAAAGCGAAATCTACTTGCCATGATGCTGGCGACGCGGCTATTTTTTCTGAGCGTCCGGGGCGCCGGTGTCGAAGATCACGACCCACTTGCCGGCGACCTTGCGCCAGAAGGTCACATAGGCTCCGGTGCCCATCACCGATTCTTTACCAGTTTCATTCAAAAGAATCTGATAACGTCCCGTCGTGATGCCGTGCGCCGCGCCGTCGAAGGCGTAGGCGTCGGCCGGCTCCCATGTCAGCTTGCGGTTCGGGTTGGCGAAAATGGCGGCGTCGGCTTTGCGGATTGCTGCCAACCCGACGATAAACGACTCGCCGAGCTTTGGCAGACGCGCCGCATCGGCAACCATCACGCTCATCCAACCATCAAGGCCCTTGTCGGCGGCGGCCTTCGCGAATGCCCGATCGGCCTCCATCAGCTCGGCCCTCACGTCCGGCTTTTGGCCTTCCGCCGGCGCCCCGGACGACGCCAGGAAACCAAGAAGCGCACACACCACGACTCGCCCGATCGGTTTCATCGTCACCCCCCCCCAGAGAATTGCCGGCTGATGGAGTCGTTTGTCGGTATATGCCGACCGACGCCTGTTGCCATCGTTCGTAACCCGCGTTAAAGTGGTGTCACCGCCGCCACAGGTTTCATCCCATGCAACACACCGGCAGCCTTATTCTGGTTTTCGTTGGAGTATTGTCCGCTCGCGCCGACGACCCGCGCGATCATTGGGCGTTTCGACCCGTCGCGCCGTCGGCGGTGCCGAGTGTTCGCGGCCGGGCATGGGTTCGCAATCCGATCGACGCCTTTGTGCTGGCCAAGCTCGAATCCCGTGATTGGCGGCCGAATCCGCCGGCGGAGCCTCGCGCGCTGATTCGCCGGCTTTACCTTGATCTCATCGGTTTGCCGCCGACACCCGCGGAGATGGAGCAATGGGCGATCGATTCATCTCCGGAATCGTTGGACCGCCTCGTTAATACGCTGTTGGCGCGACCTCAATACGGTGAGCGTTGGGCACGCCATTGGCTCGACGTCGTTCGCTATGCCGAGACGAATGGCTATGAGCGCGACGCGGCCAAGCCGTTTGTCTGGCGTTATCGCGATTACGTCATCAACGCCTTCAACGCTGACAAGCCATTCGACCGTTTCATTCGTGAGCAGTTGGCCGGCGACGAATTGCCCGATGCCGACGCCCAGACAATGACCGCGACGACGTTTCTGCGACTCGGTCCCTGGGACGACGAACCCGCCGACCCGAAGTCCGACCGGTACGATCAACTCGACGACATCATTTCAACGACGGCTCAAGCATTCCTCGGCCTGACTTTGGGCTGTGCGCGGTGTCATGACCACAAACTCGAACCGCTGTCGATGACCGATTATTACTCATGGGTAGCGATTTTCAGTCCGTTACAACGCCCGCGCAACGGCCGCACGGAATTGACGGTGCCGTTGCTCGCGCCGGGTCGTCGCGCGCCGGGCCCGATGCCGCACGGGTATCTGATGCGTGAATCAGCCAAGGATGCGGGCGAGACGTTTGTGTTGCTGCGAGGCCAGCCCGACCGGCCCGGCGCCATGGTGAAACCCGCGATGCCCTCGGTGGCGGCCGCCACGCAGCCGGAATTCCCGCCGCACGGCCCCCACTCGACTCGGCGACGGCTGACCCTCGCGAATTGGATTGCATCTCCGGAAAACCCGCTCACGGCACGGGTCATCGTGAATCGCATCTGGCAGGGGCATTTTGGCGAGGGTCTGGTGCGAACACCCAACGATTTCGGCACGCAAGGCGATCGGCCGACGCATCCGGAGTTGCTCGATTGGCTGGCCGATCGCTTCGTCCGCGACGGCTGGTCGATCAAGAAACTGCATCGCTTGATTCTGACGAGCAACACCTACCGCATGAGCAAACGTTCGGACGAACGTTATCGCGACGCCGATCCCGACAACCGGCTTCTGTGGCGCGTGTCGTATCGCCGGCTCGAGGCGGAGGCGATTCGCGACAGCATCTTGGCGGTGAGCGGGTCGCTGAATCCGGCGAAGGGCGGGCCGAGCGTGTTGCCGCCGATGCCGCGGCAAGTGCTGGAAGCCAACAGCGACCCGGACACGGTTTGGAAAGCCTCCAGTGCAAGCGAGTCGGCGCGGCGGACGATCTATGTGCATACCAAGCGAGCGCTGCTGCCGCCGTTGCTGGAGACGCTCGACCTGTGCGACACGACGCGAAGTACCGGGCGCCGGGCCGTCACCACCGTCGCGCCGCAGGCTCTGATGTTGTTCAACGGCGACTTCGTCAACGAACAGGCTCGGCACTTCGCGTCACGGCTCGAACGTGAGGCCGGCCCCGATCCCGCGAGGCAAATCGACCTTGCTTATCGCCTCGCATTGTGCCGGCCGCCAACGAGCGCCGAACTCAAACGCCTGTTGGAATATCGCGCCGCCGGCATCGACACGGTGCAACAAGCGCGGGTGATGTTGAACTTGAACGAGTTTGTTTACCCGGATTGACGAAAACGGAAAAGCGACGCTTCGCAGAAGCGTGATTGGATTTCCCATGCACAATCGCCGCGAATTCTTCTGGCGCGCCGCCAACGGCTTCGCGAGCGTGGCCCTGCTCGATCTGCTAGCTCGGGACGGCCTGGCCTCGATCCCATTGCCGGCCCACTTTCCCGCCAAGGCGAAGCATGTCGTTTTTCTGTTCATGAACGGCGCCCCGAGCCAAGTCGACACCTTCGACCCGAAGCCGGCGCTGGATCGTCTTCACGGCACGCCGTATACGCGCAAGGACGTGCCGAACGTCGGCTCGAATGGCCGCCCGGTCGGGCATCTGATGCGCTCGCCGTTTCCGTTCACGCGGCACGGGCAGAGCGGATTGCCGATCAGCAGCCTCTTCCCGCACACGGCGCGGTTTGCCGATGACCTGTGCGTGATTCGCTCGCTGCAGACCGACACGGCCGCCCACGCTTCGGGGTGCCTGCAAATGAACACCGGCGCCGTGCAAATCGGCAAGCCGAGCCTCGGGTCTTGGGTCAGTTACGGCCTTGGCAACCTGACGGAAAATCTGCCGAGTTTCGTGGTGATGACCGACCCTCGCGGCGGACCGATCGGCAGCGCGTCGAACTGGTCGGCGGGGTTCATGCCGGCGGGGTTTCAGGGCACGCTCTTTCGGGGACAAGGGACGCCCCTGCTCGACCTCGCGACGCCGGCGGGTGTCAGTGCCCAGGGCCAACGTCGTTCGCTCGACCTTTTGAATGATCTCAATCAGATGCATCTCACCGATCGACCGGGTGAATCCGAGTTGGCCGCCCGCATCAACAGCTATGAACTCGCTTTTCGCATGCAGACAACGGCCGTGGACGTCGTCAATCTCGATCAAGAGTCAGCGGCGACCCGCGCCAGTTACGGCCTCGATGAACGCCTGACCGCCGACTTCGGGCGCAAGTGCCTCATCACGCGGCGGCTGATCGAACGCGGCGTCCGATGCGTGCAACTCTATTCCGGCGGCGGGCACATCGAGGACACCTGGGACGGTCACAATGACTGCATCAAGAATCACACGCTCCATGCAGGCGAGACGGATCGCCCGATTGCGGCCCTGATCGCGGACCTGAAACGAACGGGGCTATGGGACGAGACGCTGCTGATCTGGGGCGGCGAGTTCGGGCGAACGCCGACGAGTGAGGGCGTGGGCAAGCCGGGGCGAGATCATAACCCGTTCGGCTTCAGCATGTGGCTCGCGGGCGCCGGCGTGAAGGGCGGGCAGGCGATCGGCGCGACCGACGAGCTGGGCTTCCGTGCCGTCGAGGAACCGTATCACATCAGTGACCTACACGCAACGATCTTGCACCTATTGGGCCTCGATCATACGCGCCTGACCTATCCCTTCCAAGGTCTGAACCAACGCCTGACCGGCGTCCGCGGCAAGGTGATCGAGAAGGCGTTGGCATAGGTGTCACTTGCTTGCGCGGCGTGCTCGTGGCTTCGAGCGCGGCGCATGTTTGAGCACGCGGCGCGAGCAAGTGTTTGAGCACGCGGCGCGAGCCATGGAGTCCGCCACGACCAAGTTCGGAATCCACGATCGCATTTGTTGATTCCGGTCCGTTTTATTTTGATGTTGGAAGGAGTGTCACAACCTCGCCGTAATCAATGGCGGCCGTGTCGGGCTGTTCGGGCCGGTTGATTTTCGCCTCACTTTCGCTGAAAATAACCGTCCGATCGATTCATGACTCGCGCGAGTTTGCCGATGACCCGGACGCCGGTCAGTCTCCTGCAGCGACTCCGCCTGCCCGGCGATGTGCAGGCGTGGCGACGATTCGTCAGCCTTTATGCCCTGATGCTCCTGGTCTGGGCCGAGAGACTCGGGCTGCAGTCCGCCGATGCAGCCGACCTCGTTCAGGAAGTGTTGCTGCTGCTCTACCGCAAACTGCCCGAATTCTCCCACGATCCTGATCGCAGCTTCCGGGGTTGGTTGCACGTCGTCCTCCTCAACAAATGGCGCGAGTTGCGGCGAAAACCCGTACCGTCGGCAGCCGATCCGGAGACCCTGGCGGGCGTCGCCGCGGATGACGGGTTCCGCGACATCGAGGAGGTTGAATATCGCCGGCATCTGGTGCGGCGCGCCCTCGAAGCGCTCCGCGACGAATTCCCCGCGACAATGTGGCGAGCGTTTGAGCAATATGTCGTGGCGGGGCGATCGGTCGAGGAAGTCGCCGCCGAGCTAGGTGTCCGCCCCGGCACGGTTTACGCAGCCAAATCACGCGTCATGACTCGCCTGCGATGCGAACTCGACGGCCTGCTCGACTGATTTTCGGCAAGATTCGGCCGACTCGGCGCATAGATCAAGTGGCGACCCTTGCGGCGGCCTCGACGATAGCCTTTTTGGGGAATGAGACATGACCACGACCACCCGTTGCCCCGATCGTGACACGCTTCAACGACTGTTGCTCGGCCAACTGCCGGCCGACGTCGCCGAGCCGCTGGCATCGCATCTGGATCAATGCTCCATCTGCACGGCAGCGGCGGCCGGGCTTCGCGGGACCGACACCCTAACGGATGCGGTGCGATCGACCCTGTCCGGGCCTGATGCTCCGGCACCGAGCGCGAGTGAATTGATCGAGCGCCTGGCGCGCCAAACGCCGCCGGTTGAACGTCCTCGTCGCGACGCTCTCCTCGACTTTCTCGCCCCGCCACAAGCCGACGACGAGATTGGCCGACTCGACGGGTATCGCATTTTGAAGAAGCTCGGCGAGGGTGGCATGGGCATGGTCCTCGAGGCCGAGGATATTCGCCTCAAACGGCGTGTGGCGATGAAGGTCATGAAGCCGGAAGTGGCCGCGAACGAGGCGCATCGCGTCCGATTCCTGCGTGAGGCCCAAGCCGCGGCCGCCGTCGAACATGACCACATCTGCCCGATCTATCAGGTCGGCGAGGACAACGGCGTGCCGTTCATCGCCATGCCGTTCCTCAAAGGCGAACCACTCGACGCCCGGCTACGGCGAGAACGACCTTTGCCAGTCACCGAAGTCATCCGCATCGGCTGCGAGATTGCCGAGGGCTTGGCCGCCGCCCATGCTCACGGGTTGATCCATCGCGACATCAAGCCCGGAAACATCTGGCTCGAAGCCGACACCGGTCGCGTCAAGATTCTCGACTTCGGCCTGGCCCGTTCGACGAACGACAACGTGCAACTGACCCAGTCGGGCGCAATCGTCGGCACGCCGGCATACATGGCGCCCGAACAGGCGCGGGCGCAAGCCGTCGATCATCGCGCAGACATCTTCAGCCTCGGCTGCGTGATGTACGAAATGGCAACCGGTCGACGTCCCTTCATCGGCGAGAACACCATGGCGATGCTGACCAGCCTCGCCGTCGATACGCCCGCCGCTGTCGCAACGCTCAACCCGGCCATTCCCGCTGAGTTGGCGGCATTGATCGAACAGCTACTCTCGAAAAAGCCGGATCGCCGCCCGGCGTCAGCAACGGCCGTTGTCGATTCCCTTCGCAGGATGCTGCCGCAAGGCACGATCGTCATGGCGCCCGCAGCGCCGAATCCGTGGGCCGACATCGACCTCGACACGCCGACCGAGACGGCGCCCGCTCCCAAAGCACTCGCTCCGGTGCCGTCCACTCCGCCGCCGCGCCGCGGAGTATGGGTCGCCCTGGCACTGCTGCTCTTCGGCGGCATCGCGTTCGGCATGTATCAACTGGTATTCAAGACTGAAAACGGCACGCTGATCGTCGAGGTCGCCAAGGACGCCGAGGTGCGTTTCAAAAACGGCAAACTGCAAATCTACGACGAGACCGGCAAGACGCTGAAATATGAACTCGAAGCGAGCGAGAAAAACAAGACCCTGCCGCCAGGCAAGTACCTCGTCAAGGTCACCGGCGCCGATGGCGTGAAATTGGAGACACCAGAATTCAAGATGGATCGCGGCGGAAAACCGATCGTTCGCGTGATCGCGGTTAGCCGCGACCCGAAGGGGAGCGCGTCGCCAGACGCAGATCGCCGCATCGCCGAATGGGTGCTGGCGAAGGGCGGGGCCGTCATGTTTGGGGATGACCAACCCGATGGCCGCAACATCACTCGCCTCGAAGAGCTTCCGACCAAGGATTCCAAGCTTCATTACATCGGTTTCGATCAGAAATCTAAGCCGATCAGCGACGCCGACCTCGATCAACTCACCGGTGCTAAACATTTGCAAAGTCTCTTCTTGAACTATCAGCCGATCACCGACGCCGGGCTGAGACGTTTGGCCTCAATGGAAAACCTGCGCGGGCTTGTCAGCCTTGAACTGGTGGCCACGCGGGTTACGCCGGCTGGACTCAGCGAACTCAGTAAATTCCCGAAACTCGCCGGACTTAGAATCGACGTCCCGCAACTGGGCGATCTCGGTTTGGCCGAGGTCGGCAAACTAAAATCGCTTACTTATTTATCAGCAGGCGATTCGGGCATTACCGATGCCGGCCTAGCCCATCTGAAGGACTTGAAAATCAACAACTTGGCTCTCTATGGCAATCCTGAAATTACCGACGCGGGCATGGATCATGTCGCGAAACTGGCCACACTCAATGTGTTAGTGATCGAACATACTCGTGTTGGTGACGCCGGATTGGCCAAGCTCCGCGATCTCAAAGAGATGCTGAGCGTTAATCTCGGCCGCACGCAGGTGACGGATGACGGACTGGCCATCGTCGGAGAGTGGCGAAGGCTGCAAGTTGGTCTAATCCTGACTCAAACGGCGATCACGGACAAGGGCCTCAGTCATTTGAAGAACCTCAGCGAATTAAGACAACTTGATCTTAGTGAGACCAAGATCACCGATGCGGGGCTGCCGCATCTGCAGAATCTCAAAGCTCTCCAAACGCTTGATGTCCGCAAGACCAAGGTCACCCCCGCGGGTATCCAGGCCCTCGCCGCCGCCCTGCCGCAATGCCGCATCGAATACGACGGCGGCGTGATCGAGCCGAAGGCGCCGGCCGACCCCGACCGAAAGGCGGCAGAGTATGTCATTTCCGTCGGCGGCATGGTTCATGTCAACGATCAGGACCGCTACATCAAGGCAGTCGCCGAGCTGCCGAAGGACCCTTTCCGGTTGACGTGTGTGCTTCTCGAAAACAAGCAGGTGACCGATGCCGGTCTGGCCGTCTTCAAGGACTGCAAGAACCTGACGCAAATCCACGTCAGTAACACGGCGATGAGCGACGTGGGCCTGGCAAATTTCAAAGGTTGCACAAATTTGAATCTTATCACGTTGAGCGGCACCAAGATAACGGACGCGGGTCTGGCACACTTGAACGGGTTTAACAAACTAACAGCCCTAACTCTGAACATCACACAAGTGACCGATGCCGGCCTCGCCCAGTTGAAAGACTGCAAGGTGTTGAGAAACCTTCACGTCAGCGGCACGATCGTAAGCGACGCCGGTCTGGCCCACTTCAGTGACTGCAAGGACATGACAGTGCTCGGCCTAAATGACACTCGAGTCAGCGACGCCAGTTTGGTCCACCTCAAGGAGTACAAGTCCTTGCGACAAGTCTTCTTCAGTGGTACACGTGTGAGCGACGCGGGAATGGCGCACATCAAGGAATGCAAGAACCTGTGGATCCTCGACCTCAGCAATACGCCGATCAGCGATACAGGGCTGGCCCATTTGAAGGACTGCAAGAACCTGACGTCCTTGATCGTGCGAACAACGAAAGTGACTGCGAAGGGCCTGGCGGACTTCCACGCCGCCCTGCCGCAATGCCGCATCGAATACGATGGCGGCATTATCGAGCCGAAGGCGACTGAGAGGCGTTGAATCGCCATAACATGAGCACGCGGCGCGAGCAAGTGTTACCTTCCATGATCGTTCAGGCCCGCTCGGAACATCGGGTGGGCCTGAAATGTTACAAGTGCGACATGATTCGACCGCGTTCCGGCGGCCCAAGGGACGCCGGCCCATGTCGCGATTTCCGCGGTGAATTCGGCGAAGTTAACGCTGCTTGCTTCATGAGAAAGGACCGGGTAAGCTATGCGCATGACCGCAGCACCCAAACGGCGCCTCATCTCCGTGGACGAATACCTCGCCGGCGAGTTGAGGTCGCCGATCAAGCACGAATACTTGGGCGGCGTCGTCTACGCCATGGCCGGCGCCCGCAACCAGCACAACCGCATCGCCGGCAATACCTTCCTTGCACTGGGTAGCCGGCTCCGCGGCAAACCCTGTCGGCCTTGGAATTCTGACACTAAGATCCGCGTCCGCTTGCCGTCCCATGTGCGCTTCTACTACCCGGATGCGTCGGTGGTTTGCCGGCCCAATCCGCCGGATGATTCCTTTCAGGACGACCCGGCCGCAATCGCCGAGGTGATTTCAGCCCGAACGCGGCGGACCGACGAAGGCGAAAAGAAAGACGCGTACCTGACGATTCCTACGCTCAACATCTATTTGTTGATCGAGTCGGACATGTCCGTTGTTGTTGCCTACCGGCGTACTGAGCGCGGGTTCGAGCGCGAGTATTATGAAGGACTTGAAGCCGTTGTGCCGCTGCCGGAGATCGAAATCGAATTGCCGTTGGTGGAGATCTACGAAGGCGTGACATTCTCTCCGGAACCGGAAGAACCGGAAGATGAGTGAAATCGAACACGCGGCGCGAGCCAGTGTATTCAATAACACTTGCTCGCGCCGCGTGCTCAGCAAATCACGAATTGCGATTAGTACATATCGTCATAGCCGCTGCCGCCGCCATCAGCCTTCTTCTCTTCCTTCGGCATCTCAGCGACCAAGGCGTCGCTGGTGAGCAGCAGGGTGGCAACGCTGGTGGCGTTTTGCAGGGCGCTTCGAACGACCTTGGTCGGGTCGATGATGCCCGTCTTCACCATGTCGCAATACTCGTCGGTGCGAGCGTTGTAGCCGAAGTTGATGTTCTTCTCTTCGAGAACCTTGGCGGCCACGATGCGCCCGTCGGCGCCGGCGTTATCCACGATCTGATGAATCGGAGCGCGACAGGCGCGAACGACGATATTGAAACCGATTTCCTCGTCATGGGTGAGGCCTTCGGGTTTCAATCCATTGGCGGCTCGCAGAAGAGCCACGCCGCCGCCAGGCAGGATGCCTTCTTGGACGGCAGCGCGGGTCGCGTGCATGGCGTCCTCGACGCGCATCTTGCGCTCTTTCATTTCAACCTCGGTCGCGGCACCGACCATGATCTTCGCCACGCCGCCGGAGAGCTTGGCGATTCGCTCGCTCAGCTTCTCGCGGTCATAATCGCTGGTGCTCTTTTCCAATTCACGTTGAATCATCTTGATCCGGCCTTGGATATCATCGCGCTTGCCGGCACCTTCGATGATGGTCGTGTTATCCTTGTCGATCTTGACCTTCTTGGCGCGGCCGAGATCTTTCAATTGCAGATTCTCGAGTTGGATGCCCAGATCCTCGAAGATCGCCTTGCCGCCCGTGAGAATGGCAATGTCTTCAAGCATGGCCTTGCGCCGGTCACCGTAACCCGGAGCCTTAACGGCGCAGCATCGGAAAGCGCCTTGACGTTGGAGCTTGTTGACCACCAAGGTCGCCAGGGCCTCGCCTTCGACTTCTTCGCAGATAATCAACAGCGGCTTGCCGGCCTGGATGATCGCCTTTTCCAGAATGGGAACGATGTCCTTGTTAGCCGAGATCTTCTTCTCATAGACGAGGATATAACAATCTTCGAGTTCACATTCCATCGTTTCAATGTTGGTGACGAAATACGGCGAGAGGTAACCGCGGTCGAATTGCATACCCTCGACGAATTCGTAGGTGGTAGCCATCGTCTTGCCTTCATCGACGGTCAGCACGCCATCTTTTCCGACTTTGTGCATGGCCTCGGCGATGATTCGGCCGATTTCCTCGTCGCCGTTGGCTGCCACGGTCGCGACGGCTTCCATGTCTTTCTTGGAATCAATGTTGATCGAAGCTTTGTGAAGTTTGGCGACGATGGCTTCGACGGCTTTTTCAATGCCGCGTTTCATCATCATGGGGTTAACACCGCTGACGACGGCCTTCAACCCCTCGTTGTAAATGGCTTCCGCGAGAACGGTGGCCGTGGTCGTGCCGTCACCGGCGACGTCGCTGGTCTTGCTCGCGACTTCGCGGACCATGCGGGCGCCCATGTTCTCGTATTTGTCTTCGAGGTCGATTTCCTTGGCGACGGTCACGCCGTCCTTGGTGACGGTCGGCGAGCCGAATGACCGTTGAATGATGACGTTGCGACCCTTGGGACCCAGCGTCACCTTGACAGCTCGGGCCAGCTTGGCCACGCCGCGACGCATCGCTTCTCGAGCCTCTTGGTCAAATGCAATCTGCTTGGCGCTCATCGGTACTCCTACGAGGTATGGGTTCGAGTTTTGGTTGAATGTTAAGGATTATTTCTCATCGAGAATGGCCAGAATATCTTCCTCGTGCATCACGAGAACCTGTTCGTCCCGGCCTGATTCTTTGAATTCGTCGCCGGCCCATGACGTGAAAAGGACGACGTCGCCTTCTTTGACTTGCATCGGCCGGCGCGAGCCATCCTTGTTCATGCGGCCCGGCCCGACGGCAAGAACCTTGCCCTTTTGCGGCTTCTTCTTGGCGCTGTCCGGTAGGATGATGCCGGCTTGGGTTTTATCTTCCGACGCGAATCGCCTCACAATCAGGCGGTCGCCCAACGGCGTTAGCTTCATCCCGATTCTCCTCGGTGCATACGGTTTCGGTACGGGTAGCCCGGTCAAGTAGGCGTCGTGATATGCAAGTCGCATGCCCGGCAACGGGTCGTCGCAGCAACATCATGTTCGGCAGTAATTTATGAAAAAACAACTCCTCGATCCGCCGTCCGAACCTGCCACCTTGACGCAAAGAAGGAGGCCGCCGCTGTCGGATTGGCAGGGTGATCGGAAGGTGCGTAACGCCGCCTCGCTCTCCAACCCTGCGACCGTCCTCGCCGCCTTTTGCGCCGATAGATTACACGTAGACATGAGCCGTCGGCTTGATCACCAACTCGGGTATCGAAGCCCTTGGGGGTAGCGTGGCAACGAAAAAGACCGCGGCTGCCACGTCCTCCGGCCGCAAGATCAGCTTCTTTTGTTCGGCCGTCACGGTCACGGGTCGCTGATCCAGCAAAGGAGTGTCGATCTCGCCAGGGTAGATGTTACTCACGCGAATGTTGTTCTCGCGTTCCTCAGCGGCCAGGCAAATGCCCAACGCCGACATGCCGAACTTGGCGGCGTTGTAAGAGGCGCCGCCCAGTGGATTGGCCCGTTTCCCCGATATCGAACTGACATTGATGATAACGCCGTCTTTCCGCTCACGCATACTCGGCAGTACGGCGTGGATGCAATAGAACGCGCCGTCGAGGTTGACCGAGACCATCTGCCGCCAAACCTCGGGCGTGAGTTGATGGGTCGCCCGATTCTTGATGTTCATGCCCGCGTTGTTGACCAGAATCTGAATCGGGCCAAAACGGGCCATGACCTTGGCAACCAACTCGGCCACTTGCGCCGGCTCGGTCACGTCGGCGGGCACGGTCAGGAGGCGATCGCCGGCATTAAGTTGATCGGCGGCCTCGCGGAGGGTCGCGGCTCGACGGCCGGAAATACAAACTTTGGCCCCCGCATCGAGGAAGCACTTGGCAACCGCGAACCCGACCCCGGTGCCGCCGCCCGTAATCAATGCCACTTTGCCGTCGAGAATGCCCATGACGAAGTCTCGTGGAAGTTCGAGGACTCGGAATCGCCGCCGATGTTTCCGACCAACTTATGCGTGCCGGTCGCCGGCGTCGAGTTTCCCGACCGGGATACCGGCGGCGAGATTGGCCATGCCGGGGCCGTGATAATCAAACGGGCGATTGAATGGCAGGATCATCGGCTCCTCGAAGGGCCGGAACGGCACCATCGCCGCGATGGCGTCGATGCGGCCCAAGACGTCCGCCGGCAACGGGCCACGCTCTGCCGCCGCGACGGCCTCGTCCACATGCCGCACGGTCTTCGGCCCAATCAAGACCGTGCCGGCGTCGGGGTTCGACAACGCGAATCGCAGACAAAGCTCGACGATGGGCATGCCGAGTTCGTCAAGGAATTGATAGAAGGCGAGCATCTGCTGTTGTCGCGGGCGGGAGAGCCACGCCGGCTTCGCTTTCACGACGTCGTCATAGCGCCGGCCGAGGGCGCCTTGTTGCAAGACCGAGCCGAGAACCACTCCGAGGTTCCGCTCCTTCGCCACCGGCAGGATTTCATGGGTCGCCTCGCGGAATAGAGCCGAATAATTGAACGCCGTCAGCACCACATCGAATCGCCCGCTGCGGAGATAGTGAGCCATTTCGGTTGCCGTCGTCCCGCCGAGGCCCGTGAAG
This sequence comes from uncultured Alcaligenaceae bacterium, assembly GCA_964515185.1. GTDB lineage: Bacteria > Planctomycetota > Planctomycetia > Gemmatales > Gemmataceae > CAZESP01. The sequence continues at coordinate 12,951 of CAZESP010000067.1, forward strand.
CCGATTCGCCCCTGACGGCGAAGGTCTTCCATCACCTCGACGACTGGGCCGGCGGCATGCCGTGGATCGGTCCACCAGGCGTATTGCAGCGGGCGATCCGGTTCGTGGATGAAGAGAACGTCGATGCGTTCCCGGCCCAGAAGCCGGCAACTCTCGGCGAATGAGATCCTCAATTGCTCGGGGTCCTGCGGCCGAAACGGTTGCGGTCGCCCACCGAATTTTGTCGAAAGCACAAGCGGGTCGCGAATGTCGGCAAGGATACGTCCCAAGACGATTTCGCTATCGGCATAAGCTGGGGCGGTATCGATGTAGTTGATCCCCAACTCGACAGCACGGCGAACGACGGCGCGACTCTCCTCGAAGCCCGGCCCGAGTGAGGACGTGAACAGACCGCCCAGCCCGAGTTCACTGACGTTGATGCCGGTGCGGCCCAATGTTCGCCGTCGCATACGTTGGTCTCCCCGGAGTCATCACGCGTACTCGACGCGCGGCTTAACGAGACTCTTACGCGGCTTTGAGAGTCTTGACTTTGACAATGTGCCGGACGCGAATTTCCACGCCGGGAACCTGTTGATACTCGCCCGTCACGATCACTTCTTTCATGTGAAGTTGCTTGGCGAGTTCCTGCAATTCCTTGTTGCCTCCGAGGTCGAGTTCCCAGGTGACCTTTTTGACATGAATGACTGTGCCGGTGGTTTCGCCACCGATGGCAACGATGCCGGTCTCGAGGGTGCCGCGAATATCGACCATGATGTATGGCCCTTTTTTGGGTTGGTCGGAAAAGGCGCCGGTCGCCACGAAAGTCATTACGACGGCCATCAGAAACGTTCGTCGCATCATCGTAGAGACGTCCTTTCAAATGTCGAGGCGATCGTCGAGGCTCGGACAGTTTGCATTCGAGAATTGTCGTGAATGGCGGCGTTGGTGTCAAACGTTTGGCAGGATGGGGCCGCTGATGCCCGGCAGTGAATCCCACTCCGGAGCCGGTTGTAGAAACTGCCACCAGCCGGCCCATTTCATCGCCCGAAATGATGCGCCCCGGGCAAAACCCCGCATGAGTACCTTGCGCACATAGGGGGACGTCAACAGAGCATAGCCTCGCGACGGATGGGCATGAAACCGTCGCGCCGCGGACCAAAGACTGGACAAGTCGCGTTGAATGGGCCGCAACAACCGGCGATAGTTCTTCCTTGCCGCCGAGCGGCCGGCAAGGTCATCGGCAATGGCGGCGGCCGCAGCCTGCCCGGTTCGGATGGCGTAGGCGATGCCCTCGCCGAGCAACGGATCAGCCATACCCGCGGCATCGCCGGCCAGCAGAATTCGCCGCGATGCCGGCTGATATTCCCAGCCGCCGATGCCAATGCGATGTCCCTTCGCATGAGTGGCGGCGATGCCAAGCCGGCGCTGGGTGTATGCGGAAACATCCTCGGGCGTAATTCGCGTTGTCGGCAAGCAAGTGTACAGACCGACATTCAGATGATCGCTTTTCGGAAAGATCCACCCGTAGCCGCCAGCCACGACGTTGAAATCAAACGTCATCTCGATCGGGTTGCCCCGCCAGGGAATCTGAGCCTCAATTGCTAACGCTCTGTGCCTCGGTTCGGTGTGCCCGCTCAAATGGCGAACCCGACTATCGGCCCCATCGGCTCCGATCAGGAATCGCGAGCGGATGACGCCGGCGTCGGTCTCGATTTCCACGAACTCTTCGCCATCGCGAATGGACGTCAGCCGATCGATGCGCGTGAATCGAACGCCCGCGTTCATCGTCTGTTGAAGACAATAGTCGTCGAACTTTGCTCGATCCGTCATCGCGCAAATCGGGTAACGGCTCGGCAGGATTCGTTCGAAGTGATGGTGATCGCTGATACGCAGGTTGGAAAACGTGCGTTCGATAACGGGTCGCACCGAGTAGCGCAAGGCTTTCAGGGTCTTGGCCGTCAGCCCGCCGCCGCAAGCCTTGAATCTCGGGAACAAATGGCGGTCGACGAGCAGCACGGCAACCCGTCGCCGAGCGAGGTCAAAGGCCGCCGCGCATCCGGCCGGTCCCGCCCCAACGATGGCGACGTCACAGTCCATCACTGATGACCACCATGATTACGAAAGCTCCCGGTCAGCATATCGAGCGGCCGCGGTGGGCGATCACGACCTGGGGCGAACCAACTCCGTATCACCGACGGAGACAATGTGCGGTTCGTCGGCAAGCGTCATCGCGTCCTGAGGCGGCTCAACCCACTCGACCACAAAGCGATGGTCGCACAATTCAAGCACGGCATTCGGAAGCAGGTCGCATCGCCGGATTCGGCTGCCATTGACCCGCGTGCCATTCAGCGACGCGGTATCGAAAACCTCACAGCCGCCCGTCGCGTGAACCACGATGATGCAGTGTCGCCGCGAGATGTAGTTGAGACGCAACACAATATCGTTCTCGGGAAAGCGGCCGAGAGTGGTCATGCCAATGCGGAGCGGAAATCGTTGTCCGTCGCTGATTCTCACCAGGGTATACGTTCCACCGGGAACCGCGAACTCGCAGTCATCGGGAGTCGCCTTCGAGTGATGTCCGAGAATCAAGGGATCAAAATCCGACGTTTGAGGCCCGCGAGCGCCGACCATGGAATCGATGGCCAGGGCGTATTCATGTCGGCGAGGGTTTGAAAGGTGGCTGCCGTCGAGTCGGGGGTCGCCCATGACTGGCTCCATCACTGAAGTTGAAATGCGCCGATGCATTGTTGAGAAAGGTCTCCCTTATTATTCCACGGCAGCGGGGGCATCTCAAGGGCTCTCGGCACTGGACGCCCGATTTGCCAGCGCGGGATTCGTGACCCATACTTCGGCAGAAATTCCACCCGAATTGGCCCCCAAGTGAGGTTGCCGTGGGCCAGCCCGACCGCTCCCGGACCGACGATCCCACCGGCTCGAGCCGTATCCGGCACTTGGAGTCGGATCATGTAGCGGCCATGCCCCGCACACACGTCGTCTCGCATCTCGCGTCCATCGTGAACTCGGCGCTCCCCATCGATCATTGGCCGCAGATTCCCGGATACGAGATCCTGTCAGTGATCGGCAGCGGAGGCATGGGCATCGTTTACAAGGCCCGCCATCGAGACCTCAACCGAGTCGTCGCGCTGAAAATGCTCCTCGGATCGGCCCTGACGGATTTGGAACTCCGCGACCGCTTCCGCTCCGAGGCCGAGGCCGTCGCGAAACTGCAACACCCGAATATCATCCAGGTGTTTGAAATCGGCTCAATCGTGCCGGCCCCCGGCTCCATTCCGAGTCCCTTCATTGCACTTGAATTCGTTGATGGCGGCGCTCTAACATCGCAGACACTGAAACCCCAAAACCCGCGCCATGCGGCTCAAACAGTGTTGAAACTGGCGCGGGCGGCTCATGCCATTCATGAGATTGGCATCATCCATCGAGACTTGAAACCGGCAAATGTCCTTCTGACCAACGCCGGAGAACCGAAGATCGCCGATTTCGGCCTGGCCAAGCAACTCGCTCCCGTAAGTGACTTTCATGGCCGGTTCGTGACGCAAACCGGCACCGCTTTGGGCACGCCCGAGTATATGCCGCCGGAACAAGCGATGGGCCAGGCGCCAGCCCCTACTATGGATGTCTACGCTCTCGGCGTGATTCTGTATGAAATGCTGACGGCTCACGTACCATTTGAGGCCGCCACTCCGCTTGAAACCGTCAACCTCGCCTGTGAGCAAGAACCCGTTTCACCGCGACAATTACAACCCGCGATTCCCCGCGATCTAGAGACAGTCTGTTTGAAATGTCTGGAAAAGGACGCGGCGCGACGATACAACTCGGCGGCGGCGATGGCCGACGACCTTCAGAGGTTTCTGGACGACCGGCCGATTCACGCTCGACGGACTAACGAACTCGAAAAAATGCGCCGATGGTGCCGCCGCAATCCCCTGTCGGCGGCCTCCCTCGGCCTCGTTGTCACCATCTTCTTGGCCGCCTTCGCCTTGGTGACCGACAGCTACTTTGAAGCTGATAGAGCGCGCCAGGATGTACTCAATCGCGCCAAATCGGAACGATGGGAACGCTATCGGGCGCTCATCGCCGCGTCGGACAGCGCCATGCTCGATTTCAACGTGACCAATGCCCACCGGAACCTCGATGGCGCTCCATTGGAGTTCCGTAACTGGGAATGGTTTCATCTACGAAGCCGAGTCGATCTTGCCCAGCAAGTGATAGCGAATGACGACTGGGATTTGGGTCTCCAATACAATAACTGTGGCAGCCAGTGGATCCTCGGCAGCGACCCGAGGGGAGTTATCCATTTTACCAACGTTAATGACCACTCGATTGAAAAGACGATTAAACCCCGGGACGGCTGGTCCGCACTCTTCGTTTCGTCTGATGATAAGACGATGATCTTCGCGACTCCCGATAAAGGATACGCTCTTTGTGATATCGAATCAGGTAATGTCAGGGGCATTATCGGCGGCGGCGATCTTAAACTCGACACTTGTTTCATGACCCGCGGCGATGACTCGCTGTTCACAAACTCGCTCGACGGGATCATCCGCGAATGGAGCCTGAAAACGGGTCATCTTTTGAGGTCGATTCGTTGCGAGGGTGCAGGTTGCACGCGGTTTTGCGTGACACCTGATAAGCGACACATGGCCTACATTGACGACGAATGTCGAACGGTGCGCATTTACGATTTGGAATCGGGCCGGCCATTTGCAACGTTGGGCGACCATCATGAGAGAGTCTTTGCCGCGGTTTTCAGCCCTGACTCAAAGCGGATTGTTACAACGGATGGCTTCCCGGCAAACACCGTTCGTTTTTGGGATGTGCGAACCGGCCGCCTCATCCGCGAGTTGGGACGCCACAAGAACGTTATCACTTGCATCGCATATAGCCATGACGGGGGACGCATCGCGTCGGCTTCGCGCGATCAGTCCATTCGGCTTTGGGATGGCATCACCGGTCAACCGATTGCGACATTGCATGGTCATCGAGGATGCGTCCGAAGAGTGACATTCAGCCCGGATGGAACACGCTTGGCATCAGCCTCCGAAGACGGCACATTACGACTCTGGGAGGCTGAAACGGGCAACCTCATCGCGGTGTTAAACGGGCATTCGGGTGATGTAAACGGAGTTGGATATTCCGCCGATGGTCAATTTCTCGTATCAGTGGCATCGGACCGCACGGTTCGTATCTGGAATCCGGCACAGATCGAGTCCAACGGCCGGTTGCGAGGGCATACCTCATTTGTGTATGGAGTGGCGTTTCACCCGAATAATGAACGGGTCGCCACCGCGAGCTGGGACGGGACGGCTCGCATCTGGGACGCGACCACGGGGCGTGAGATTCAAACGCTGGTTCATCCGAAGCAAGCGATTGTAACATCCGTGGCATTTCATCCCGAGGGCAAGATGTTAGCCACGAGAGCGCGGGACGCGATTCGGCTCTGGGACGCGGAATCCGGGCGGATGATTAGGAGCTGGCCGGCCCCGAGCAGTGGATGGCATGATACGAACTTGGCATTCAGTCATCGAGGCCATTTGTTAGCGACCGGGGGCTTCGGATACGACATTCAAATCTGGAATGTGGAGAACGGCGACGAAGTGGCGACGTTGGCGGGTCATGTCTGCGAGGTACGTGACGTGGTTTTCAGCCCGGACGATCGTTTCCTGGTCAGCGGAGCCGACGACGGCGATTGCACGGTTCGCATCTGGGATGTAAAAACCATGCAGCCTGTTTGGGCGCTCGGCGGCCACTCGCAAGGCGTCTTCGTGGTGGCTTTCAGCCGCGACGGGAGCCGGCTGGCGTCGGGGTCCCTGGACGGCACGGTTCGCATCTGGGACACCACGAATTGGAGCGAGGTCGCCGTCTTGCGGCATGCATCGCGCGTCTATGGCGTTGCCTTTAATCTTGATGGGTCACGGTTGGCCTGTGCCTGTTCGGATAATCTGATTCACTTTTGGGACACGGCGACCCATCAGGAAGTGGCGGACCTTCGCGGGCATTCGGCATATGTCTTTCGGATCGCCTTCAGCCCTGATGGGTCGCGGCTCATATCAGGCTCTGGGGACGGCACGGCACGGATTTGGGACAGGGTGTTACCGCAGGATCGCGTTTCGAAGGCCGAGGCTCATCGTGCCGGCAATCGGGGACCATAGGTTGCCCGGAGATTCGCGTCGGTAAAGATCTCCGCGACCGGCCCGCAAGCGATGCGGCGCACGTTCAACAGCAAGACCCAATCGAAGTACTCGCGGACGGTCGAAAGATCGTGATGGACGACCACGACGGTTTGCCCTTGGCGTCGCAGATCGTGCAAGACATCGACGATGGCGCGCTCGGTGGTGGCATCAACGCCCTGGAACGGCTCATCCATGAAATAGACGCGGGCTTGCTGCACCAGGGCACGGGCGAGGAAGACCCGTTGTTGTTGGCCGCCTGAGAGTTGGCTGATTTGGCGGTCGGCGAGTGATTGCATGTCGACTTGGGTTAAGGCGGCGGTGGCGGCCGACCATTCCGGGCGTCCCGGCCTGCGAAACCAACCGAGGCGCCCGTAGGTCCCCATCAGCACGACATCACGAACGGTTGTCGGGAAATCCCAATCGACGGAGTTTCGTTGGGGGACGTAACCGACGCTCGAACGCATGTGAGAATATGGCTGGCCGAAGATTCGCACATGGCCGGCGACGGGTTTGACCAACCCGAGTATGGCCTTGATGAGCGTGGTTTTTCCGGCCCCGTTCGGCCCGACGACGGCCATGACAACGCCTGAGGGCACTTGCAAGTCGATGTCCCAGAGGACCGGCTTGTCGCGATAGGCGACGGTCAGATCTTCAACCTCGACGGCAAACTCCAGGGGGGTCACTCCATGTAGGCAACCGCGGGGAGGCTATTGGCTCAACTCGCGGACGATCGTTTCGATGTTGTGCCGGACCATGCCAGTATAGGTGCCCGCGGGGGAATTGCGGTCGCCGAGCGAATCGGAAAAGAGCTTTTCCCCGACAAAACGGACCTTCCACCCAAAGTCACGCTCCGCGGTTTCCTGAACCGATCGAACGCCCTTATCGGGCACCGACGTTTCCCCAAATATCGCCGGGATACGCCGTTCGGCCAGGAATTTCGCCAACTCAGTGCGGTCGCGGGTGCCCGGTTCCGATGCGGTGCTCACACCTTGTAATCCGCGAACCTCAAAGCCATAGGCACGGCCGAAGTAGTAAAAGGCATCGTGACCGGTGATCAGGACGCGCCGATCCGTGGGCACTTTCGCGACCTTGGCCTTCACTTCGTCATGAAGAGCCAACAACTCGCTCTGATATCGCTCCGCGTTGTCCCTGAAATCGGCGGCATGGACGGGATCGAGGTCGGCCAAGGTATCGGCAATCAGAGGCACGGTCTTGGCCCACAGCGAAACGTCAAACCAGATATGCGGGTCGTGAGCGCCCTCGTAGCCTTCGGCAGCGCGAAGTTCGGCTTGGGGGATGGCGTCGCCGACGGCTACCGTTCGCACCCGTCGCCGCATCTCCTCGAAGACGTCGGTCATCTTGCCTTCGAGGTGAAGGCCGTTGTAGAAGATGACGTCGGCATGGCGAAGTCGTGCCACGTCACCGGCACTCGGCTTGTAAAGGTGCGGATCGACGCCCGGCCTCATCAGTTCCTCGACATCGACATGAGCGCCGCCAACGACTCGCACCAAATCGGCAACGATGCTCGTCGTGGTCGTGGCGCGGAGTTTCCGATTCGAGAGGTCCGGACGGGTCGGCCCGGTTCGGGGCGATCCGCACCCGACGATGATCGCAACCGAGGCGGCCAATCCCAACAAGAAGCCGCGGCCAACGCAGCAACACCTGTCTGAAACCTGGTGGGTCATAGTGTTAGCTAATATAGTTTATTAGGCGAGGCGAAGTCAAGGCCTTGACGGATCATGGACGCGGGAGAGGCGTCTCCGGAGGCCCTTGGAAGGCGACCCAAGTCCGTTGGGGACCGCTTTTGCCGATGGTGGCGACTATACGGAATGCGGCGTCAAAATCGGGTGAACTGGCCAGGGGCCAACTTGACAGTTGTTTCGCCAACGAGATAAACTCACTAATAAGCGATTCCGATGGGGGATGGCACGTCCTGGGTAGGCCAGCAATTCATCACGGGATCACGGGCCGGTCGGGCCAGGAGCCGATGGCGTGAGAGCAATAATCAGCGACATCCACAGCAATCTGGAGGCACTCCAGGCTGTGCTTGCCGACATTCAGAAGCAAGGTGTCACCGAGATTTATTGTCTGGGCGACGTCATTGGTTACGGGCCGAACCCGCGCGAGTGCATCGACCTGATCATGGATTGCAAGGTGGTCCTATTGGGCAACCACGACCAAGGGGCGATGTTTGATCCCGAGGGGTTCAATCCGTCAGCGGAACGGGCAATTTTTTGGACGCGATCCCAGCTTGAAATCGTCGATGGCGGGCGAAGCCAGAAAGAGAAGCGCTGGGAGTTTCTCGCGGAACGACCTCGATCCGTGCGCGAGGAACAGCACTTATTCGTACACGGCTCGGCTAGGAATCCGCTGAACGAGTATGTCTTCCCCGAAGACATCTACAATCAGCGGAAGATGGAACGCATCATGGCCCTGGTCGATCGCTACTGCTTCCAGGGCCATACGCACGTTCCGGGCATTTTCACCGAGAATCTGCAGTTCCACAGCCCCGAGGACATTGACTACACCTACAAGCTCGATGGCCGCAAGACACTCTGCAACGTGGGGGCCGTCGGGCAGCCTCGCGACGGTGACTGGCGAGCTTGTTATGTTTTGCTGGACGGCGACACCATCCGCTATCGACGCGTCGAGTACGATGTCGAAACGACCATTCGCAAGATTTACGGCATACCGGAACTCGAGAACTTCCTCGGCGACCGGCTCCGCGAAGGCCGATAGGTCCAGCGTTCGCCCTTGATATAATGGCGCGGCTGACTGGGAGGCGTCCCGATGCTGCGCGAGGAACAAATCGACATTCGCCGCCAACGAGCGCGCGAGGGCAATTTCCGCATCCAAAACCTCGGCCGTAATCGCGTCTTCAGCGACTATCAGGTCACCAATCCGATATCCGGCGGTCAGTACACGGTGCAAGTTCGCGGCTTCGAGGTCGGCGACAACGTCTGCACCTGCCCCGATTTCAAGAGCAACACCCTCGGCACTTGCAAGCACATCGAAGCCGTGCTCGAGTCTCTGCGTGACGAAGCTCCGCCGCACGTCCGGCAGCGCAAGGCAACGGTCACGCGGCCGGAGATCGTGTTGCGATACGGCGAGCAGTTGCGCATCGGTCTGCACCTTCCGCCGCGACACTCCGACCCGCTGGCGGCCATTGCCGGGCGATTCTTCGACACCGCCGGCTATTGGAAAGGCGACGGCAACTACGATGAATTGATTGCCGCCGTCCAATCGGTGCCGGAAGAAGTGACGATCTTTTCCGACGCCATGGAGTTCATGGATCGCGAAGCCGAACGGCGCGCGATGGCTCAGCGCGAATCGGAGCTGATGCGTGAACTCCAGACCGCAGCGGAGTCATCGATCCTGCGGCAGTTGTTGGTGGTGCCTCTGTACGACTATCAGTTGCAGGGGGCCATTTTTCTGGCATGCCGGGGCCGCGCGATTCTCGGCGACGACATGGGGCTGGGCAAGACCGTTCAGGCGATGGCCGCCGTCGAATTGCTGGCCCGCGAGCGAGCGCTCGAGCGGGTCTTGGTTGTGGCGCCGGCCTCGGTCAAATATCAGTGGGAAAGCGAGATTCGCCGATTCACCCGCCGCCCTGTCCAGGTCATCGAGGGAGGCCATGAGACCCGGCTGCGGCAATACAATCAACCGGCGTTTTATCGACTCGTGAACTACGAACAGGTTCTACGGGACCTCGACGCCCTCAACGCCTGGCAACCCGATCTGGTCATTCTCGATGAAGCCCAACGCATCAAGAATTGGGAGTCGAAAATCTCCCGATCCGTCAAGAAGCTCCGAAGCCGATATGCGTTCGTCCTGACCGGAACGCCTTTAGAGAACAAGCTGGAGGAACTGTACAGCATCGTGCAATTCGTCGACGATCGACGGCTCGGCCCCTCCTTTCAATTCTTGCAGGATCATCGCCAGCTCGACGGCAAAGGCAGGCTGATCGGCTATCGCAACCTCGATGCCGTCCGCGAGAAGCTGACTCCGATCTTGCTGCGCCGGACCCGCGCCGAGGTCTTGGGGCAGTTGCCCGAGCGAACAGATAGTATCATCTTCGTCGAACTAACCGACGCTCAACGGACGCCCTACGAAGAACAGCGAACCGCCCTGGCCAGGCTGCTTCAGAAAAAGGTCCTCACCGACCTCGACCGCAAGCGAATCCTTTCTTGCATCGCCAATTTGCGCATGCTCTGCGCCAGCACTTGGCTCTACGACCGCACGACCAACGTTTCGCCGAAACTCGACGAATTCGGCGAACTGATTCCCGAATTGTCGGCAGCCGGCGGGCACAAGGTCGTGGTCTTCAGTCAATGGGAAATGCTCCTGCAGAAGGCCGTCGAGGTGCTCGCCCGTTTGGCAGTCGGGCATGAGTTTCTCCATGGGCGCGTGCCCGGCAAGGACCGGCGCCGCCTGCTGCAGCGATTCCGCGACGACCCGGATTGTCGCGTTTTGCTCAGCACCGACGCGGGCAACTCCGGCCTGAATCTGCAAGTCGCGGATACAGTCGTCAACCTCGACGTCCCTTGGAACCCCGCCGTCCTCGAACAGCGAATCGCGCGGGTTCATCGCATGGGGCAGAATCGGCCCGTGCGAGTCATCAATTTCGTCACGCGAAACAGCATCGAGGAACGGGTTCTTCGCACGATCGAGCAAAAGCGCGGCCTGTTCGCCAGTGTCTTCGACGGCGACAGCGACGAAGTTCGATTCGACGTTCAAGGCGACGGGTCGTTTTTGAACGTGGTGCGCGAGCTTCTCGGTGAGGAGTCGCCGCGCGATGTGGAGCCCAACGAAGCCTCGAAGACGATACCCGTCGCCGCTATCGAGTTGTTGGAGGCCCTCGCCACCGACCGCAACTGGTCGCTATCGCCGGACCTTCGAGATCGAGCGGCCGCGGCTCTGCGAGCCATGTTGGATCGAATCGCCCCGTCATTCGGGTCAATCGAAGGCTCCCCATAGCCCGTGACGCCAACCAAAACCGTTTCACGACAGGTGGAATTTCGTTGGCGCCGCCGTAGCGGGCCAAGTACACTACAGCGGCTACCTTCGAGGATCGACCTATGTACGAGCGATTCACCGACCGCGCCCGCAAGGTCATGCAATATGCCAACCAGGAAGCTCAACGCGGTCGCCAAGAGTTCCTCGACACCGAACACCTGCTCTTGGGCCTCATTGCCGAAGGCTCGGGCGTGGCAGCCAATGTCCTGAAGAATCTCGGAGCCGATCCTCACAAACTTCGTGCCGAGATCGGCAAGATCACCCGCGACAGCCGCAGCGATGTCTCCATGGGGCGATTTTCGCCGACTCCGCCCGCAAAACGGGTCATTGAACATGCCATCGCCGAGGCTCGCGGGCTGAACCACGATTACGTCGGCACCGAGCACCTCTTGTTGGGACTCATCGCCGAAACCGATGGGAATGCCGCCAAAGCTCTCGTCAACATTGGAATATCACTGGATGCCGTGCGGCGTGAAGTGCGACATTTCTTGGGAATCTCCGACGCTCGCCCAGCTCCGGCGGCGGCGCCAACGACGCCGGCGATTAACAAATACGGCTGCGACTGGACCGACCTGGCCTTGTGCGGCAAGCTCGAACCGGCATGTGGTCGCGACCGAGAAGTTGATGAAATCCATCAGATTCTCAACTGCCGTCTGGCGCCGAATGTGTTGCTGATCGCCGCGCCCGGCACGGGTGGCCGCGCGTTGATTCGGCAATTCACGAAGTCGCTTTTTCATGATGGATCGCCTCTGCCGAGCCACCGGTTGATCGGGGCACAATTGGGAATGCTGCTGCCCGGCGACGATTCCGCGGCGGCGGCGGCGGGCAAAGCCTTCGCCGACGAGTTTTCGGCTCAGCGCAACCCGACGATCATGTTCGTTGATGACATCGAGTATTACCTGTCGGCTCAAGCGGCGGCCGCTCGCCGCCTGCTTCGGTGGCTGATCACGCCGGCAACTCGGAGCATCGTGATTGTCACGCCCGATGGCCGCGAGTTGTTCGAAAAGACCGAGCCGGAATTCGCGACGCAGTTTCAGCCGTTGAACCTGTTGCCGATGCCCGCAGAGGCAACCCTGCATGTATTGGCATCTTGGCAGCCATTGCTGGAATCGCACCATCACGTCCGCATCGCGGGCAACGCCTTCGCCGCGGCCACGGACCGAGCCGCGAGGTTGGGTCTCACGCTGCCGGGTTCAGCCGTCACGTTATTGGATCGGGCGTGCGCCAAAGTAACGCTGGTCGATCGCCGCCGCGCCTCGCCCGCCGCCGAGTTCGATCGCCGAATCGCCGAACTAAATCGGCTTAAGGAGAACGCGGTGGCGAAACAGGTCTTTGACGACGCCGCGAGGTTTCGTGACCAGATCGACACGTTGCGTAAGGAGCGTCACGAGGCGTTGCAAGCCTGGCTGGCAACGCGACCGACGCCGGTCGTGGACGCAGCCGCCATCACGGGCGACCCCGGCCCGACCGCCGACCCGCCGTCGCTGCGATGAACCTCATCAGCACTTGGCTGGTCTTTATCGGTCGGATACGCTAGAAGTGCCTCGC
>CAZESP010000068.1:0-3587 GCA_964515185.1 uncultured Alcaligenaceae bacterium
AGCGCCATCAGCGTGTGGAAGCCGACATAATCCTCACCGCCAAAGGTCCGGGCATTGGCGAGACCCGCCGCGGAAACCAGGGTTTCGAGCGGCAACCCGCCCTTTAGTTTCTCGACGGCGATCGGTAGCATCTTGTCCGCGGGGGTCGTTTGAATCAGATCGACGAGAGGCTCAAGGTTGCCGAAATTGAGCCAGTCAGAACCGGTATCAGCCCACGCGCTGCCGATGCCCAAGTCCGAGGCAGCAGCGGAACCGATGCCGGCCACCACCATTCCCCGCCCGACATCCGCCAGGAATTCGCGCCGTGTGCGTCGCATGATCGTTCTCCGATTCGTTTGAAAGAGACGGGACTTACGCGGAGATGCGAACGGGGCAAACCCGACAGGTTCGGGCACCACCCCGCCTCTGCAAATGTTCCGCCCTAGCACAGCAAATGTCAACGAAAAGTTGCCCCGGGTCGCGGAGGAACTCTGAAGGATAATGAACAGGCTCTTAGCTGGCACTCGTCACCGACGGGTCCTCGCCGTAGAAGTCGCACATCACCTCGAACAGGCTCGCGTGGCGGGCTTGCATTTCAATCGGCCGTTCAAAGAAACACTCGGTGGCGACGGCGAAAAACTCCTCGGGATTGGTCGCGCCGTATTTGTCCAGTAGGGTTGCGCGGCCCATTTCGGTAGCGTCGACCAATTGCTGATACTCAGCGGACATCACCTCTCGCCATCGCTCGGCTTGTTGCCGATCGCGCCAGTTGCCGGCAAAGTCGAGTTGATGCGCGAACTCGTGATAGACGACATTTCGGCCATCGATAGGATTGCGACCGCCCGCGATGACGTCGTCCCAAGCGAGAATCACCGGCCCCCGATGCCAAGCTTGCCCGGTTGCGTCAACCGTCTCCGTTTCATCTTCATCGCCTGCTCGAAACGCCGTGGGGTATAACAAAATCGTTTGCACATTCGGATAATAATCGGTATCACGTCCGAGTTGTAACCGGCAGGCTTGAGCGGCAATTGTTACTTTCATCTCGTCATTAAATTGGAGGCCGTTACAGCCCTCCCAGTTCTTCTCGGCGATGAAAACCTGCATGTCGCGGAACAATCGGTCTTTCAATGGCGCTGATAGTCTTTCAAACGCTGGGTAGTTTCGTTGCAGCACGTCGCGCCAGAATTCGGGAACGGGCCGTTGCATCAGCCGGCGGCGCCGTCGGTGAGTGCGGTGGCCGGCCAGCCAATCTCCGCGCAGTCGCGACACGAAATTGAACCATGATTCCCGATCGGTCCACCATCTCGCGACGACAACGATCAGTCCGGCAACGAGCAAGCCGCCAACGAGCATCTTCCAAGGGTAGTGGCGCCAATTGGGAATGCCGATGCGGCTCACATCGGGATTCGTGCGTAGAAACTCGATTGTGATCTTGTCGCCGGTAAACCACGGCGACGGAGTATTAGCCGTGTCGGTGTCTTGACCCGCACGCTCACGCCCGTTTTCGTCACTGAATCGATAGCGAATGGTTCGTTCGTAGACGACATTACCGCCGCTGCCGTAAGAATCAACGGGCTCCACATGAAGTTGTTTGTTCGTCACCGAGGTCACAATGGCTTCCGTCGCGACTCCGTGACGCAGATACCGATACTCGCGCACGACAAAGTTGCCAACCACGAACAACACGATCGCGGCAACGACGACCAGCAGCGCGTTGACGATGGACTGAACACGACTCATGGTTGACAGCCGCTCATGAAGCCGGCCCGTTGTGTCGCTCGAAATACTGCGTTAGTTCATCCGTGATTTTGCCGCTGTTATCCATGCGCGGAACCTTGTGCTGGCCACCGAGCTTGCCCTTGGACCGCATCCAGTCATTAAAACCACCCGGCCGCACAACGCGTATCTCCGGCGGCCCAAGGCTGATTCCGCCGACTCGATAGGCGACGTAATCCTTGTTGAGTTCGTGTAACGCCTCGTCGATAACGGCACCGAAACGGGCCAAGTCCGACGGCGGGCGGCTGAACTCCACGAGATAGCGATGGTGCCCCGGCTTCGACGGCTCGGTCGGAAACACCGGCCCGACATGGAAATCGACCACGAGGGCACCGGTTGCCTCGGCGGCGCGGGCCACCGCCTTTTCGATTTCTTCGTTGATGAGATGCTCGCCGAACGCCGACAGGAAGTACTTTGTGCGGCCGGTAAATCGAATCAGCGGCGGGTCGCGTTGTTCAAAGGCCACGGTGTCACCGATGATGTACGACCAAAGGCCGGCGCACGTCGTCATAACCACGGCGTATTGCACACCGGTTTCGACGTTGGCCACGGTATGCCGCGCCGGGTTCGGTTTGCCGAGTTCTTCCATCGGCACGAACTCGAAAAAGATCTGATGATCGACGAGTAGCCGCAACATGCCGTGACGCGGGTCTTCGGTTGCGACGTAGCCCTCGGAGCTGGGATACGTGTCCTGAAACTTCACATGGTCGTTGCCGATGACCTCGCGGAAGACGCGGCGATATGGCTCGAACGACGCCCCACCGTGAATGACCAGTTGCAGCTTGGGCCAGATTTCGGCGACGGTTTGCCGCCGCGCCGCTTTCTTGAGATAGTCGAACAGCGTTAGCAACCACGACGGGACACCGCTGATGACCGTGATCGGCAGGTGCATCGATTGCTCGGCGAGAACCTTGACCTTGGAGTCCCAGTCGCTGAGCAGGCCAATGTCGGGCGGCGGAAACGTGTAAGGCCGAACAATCTCGGAAACCTCGCGAGCCGCGATGCCGCTGAGATCGCCATGAAAACTGCCATCGGCTTGGGCCTTGAGGTCGGTGCTGCCGCCGAGGAAGAAAATCTTGCCGCGAAAGACACGGGCGCCCGGAGTCGAACGCATGAAATAGGCCAGAGTGGTCATGGCGGCTTTCATGTTCGACTTGAGCATCTGCCGTGAGACGGGGAGATATTTTGTGGCTCCGCTCGTCGTGCCTGACGACAGCGCGTAATAGGGAATAAACTCCGGCCAGGTTACGCCCGCAAGCCGTGGATAGACCGCCTGCCAATAGTCGCGCCAAAAGTCCTCGTAGCTTCGTAGCGGTACTCGCTTCTGGTAGTCGCCGATGGTACGGATCGAAGCGAAGTCATGGTCGCGGCCGAAGCTCGTCTGCCGGGCCGTTTGCACCAGATGCCGCAGAGTGCGAGTTTGAGCTTCGACCGGATCGGTACGGTCGATTTCAGCGAGTCGCAGGCGCGAATAACGATGCAAGTAAGTGTCGGCGGCAACTCGCACCGGAACGCTTCCGGCGATTCGCCGCAAAATGGCTGTGGCGGACATGATCTTCTTCCTCGCGATCGAACAGGGCACTGCTCGAACATTCTAGGTCGACGAATTGAGAGGAACAGGACACCCCTCGCTTGCAACCGCTTGGCAATGAGATTCAGCTTTTATCCACCTTTTGGCTTGTTTCCGTGCCGGCATGGCCCAATGACATCGGAGATCGAACAATGACCATGGGAATCGCTCGCCTACTCCTCACCAGTTGCTTCGTGTTGGTCCTCGTCCCGTTCGCTTTTGCAGCCGACGATCCTTTTGCCGAGGGATCGACATGGAGCGG
>CAZESP010000068.1:3687-23924 GCA_964515185.1 uncultured Alcaligenaceae bacterium
CGGCCGCGTCAAAACGAGGGAAGATTTGCGTCGATTGGAGGACCGCGTCACCCGTGCCATTGGCGAGGAACGAGCCACATACGCGGCGAGCATCATTACGGCGAGCGAAATAGCTGGAGAGCCCGTAGTTGTTCCTGATCGCCCAAAGTAGATTCTGACAAATCATCGGCCGTATCCGCTTGGGGCAGCCATCAGGGTCTCGCAGGTATCAACGTCGGGCATGCCGCCTTAGCAGGTTCGCCACCCGCCAACTCCTTGGGTCAAACAGTGTGAATGCGACGGCTGAGCGGGCGTGTGTCGCGACATCAGCTCGAGCCGTTTTGAATGTGCAAGTGCCGATCGTACTGCCACCGCTCGGTTCGCCGACGACGACTGTTGTTCATATGATCCCAAAAGTGTGATGAGTTCCCGCAACCTCGATCGGGGAAGGCGGGACGAAGAGGGAAGCCGGTGCGAATCCGGCGCGGGGCCGCCGCTGTGATCGGTCAGGCTTCGGGTCATCTCCAAGGCCACTGCGAATGTCGCGGGAAGGCCGGCCCGAAACCCCATGAGCCGAGAGCCAGAAGACCTGCTCATCGCGAGTTAATACCCACCCGACTCACCCGACCCGGTGAGCAAGGAGTAGCCTCATGTCCCTTCGCGAAAGGGCGCACCGTCGCGCCCGTGGTTTCACCTTGATCGAATTGCTTGTTGTCATCGCCATCGTCGCCATCCTGATAGGACTGCTGTTGCCGGCTGTGCAAAAAGCTCGGGCCGCCGCTGCCCGAATCAAGTGCGCCAACAACCTCAAGCAGCTCGGCTTGGCCATTCACAATTACGAAAGCGCTTTCCAGGTGCTGCCGCCGGGCCGCTCCAACGAGAACGGCGTCGATCGCTGGTGGTTCGGAACCACATCGGGCGTGGTCATCGACGCCACGCAAGGCCACCTGATGCCATTCTTGGAAAACAATCGCGCCGTGCTGAAATGTCCTTATGCCGACCCGCCGAAGATCCAACAGCGGTATCAGGGCGGAACGGGCGGCTATGGGTACAACTATTCGTATCTGGCTCCGCTGAGCTATTCACCGCCGACGTGGTTGCCCGTTTGGCGCAAGGTCCGCATCACGGATTTACAGAGTACCAGTGCAACGATCGCATTCGCCGACTCGGCCGGAACCTGGATCGACCCCTGGCCGACAGGGGCGCCGATTCTGATTGAGGTGCCGCTGATCGAACCGCCGTCGGGGCAATACCCCAGCGTGCATTTCCGTCATGAGGGAATCGCCAATGTCCTATTCATGGATGGTCACGTCGAAGTGAGTTCGCCCGGGACTCGCAATCCCCCGCCGTCTTGGGAACCTAGCTCCGCAACGATCTTGCGTGACAAAGAGAGACTGTTCGACATTGGTAAGAATGACGAATGGTGGGATCGGGAATAGCCAAGCTCGAGCAGCGGGCATCAGCCCGCCGTGCCCTTGGGTTGGCACGGCGGGCTGACGCCCGCCGCTCGGAACGACGCGCCGTCATTTGGGAGTTGGGTTACTTCGACGGTTTCACCGGCGCCACCTTCGAATCACTCTGCATCAAGCGCACAATGCCGCCGATCGTCGCCTGAACATCAGGCGTAGTCGTGACTGTGAGCTTGTCTCCGTCGAGCTTCATTTCGAGGACCTTTGCCTTGGCGTTCTCTTTCAGGAACGACTCCAACGCCTTCGCCTTATCGGGAGCCAGTCCATAGATGACTCGGGTCAATGTCGTGGAGTCGCCGCCATGCGCGTGAAAAAACTCCCAAACTCGTGGCATGTTCGGCGGTGTGAATTCCTTCCAATTGAACTGCCCAATCTTGCTCTGGAAGAGTGCCTTCGCCTCAGGGCCTTTGACCTCGACGTCGTTGACAAGCACCTTGTGCTCACCGGTCTTTGGATCGACGGTCACGATCACTCGTTTCTCGCCTTCCTTACCGCCCACCGCATGACCAACCGCAAATCGTTTACCTTCCACGGTCTTCTCGCCGGGTTTTGGTTCGACGACAGTGACGGTCACCGTCTTCTCGCCTTCCTTGCTTTCACCGGGCTTCTTGACTTGAGCGATCGCTATTTTCTTGCCCTCTCCGGGCTTCACCGTTGCGGGATCAACGACGACTTTCACGGGCTTGCCACCCTCTTTGTGAGCAGGGTCGGCGATGATCCTCGCTTGAATAATCTTCATCTCCTCGGTCTTGACGCCGGCGGTTGGTGTCGCGGAGCCGCTTCGCATCGCCTTGATTTCCGCGAGCAATGCTTGCAGCTTCGCCTCCAATTCGGCCAATTTCTTGTCAGCATCTGCCGTCTTGTTATTGGCGACTTTCACTTCCAAAGGCTTCGCCACTTGGGCGAAGACAATCGCCGGCATGGCCAACAACATGACAGTGCCGGCAATTCGAGACACCATCATTGACGTTCGTGACATTCAAACTCTCCTTTAAGGGTGAAAAGGTCGTTCAGTTCGGTTTCTCGGGTGGATTGGCATATCGCTTGAGGGCATCCAACCTCCCTCGTGCAAAGTCGGTCTCTTTCTCAGTTCGCGTTAAGGAATCGTAGCTCCAATTCAGATCAAACGACTTCCCTTGAAGTACCGGCGCCAGGAACAGCGATCCAAGCGGCTGGGCCTGGACGAGGGCAATCAACTGCTTGATCGTTTGCTGTGCCTCGGGCGTAGTGGTCACGGTCAGCTTGTCGCCGTCGATCTTGACATCGACCACGCTGGCTGTCAGGTGGGTTCGCAAGAAACGGGCGAGCGATTCCGCCTTCGCGTGCGGCACCTGATAGGTCGCTCGGGACAACATGATCTCATGGTGCGACCGGCGAGCCATCGGATCATTGTGGTAGCCACTGGCTGGGCTTATCACACGCGACTCGAACAATCGTCGCGATGGAGTCGTTGAGTCGGCAGGTTTCCCCGAACCGACATGGTTCTTGATCGCGGCAATCTCGGTCAGCAACGCCTTTATTCTTGCTTCGAGTTCTTGCAGTTTCTTCTCACGGTCAACCTCGGCAGCGGAGCCGGCCTCTTCAAGTCGGCCGTTCAAGAAGAAGACGATTTTCGCGACATCGGAATCGGGATCGGTTGCGGTGTTCAGGTTGAGCCTCACATCCACGGCCATCTCGTCAGGTTGCAGCACCGCAGCGACGGGTTGCTCTCGCCCGAGCGTGAATCCGGGAATAGCGAGCAGTCCCAGCAGAGTCACCGCAAGCAAGGCTCGCCGGGGAGCCGAACAACTGACTTTGTCCCTCATGATCATCGTCAGGCGACGTTGAAACTCGCGGCGCCCCTCGCCGCCGATGCCCATCGCGACGACGGGCGCGGGGTTTGACACTTGCTCGCAAACTTGAATGAGCGCCTCGGCATAGGCTCGTCTCGCTTGCGGAAGGAGCGTCAGAACCCAAGCATCGCAGGCCAATTCGGCATATCGCCGCAATTGACGCCGGATGATGGCGAACACCGGGTTCCACCAACAGAGACAGGCAGCCGCCAATTCAAGCCACCGAACCCAATGGTCCCGTCGGCGAAGATGGGCCAGTTCGTGAATCAAGACCGCTCGCATGCCGTCGCGCGGAAGGCGCAATTCGAGGCCGGCAGGCCACCACAAAACGGGCTTCAAGAATCCCACAACCATCGGCGAAGCCAACCCGTTCACGACTCGCACTGGCGGCACCGCAATTCCGAGTTTGGCGGCAATTTCGGTGATGCGACATGTGAGAGACTCGGGGGCGATGATCGCGTCAGCCATTCGGCGTTTCAACGCGACGAGTCGCCGTCCCTCGCGGGTCGCAATGAGCAATGCCCCGACTCCCCAAATCGCCAACGCCGTCCATTGCGACAGGGCAGCCCAATCGGGTGGAGTCGGGGCCGAGCTGACCGCAACGGTATCCACCGGCACGGGAGCCGCCGACTCCATGGCGATAAACTCCTCGGCAACCAGCGAAGCGGTCAGAGGTTCGCCGGGCGTCTGCACCACGGGTTCGGGCGTTCGCTCCAACGGAGACTGAAGCGGAATAGCCCAAGGCCAGTGCAGTCCCGGCGGCATCAGCAAGCGCAACAGCACGATCAGCCACAGCGAATGACGAACCGCGGGCGCCGGTCGGGCCAACCGGCAACCCACGGCCACTCCGAGAGCCATCACGGCCGCGAACGCCGTATTATGCAAGATCCATTGGAACATGGCATGGCCGCCGTTGAGTGATTAGGATTGATCCAGTTGATCGAGCAACTTGCGGAATTGCTCGATCTCATCGGGAGTAAACCTGGCCCCATCAACGAGTGCCAGCAACAGCGGCGAGGCATCGCCCTCGCACAGTTGCGTTGACAAATCGTTAAGCCGGCGTTTGAGTAATTCGTCGCGGGTCACCTTGGCCCGGAATACGTGCGTCGCGCCGGCACGATCACAGACGACGTATCGTTTCTTCGTTAACCGCGTGAGGAGCGTTTGCACGGTGGTATAGGCCCAATCTCGCTTCGGCAGAGCGTCCAACACGTCGCGCACCGTTGCGGGGCCTCGTTCCCAAAGGACCTTCAAGACGTCCAATTCCGTGTCGCTGATAGTTGGCCGGCGAATGCCCACGGCCGAGTCTCCCTGGAGAGGCAGATCAATCTCCGACACCACGTAGGAGAAATCCTACTACATAATGTCGGAGACCGTCAAGATCAGTTTTTCGTTTCGCCGTACCTTGAATTGAATCCGCCGCTGGTTCGGCACCCGCGAGTCGATCAAACCCACTTGCGTTTCTTGAGGTGCTCGGTCATGGCACAACGGCCGGCATTGACGAGCGTCTGGAGCCGTTGCACGACATCGGCGCCGGTGCGCATCTCCATCGCCGGATGCCCTTTGGACGGGATCGGACAAATCAGCGGCTCGAACTCGCTCAATTGGGCATACTGCCACGAGAACATCGTGTCGAAAAGCCGCTCAATTCGCTGAAGGATCTTGGGCGCTTCCTCGGCTGGCGCGGGGGCGTCGCCCGGAATGTCGCGTTTACCGTCGATGAACAACCCGATGACCTCCGCGGGTTTTTCCGCGGGGTCACCCATCACGGCGCGAACATCCGCATCGGCCGGGCGGACAAGATGACGAATCGGGAAATTGGACAGAACCGCCCCATCCACAATGGCATGATCGGTCAAATCTTGATTCAAATATCGTCCCCATGATCGATTCCATTCAACCTCGGGCCATACCATCGGCACGCTTAGCGACATGCGCACGGCTTCCACCACGGGCAACCGTGGCGCCGTGCGATGATTGAGGAACAACGGCTGCGGGGTCGTGGTGTCGGTTCCCAACACAGTCATCTCGCGACCGATGCGCCTCGAATGTTCATAAAACGATTCGAGCGTCGTCTTCGCGTCAAACCCAGGCACCGCGGGCCGCAGTTGCTCGACGAGCCATGGCGCAAAGCGAGACGGGTCGAAGATGCCTCCCTCTTCCAAAAGGTATAACAGTGCGGTGACCCGCAGCCTGGCTCCGGGGCCTTCCACGGGCCGATCGTCGAGGGCGTTCAGGAAGCTCTCGAACGCGGCATTGTAGAAACCGTCTTTCCCAGCCGCGAACAGTTGCTGAATCGCTTCACCGATGACAGGCCGCTTTTCGGCGAACCGAGTCAGCATGGCATCGGCGGCGCCATCGACGGCGGCGCGCAATAGGCGACGCGTTTCGCTCGTCTTCGGACGCGTCATCTCGCGAACGGCGGCCGTATCCGGCGGCGCGAAAAAGGAGTTGAACCGAAACGGGTCGGTTGCTTTGGCCGGGACGAGCTTCAAGAAATCGCCCGCACTCAGACCGGCGGCAGCGAAGACGCTCGCAATGGCTCCGGCCGACGTGCCCACGACTCGCCGAACACCGATGCGATGCCGTTCGAGAATCTCGACGGCTCCGCCAAACGCCACGCCGCGCGTCCCGCCGCCGCTCAGAATCAGGTCAACAACCGGAGGCATGTGAAACTCTCCATTGAGGAAATCACCCGTCGGATGAAAACTCTCTACCCCGCGACGGTTTCGCCTGCGCCGTGGTTGGCGGCGCTCTTCTTTGCGGCCTCGATGAACGCGACGATCTCCACCGTCACCGCGGGGTCGAGCGGTGACTTGCCCGTTTGGAACATCGACACAATCTGCTTGAGCAACTCGCGGTAGATGTAACTCGTGCCGATCGTCAATGGCTTGACACCGTTTTCGGTGAAGGCGATAGCGCCGTAGCCGCCCTTGTCGGCCCGCATGCCGCGCACGGTCGCGACTCGGCCGTCGCCCCAATGGCCCGTCACGACCTCGGCACCGGCTTCGTAAGTATTCATGACCCGCTTACAGCCCGGCCCCATCAAGGCATAGAGAATCTCGACCGCGTGGATGCCGTAATGGAACAGCCCCGGGTTGCGCGGATGTTCTGACGCCGGTCCGAATGTGAACGCGCCGAGCACCTTGCCGCGCTTCGGGTCTTCGTTGAACTTCACCAACTCCGGTGCATAGCGCAACGACGATGAACTGAAGACCAGAACCTTTTTCTTCTCCGCCAACTCGACAATCTTGCGAGCGTCGACGACCGAGCAGGTGAAAGGCTTGTCAACGAAGCACGGGATACCCGCTTCGAGGAACGGTTTCGCCCGTTCCCAATGGGGTGTGCCTTCCTGAGATTCGATCAGCATGCCGTCCACTTTGCCGATCATCTCCTCCGGCTTGTCCACAAGCGGAACGCCATACTTTTTCATCTGAGCGACATAGCCGGGAATGCGTTCCGGCATGATCTTGGACTCGCCGGGGCAACCGATGACGATTGTCGCGCCCTCGACCCATTGGTCCTTGGCGATATCCACGTGGTTGAGCCGTTTCGTGAACTCGACAACGTGCGACGTATCAAAATCGACAACTCCCAGTCGAATCATGGCTTGTCTCGCGGTGGGAAGAATCGGTTGGCCTCTGATGGTCCATCTTCGGCGGTTCCATTAAATCTGACAACGGGGAAATGTCCGCAATCCGAGGAGGCACGCAGGGCGCCATGACGTTGATGCGACGATATTTGGTCATTCTCGCTCTGATGTTCTGGGTCGGCGGATTCATGTTTTACGGAGCCGTCACGGTGCCCGTGGTACGCGGCGTATTGAATCCCGACCCGGCCCAGAGCAAGATCACGCGGCAGGTGACCGCATGGATGAACCTCAGCGGCACCCTGGCGTTGTTGGTATTCTTCGTCGATCTCTACGGGAGCCCGGTCCGGCCGCGGTCACGGCGTGCCTTGGCTTGGGCGAGCATGACCGTGGCACACATGGCGCTTTTTTGGATGCACCGCAAAATGTCACATCAGATGGACGACCCCCACTTCTATCGCTTGCGCGAGAACATGGCTCATTTCCAGTCATGGCATCGGGTCTATATGTGGATCAGCACGTTCCAATGGGCCTCGGCCATGGCCTTTGCCGCTCTATCGATAATGACTTGGCGACAGGAAGATCGGCTCAGCATCATTCCGGAATCGGGACCGGGGCCGGCGGCATCGCCAGGCGCACGCGGAACGTGAGCAGGATATCGATGGTGTAGGCGATCAATCCAATCCAAATGAAAATGAATCCCACGAGCCGATGCTGCCCGAACGGCTCGCCGAACAGCGTGACGGCCATCAGAAACTGGCCCGTCGGCGACAAATACTGCAAGAATCCCAGCGTTGTGAGCCGCAGTTTTCGAGCGGCTTGCCCGAAGCAATAAAGCGGTATCACGGTGACGACGCTGCCCGCGATCATCCATAGATCAGTCGTTCGATCGATCGCCCCGAATCTGGCATTCCCCTGAGCCAGAAGCCATCCAGCATAGGCGATGGCCAGCGGAACAAGAAAAATTGCCTCGACGGTCAGCCCCGTCAGGCTATCCGCGGCCACGGTCTTTCTCAGCAGCCCGTAAATGCTGAACGATATGGCAAGCGTCAGAGCGATCCACGGGAACTCGCCGGTGGCAATACCAAGCACCGCAACCCCGATGGCAGCGAAAACGAGCGCGATCCGCTGAAGATTCCGCAATCGCTCGTGCAGCACGATGACACCCAGACCGGCACTAACCAACGGCGCGATGAAATACCCGAGGCTCGCTTGCACCACTTGCTGATGTGTCACGGCGTAGATGTAGGTGTACCAGTTCAGGCCGATGAGCACTGTCGTTAACGCAAGGGTGCGGCGCGTCGAGCGGGTGGTAAGGCATCGCTTCAGAAGAGGGCCACGGCCGAGAACCAGTAGCAACCCCATGAGCAACACGACGGACCAAATGATGCGATGGGACAGCAATTCCAGCGGCGGCACCTCCTGCACTTGCCGGAAATAGAGCGGTACGATTCCCCAGAAGCCGTAGGCCCCAACGCCGAAGAGTAACCCAATCCGACTTTCCGCGGCCGGCTGACGTGACTGCGTCATGCTTCGTGAACCTTCCCCAATCTCGAGGCTATTCCAGCGACACGACTTCACCGCCGGAGCGGGTGCAGAGTGCCTGCAACGTCGCAATCGGCATCTTGTCCTGAATGAACCGAACCGACCCGTCCGCGAGGCAGAAATTGGCGCCACCGGAATGACCACTGCCGAACGCACACAACCGGTACTCGTAGTTTTTCTCCCACGATGGCCACGGAATCGGCGGCGGAGGCATCGGCGGCATCGGAGGAATCGTCACGGGTGGAATGTACTGGTCCGGTTGAGAGTAGTTGATCATGACCCAACCGCTCATGGTGACGTCGGCAATCGCGTGCTGGCCCGTCGGCGCCCAGGTCCCATAGGAGGCCATCGACAGCATCGGCGGTGAGGGAGCGGGATCAAACGGAGCGTTGAGCCACGAATCCCACGCGCCGTCACCATGATAGCGCTCGCCAAACAACAGCGTGTTGCTCGTTCCGTCCGTGATGTCGGCAAGCTTCACCGAGATTTGTCCGGCAACAGGGCGCGAGAAGTTTCCGGTCTCGTGAAAGATCCCATCGACGCGGGCTCGTTGCGGGATCATTGAGCGAGTGCCGCCGTTGCCGCCATAGCTGGTCATGGCCGCAAATCGGCCCGACCCGCGATTCTGGGGATTTTGCCTAATGTTGTCGGCGGGACAAACAAGGGTCGAGATTACGGTCGCCCCCAAGGCTTGCTGTCCCGGCAGCCAATTCGCGGCAGGGTCGGCGAAATTCCAGTTGCGATAAACGTTTTCCTGTTCGATGAACGGTAGTAGCTCCACAAACAACGACGACTTGCGGGCGGGCGATGATCCTTGCTGAATCGGCCTCTCGACGCCGGGCGGAAATGCACCCATGACGTCGAAGTAGTTGTGAGCCGCCAGCCCGAGCTGTTTCAGATTGTTCGCGCACTTGATCCGCGCGGCCGCCGCCCGGACTTTTTGGACCGCGGGTAAGAGCAGCCCGATCAGAATTGCGATGATGGCGATGACCACAAGCAACTCGATGAGGGTAAACGCACGCCGTCGAATCATGGGAAACTCGAATGATTAGGCGCGATAGAACTATCGAACCTAGATTGTTGTACAAACACATCCCGAAAATACCCGTCCGCCACGAACAGGGCAAGGTGGGAAGACTCTTCGGGGCCGGTGTGATGGCCGGTGCCTACGACTGTACCCCTAGATTCGATACAAACGTTACGCTTTGAGAATCCAGTCACGTTCTTGGGGATCGCCCCTTGCACCGCGGCGCCCCTCGGCGACAATGCCCGCATGCACGACTTTCGCGAGTTGCAACGTAACGAACTCTATCGGCACCTTCGCCGTCACATTCAAGGCGAAGTGCGCTTCGACCAACCGAGCCGGCATCTTTATAGCACCGATGCGAGTATCTACCGAATCGAGCCCGCAGGGATCGTTATTCCTCGCACAGTCGACGATCTCCAAACAGCAGTACAATTCGCGACGGAGACTCGCATTCCGATAACGGCCCGCGGCGGCGGCACGAGCCTTTCGGGTCAATCGATCGGGCCGGGGTTGATTATCGACTGTAGCAAGTACCTCAATCAAATCGTGGAAATCGACCCGACGGCCCGGGTCGCCCGCGTACAGCCTGGCGTCGTTCTCGATCAATTTAACCGGGCGCTGGCTCCTCACTCGCTCTGGTTTGGCCCGGACGTGGCAACTGCCAGCCGCGCCAACCTCGGCGGGATGATCGGCAACAACTCCGCCGGCGCGCGATCGATCGTATACGGAAAGACTGTCGATCACGTTAAGCAGCTCGACGTCATCCTCGCCGATGGAAGCCGTACCCTATGGGGTGCCGCCACCGATGCGGAGTGGGAACGCCGCGCCGAGCAGCGAACGCTTGAAGGCGCCATCCATCGCGAAGTCCGTCGAACCGTTACAGGCACGGCCGGTGAGATTCGGCGGCGATTTCCGAAAATCCTGCGCCGCGTGAGTGGGTACAATCTCGACCTATTCGCGAACCCCTCGCCGGCCACGGGACTGCATCAACTGATCGTCGGCAGCGAAGGCACGCTCGCGGTCATCGCCGAAGCACACCTCAACTTGATGCCAAAGCCCAAGTGCCGCGGGTTGCTCGTGCCGCAGTTTGACACCCTCGCCGCCGCCCTCGACGCCTTGGCGCTCTGCCTGACCATGTCCCCTTCGGCGGTTGAGTTGATGGATCAGATGCTCATCGATCTGGCTCGCACGCAACTATCGCTCAAAGAAGTGATGGCGTCGATTCATGGCCGGCCGGCGGCCCTGCTCATGATCGAATTCTCCAGCGACGATCCGCGGGAGGTCTCGGCGAAGGTCTACGATCTCCAGCGGAAGATGCGTGGTATCGCCGGGTTGACCAGCATCGTCCCAGCACTTGACGCCAATCTTCGCGACCCATTATGGGACCTCCGTCGAGCCGCGATGCCCCTGCTCTATGGCATGTTGGGCGACCGAAAGCCGGTAACCTTCGTCGAGGATTGCGCCGTTGATCCGTCGCGACTCCCGGAATTTGCCGCCCGGTTTCGCGAGATACTCCACCGACACGGGACCGACGGTGCCTTCTACGGTCATGCTAGCGTCGGGTGTCTGCACATTCGCCCGCTGCTGAATCTGCACGACATCGAAGACGTGGTTCGCATGCGTCAGATCACCGCCGCGGTCACCGATCTCGTTCTCGAGTTCGAGGGCTCCCTCTCGGGTGAACATGGGGACGGATTGGCTCGAAGCGAATGGAATCGCAAGATGTTCGGCCCGGTGGTCTACGAGGCTTTCCGTCAGATTAAGCGTGCCTTCGACCCGTTGAGCTTGCTCAATCCAGGCAAGATCGTCGATGCTCCATCAATGACGGAAAACCTCCGGTATTCCGCGACGGCGAACCGCATCGAGTTGCCGACAGTTTTCGACTACTCGCGACAAGGCGGGTTCTTTCGATCGATCGAGTTGTGTAACGGCGCTGGGGTCTGCCGCAAGACTCAGGGCGGCGCCATGTGCCCCTCGTTTCGAGCCACTCACGATGAGGCGGAGACCACGCGTGCTCGGGCCAACGCCCTTCGCATCGCTCTGGAGAACGGCTGCGACTCCGCCGTTGCCCCTCTCAGCGAGCGATGGGTTTTTGACGTGATGGACCATTGCTTGCAATGCAAGGCTTGCAAGGCCGAATGCCCCAGCAACGTGGACATGGCGAAACTCAAAGCCGAATTCCTTCAAGCCTACTACCAACGGTATCCGCGACCGATGGGCGACCGCGGCTTCGCGAAACTGCATCGGCTTCTGCCTTGGGCAGCGAAGTTCGCACCAGCGGCGAATTGGTTGGCAAACGGGCGGATCAGTCGCCGACTCATGGAACTCACGGCTGGCGTTGACCGGCGCCGGAGTCTTCCGGAATTGCATCGATCGCATTTGCGGCGTTGGTTTCGACGACACCAGCGTGAGTCGCCCGTATCAGGTCGTCGCGTGATTCTCTTCGACGATTGCATCACCACCTTCACGGAACCGGCAATCGGTCAGTCCGCTGTTCATGTGCTGGAGCGTGCGGGCTATCAGGTTGAGTTAGCCGGCGGGATATGTTGCGGCCGTGCCATGATTAGCAAAGGGTATCTGACCGAGGCCCGGGCCCTCGCCCGGGCATGGATTCCATCCTTGGCCCGACGAGTCGCCGACGGCACACCGATCTTGGGCCTGGAGCCGAGTTGCTTGTTGACCCTTGCCGACGAATGGCCGGAGTTGGTGCCCGGCGCCGACGCGCGCCGGGTCGCCGAGGCGGCCCACCTCGCTGATGCATGGCTGGCGAAAGAAGTCCAATTGGGAGCCACTCGCCTCGACCTTCCGCGACAACCGGGCAAGGTCGTGTTACACGCTCATTGTCATCAAAAGGCACTCCGAGGATCGAGAGGGTCGGCCGACGCTCTGCGACTACTCCCCGGACTGGAAGTGGTGACGCTCGATGCCGGGTGTTGCGGCATGGCAGGGTCATTCGGCTACGATGTGCGCCATTATGACCTGAGCGTTCAAATTGCCGGTCTGGAATTGTTGCCGGCGTTACAGTCGGAGCCACTGGCAATCGTGGCGGCGACGGGAACGTCTTGCCGGCACCAGATTCGCGACTTGACGCCGCGACGGGCATTTCATCCTCTGGAGATTCTGGCAGGCGTTACGACAACAGGTTCCACGCCTAACCACTGAAAAGCTCGCGGCAAGGCACCAACTGCAGACAACGGCCCGCCTCGGAAATGCGACCGTCGATGGGCAGGGCTGACCCTAGTGGTGACTGGCTCTACCCGCGCTCGTGTTCCTCTTCGTAGCGGCAGATTTTGGAGAGTCGGCGTTCGTGGCGACCCCCTTCAAATTCGGTGGTCAGCCAGATCTTGACCATTCGCTCGATGAGTTCCTGGCCAAGGAGATCGGCCGAGATGCAAAGGACGTTGGCATCATTATGACAGCGGCTCATTTCGGCCGTGATGTCATCATGGCATGCGGCGGCGCGGACCCCGCGCACTTTGTTGGCGGCGATGCACATTCCAATGCCGGTGCCGCAGATCAGAATCCCGCGATCTTGTTCGCCCGCGCCAACTTCCTTGGCAACGAGAAAAGCGAAGTCAGGATAATCAACGGCGGCATCCGTCGCGGTGCCGGCGTCGTGGACGGCATGGCCGAGTTGTTGCAACAACTTAACCAATCGCTGCTTCACCGCGAATCCGCGGTGGTCGCTGCCAATGGCGATCCGCATGACAAATACCCCTCCGTCGCCAGAGCCTGCACGTGTTGCCAGATGACCCGAGCGCAATCATCGTAAACGGGTTGAGCCGCGCCGACCGGATCGGGCAGATCGGCTTCACCGCAAAGCAATCGCGGTTCCGCGCCCAATTCGGGATATCGTTCCCGAATGGCTCGGAGGTGACCGCGTGTCATGACGATTAGATCGTCGGCAAGCGCAGCGGTATCCGGGTCGAGAGGCCGGCTGACATGACCGGTGAGATCGGCTCCCAACGCTCGAACGGCCGTTTGAGCTTGCGGCGTTGCCGAATCGCCCGGCCAGGCGGCAAGCCCCGCCGATCGTACCCAAAAGCCACGCGACAGCAAGTCGCTCACGGAGCAACCGAGCCGCTCCGCCAACGCTCGCTTGCACAGAGCCTCCGCCATTGGGCTTCGGCAGGTATTGCCCGTGCAGACAAACACGATCCATCGAGCGGCCAACAATTGAAGCGACTCGGCGGCGACAGCCCCTGGGCGATCGACTTGCCACGCGGCATTGTTGAGTCGAATGATCGTCGGAGGTTGCTGAAATGTCCTCGCGCTGTCGCGGACGATCACGGCCATCTTGTCCACGATCCGGTCGATAAGTGAGCGGTCGGAAGCCTCGGCGATCATCGCGTCACCATCGAAGGCGCCAAGGACTTGCATCGCGAATTCGTGAGCCGGCAGACGCACGGCAACTTCATTGCCCTGCGTCACACGCGCCTGGAACATCGGAGGCAAAGCGCCGAGTCGTTCCGCGGCGGAGTCACCCTGGATTCGCAACACGACCGGCCCCGGCAAGCATCGTGCGACCAATCGCCGGATGGTCGCCGACATGTTCGGAATCCAATTCGTCACGTGCGCGACCGAGGTCATTGCCAGAGCGCACGTCTCCCAATTGTCGATGATTGATGCAAGAGGTTCGGAGAAGACCGCCGGAATGACGACAGCAGCGCCGGTTTCTGTCGGCAGCGATACCATGCCCCCGTCACGAAGCGCGCCCAACACCACTTGAAGGACTGCATCGGGATCAGAGGCCGGCCAATCGAAGGTTTGCTGCAGTCGAGTCATTTCGGTCGTCTTGCTGCCCGCAGCGTTGTGCCCATCGCAATTGCTAAAGTGCAAGTTACAGCAAGGCACGCTTTAGAGCAAGCGCTCGCGGACTATCGCGGCCGGCGACGGCGGCGGAGTTTTGGGGTCGGGAGGTCGTGTTCGTCTTCAATGTCGCCGACAATTTCTTCGAGAATGTCCTCGAGCGTCAATAATCCGTGGACTGTGCCGGTCGCATCGCGAACAAGGGCCATCGGCCGATGCGTCTTCTTGAATAGCCGCAAGGCATTGGCAATCGACTCGCCCGGATCAAGAAAAGTCGCGGGGTAAAGCGCATCGTCGAGGACAACTGCGCCTCGCATGCTGTAAAGATAGAAGAGATCCTTCGTATTCACGATCCCGACGATGTTGTTCGGGTCGCCCTCATAGACCGGCATGCGGGTGTGAGCGCCCTTTCGGACAGCTTCCAGGATTTTGTCCGGGGGAGTGTTCAGCTCCAGTGACGCCATCTTGTCACCCGTGACCATACAATCGCGGACTCGCTTGTTCGACAATCGGAACACGTTTTCGACGATGTCGGCCTGTTCGGGGCCAATAACGCCGGCCTCTTCCGTATCTTCGATCAACAGCAACAATTCCTCCACGGAATGAACGGCTTCCTCACCGCTGCCGGCCCGAAAGCCGAACATTCTCAACAACACGTTGCACATCCAATTCATCAAATTGACCAGCGGTCGCGTCAACCGGGCAAAAACATTGAGCGGATGCGCGATCCACAGCGACGTCTGATCCGGCGCTTGCAGCGCGACGGTTTTCGGAAACTGCTCACCTAAGACGACATGCATGACCGTAATGAAACTCAGCGTGAGTATAAAGGCGACAGAATGTGCCGAGATTAGACCGAGATGATCCGGCAAGAAACTAAACAATGGCTGGACGATCTTCACCAAGAAAATCTCACTGACCCATCCCAAGACGATGCTGGCGACCGTGATGCCTAGTTGCGAAGCGGCGATCGATCGGTCGAGGTTGTCCATAGCATCCAGCAAAGCCCGCGAACGCCGGACGCCTTGTTTGACCAGCTCTTCGACTCGCGTCTTTCGGATGGCGACAAGTGAGAACTCGGCGGCGACAAAGAAAGCATTGAGGGCAACCAAGGCAGGGATCGACAACAACCCAAGCGAGGTCCATAACCATTGCCACGATTCAACATGGGCTAGCACGAAACCAAATCCTCCTCATCAACCGAACCACGGCGACTATTGTATCATCGGCTCCCGACCACGCGACGCCTTGCCCCTCGGTCCGTGTGTTAGTTCAGTTTGCCGAGTTCCGTAGCGCGATTGGAAGCGGCTACGATAGCGTCCATCAACGCGGCGCGGACTCCGCCGCGTTCCAGAGCATGCAGCCCGGCAATGGTCGTTCCGGCCGGGCTGGCGACCATGTCCTTCAACTGACCCGGATGAAGGCCGGTCTCTAGGACCATGCGAGCGCTTCCGAGTACCGTTTGCGCCGCCAGAGCCGTCGCGACCTCACGCGGCAGGCCGGCACGGACCCCGCCGTCGGACATTGCTTCGATCATCAAGTAGACAAATGCCGGCCCCGATCCGCTCAAGCCGGTCACGGCATCGAGCAAATGCTCCGATAACTTGAAAGCCTTGCCGACGGCATTGAACAACCGATCGACGAGGGCGATGTCGTCAGCAGTGGCGTTGGCACCCGGCGAGTACCCGGCGGCACTTGCCCCAATCAGACAGGGCGTATTGGGCATGACGCGGATAATGCGAGTGTCTGGAGCTGTTAGTTCAACGAGTTTTTGAATCGTTGCGCCCGCAGCGATCGAGACCAAGAGGTGACGCGATTCCAGAACATGTCGAATTTCCGCCAAGACCGCAGACACCATCTGGGGCTTGACCGCCAAGACAACAACGTCGCTTTCGATGCAGACCACGCGATTGTCGGGAACCGCCCTCCAGCCGCTACCGCGTGCGAAATTCCCTCGAGCTTCGGGCGATGGATCGGAGGCGAGACCGGCGCCGGCAGGCACCAAGCCGGCGTTGCTCCAGCCGCGAGCCAGTGCCGTCGCCATCTGGCCGGCGCCCAGAATACCGATGCGAAGGGCAGGCAAGGTTGTCATGTCGTCTATCTCCTGCTGTTGATATACGATTCCCCGACGGTATTCGCTTGACAAGCCCTCGTCCATGCGAAGAATAGCCAAACGACTGCCCGACTCAACGGATCACCATCTGGAGACTCTCTGCCATGAGCAGCCGAAAAGTCAACGTCGCCATGATCGGCCTCGGATTCGGCGCTGAGTTCATTCCAATCTATCAGCGTCACCCAAATGCGAATGTTTACGCCATTTGTCAACGGAATGAAGCGCATCTAAACAAGATCGGCGAAACCTTCGGCATCGCCAAACGATACACCAAGTATGAAGACGTCCTCGCTGATTCCGCGGTTGACTTCGTCCACATCAACACGCCGATCCCCGACCATGCTCCGATGTCGATCGCGGCCCTGAAAGCCGGCAAGCACGTCATGTGTACGGTGCCGATGGCCACCACGATTGACGAGTGCCGACAGATTGTTGAACTCGTCAAGAAGACCGGGCTGAAGTACATGATGGCCGAGACCGTTGTTTACTCGCGCGAGTACTTGTTCATCAAGGAGATGGCCGACAAGGGTGAGCTTGGCAAGATTCAGTATCTGGCGGCAAGTCATCCGCAGGACATGGATGGTTGGCCCGATTATTGGGAACGGATGATCCCGATGCACTATGCCACCCATGTCGTCAGCCCGTGTTTGGCGATGGTCAATGGCCGGGCCGAATACGTCAGTTGCTTCGGTTCCGGCACGGTGCGCGAGGACATTCAGAAAAAGAGCGGCAACAAGTTCGCCGTGGAAAGTTGCCATATCAAGATCAAGGATTCAGACGTGGCCTGCCACATCTGGCGATTCCTTTACGATGTGGCTCGGCAGTACCGGGAGAGCATCGATGTCTACGGCACGAAGAAGAGCTTCGAGTGGACGCTGGTTGAGAATGAGCCGCACATCCTCCATACCGCAAAGAAACCGGAGCCAGAGATCGCCAGCAAGATCGAGGTTCCCGATTTCGCCCATCGCCTCCCGGAGCCGATTCGGCAATTCACGCGGAGCATCCAAGATGCCGATCACTTATCGTTCATTCAAGGCGGCGGCCATGGCGGGTCGCACCCGCATCTGGTTCACGAATTCATCTCGGCACTCGTGGACAACCGCGATCCATTCCCCAATGCCGTCCAGTCGGCGAACTGGACATGCGTCGGCATTTGTGCGCATCAGTCGGCCCTGAAAGGTGGTGAGGTCGTGCGCCTGCCAGACTTCACTTTGGAGTAACGAAGTGACCGCTGCTCGATCAATCGGAGAAGCGAATCCGAACGACATCGCCTAGCGTTTGACGATCGCCGCGAATTGTCGCGCGAGTTCGCGAATGCGTGCAAAGTTGCCCTCGGCGACGGCCTTCGGCTCGACGAGCTGACCGCCGACGCCGAGGCAACAGGCGCCGGCTTTGAGGAAATCGGCGGCCGTCGTCAGATCCACTCCGCCGGTGGGCATCAACCGAATCTGCGGCAGAGGCCCACGCATGGCCTTGAAAAACGCCGGCCCAACAACATCGGCGGGAAACACCTTGACGATATCGGCCCCGGCCTCCCACGCGGTCAGAATCTCTGTCGGCGTGAATGCGCCCGGCATGACCAACTTGCTGTATCGTTTGGCCAACCGGATCACGTCGAGGTTGAGCGTCGGCGACACGAGGAATTCAGCTCCCGCCAGGATTGCCGCACGAGCAGTCTCGGCGTCGAGAACGGTTCCCGCACCGAGTAGAATCTTGTCGCCGAGTGCTTGATGGACCGCCCGAATCACTTCGAGGGCGTTTCGGACCGTGAACGTGATTTCCATGGTGGTGACGCCGCCGTCTGCCAAGGCGCGAGCCACTTCCACCAATTGCGAACTATCGGAAGAGCGAACGACCGCAACGATGCCGCTATCGAGGACTCGTTGGAGCGGATTCAACATAGTCATGGAAATCGTGGGTCAGAAGAGGCGTTCGATCAATGTCTGTGTCTTCACGACAGCACACTCGTCGGGAAATGTGTGGAAAGTCGCGAGGGATACCCGCCGCTCGCCCACATCCACGACGATCGCCCCAATGGGCGTCTGGCTAAGGCGATGATGGGGGGCAAACGAACAGAGCAATCCGCGAGTTCCGCCATCGGCCCGTATCTCGCCTTCGACATGGCGAAACAACTCCGGCGACAACGTCTCGACATGGAAACACGTCTGATAATTCAAGCCCGGAAACGAACCGATGCGATCTGCTCTCTCACCCTTGAGCTTGTGGCGAAGCAAGTGCCGGCTCGGGGACAACGGCTGATCGGCTGCCGCAACTTCCGTGAGCTGGTTCTTCTCATCTTTCCACGAAATGACGTGCCCCGTGGCTGTCAGCCAAAGACCCAGCTGAAATTGCGAGCGGCGGATCGTCCGAGTCGCGAGAATCTCGAAGAATTCCGGGTGAACGGACCGATCGAACACCTGAAACACCAGTTCGTTGACCGGTGGACGGAAATAAAGCTGGGTCGCCATGACGAACCAAACCTGCCAAGGACACAAAAGTCGTCCCGCGAACGGGCGGATTATAACGGCAATCTCGCCTTTCACAATGCCGGATGGAGCGAACCCGGTCAAGCAAAAAAAAGAAGCCGGGGGCCATCGTGACCCCCGGCCCGGCCGTTTGTGGCCGCTCCGCGTCGCTTACTTGCTTGCGGCAGCGACCGCGACGCCAAAGGCGTTTGCATCGAGCTTAACGCTCGTGACTTCATTGGCCTTCACGGTGATGGTGCGAGTGGCGGTCATGGTCTTGCCTTCGCGCACGATCTCTGCGGTCAACGTGTAACTGTATTCAGAGCCAGGTTGGAGAACCGGTGTCGCGAAATTGCGAACCGTTTCGGAGGACTTCGTGGCTACGCCGTCGAAGGTGAGCTTCGCATCGGCGGGCAGCTCCACTTGGACCAAGGCGCCATTGGCCGGCACCCCGGGAACCGCCTGGGCATAGGTAGGAGTCGTTGCCACCGCAGCATGCCCGTGATAGATCACTCCGCCACAGCCATAGCAGCCGCAGCTATAGCAGCCGCAGCCACAGTGGTAGGAGACATGGCAACCACAGCTGTAGCAGCCACAGCCGTAGCAGCCACAGCCGTAACAGCCGCAGCCATAGCAATGGCATCCGTAGCAGCCGCAACCGTAACAGCCACAGCCCCAGCAACCGCAACCGCGGCATCCGCAACCGCTGAAGCAAGCACAGCTGCATCCGCAGCCACCACCTCGCCGGCCAAGCGCCACCGCATCGGGAGCGGAACTGGTCATGGCCATCATCAGAACCAGACTGTACATGTCAACCTCCTGTTCAAAGGTGCCGTCCGGGACAATAAGCACGTACTTTGATCCAAACCCCCGTTCGTTTCCCAAAAAAGTGGAGTGGGCGGGGGAAAGTACGGTGTCCTCCTTGATGCAATCAACTAAGTCATGGTTTGATAAACTGGACCAACCGGATCGTCTGGACGGAAATGTTAATCCTGTGAATTGACCATGTCAACCGCAAAATCGACAGGTTGTTCATAATCGACAAAATAAGCGCCTTGCGGAGAGTTCCCAAGCCGAAAACCCCTTGTCAATCACGGTTTCCGGTTCGCCTTGTCGCCCAGATCCCCCCAGCCGCCAACTCCCCTAAAGAAAATAATTCACTCAAATGACTGTCAGATCATTTCGAGCCGCGACAATTTCCCCAAAACGACAAACCGGACTGAACCGCATCAATGGGGTCCAATCCGGTTTGCTCGATCAGTCTCAAGGCCCGATCGTTACTTCTTGGTGCCTTCCTTGATCGGCTCGGCCGTCGGCGGAGTGGCCGTCGCCGGAGCGACAACGGCGCAACCACTGTAGCAACCGCCGCAGTGATGACCGCAACCACTGTAGCAACCGCCGCAGTGATG